>CAZPGZ010000100.1:0-1124 GCA_964586075.1 uncultured Nitrospiraceae bacterium | reverse complement strand
GATCATAAATTCCCTTGACATGACAGCATCGCCCTGGCCTTCTGTGATCCAGGAGGTCAGGAGAATGGGACGACCATGGCGCTGCGATTGGCAGCATAACAGCGATGAACTCTTTCATGCGTATCACCAGGCGACCGATCCGCATCTTCGTACCCGATACCACGCGTTGTGGCTGTTGCGAGGCGGCCGACCGCTTCAGGAGGTGGCGACGCTGATCGGCGTGGCCTATCGGACGGTGCAGACGTGGGTCGCCTGGTATCGGCAGGGCGGGCTGGAAGACGTCACTCGCCGCCGACAAGGTGGCGGCGCGCCAGCGAAACTCACGGGTGAACAGATGAACGCCCTGAAAGCGCAGGCGGATACCGGGGCGTTTCGGACGCGATGGGACGCCATCCAGTGGGTGCGCGAGCAGTATGGGGTGGTGTATACCTCTGGCGGGATGCGAGAGGTGTTTCTCCGACTGCGATTGAAGAAAAAGGTCCCGCGTCCGCAGAATCCGAAGGCGTCGGTCGCCGACCAGACGGCGTGGAAAAAAAAGGGCTTCGCGCCGCGCTCGACGCCGTCGGGCTGACGACGTATCAGGGGCTGGCGTGGGCGGATGAGATGCGCGTCGGGTTGATCGGTCAGACGCGCCGCGTGTGGGCATCGGTCGGCGTGAAGGTCGTGCAAGCCGTGGAATATGCGTACCAGTGGCAGTATCTCGTCTTGGCCGTGAATGGGCTGACCGGTCGTCTGTGGTGGGACTGGACGTCAGGCATGACGAGTCAGGCGTTGGCGGGCGTGGTGGCACAGTGGGGCGACCAGGGGCTGTCGGCAGTGGTCTGGGATCGGGCGCGAGGGCATGGGGGAACGGTCTATGAGGCGATTCCCGTGCAGCGCATCGAACAACCGGCGTATTCGCCGGAACTGAACCCGGCCGAACGGGTGTTCGAATGGCTGCGCAGCCAGATTGAAGGCGTCGTGTACGGGACACTCGAAGCCAAACGAGAGGCGGTCGAACGAGCGCTCAACGACTTGAATGCGTCTCCAGAACGCATTCGACGGCTGGCAGGGTGGGCGTGGATTCGTGACGCCCTGACTGGTGTATTTGAATAATTTATGATCTTTTCAAACACAATTGGTAT
>CAZPGZ010000099.1:0-1193 GCA_964586075.1 uncultured Nitrospiraceae bacterium | reverse complement strand
CGCTGTATAAGCTGGCGCTGGCGCCGGTAGCGGAAACCACGGCCGACGGCAACTCTTACGGGTTCCGGGAAGGCCGACGGTGCGCCGATGCCACTGCGGCGGCTTTTAACGCGCTCAGCAAACCGAACTCGGCACCATGGGTATTTGAAGCGGATATCAAGGGCTGTTACGACAACATCTGCCATGACTGGCTGTTGGGAAACATCCCCCTGGACCGTGAAGTTCTTCGCAAGTGGCTTGCGGCGGGGTACATGGAAGATGGCCTCCTGTACCCCTCGCACAAGGGAACCCCGCAGGGTGGGATAATAAGCCCCACCCTGGCGAACATGACCCTGGACGGGTTGGAGCGAGTCATTCGTTCGGCAGTCCCCCGAAGGTGTCGTGTCAACTTCATTCGCTACGCTGATGACTTCATCGTGACCGGCAAATCACGCCGTATCCTTGAGCGGTCAATCAGGCCGGCGATTGAAGAGTTCCTGGCCGAGCGCGGTCTTTCGCTCTCACCGGAAAAGACCGCAATCACGCACATCAAAGAAGGATTCACGTTCCTCGGGCAGACCTATCGCAAGACCGGTAATGTACTGCACATCACCCCGGCCAAGGAGGGAGTCCTCGCCCTCAAGCGAAAGGTGGGAACACTGATCCGCAGACACGTCAGCGCGCCAATGCCGGTCCTGGTCAGGAAGCTCAATGAGACGCTTCGGGGCTGGGGGAACTACCACCGCCATGTGGTGGCATGGGATGCTTTTGTAGATGTCGATAAATATGTCAAGGAACAACTCTGGCGGATGGTGCGCCGGAGACACCCGAAGAAACCCCGGAAATGGCTGCATCGCCATTACTGGCAAGTTTCCGGATACGCACGGGAGTTTACGGCCACCGCGAAAACCGTCAAGGGCAAACTGCGCCACTACCGGGTAGTGCGCCTTAAATTTCTTGGCATCAAGCGACACATCAAGGTCAAGGCCGACGCCAATCCGTATCTCGCCGAAAACGGCAGATACTATGCACGGCGCCGACGCGACAAGGAGTCGAGATATCTCAAGGGCCATTCGGCCCGCGAGCATCTGGCCTTGACCGCCGCAAACAGAGGTAACAGAGCCGGGGCGTCCAATAAGGGCGTCCTTTGAGAATGCCCGAGCCGGATGAAGCGAAAGTTTCAAGTCCGGTTCTTAGGGGGGTCGGGAGCCGAG
>CAZPGZ010000098.1:0-1264 GCA_964586075.1 uncultured Nitrospiraceae bacterium | reverse complement strand
GGTATAGTGGCAAAAAATGGTTGGTAAAATATAACCAAAATCCGCATTAGAAAACGGTTTTAATTTAATAAATTGAAACCGTTTTCAATTTTTCACAATTATGAATAAAAAAAATGTTGGGTATGTAGAAGTTCTCAAACCATAAAATGGGGAAAAAGGAATGGGAAACAGCGATTTAAATGCAAACAATGCGGAGCATTAAACACATGGTCAAACAAAGGAGTAAGCAATAATAATCGATTCATATGGTTTGAGCATTGGATTTTAGGCAAAAGAACTCTTGAGCAATTAGTTAAAGAGAGTGGGTACAGTAAGAGAAATCTCCAAAATTACTTTTATGAAAAACTTGAGTCTTTTCCAATTTGGGATATACGGCTATCAACTCCGGTAAACTTATTAGTAGATGGGACATATTTTTCTAATAACATATGTCTGGTTTTATATCGGGATAATACTCTAAAATACACCCAATTGTATCGATTAACAGATGGGGAATGGTTTGAAGAGATATTTGAAGACCTGAAGAATTTAAACTTGTTAGGGTTAAAAATAGAGAGCATCACTTGTGATGGACATCCATCAATTCTTAAAGCAATTAAACGAGCAGATAAGAATATAATAATACAGAGATGTATAGTCCATATTCAACGTATGTGCAAGATTTGGCTCACACATAAACCTAAAAGCCAAGCGGGGAATGATTTACTTGAACTAATTAAAAATATTCATCTGATTAAAGACAGAACGCAATGGGGCTATTGGGTAGTAAACTTGATAAAGTGGTATGAACAATATAAAGACTTTGTAAATGAAAAGGTATTAAATCCTAGCACTGGAAGAACATGGTATAAACATAGGATGGTCAGAAGAGCTTTTGTTACGATTAAGCGTGCTTTGCCAGACATGTTTCATTATTTGGATAATAATTCCATCCCGAGCAATACAAATGGATTGGAGTCTTTCTTTGGTCATTTGAAAGATAATTTGTCAATACATAGGGGGCTTACAGAAAACCACCGTAAATGCTTTATTAAATGGTACTTATACTTTAGAAACAAAGAAATTAAAAGGTTTTCTTAGCCATAATAGGTTACCTGCATACATAAAAAAGAGGGGCTTATTAACCCCTCTTTTTTGCAGTGCAACCGTAAAGTTTATTGCTAGCAGGTTGCTCCTCAGCAGAGCCTGTTTCCTCTTCAACTTTACTTGACAAAGTTATTAATGTAATATCATTAAATCACCAACCATTTTTTGCCACATTACC
>CAZPGZ010000097.1:0-1272 GCA_964586075.1 uncultured Nitrospiraceae bacterium | reverse complement strand
CCGGCAGCGGACCTGGTGAAGCAGGGAGAGCAGTACGGCATCATGGCCTTCCACGAGGACGCCGACATCCGTTCGGCCATCGAGATCCTGATCTATGGTCTCAAGGGGATGGCCGCCTATGCCGACCACTGCCGGATTCTGGGCAAGCACGACGAAGAAGTCTACGCCTTCTTCCACAAGGCCCTGGCGGCCACGACGGATCCCGGTCTCGGGCTCATGGACTTCGTGGGTCTGTCCATGGAGTGCGGCAGGATGAACCTCAAGGTCATGGGGATGCTGAACGAGGGGCACGTGGAGCGGTTCGGCCACCCGGTACCGACGAAGGTCAACCTGGGCACGAAAGCGGGCAAGGCGATCCTGGTCTCGGGCCACGACCTCCCCATGCTGGAGGCGCTCCTGAAGCAGACCGAAGGGAAGGGAATCAACATCTACACCCACGGCGAGATGCTGCCGGCCCACGGCTATCCCGGCCTGAAGAAGTACGCGCATCTTGCGGGGAACTTCGGCGGGGCGTGGCAGGACCAGCACAAGGAGCTGCCCGACTTCCCCGGGGCCATCATCTTCAACACCAACTGCATCCAGAAGCCGGCCGACAGCTACGTAGACCGTCTGTTCACCTGGGGGCTGGTGGCCTGGCCCGGCGTGAAGCACATCGACGGCTGGGACTTCTCCGCTGCCATCGAGAAGGCGCTGTCGCTGCCCGGCTTCCAGGAGAATCCGGGCAAGGAGATCCTGGTGGGCTTCGGCCACAACGCGGTGCTGGGGGTGGCGGACACGGTGATCGCGGCGGTCAAGGGGGGAGCGGTGAAGCACTTCTTCCTCATCGGCGGCTGCGACGGGGCCAAGAGCGGGAGGAACTACTACACCGAATTCGCCGAGAAGGTACCGAGTGACTGCGTCATCCTGACCCTTGCCTGCGGCAAGTACCGGTTCAACAAGCTCGACTTCGGCGACATCGGCGGGATTCCGAGGCTGCTGGACGTGGGCCAGTGCAACGACGCCTACTCGGCGATCCAGATCGCCGTGGCCCTGGCGGGCGCCTTCGAGTGCGGGGTAAACGACCTGCCCCTGTCCCTGATCCTCTCCTGGTACGAGCAGAAGGCGGTGGTGATCCTGCTGACCCTGCTCCACCTGGGCATCAAGAACATCAAACTGGGACCGAGCCTCCCGGCCTTCGTCACCCCCAACGTGCTCAACTTCCTGGTGGAGAACTTCAACATCGCCCCCATCTCCACCCCGGACGCCGACCTCAAGGCGATCCTCGGCTGAGGC
>CAZPGZ010000096.1:0-1301 GCA_964586075.1 uncultured Nitrospiraceae bacterium | reverse complement strand
CACCTCATACCAAAACCAGCCGCGTTGTTTGTCGGCGAAATAGGAAACCTCGGGCGCGCTGTCGTTACCCGTCGCCAGCGAGGCTTTGAGACACAAACTCATGATGATCGGTAAAGAAATGGCGTTTCGGTTCATCGCGCCATTGTCCGTCAGATTTTCCCAGCGACTTTTGCAGCTGACGACGAAAACGCCATCAGCTGCAAGATAGTTCGAAATGCGATCGCAGATCACGACCGTCACGGCAGACGATCGCGAATTCGGCGTCAACTGCAATCGTTATTCCATATCGGCTGCCTAAAATGCTGGCGTTTTTGCGAACGGGCGATGCCCCGTAAATCCCCAATAGGAAATCGACTTTCGATTTGCCTACGCTAGTAGGGAAACGTGGCAACGGTAATCCGCCCGAAATCCGACGTTATTTCCCAGGTAGGCATGAATGACGCCGTTTTGCCAAGGCAATGCCTAAATGAACCATCCAGAAAATGACTGTGATATGCCTACTGCGGTAGGCATTTAAGGTGCAAAACCTATGCACTAAGGTGCTTTCCAAGGCTCGCAATGAACAGAAAACCCCGTTAGGCATTGTCCATGTCTATCCCTACAGTTAAGTATTAGGAAAATTCATGTCCAGCGAACATCCTGTCAACGCACAGTCCACTCTCACCGAACAAGACCTGCTGCATTGGATCGAAACCCGGTGCGATCATCTCCAGGCCCAAGCCAAAGTGTTGGTCGACGATTATTGGCGCCAAATGAAAAGCCAGCGTCAGAAACACAGCAAAAGCGAATCAGGCCGAATTGGCGTCCGCATCCGCTGCCGGGAAAGTCAACGCGCTTTCAGCATTGAGTGGTACCGCATGGCCACGTTGCGACAAAACGGTCAAACCAAGCCCATTGCACAGTACGTTAAGAAAGGCCGTGGCTATCGTTATCCGCTCGGTAACCTTCTGAAGAACGACCCCGCCTGGGAGACGGAATTAGTCGAAGAACTGGAAACCGAGTTTGCTCATATCCGGCAACAGCTCGATCGGTTGGGAAAAATTCGGGATGCGGTGCAGCGTTATTGCAAAGTGACTGATGCCAATGACAAATTCATCGGTTGATATGGCTAAATGACAATCTTTTCTCCGATAAACCAGAGAGCATCATGGTCCCCAATTGTTAAGGGTTGTCGGATGCCTGCTCATCATTTGATGATAACCTTGGGACCACAAACCATGGTGGGCAGGCTTCGGACAACCCTAAACAGATTTGCTCCTTCGGTTTGCACCCGGAGTAAACGTCAGCTATCGAGCAAGACG
>CAZPGZ010000095.1:0-1307 GCA_964586075.1 uncultured Nitrospiraceae bacterium | reverse complement strand
ATCCAGTCGAAGTCCCCAGAATAAAACAAGATATACTTACCCATTTTGTTTATTCTTTGAGTGACTGCATTTTGTTTGATCTCAACATCAAAGCGATTATCGATCACATGGCAATCAAAGAAGTTTCCAAATCCTTGCACTTTATCTTTGAAAACTGCGTAGGGGTTGCTGTTCTTATTCAAGCGCACCTTGAGCAATTCTTCGTGAATATCATATAACCTGTTTAGAAGGGTCCGCCTCTCGGTTTGTTCGAGTTTAGGATCATAATACACGTATCCTTGGATTTTAATGGAGTCAATATTATATGTGATTGGTTTAGCAAAAATTGGTTCATTTTTAAATTTTTGAAGATATTTTGCATTATCGATGTCTTTCTGCGCTTCAGTCATCAACTGCTTCAGATCATTCAACTGCAATTTGGCGGCCATAATAAATGAAATGTTTTCGCGCATCAACTCTTGGAGATTGCTCAAGCTGAAGAATCCTCGGTCCATTACAGCGACATAGTTTTGGATATCATGTGCTTTGATTTTTTTTAGAGTTCCGGAAAGCGTACTGACATCAGAAATACTACCTGGAAAGATGTCGTACATCACAGGTATCCCTTTGTCTTTATCCAGGATCAGGGACAGATTAATTTGCGGAAGAGGTTCTCCGTCACGATTGTATCCATACTCGAGAAGGTTGATGAGTTGAGAATAACTTGATAGGCTCGTAATATCGTAAATGAGGGTGCTTTTCGTGCCGGTTCCTTTGATAAGCTGGGACATGAACCTGTCTGGGATATTGCTTTCACCCAATCGACCGAGAAGCTCACTTACTCGCTGGCCGGCGAGATCAATTTGCGGGGATTCAAGAGCAAGAGTGGTTCCTTCATACCAAGATTCAACATTCTTCATTGCCGTAGGACGTATAATCCGGTTGAATGCCAGTGCACGAACCATGGACACCTCCAAAGGGGGCAGCAAGGCCTCAAGAAAGCGATCTAGATTAAGCTCTTTCATAATTGACTGGAGAACGAATATGGAACCATAATCAAATGATGACTTGATTGGCGCTGTTTTCTTCGTCTTCGTCTTTGCCTTGAGCTCGTCTGGTGCTGAACGCATCCGAACAGGCTGACCGTCTACATTTCTTCCTAAATATTTTGATTTATGTCGGATCTGTTTTTTCTCCTTGTCATAGTAGGGCGTCTCTTCATACCAATATTCGATCCCATTTTTCAATTTGATTCTTCGAGTAGGTTTCATAATGCGCCTAAATAATAGTAGGCGCATAAAGTATAAAAACCATTCGGCAAGAGGGCA
>CAZPGZ010000094.1:0-1400 GCA_964586075.1 uncultured Nitrospiraceae bacterium | reverse complement strand
CGCGCAGCTGGATCTGGCCAGGAACGAGACGGCCAGCACCTATGCCCAGGTGGATGCGGCCCGGGCCGCTGTGAACTCGGACCGGGCAAGGCTCGAGCAGGCCGAACTGGACCTGGCGCGGGGCAGGGCGCTGTACAAGCGGGAGGTCATCCCGAAAGACCAGTTGGACAAGCTGGAAACCGCCCGCAAGGTCGCCGCGTCCAGGCTCCTGGAAACCGAGGGGTCGGTGCGCAGGGCACTGGCGCTTCTGGGCCTTGCCGGCAACGGCGGGAAAGACGCGCAGATCGCCCGGAAGAAGGCCGAGCTGGAAGAAAGCAGGCGCAATCTCTCCTTCACCAGGATCATTGCCCCGGCTGACGGCTACATCACCAAGAAATCGGTGGAAGCCGGCAACAACATCCAGGCAGGCCAGCCCCTGATGGCGCTGGTGGAGCTGAATAACACGTGGATCACCGCCAATTACAAGGAAAGCCAGCTGACCCACGTGAGGCCGGGGCAGAAAGTGGAATTCGAAGTTGACACCTACCCCGGAAAGACCTTCAAAGGAAAAGTGGACAGCATCATGGCCGGAACCGGCGCTTCATTTTCCCTCCTGCCGCCGGAGAACGCCACGGGCAACTACGTCAAGGTGGTACAGCGGATACCGGTGAAGATCGTCATCGATTCAAGCAGCGACCCTGATCACCTGCTGCGGGTCGGCATGAGCGTGGTCCCCACCGTATTGACAGGAAGAAAGCTGGGCGACATACTCATGGACCCGTTCCGATAAACAGTCTCGCTCTTTCCCGTTGACATGCCCGTCCTGCCGGGCTGCGAAACCATGAAAACGGGCAACCGGAACGGTTGCCCGTGCAATCCGGGCTCCCATGGAAAACAATGCCAGAAACATCAGCAAGTGGCTGATCACCATAACCGTCATGATCCCCACATTCATGGAGATCGTCGACACTTCGGTGGCCAACGTGGCGCTCCCCCACATGCAGGGAAGCCTCAATGCCGGCACGGACGAGGTCACCTGGGTGATCACCTCCTACCTGGTGAGCAACGCCGTCATCCTCCCCATGACCGGATGGCTGGCGCGCCTGTTCGGCCGCAAGCGTTTCCTCATCACCTGCATAATCCTCTTCACGCTTTCATCATTCCTCTGCGGGGCAGCCCCGAACCTGGGCGCCCTCATATTCTTCAGGGTGATCCAAGGCGCCGCCGGCGGCGCTCTCATACCCATCAGCCAGGCCATACTTATGGAAACATTCCCCCCGCACCAGCAGGGAATGGCCATGGCGATCTTCGGCATCGGGGCCATGTTCGGCCCGGTGGTGGGACCGACCCTCGGCGGATGGATCACGGACAACATGAGCTGGCGCTGGATCTTCTACATCAACATCCCGGTCGGCGTGTTC
>CAZPGZ010000093.1:0-1587 GCA_964586075.1 uncultured Nitrospiraceae bacterium | reverse complement strand
TCCACCACCGGCCCGGACGGCGCCGTAACCAGCTACACCTACGACGCCTTCGGCAACATGACCTCAAGCACCGATCCTCTGGGCCAAACCACCAGCTACACCTACAACGGCTTCGGCCAAGTGACCACCGTCACCGATCCCCAGGGAAGCACCACCACCTCCGGGTATGACGAAAAGGGGAACCTGACGCAAACCACCGATGCCGCAGGCGCCGTAACCCGGTATGAATACGACGGCACGGGGAATCTGACCAGGGTCATCACCCCCCTGGGCCAGACAACCACCCTGGCCTACGACACCTCCGGCAACCTCGCCTCGGTCACCGACGCCACCGGCGCGAAGACGAGCTACACCTACGACGCCTCGGGCAACATGATCACCATGACCGACAGCCTGGGGGCCGTCACCCGCTACGAGTACAACGCCAAGAACCAGCTCGTGAAGACCATCGACCCCAACGGCAATGTCACGACCTATGGCTACGACCTTGCCGGCAACCGGATCTCCGAGACCGACGCCAACGGGAACACAACAACCTATGAATACAACGCCAAGGGCCAGGTCATAAAAACAAAAGACGCCCTGGGCAATGTAACCGTCTACACCTACGGCGGCTCCGGCTGCGCCTCCTGCGGCGGCGGAACGGACAAGCTCACCGCCCTGACCGACGCCAACGGCAACTTCACCGCCTACCAGTACGACACCCTGGGGAGGCTGGTCAAAGAGACCGACCCGCTGGGCAACGCAACCAGCTACAGCTATGACATCAAGGGCAATCTCGCCTCAAAAACAGACGCCAACGGCAGCACCATCAGCTACAGCTACGACGGCAACGGCAGGCTCCTCAAAAAGAGCTATCCCGACGCAGGCGAAGAGAGCTTCACCTATGACGCCAGGGGAAACATCCTCACCGCCACCAACAGGAACATCTCCTACACCTTTGCCTACGACACGAACAACATGATGGTCTCCACCACCGATTCCAGCAACAGGACGGTCCGCTACGACTACGACTTGGGCGGGAGAAAGACGAAGCTCACCTATCCCGACGGCTCCTTTGTGAACTATGGGTATGACACCGCGGGAAGACTTGCGACGCTTACCGACGAAGACGGCAGATCCTTCACCTTTGCCTACGACAGTCTCGGACGAAGGACCAAGCTCTCCTCTCCCAACGGCACAACCGCAAGGTACAGCTACGACAGCGCGGGACGGCTCACCTCCCTCATCCACCGGAACTCCCGCAACAAGATCATCGACAGCTTCAGCTACACCCTCGACAAGGTGGGCAACCGCCTCTCCAGAACCGAACCGGACGGAAAGACGAGCTATACCTACGACCTGATCTATCGCCTCCTCAGCGCCGCCACCGGCAAGAAGGAGCACCATGCGTCAACCGAAAGCTTCACCTACGACCCGGTCGGCAACCGCCTCACCGGCCCGGAAAAGAAGCTTTCCTACCAGTACAACCAGGGGAACCAGCTGGTCGGGCAGAGCATCAAACAGGGACACTGCAACAACAGCGGCATTCGCTACACCTACGACAAGAACGGCAACCTCATCAGCAAGGAAGAACCCAGGGGCCAT
>CAZPGZ010000092.1:0-1783 GCA_964586075.1 uncultured Nitrospiraceae bacterium | reverse complement strand
CAATCATTCCTTATCAAAGCTCCAAGATTCAGTGAGATGCCCGGTATTGTCCCTCCCGAGGTCGTATGCCTCAACGCACTTAAACGGGCTCATCTCGCCGGGGACTGCCTGCTTCGTGGTAGGTTATCTTACCCTGTGAAGCAGGAAGGTTTAAATTGTTCTCTGCGCCTCATCAGCGTCCACGCGACAACCAGCAGCTTTGCCGCCAGCTTGACCTTCATCTTCAGCTTGATGCCGCGTTCGAGCTCACGCCCTTTGAGCAGCTTGCTGTAGTAGCTCCTGATGACCGGGTTCAACGAGGAAGCAACCATGGCCGCCTGTACCAGCGCATACCGTAGAGCCGCCTTCCCCTGTTTTGAAATCACCGGCTTGGCGCTGTCGCTGTTCTTGCCGCTTCGTTCGGCGCTCAAATCCAGCCCCGCCAGGCGCAATATCTGTTTCCGGTTCTCAAACCGGAAAGGGTTGCCGATGGCGGCAAGGACCATGGCCGAGACAATAGGACCGAAACCCGGAATGGACAGAAGACATTCATACTCCGGAAACTGCTGCGCTACCTTATGCATCAGCTTTTCGTTGTCTTTGACGGTTTCCCGGGCCGCCTTCAGTTTGTTTACCAGGCTCCGGGCCTCCCATCTGGCCGCGTCATGCACCAGGCAGCCGGCGGACTCCTTGGCGGCCTCCCAAAGCTCACGCAGGCGCTTTTCCGATTCTATCCTGATCTTTCTCGGCGTGATCAGCTTCAGGAATGCCTCGAAAGTCATCCCGGCGATTTCTCTCGGGTCCAGACAGTGTTGAGCGATCGACAAAACCAGGTCGTCCGGCTGGCCTGCCCGGATATAGAGCTTGTCCAGTTCGGGGAAATATTGCGCAAACACGTTGTTTCTCAGCCGCATCCGTAGCGCGTGCTCTTCTTTCTTCAGCCTGATCCGGAATGCAATCAAGCTCCTTAATTCCCGCAGAAGGCATAGGGGTCTGACCTTGAAAATGGAATACTGAAAACTTGAATCCCAACGGAAGAGGTAACGAAGGAGCCGGCCCTTGAAAGTTGAAAATTCAAGTTTCAAGGGCCGCCCCCGCAGAATTGGAGAACCAATAGAGAACCAATAGAGGTCAACCCTTGACGGCCTGTTGCTCAAACCGACCGGTAAAGCTGAGAATGACTGCCTGAAGTGATCAGGTTCTTTGAAAATCGGTGCCCCAGGTGTGCCTATGACCGAACCTGAAGGGGAAAACAACAGGAACAACCTGAGGGGACGTTGGTAGGTTATGAAGGTTGTTGTCTTGAACTGGGGAGACTATGCCGAGGCAACCGAGAATAGACATACCTGGCTTGGTGCACCACGTAATGGCTAGGGGCATAGAAGGCGGTGATATTTTCCGCTGTGATGAAGACCGGCAAGGCTTCCTCAAACGCCTTTCCGATGAAATCAGCAACCCGGATGGGCCGCGTCTCTATGCTTGGGCTTTGATGGCCAACCACTTCCATCTTTTGCTGCGACCCGGCAAGGGCCTATTGTCACCAATGATGCGGCGGATCATGACCGGCCATGGGAAACATGAGGGTCAGGTCTACATTCTTCAAAACGGGCGTGGCTGACGCTGGTAAGTTATGTAACTTATTAAGCAAGAGGGGCAAATACCAACCCGACCGACCAGAAAGAACCAAGCCAAAAGCCTTTTGGCGCTGCGCAGAAAATCGGGTCGAATACCGGAGACAAACAGAAAGTTTTAACCCAGATTTTCCATTAGCTGCATTGCCTGTAATGTCCTGATGTGGTCTAAT
>CAZPGZ010000091.1:0-1980 GCA_964586075.1 uncultured Nitrospiraceae bacterium | reverse complement strand
TCAGCTTCTGGCACAATCCGTCATGAAGTTCGCGGCTGATCCGGCGGCGTTCTTCTTCACTCGTGCTTATGATCTCCCGTTCTAACCTCGTCCGCTCTACAATTTCCCGTTCCAGAATCACATTCTTGTCCCCCAGCTCTCCCGACAGCTGCTCTACCGAGGAAAAAGCCCGTGAAAATCGCCGGGACAACGCACACGCCTGAAGCAGAATAAAACCGAGCATACCAACTTCCATAAGGTATACCGACCGGATCACCTGCAGGTCATAAAGCATATCGTTGATGGAAACGAGCCCCAAACCAAGAAATCCCAGCAGAATATAGGATGCGCTTTCCCGCTCTCTTCGTATTGCCACACCCAGCATTGTCACCATGTAGCATATCAGGGCCATACAGAAAATGTAATAGAGATATATAAGCGAGGTAAACATCATGGTCGATGCGAGCAGCCCGGGGACCAGATAAACTGATGCCGCAAACCAGGTCACCTGCTGCACTCGAAAAGAGAACTCCTGAGGATAGAGGGATCTCACGAATCCGTAAATAACCGGAACCGAAATTACGACGCAGATCAAATCAATGCGGTTTAACAGCCACGCGGGAATATCTCCGATAAGCACACGCACCGGCCAACCGTTTGCATTGTTGGTCAGGGAAAACACCATCCAGAGCAGGCAATACAGGCCGAAATAGAGCGGCGCCGTGCTCTTTGTGCGGAAAATGTATAGAAAAATATGATACACGCCCATAACCATGAGGCTGCCGATGCTGATCAGTGTCAGAGAGCGCTCTTTTACCCATTGCGCAGCCAGTTTATCCGGATCTCCGAGAAGCAGCGGGGATATAACGCCTCCCTCGCGATCATGGAAGTTGGATATTTGCAGCACCAGTTCGATCGGTCGGTTTTCGGTCCGCAATTTGACTTGCTGAAAGGATTGTATCGGAATTTCTTCCGCTGCATTTTTACCGATCACGCCATTTTCAAGAAGCAATTTGTCGTTCGCCCATAGTTTGTAAGCAGAGTTCATCAAGCCGATGTGCAATCCCAGGTCTTGTCCGGCAGGACCCGGCAAGACACGGAGCCGGAACGTTGCAAACCCGGCTCCACTCAACTTTTTCCCATTCAGCTTGAATCCATTCCAGGATCCGGGAAGAGCGAGAAATCCCGTAATCGCCGGAGCCTGCAGGCCGCGAAAATCTTTTGGTACGAGCAGGCGGTCCCAGTAAAACTCCCATTCACCGTCGAGCCGCACGGGAGCGGATCGCGTCATATCCACTGCAGTAAGATTGATCATGCCTTGCCGGACGAGAGGCGCAGTACTATTATTATCGCTGCATCCACACAGGAGGAGAATCAGCAGGATCAGCAGAACAGGCACTCCGCTTTTTGTTTTTTTTATGCCCATACGATGCGACAATCCGGAAACCGACAGGAAATCGGGCCTAGCATCAAATATTTGATGATTATTATGGATATCCTGCCGCTTGTCAAGGATGTTTGAATGGGTTGTCAAGGCATCTCAAAATCAGGCGTGAATAGGATGCTAAGCATAAATTTCGCTAAACTACAGTCAATTCCACAAATCTATTTCTTGACGGTGAATGTGCAACGAAATATGTTCCATTCTATATTATCTGCAACAGTGGAGCACACTAACATTTTCGGAAGGAGACAAAGATGCATAGGTATGGCAAAATAGTGGTATTTGTTTCACTCTGCATGGTTGCTCTCAGCGGGGTATCAATCGGGGAAGATCTTAGCACTGAGCCGACCGCGCCGTTTATCTGTTCGCAGGCGGAAGCCGAAGCTTCTTCCCGAGGCACTTATCTCCTGGTAGCCAATCCCTGTGGCAGCAATCTGAACTGCGGTTTTAATACCGGATGCGCCCCCGGCAAATACTACTGTTGCCCACGGACCGCCCCGAACCTGAACCTTTGCAACTGCAGCTGCTACGCCAAAAAGAATTACGATACAACTAAG
>CAZPGZ010000090.1:0-2290 GCA_964586075.1 uncultured Nitrospiraceae bacterium | reverse complement strand
GAACCGTTGTTGCAAGTTTCATCGCTGGCGCAGTTGGTCACCGCGCCCCATTCCAAACAGGAATCGGAATCATAATTGCCGCAGGTATGGTAGCCGTTGCCGTAACATTCGCGCCTGCCGGAATTGGAACATTGATTAGTGCAACTCGGAGTACAATTGGAACCGCAACACCCGGAAGTACAAGTAGGAGTAGGAGTAGGAGTATAAGTCGTTCCGCCGCAACTTCCGCCTGAACAAACACCGCTGCCGGTATAAGTAACGCCGGAAGTCGAGCCGGTATAGCCGGAGCCCGTTGAACCGCAACTTCCGCCCGAACAAACACCGCTGCCGGTATAAGTAACGCCGGAAGTCGAGCCGGTATAGGAACCGGTACTTCCCGATGAACCGTAATAGCTGGTACTTCCCGAACTGGTTCCGCTGCCGGTATAAGTAACGCCGGAAGTCGAGCCGGTAAAACCAAATACGCTTGCCGGAATCATCGGCAAACCAAATAAAACTAACACCGTCAAGCTCGACAGCGCGATACAGATACTTTTGGCAAAATAATTCATATTTATCAAATTAATTAAGAATAAATTAAGCTAAAATACCGTTTACGCTTATTGTAGTTAATTATAGAATATATTGATTTAAATGTCAAGAATGTCATCCGTAACCACTCACCGGGTATTTGTATTTTAAAAGGTCTAACCCTCGCGAGGACGCGAAGGTTAGACCTTCCCGGAAAATCCGAATTTGTATTTGAGGTTGCTCCTCGATGTAATCGTCGAGGTGCAACCTCATTAAACTTGCATTTTAAGCTTATTTTGTGATTTTCAACGAGTGGTTACTGTCATTCAAAATAAACCACATCGAAGCAGAACCTCGAGGTATTCCTTCGCGGCGCTAACGCTTCGCGATCGGAAAAGTTTGATTCCTTGCCATTCATCCCCGGGACAAAACCCCGCGGTATTGCACTCAATAAAAAAAGCTATGGCTACCTCCCAAAATGGTAAGAATCACCATAGCAATGTCATAACCTAGACAATCATATAAGCACTTTCAGGACGGACCCTGTTTCGAGGCAACTGCGCCCCCGAGCCGCTGAAATCGATCTCCGCCCATCCCAGACTGTTAAACTGGATGGTACCGGTATTGAACAAGACCTCGAAGCACTCTACGCACTTTCCGTTATTATCGGATATGGTAAAGGCGTAAAGCCTGTTGTCTGAGGTCGTGATCAACGGACCAATCCACTTGCTTCGGATGAATTTACCGACTTCAGCTGAATTTGTTGTACTAACCGCAGTTCCCTGCAAAGCAATCAGCGTATCTCTTAACGGGATTTTTACCATTAAAATCGAGTCGTCGATTGTCAGCTGATCGCAGTCAATGAAACAACCAATATAATACCAAAATTTGGTCTTGTCATTGGCGTCGTTAGGGTTGTACGGGGGCATTAAACAGACATCGCCCTCGTCGTTGCTTACCGGCGGCATATCGTAATTAGCCGCCCCATAATCGATCGCCCCATAACTGGAAGTCTCGCTTCTGCGGGTTACGGTCGCCGTATCGGCTACGGGTGTTCTGCTTGCTCCAGCGGAACTGGTAGTTCCGATAACTTCGCCCCGCTGCGCGCCTTGATCCACGGTCACCTGGTTATTATTGCCAACAACCGTGATATCAAGGTTGGCGCTAGTTCCGGGGAATGTTTCATCAACCCCGTAAACCGCTTTGCTTCCAGCCCTGAAACTGGACGAATCCGCGATACATACGCTCACACTCACAATCGCCATGAGCATTAACATAACTAATGCTAATTTTCTAAAGAGCAATTTCATTCTCAATCACCTGACGAAAGTCTTAATCTGCTAAGATTATGCACCTTTTGCAAAAAATGTCAATAATAACTTTACAAAATAAGTAAATTAATCATATTCCTGCGTTTAAAGATTCCACCTCAACAAGTTTGTCGAGGTGAAACCTCGACAAACTTGTTGAGGTGGCCGCGATCGTATTGGCAGTCGCTACAACCTCACTGGTCGTATTCTCTGGTAAAACCTCGGACGCGTTAGCGGAATTAATCAAGTTATTGCCTCGTAGATTTTCTCAACCGGAACAATCAATACTGTTTCGTTTAACATTGCAAAAAGCTCTTCCGCTTTGTTTGGTTTCATCGCTATTCTCCTTCGTTTATGTTGAAGGCTATGGCTAAACCATACTATTCAATTTTGATAATGTCATTGATGCAATAATCAAAACAAAAACTCCGCGTAACGGAGTTTTGTCTTGAATTGCAAGAAATATCCTA
>CAZPGZ010000089.1:0-2401 GCA_964586075.1 uncultured Nitrospiraceae bacterium | reverse complement strand
GGGTGTGAGCGGCCTTCCATCGATCGGGCAGGAATTGATCGAGCTGGCTGACCGGTGTTCCGGCAATTCGCGTGAGCACGTCCTTCAGGTACGCGAACGGGTCCACACCATGCCGCTTACATGAGGCGACGAGACTCGCCAGAAGCGCACCCGTGCGTCCGCCATTGTCACTTCCGGCGAACAGCCAGTTCTTCCGGCCCAGGACGATGGGTCGGATCGCGTTCTCCGCCGCGTTGTTGTCGATCGCCAGAGCGCCGTCATTCACATACTCGCTCAACGCCTTCCAGTTGCCCAGGCAATACCCGATCGCCTCACCCATCGGGCTCTTCGGAAGGACCTGCACGCTCTGCTCGTTCAGCCACGTCCTGAGCTTCGTCAGGACCGGTACCGACTTCGCCTGCCGCATCACGCGGCGTGACTCCGCATCGACGTCTTTGGCCTCGCGCTCGACGTCGTACAACTCCCGGATCATCGCCGCCGCCGTGTGCGACCGCAACGCATCACTCCGCTCGGCCTCCACGAACTTCCGCCGCGCATGCGCCCAGCAGCCCACTTCGGTCGGAACAGGTACGTTATTCCCCTTCGGCTTGAACAGGGAATCATAGCCTCCGTACGCGTCCGCCTGAATGTAGCCTGTATAGTCTTTGAAGAACTGCGCCGGACCGTCCCGATTCCGAGTCGGCGTGTAGGTGAATACCGTGTAGGGATGATCCTTGTCTCCCACGTACACCCAGATCCGGCCTTCGCGTGTCTTGTCTCGCTTGGGATCCAGCACCGGGACCGGTGTGTCATCCGTATTGATCGATCGGCTCTGCTGGATGATCGCCGTCATCCGATCCACCAGGGGCCGGACCAAGGCGGCACAACTGGCCACCCAGCCGCACGTCGTCGATCGCGGGATCGCCTGGCCGCTTCGGCCCAGGATCGCCTCCTGACGGTACAGCGGAAGGTGGTCCCCGTACTTGGCCGTGATCACCTGCGCCAGCAGCCCAGGTCCCGCCACCCCCTTTTCAATCGGCTGCAGCGGCTTGCGGGCCGTCTCGACCTGGCCGCCACACGTCGTACACGCATACGTCGGACGGACGTGCTCGATCACGTAGAGCTTCGCCGGCTCATATTCCAGTTGCTCGCTCGTCTCCTGTCCGATTCGAACCCGCATCTCGCCACAGCACGGGCATCGCTTCTCGTCTTCCGTCAGGTCGTGAACGACCTGCTGACGGGGAAGCCCTTCAGGCAGCCGACTCCGGCCGTGACCCTTGCGAGCAACGGTGACCTTCGGCTCTGCCTTCGGCGCCGGCAACTCGGTCTTCGCCAGCATCTCCGTCGCGAACAGCGTCAACTGCTTCGGGTCAAACCGATCCGCCTTCGGACCGAATCGCCACTTCAGCAGTTGCTCGAGACGATGTTCGAGTTGCTCGTTCCGCCGATGCGACTTCACCAACGCCTCGTGCAGTGCTCGGATCATCATCTGACAGGTCGTCAGATCGTTCGGAATGGCGACATCATTCGCGGGACAAGGTGCTGTCATAGATGGGCGTCGATCGTCCATGATCTTCGCCCTTTTCTACGCAGTTCGTGCCAGAATGTTGCAGAAGAATTTCCAGGAAATGAAAACAATTTCACGCGGGCCGAGGAAGCGAGAACCGCTTGCCTCGTCGCGACATGGACAGGTCGATTCCTTCCAGAATCAGCGACAGATCCGCCGCCGTCAGCTCCACGCGCTTCCCGTCAGATCGGGGCAGAACAAACACGCCCACTTCCAGTCGCTTGTACCACAATCCGTAGCCGGTCCGGTCCCACAGCAACACCTTCACGCGATTCCGCGGACGGTTGAAGAAGACGAACAGATGCCCGCTCAGCGGGTCCTGATGGATCACCTCCCGTACCAACGCCGCCAGACTGTCGAAGCTCCACCGCATGTCCGTCGGCAGCGTCGACACGAACACCCGAACACTCGGAGGAAGACTCAGCATACGCCCTCCACCATGGCGATCAACCGCCTGAGTTCCTCGAAGTCCAATCCGCCTGCTACGCGGACCGTCCGCCCACGCGACAGGGTGATCTCGTACCGGAACCCTGCCGCCTCACCCGACACCCGGACTTCGACAAACCCGGGCCTGACACCACGCGGCCGACCAGGCGACCCTCGAGGCTCATCCCCCGTCGACCCAAGCCGCAGCTTCCGCTTCCACCACGCGAACGTCCCGACCTTCAAGCCTCGCGCTTCGCAGAACGCACGCCGAGTCTGCCCGCTTTCTCGCTGTTCCTGAATCACCTCCGACCACCGTCTCGCCGCCTCTGTCATCATGCGCCTCCGGTCCGCCAGGCATCTCCACGCGACCGGATCCATCTTCACAAATCCATCACTACAGAAACAAGATGGGGTTTACTGGACGCTTAC
>CAZPGZ010000088.1:0-2584 GCA_964586075.1 uncultured Nitrospiraceae bacterium | reverse complement strand
TCAAGGACTATGGCAAGCTTTCCAAAAGAAATCTTGATGACCTGAAGGCGGGCGCCCGTGTTGAGGTGGATGACCGCAAAGTCGATCCTCTCGATTTTGCGTTGTGGAAAGCTTCCAAACCGGGCGAACCTGCATGGGAAAGCCCGTGGGGGCCGGGAAGGCCCGGCTGGCATATTGAATGTTCCGCCATGGGATTCAAACATCTTGGGGAAACATTCGACATTCATGCCGGGGGCAAAGACCTCGTGTTTCCGCACCATGAAAATGAGATTGCCCAGAGTGAAGGATATTCCGGCAAACCATTTGTGCACTACTGGCTCCACAACGGCTTTGTGAACATCAACGCTGAAAAGATGTCGAAATCACTCGGCAACTTTTTTACTATTCGAGAAATACTCGACCAGTATGATGCAGAAATTGTCCGTCTATTTCTTCTTTCGACGCATTATCGCAGTCCGATAGATTTTTCCGATGCAAATCTCAAAGACGCGCGCGCGGGTCTGGACCGTTTTTACCGGATGAAAGAGTCGCTCAAGAAATTTCTTTCGGGCAAGACTCCTCCTCCGGTCAAACCTGAGGAAGTCATTGAGGCGGCCGCCCGCCCTCTGTACGAAAAGATATTAAACCTTCCGCACGCTTTCGAAGAAGCCATGGACGATGATTTTAACACCGCGTTTGCCATCGGCATTGTTTACGATCTAGTGCGTGACGTGAACAAATATCTGGCGGAAATCGATCAGAAACGTGAAGACGCCGCATATATTATTCTTTCGACGGCCCTCGACGCTTTCAACAATGTAGGCGAAACGCTCGGGCTGTTTGTTCGCGATCCGGAAGAATGGTTCCAGGAAGGCCGGCGGATGGACAGCAAAGTGACGATGTCGGTTGAGCAAATAGAAGAATATATCGGTTTGCGGAACGAGGCCCGGCAGCGCAAGGATTGGGCGGAAGCAGACCGCATCAGGAAAGTTCTTGATGAAGGCGGCATAGAGCTTTTCGACCGACCGGACGGCACTGCCTGGAAGCCGAAGTAGAAACGCAGCTGTTTGGGCATGCCGTCCAAAACCTCCGCAATGGTAAATATGAATTTATGTCTAAAGATAAAATAGTCGGGATTAATCCGGTGGCTGAGGCGCTTAAAGCAGGCCGTCCTGTTCAACGGCTTCTCGTTTCAGAACAGCGCAAGAAAGACCGGGATGTGCAGACAATTATCAGGCTCGCACAGGAAAAAGGAATTGAAGTCAGATTTGCGACACGTGATCATTTGAATCGGGAAGTGCCGCATGCCCTGCATCAGGGCGTCCTGGCAATAACCGCGGCTGTTGAATATTCCACGCTTGACGACGTTTTGCGTATTCCCGCCCAGCGTGGAGAAACGCCGCTTTTTATTATTCTGGACGGTGTGGAAGACCCGCGAAACCTTGGCGCAATCCTGCGGACGGCTGATGCTGCGGGAGTGCATGGCGTGATAATTCCTGAGCGCCGGGCCGTGGGGCTGACAGAAACAGTGGCAAAGACGGCGGCGGGCGCACTGGAATACGTGCCGGTTGTCAAAGTAGTAAATATCGTTAATACAATAGAAGAGTTGAAGAAGAACGGAGTATGGGTAGTCGGAGTTGAAGCGGACGGTGATATGGTTTACTGGGATGCAGACCTGTGTCGTCCAACCGCCCTTGTTCTTGGAGGAGAGGACAGTGGAATCCGCAGATTAGTGCGTGACCACTGTGATTATGTGGTTTCCTTGCCGCTCAGGGGAAAAATTACTTCGCTTAATGTGTCGGTTGCGGCGGGAGTAATATTGTATGAAATCCTGCGGCAGCAACAAAAGAAGCAAAAATGACGGTTCCGTTGTTCCTCGGGCCGTTCCTGAGAAAAACCCCCTTTAACGGTCAGCTATCTTTTTCCTTGACAAGAACACTTGTATTCTTTTATAATTACAATTCTTTGGGCGTGGCAGTTGTTTCTCTGCAAGCCTCATAGTGCTTGTACACGCATTCTAAAACTAAATTCCTCAGGAAACAGTAAAACGAGGGGACGTGGTGTGTCCAGAAGGTTCTGCCACCGTAACTCAGTTGGTAGAGTAGCTGATTTGTAATCAGCCTGTCGGGGGTTCGAGTCCCTTCGGTGGCTCCAGTTTTTTTAGAAATGCCAAGTCGGTAAATTGTTCAGCGGCTAGTTTTTTACAATGGGGAGGTTCCCGAGCGGCCAAAGGGAACAGACTGTAAATCTGTCGGCGTCAGCCTACGGAGGTTCGAATCCTCCCCTCCCCACCATACATTGTTTATTGCAGAACGCGGGAATAGCTCAGCTGGCTAGAGCGCCAGCCTTCCAAGCTGGGGGTCGCGGGTTCGAATCCCGTTTCCCGCTCCATATCTATGAGACGGTGCAAACCGTTTGAGTTGCTATGTTGCCCATGTAGCTCAGTTGGTAGAGCACATCCTTGGTAAGGATGAGGTCAGCGGTTCAATCCCGCTCATGGGCTCCAGTACAGAGCGTATTGTATTACCTGATTATCGAATAACAACTACTTTTTTTCACTTCCCGGACAGGAGGCGGAGAGCATGGCGAAGGCAAAATTTGAGAG
>CAZPGZ010000087.1:0-2678 GCA_964586075.1 uncultured Nitrospiraceae bacterium | reverse complement strand
ATTTATAGTTTAAATTCATATATAAGAGTTTATGGTAATCATTTTATAGATATTGCTGATAATCCAAACAACCCGTATCAATGCCAAAGCCTTACCAATCCATTATTAGTATGTAAACCAACAGCTATTCACAGTGCACATACGTTTACTAATAATCAGACTTTTATTAATGCTCCCAAAAAAGTTGAAATTGGCTTTACAAATACTTTCGATAATTGTGTAAATGGCATAAAGGTTTATAACGAAAAAGCAATTATTAGTTCTAATATTGTTAGAGCATCTTTAAATGCGATTGATGTACTCGACCCGCTGAACTATAGTGTAATCAATAACAATATTGTTGAAAACTGCTCTAATGGCACCTCCCCTTATAAGGGCATACAAGTATTGAAAACTCAGCCTGGATTCATTAACTTAAGCATTAATAATAACAGTGTTAAAACACGAGGCATGGGAATTTATGTAGGCAATTGTAAATCGCAACGACTTTCGCAATATCGTACATTTTTTGTTGATATAAATGAAAATACCGTAAAAGTAGCTCATCCCAATAATGCCACTAAAGGAATAGTAGTACAAAACTGCCCGGCTGCTTATGTCAAATGTAATACAATTGACAGGCTTACTGCATTTTTACCATCAGAACCTATGGCAAACATATTGCATGGGATATCTGTAGAGCAAACTCAAAATGCTGAAATACAGCAGAACCATGTTAAATATATGGGTGCAGGTATCAATGTATATGGTTGTTCCGATTTAACCCAATTTTACTGCAATACCCTTGAATCCGATTTTTATGGTTTTCTTTTCAATCAGCATGCCAGTATTACCAACCAAGGTACTGAAAAAATAAGAACTGATAACCATTGGACTCCAATGGGAAATTATACCGGAATTTATTTAGGACAGCAGGTTGAACGTAAACTATGGGCATTAAATAGTAATCTGCCAGATGGTACTCCTGCAAATCCAGCAATTAAATGGTATTATGATAATGCAGCATCTGTTAATTATAATCCTGAAAACTATAGTCCTAACCCTACTGATCAAAAAATTGAACCCCTTCCTACGTTGCCAAATTCAACTAATTTGTGCAATTTAAGTTGCCCACCGTCTTCTATTAAAGAAATGACACTGGAAGAACGTGAGGAGAAATTTGGAGCCATTGTACGCGACGAACTGGAGTATCCCGATCTGAACGAGCAATTCCGCGAATACAACCGCTATATATTGTATCAGACTTTAAAAGAAAACCCATGGATAATGACTATGGGAGGTGCTGACGATTATATGTATCAGGATTTCTTTAATAACGAAAGCAATGGTAATATAGGTAAGTTCGATGCATTGGAAACCTTAATAGCCGAAGGCAATATCGATCAGGCTCTGGTTAAAAATGGTCAGATAATCGATTCAACTTTAATAGCCTATAACCAACGTGTAGTAAACCATATCTATCTTATTACCTTTGCCCGCGACAGCTATGAATTAACACCCGGGCAATATCAAACTTTATACGATATTGCAACCAATTATACACCATGGGAAGGTGGCGAAGGTGTTTATATAGCACGCTATATGTTAGGGATAGATATTGACTATAGCAATCCGAATGTACAGTTCAGCAAAGGAGATGGAGGAATAGCCGAAGCTGAAATGCTGAGTGTATTTCCTAATCCTGCTTCCAATAACATCACCTTATCATTTGCCAATGCTATTGAAGGTGGTTTTGTAGTTGATGTTTATAACCATACAGGGGCAAAAGTGCTTACTGAAACCCTAAGCCAAACCCAAGCCCAGTATCAGTTAAATACTGCCAAGCTTAAAAATGGGATCTATTTTATATCGGTTCGCACCAATACCGAAACTTTTAAATCTAAATTTACCATTATTAAATAATATTTTATAATTTTAAAGTGTGTAAGTATAAAAACTTACACACTGTTTTTTAAAAATGAACAAAATAACATTTTATATTTTACTTCTATTATTTGTGCTTAATAATTCTTATGCACAAAAATTGTTAACTGGAAACCTAGTTATTAATCCATCTTTTGAACAATATATTAATTGTCCGAGTTACAGTTCTCAAATATATTATGCAATTCCATGGTCAGATTGTCTTGGGGGGGGGGGGTCATCAGATTATTATAATATATGTACTACAAATCAAAATTTAATTAATATTTACAATTGGCAACTTCCAAAAACTGGTGTAGGGATGTCTGGTATTTATTTATATGGTTCTTGGATATATCATAACTATAGGGAATATTTATTGGGTGTTCTTTCTGATTCTTTGAAGAAGAATAAAAGATATTGCGGAGAACTATACACATCGTTAAGGAATTTCAGCAAAGGTGCAGTTGAAAATATTGGCATGTATTTTTCAATAGATACTGTATTAAAAAGTAGTAATCTGTTTGCATTACAACCTCAGATTGAAAACCATAAAGGTATTATATCAGATACAGTTAATTGGGTTAAAGTAAATGGTAGCCTTATTGCAAATGGAGGTGAAAAGCATATTACAATTGGGAATTTCAGAGATAATTTACATACGAATTATATAGATTTGGTTGGTATAATGTCTCCTTATTATTTTATCGACGACGTCTCCGTCTGCGAGTGTAGTTTTGATATAAACCTTGGAGCAGATACCGCACTATGCAAAG
>CAZPGZ010000086.1:0-3067 GCA_964586075.1 uncultured Nitrospiraceae bacterium | reverse complement strand
CAAGCCACGGTTCGGTTGCTCGTGCACCTTTGCTTTGCCAGGCTATGCGCCAATGTTTTAGACCCATCCCCTCCACAAGAAACTTGACTGTTTCTTCAATCTGTTTTTGATAGGGATCGCCCGCGTTGATATATCGCACAGGAATGCTGTGGCTTGAAAAAAGAACGACTGCGTCCTTGCGTTCTGTTTCTGGAAACCTACTAAGTCCTTCCTCAATCTTCTCCTGCCAAGCTTTGATAAAGAGTTGATTATTGTGCCAGCTGGGGATGAACTGTTTGGTGACCCCGGTGCTTTCCAGGGATTCGAACGCGCTTCGGTAAGCTCCTGTCGTGATTTCTGTTTCAAAAGGCGACAGGGATAGGCCAATGATCCGGGTTGCGCCATTTTCGATGGCTTTTTGAAATGAGTCCGCAATGGTTGGTTGGGAGTACCTGAATCCTTCATGCACTTGGTAGTTATTGCCAAGTTCTTTTTCGAGTGCTTCTGCCTGCTTTCTCACAATTTCAGGAAGAGGGGATTTGTTTCCGATCAGCTTATAACGCTCAATGACGGTGGAGACAACAGGAGGGGGAGCAGGCCTTCCCATAAACGCGGCCATGAAAGGCCCGACTTCTTCGAGTGATCCCGGACCGCCCAGGGCAATGAGAATAATTGCGATTTTATCGGACATATAATATTGGAAACAAGGCAACAAGAATCAGGGAAAACAGGGACGCCGATATTTGTGCGATTCCTGTTCTTCCCGTTTGCTCAGTTCGTGTGTTGCATTTATGAACTCTGCCGCGTTTTCAAGCGGTGTCTGTTGCAGAATGCCGTGGCCCAGATTCATGATATGGCCATTCCTGCTGCCGGCAGCGTCAAGGATGTCTTTTGTTCTCTTCCGGATGAATTTTTTTGTGCCGAACAGCGTGAGCGGATCCAGATTGCCCTGAACACCCTTGTCATATCCAACGCGTTTCCACGCGTCGTCAAGATTGCATCGCCAATCAAGGCCGATTACGTCGCCGCCGGCTTCGGCAACCATCTCGAGGAGATGTCCCGCGCCGTTCGCGAAGTGAATGAGCGGCACGCTTTTGTTGATTCCGGCAATGACCATTTTCTGATGCGGAAGCACAAACTCACGATAATCACTGGGGCCCAACGTGCCGACCCAGGAATCGAACAGCTGGACCACCTGCACGCCGGCATCGATTTGAGCGTTCAGGTAATTGATAATGACCCCGGTCAGATGCTCCATGAGCTTATGCCAGACTTTCGGGTCGGTAAACATCATTGTCTTGGCATATTCATAATTTTTGGAGCCGCCGCCTTCAATAATATAGCTTGCGAGAGTAAACGGCGCACCCGAGAATCCGATGAGCGGCACCATTCCATGCAGCTCTTTCAGCACGAGTTTGATGGCCTGCATCAGGTATGTGATCTGTTTGGCAGCGTCAATGGGTTTGAGGTTCTTTACGTCCGCCATGGTCCGGACAGGATTATGAATCACCGGCCCCTCGCCTTTGGCAAACTCAAGCCCGATGCCCATGGGTTCGAGCGGGAGCAGGATGTCCGCAAAAATAATAGCGGCGTCGATTTCATAACGCTGGAGCGGCTGGATCGTGATTTCCGCGGCGAGTTCCGGAGTTTTGCACATTTCCAGAAACGTATGTTTGGCGCGTATCTCGCGATATTCCGGCAGATATCTTCCGGCCTGCCGCATCATCCAGACCGGGGTGCAATCTACCGGTTCACGCTTGCATGCTTTGAGAAACCTGTCGGATCTGGACATCAGCATCTCCTGAATGTTTAAAAACATACCGGCATTACGATACAAACCACAAAGCTACTATAGTATGTTGTCCGGTGGAACTCAAGATTTTTTTCGTGCAACGGAAGTAAATAGCCACATCCTGAAAAGGTACAGATCGACATGGTTTTTGCAATCAGTCCGTGTCGCAGGGAGGAGTGCGTTCCTTCAGCTTTGACAGCCTCGCAGGCGTCAATTCTGTTTTGAGCATGAAATCCGGTTCAGCGTGGGTGTCTTTCTTCTTCATGAGGAGCCATTCCTTCCCCGTATTTTTGGGAAGGTTTTTCATCTGGGCAAGTGTAAAGGCTCCTTTTAGCTTTTTGCCTTTCAACTCAAAGGTGAGTTTCCCGGTGTGAAGTGATGCTGCCGGATCGTGAGTGTCGAGCGGAATGAACTCGCCCTGATCCCAGATGACAACCGGTCCGGCTCCGTAGCTGCCTTCCGGAATTATTCCTTCATAATCTATATAGGAAAGCTCATGGTCAGGAACTGAGACCGCGAGCCGTTTGTCGGCGGGATTTAGTGACGGACCCTTGGGGATGGCCCAGGATTTCAGCACTCCGTCGATTTCGAGACGGAAATCATAATGGAGCCGAGTGGCTTTGTGCTCATGCACAACAAACCGCGAGTGTTTTGTACTCATCAAAGAAACTCCTTTTTTTAAAAACCTTGACAAATAAACATGCAATCTATAAAATTTCAATTTTGCGCGGACTGCAATTTTTTAGACTATAATAAAACTAATTACAGTATATCAGAAGTATACGAGGAAACACTATCCATGATCAAACTGTTTAACACGCTTACCGGGAAAAAGGAGGAATTTGTCCCCTTGCGCCCCGGCAAGGTAACGATGTATGCGTGTGGCGTAACGGTGTATGACTATTCCCATCTCGGACATGCGCGCGGCGCCGTGGCATTTGATCTGATCCAGCGCTACTTTCGACGCAAAGGTTTTGCGGTAAAGTATGTCCGAAATTTCACCGATGTGGACGACAAGATCATCAACCGCGCTCATGAAGAAGAGGTCACCCCGGCAGAAGTGGCGCGTAAATATATTGAAGCGTATCAGACCGACATGAGGCGCCTCGGAGTGGGGAAGGCGGACATTGAACCGAAAGCCACTGAGCATATCCCGGAGATGATCGAGGTAATCAAGGGGTTGCTTGCGAAGGGACATGCGTATGTTGTGGATGGCGATGTCTATTATCGCGTGTCGAGTTTCAAGGACTATGGCAAGCTTTCCAAAAGAAATCTTGATGACCTGAAGGCGGGCGC
>CAZPGZ010000085.1:0-3078 GCA_964586075.1 uncultured Nitrospiraceae bacterium | reverse complement strand
ACACTTGGAAATCTGCCTGAACCAAAAACTACCCACAGATTCTGCGGGTGAGGCACAAAACCTCAACAAGAACGATGACAGGGACGTAGCTTTCGGCTGCGACTGCTTGTCCTGTCGGCGTAAAAAAAGCGCTTATTTCTCAGGAATAGCTAATTAATTATAGGCAGTCAGCGCGGAGTTCCATGCTTGAAAAGGAGATAAAGATGCCTTATCACTACGGTTGGGAATTCGGAATGTGGTTTTTCCCGTTGATTTTTTTGGCAGCTGTCGCGGTCTGTCTCGTCATGTTCTTTCTAGTCGGCAGAAGATGTATCGGCCCGTGGCGGGATCAGGGCCGGGACTTGACCGGTGGGACGGGAGGTGAGACGGCCCTGGAAATCCTGAAGAAGAGATACGTAAAAGGTGAGATCTCCAGAGATGAATTCGAGCAGATGAAGAAAGATATTTCACACTAAACTGCGAGATTGGGGTCGCGTATGAAATTGAAGTCTTTCGTAGCACTTCTTTTACTTGCATTTGTCGCGGTCAGTGTGGGGTATTTTGTTGCCAAGAAGAGCCGTCGAACAGCGGTTGCGGTGCCTCAAACGTCCGTGCCGGCCAATGCGCCGGGGACGCAATCCGCTGGTAACAACGAAGCGGTCCGGCAAGTAGTCTTGAATTCAAAGGTGGTGGTCTACTACTTCCACGGCAACACCCGCTGCTTCACCTGCCGGGCCATCGAGAATTTCTCCAGGGCCGCCATTGAAAACGGCTTCCCCAACGAGTTGCAGAAGGGTCGACTCGAATTCCGCACGGTTAACGTGGAAGAGTCTGCTAGTGAGCACTTTGTCAAGGATTATCAGCTAGTTACGCGATCACTTGTGCTTGTGCGGTTTTCCGAAGGCAAGCAGGAAAAATGGAAAAACTTGGACCGCGTGTGGGAGTTGGTGCGTGACAATGATTTGTTCAGCCGCTACGTGCAGACGGAAACGAAGCAGTTTCTTGGAGGGGCCTGATGGGTACCGATTTTCTTTTGGCGGCTGCAACAGCGATATGGCTTGGGTTGATGACCTCAATAAGCCCATGTCCACTCGCAACCAACATCGCAGCGATGTCCTATGTGAGCCGCAAAGTTGATGCGCCGGAGAAGGTCTTTTTCAATGGAATTCTATATGTTTTTGGACGGACCCTGACCTATGCGGTCATCGCGATTCTGCTGATAGGGAGTATGCTTTCCCAGCCGGAGTTGCCGCACTTTCTGCAGAAATATATGCACATGGCAATGGGACCCGTCCTTATCGTCGTGGGGATGATAATGCTTGAACTGATCACCTTCAGGTTCGCATTGCATAAGGAGAAATCAGCGAGCAGATGCAGCGGAGGATCGACTCAATGGAGGCTTTGGGGGCGTTGCTGCTCGGTATCCTTTTTGCTCTTTCCTTTTGCCCCGTTTCTGCCGCTCTGTTCTTCGGGAGTCTTATTCCGGTGGCAGTTCACCAAGAGTCAGGGCAGATTCTGCCGTCCCTATATGGAATTGCAACGGGGCTGCCGGTCGCGCTTTTCTCATTGATTATAACTTTCAGAGCCCAAAAGGTCACGCAGGCATTCAACCTGGTGACCGGATTTCAAAAATGGGCGCGGCGTATAACAGGGATTGTTTTCATCGGGATCGGAGTCTACTACTGTCTGACGAACATTTGGAATATAGGGTAAATAACCAGATCGTGACCAGGAATTTTCCCATCGTGGGTTGGAAAGCGGGATGAAAGCACTTGCGGCTTTAATCGCGCTCTCTGCCGACAACTCACAATCATCGCAATTTTCTACCAGCCCACATGCCCCGCACTGCACATCACAAGCTGCAATCCGGGACTGGCGACCTCCATCAGCAAGCTTACCTGGAAGCAATATACCAAGCCCCGCTTTTCATACGATAGGGTATGGACGTATCTATTAGAATAACTCTGTCTGTATTTGATTGGTTTGGCAGCCTCTTCAAGGATCTGCTCTAAATATTCGCCCTCACCAACCGTCCCGAATGTAGTGCCATTCTTCTTCAGTATATCACCGAAGCAGGGTCGCCCCGTCCAAGGAGGAACAGATAACAACGAGGTCACCGCTTGAAAATAATCTAGCATTGCACTTGATATATCCGGACATGCGGATATACTGAATTCGAAGTAAAGGTTGAAGAAGGTGAATGTGTATGAGTTCGAAAGTACGGAAGAGCATACCCCGCGGAACGATCTTATGGCATCCGACAATTGACGCGGAAAAATGCGGCGGATGCGGAGCATGCGTGGAATTCTGCAGGTTTGGTGTGCTGAAAATCGATGAGTCATCCGGGAAGGCAAGAGTGAAGAATCCAAATAACTGCCCTGTCGGATGTCAATACTGTGCGAGCTTATGTCCGGCTGATGCGATATCCTTTCCTGACGAAGAATAGTACCTCACTTTCGTCAAAGAAAAATTGGCAAACGTGTAATCGCGCGTTTGTTTCAACCTGACGATGCAAAGGGAAGCTACGTGTCAAAAGTGCATGAAATGGCCTCAAGTTTATAGAGGTTTTATAAGAAATAATTCATAAGCTTACTTTGTAGGGAATGGAAATGAAACATTTCCAAAAACAGATTGAGAAGCTACTGGACCAGGCTGATATCGTTGTGGGAGGAGACCGCCCATGTGATATCGCCGTTCGCAATCCAAGTCTGTTCAAACGGGTTTTGGTTCATGGTTCCCTGGGACTTGGTGAGTCCTACATGGACGGTTGGTGGGATTGCATACGGATTGACCAGTTCATTTGCCGGTTATTAAAAGCCGGGATCGACAAACAAGTACGGACTCTGTGGATGGGTCTATCGAAACTGAAGACGAAACTTATAAACCTACAGACTCCAGTCCGCTCCTTTCAAGTGGGCGAACAGCACTACGATATCGGTAATGATCTTTTCGAGTTCATGCTGGATTCCCGCATGATTTACAGCTGTGGATACTGGAAGGACGTTGACGATCTTGACGCAGCTCAAGACCTCAAGCTTGATCTGAGGGATCTAGAAATTACAAAAATACCATTTTAGGACAAATTGTTATATCCCACCA
>CAZPGZ010000084.1:0-3134 GCA_964586075.1 uncultured Nitrospiraceae bacterium | reverse complement strand
CTTTCTGTAAAATGTCTGTTGCCTATTATAAATTACTGCCCCAAAGAGGGAACAGTAGGGAGCAGCAGACATGTTTTTACTCTCGTTGTCATATCCTTGGTGCCAACATGTCTGCTGCGCCTGCTGCCTTTAACGTTTATTCTTTGCTGTCAGTTTAACTTGCTTTGGCAGTTGAGGATTCTTCCTTCAACTTATATGCTTTTGCGAGCAGCGATACCGGGGTGACCGCCTTTCTTTGCGTTCCCTGGAATATCTGCATTGCACACGCTCCGCAGCCGGTGGCAAGCTCCTGCGCGTCTGAAGCTTTTATCTCTTTAAACAACCGTTCTCCGATTTTCATAGAGAGATCGAAATTCTTCTTCTTCATACCGAATGTTCCCGAGATACCGCAGCATGCGTCGGAATATGCCTGGGCAGTTACACCGGGGATCAGGTTGAGCAATTCAACCGGTTGTTTTGTGACCCCGAGGGCCCGGAGATGGCAGGGATTGTGATATCCGATTTTAAGGTCTATTTTGCCGAAATCCAGATTAAGCTCTCCTTTTTTATGGAGCTGCATCAGAAAATCATGGATATCAATACAGCTTTTTGAAACTTTTTTTGCATCGTCCGAATTCACAATTTTCGGATATTCCATCTTGATCGCAAGGGCGCAGCTTGACTCGCTGAAAATGATGGGATAGCCTTTGTCCACAAACTCCGACAGCTTTTTAATGTTGTAGTTTATGTCGTCCCCAACCTGGTCAATACCTCCTGCACTGAGGCGTGCGATTCCGCAGCAACGGAAATCAGGCAGAATGACTTCATAACCGTTTTTCTCAAGAATTTCTATTGTTGCCAGACCGTCCTCTTCGGGCTCATTGTACGTGGAATAGCAGCCCAGGAAAAGAACAACCTTCTTCTCGCTGGTCTTCCGTGGCCGGTTTTCGAGCATCTGCCGCAGAGTCTTATTCGGGAACTTCGGAAGCGTGCGGCGGGCATCAAGGCCAACAGCCAGTTCCAGACCCTTACGGAAAGGTTTCAGGGCATTGGTCAGGTTTACCAAAGGTGCGAACATGCTTGAGGTCCTGCAAAGATCCTTTGTGCTTGCAAGAACTCTCTGTCCGAAAGGTTCACCATCTCGATCCACTACATAATGCCGGCCTTCAACCGCAAGCCAGGGTATGTCTGCTCCTGACGGACATTCCGTCAGACAACGTTTGCAGTTTACGCATGCGTCAAGGACTTCTTTGAATTTTGGAGAATCCAGGATTTTTTTATCAATGGTTCCGTTCAGGTAGCCGCGAATCAGCGTCGCCTTGGCTCTTCCAAGTGCAAACTCATCGAGAACTTTCATGGCTACTGGACAGTAGGAACGGCACTTCCCGCAGCCGGAACAGGTGCTGCTTGCCTCCTGAACCAGTTCCTTGGTGAGAATGGCGGACAATGCCGCTTTCTCATCTTTATTCTTGAATTTGAGATACTGGGCGAGAGGATTCTCCCCGCCGCCCACGATTGATCCGGGATTGAAAATATTGTCCGGGTCAAATAGTTTTTTGATTTCCTCAAATGCAGCATACAGCTTGGGGTATTGTTTTTTGGTGTAGTAGGTGCGAAGGCGACCATCGCCATGCTCACCGCTGATCGTGCCTTTTAATGAAAAGACAAGATTATAGGTCTCATCAGCAATGGCAAGCATCTTTTTGACTTCTTCTTCCTGGCGTAGATCCAGAAAAACCATGAGATGCATGTTGCCGTCACCGGCATGTCCGTAGACGCCGGCATCAACACCGTATTTGCTGAATATGCTTCTCAGTCCCTGAATATACTGCGGGAGTCTGGTGGGATGGACTGCGGCATCTTCAATGAAGGCTATTGGCTTTTTCGGTCCTTTTGTTTTGTTCAGGATAGGCCCGGAAATTTGCCGGACTTTGCCCAGCATTTCCATGTCTTTTTTGTCCTTCGCTACTTTCATATCGATGGACAAGTTTTCGCTCTTCATGGCCTGTTCAACTTTGGCAAACTTGTTGCGGAGCTCAGCCTCATCTTTTTCTTCAAACTCGATGAAGAGCATCGCTTCTATGCCGTCCGGCAGGTAGGGACGCATTTCAGCTTTCTGTTGACGGGCCAAGTCGAGAATCCGCCGTTCAATAATTTCCAGCATGGTAGGAGAAAATTCGAGTATTTTCACGACTGCCTTGCCGACTTTCTCCAGGCTGTCGAAATAGACCAGACCGCCCAGTGTTTTACCCGGCAACGGCCAGAGCTTGACTTTCGCTTCAGTAATGATGCCGAGCGTGCCTTCGGAACCTACCAAAAGTGAAGTGAGATCCATTGTTCCATTGTTCTTGATTCTCCAGAGATCATAGCCTGAAGAGTTCTTGATGGTGAACGGCTTCTCATCTTCCAGAGGCTTCTGGTAGCGTTTCAATACATCATCAACCCCCTGGTAGATATTTCCAATGTTTCCGGAAATTTTTCCACCTGGAACCGGCCCGGTGTTTATAATTTCCCCGGTGGGGAGAACTATTTCGAGTGAGATGACGTTATCCCGCGCAGCACCGTATTTAATGGCATGCGGACCGCTGGAATTATTGGCAATCATGCCGCCGAATGTGCAGTGTTCTTTCGTCGAGGGGTCGATCGGAAAGAAAAGCTTTTGCGGTTTAAGCAGATTGTTCAGTCCTCCTTGCGTGATGCCCGGTTGTACCCTGGCCCATTTTTCTCCCGCATTTTCCTCCAGCATATTGTTCATATAGCGGGAAAAGTCCAGTATGATTCCTTCACCCAGTTCATTTCCCGCGCGGCTCGTACCGCCTCCACGGGGAATAAGAGGGATTTTATTTTTGCTGGCGTATTTAACAACCTGGACGACGTCATCCTTGTCTTTAGGAAGCACGATTCCCAGGGGTTTCACCTGAAAAAGACATGCTGCACTGCTGTAAATTGTCCGGGTGAGATCATCGTAAAGGACGTCGCCCTTGATCATTGCTTTGATCTCGGTAAATACTTTTTCCGGATTTAATGTGCGGTTTTTTTCACCACAACATAAATCGTTTGTTTGTGCCGAGCCCATTTTATTCCTCCTTACACATGCCGATGCATGTGTGGTATGATTATATGGCCTTTTGATTTTCGAGGCTGCTGATGACGCC
>CAZPGZ010000083.1:0-3155 GCA_964586075.1 uncultured Nitrospiraceae bacterium | reverse complement strand
CATTACAAAGAACTTTCAGGCCCGCTTCATCAACCCGGCAAACGGATCAACCGGATTAAACAGCACCCAGCCCTTCACCTGGACGGCGGCATACAATGCCCAGGAATATAATCTTTTTGTGGGAACAACCCCGGGCGGCAAAGATGTCTTCAACAGCGGCGAGACACAGACCACGAGCCTGTACGTACCCGGCATGCCCGGCAACCAGACCCTCTACGCCAGGATCTACTCGAAAATTGCCGGAACATTGTATTACAGCGACTCAATCTTCACTACCGGTCCGACAACCAAGGCTGAATTCATCTATCCGGTGAAGGGAGCAGTCAACATTGACGGGGCGCTCCCCTTCCGCTGGACGGCGGTCCCCAATGCCCAGGCCTACTATCTCTATGTGGGAACCACTCCGGGAGCTAAGGATTTATTCTACAGCGGTGAGACCCAGGCCACGAGCCTCAGCGTCTCCGCTCTCCCAGCAAACCAGGTACTGTACAGCCGGATTTACACGAAGGTAAACGGCGTATGGAGCTACAACGAAATCAGTTTCACCATTACAAAGAACTTCCAGTCCCGCTTCATCAACCCGGCCAATGGCGCAACAGGGATAAACAGCACCCATCCTTTCACCTGGACGTCGGCATACAACGCCCAGGCCTACTATCTCTTTGTGGGGACAACTCAGGGAGGCAAGGACATCTTCAACAGCGGAGAAACACAGGCTACAAAACTGTACGTCCCCGGTATGCCGGGAAACCAGACCCTCTACGCCAGAATCTTCACCAAGATTGCCGGAACATTGTATTACAGTGATTCAATCTTCACTTCAGGGCCGGCAAACAAGGCTGAATTCATCAATCCGGTGAAAGGAGCAGTCAACGTTGACGGGGCGCTTCCCTTCCGCTGGACAGCGGTCCCCAATGCCCAGGCCTACTATCTCTATGTGGGAACCACTCCGGGAGGCAAGGATCTGGCCAACAGCGGTGAAACCCAGGCCACAAGCCTGTACGTACCCGGCATGCCGGGAAACCAGACCCTCTACGCCAGGATCTATACCAAAATAGATGGAACAATGTATTACAATGAAACAAGCTTCACCACTGCACCAACCACAAAATCCGAGTTCATCTACCCACTGAACGGAGCCGCCAATATGGACGGGGCGCTCCCCTTTCGCTGGACGACGGTTCCCACTGCCCAGGCCTACTATCTCTACATTGGCACCACCCCGGGAGGCAAGGACCTCTTCATCAGCGGAGAGACACAGGCCACGAGCCTTCATGTCCCCGGCTTGCCCGCGAACCAAGTACTGTACGGTCGGATATACGCAAAGGTCAACGGCGTGTGGAGCTACAACGACATCAGCTTCACCATTACAAAAAACTTTCAGGCCCGCTTCATCAACCCGGCCAACGGCGCAACCGGAATAAACAGCACCCAGCCCTTCACCTGGACGGCGGCATACAACGCCCAGGCCTACTATCTGTATCTGGGCACCACCCCGGGGGGCAAGGACTTGGTCAACAGCGGAGAAACACAGGCCACGAGCCTGTATGTCCCCGGCATGCCGGGAAACCAGACCCTCTACGCCAGGATCTACACCAAGATTGCCGGTATCTGGTACAATAGTGAGTCAAGTTTTACAACGGACCAGACAACCGCGGCCGAGTTCGTCTATCCAGTGAACGGATCCGCCAATGTGGACGGGGCACTCCCCTTCCGCTGGACGGCGGTCTCCAATGCCCAGGCCTACTATCTCTACATTGGCACCACCCCGGGCGGCAAGGACCTGTTCAACAGCGGCGAAACAACGACCACTACTTTGAGTATAACCGGCCTACCTGGAAACCAGCTACTTTATGCCAGGTTATATACCAAAACAAATGGAGTTTGGAATTACACAAGCATATCATTTTCTATAAACAATAATTATTGGTCACGTTTAACGTACCCTATAGATGGAAGGGCTGATATCGATAACGGCGTACCTTTCCAATGGTCAAAATCCTACCAGGCACAGGCATACAAACTAACCGTCGGAACCAGTACGGGATCCAACGATCTATACGATAGCGGTGAAATTACCACTTCTTTTCAGCATATTCCTTCCTTGCCGGTGAATCAGCAGCTTCATGCCAGGATATTCACAAAAATTGATGGTAGATGGCATTACCATGATATATCCTACCAGGCAAACAGATCGAGTTCTTTTCCGGAATTGCTTGACCTAGCCTTTCAGGCTGTCTCCGAAGTCCGCGCGATGGCAGGATCCGACAATGTTCCGTACCCCGGCACAGAACTTGAGAAGGTTGTCAAACTGAGAGGTCTTAGAGCAGCTCGCTGCTATGATTATGCGAGCGCCTTATTAAACATCCTCCAGGAAAGGGGGATAGGAGCGTCTCGCAGGCTTACGATTACTTTTTCCCAATATGACACTCATACACTTGTTGATTTTTATAACTCCGATACAAACAAATGGATTTTTCTTGACCCAATTTTTGGTCTCTCTGCAAAAAGATCTTCCGACGGAGAGTGGGCGACTGCCGACGACGTATCATCAGCAACCCAGGCACAAAATTGGGATGCAGTGACATATGAGTTTTTAACAAGTTGGAATGATACAATAGCTAAAGAGTATTATCTGGACTATCCGTTGCTTTTCTTAAACGTTTACCATGATGACGCTCCTGTCATAACTGGAGAAGGCAACTCTCTTCTCCCGTATCTGAATCAGGTCGCCATGCCGGTTTCCACTACCGATTTATACATATTGAACAAAGACCAAGGCGGAAACGCTGATGCAATTGTTGATGGACAAATCAAGCCTTTCTCTTTCGATGCCGTAGAATTTTTTTCCCGTATTTTCAAAGCCACCACTATCTCGCTTCCTGAAGGCGCAGCAAACGTGCAGGTGTACTCGGTCGACAGATATGTTTTTGTAAAATAATGCTCACTGCATAGTATTTATGCATACCAACATGTGCTATTGCCCGACAGATAGGTCATAGAGATCCAGCCATAAATGCAAAGACTCATTATCGCACTATCGTTATTCATATTCTCCCTGCAGTGGAATCCTTGGGACACAATTGCGGCCGAACCATCGGATCCTACCCTTGCCCTTTCCATGCTGTCGGACAACGCGGTAACGGCATCGGAGG
>CAZPGZ010000082.1:0-3176 GCA_964586075.1 uncultured Nitrospiraceae bacterium | reverse complement strand
CGATGCCGTCGATCCTAAGGTCAATGCGGCGGAGAAAGAGGGGCGGCAGGCAATGGAGCGGAAGTTCAAAGCGCAGGGTACGGCCAGTCAGGAAGATGTTAAGCGACTCGATCCGGAATTTGATACGATTAAGAAACAACATGGGATTGCGAGTTTGACGGCGGTTCCCAAGCGGGAGTATTGGTCCATGGTGGGGAAGCGGATTCAACGGCAAACCGATACTACGATTCGGGTTAACGGCGGGGTGGCATCTCAAGGCGGGGAAATTGTTAACGATAATAAAGTCTATGTGATCAAGAGTCGCGATGCCCGATATCGAAGCGCGCCTCCGGAATTGAAATCTCAACCTGCGGCTTTCCCGGAGGAAACTGTTGGGAAAGTAACTCGAAAGGTTGTAGGAAGCGATAACAAAGAATATGTTTATTTTGAACCTGAATCAGGGCAAAATCCAATGGCCGGCTGGACATTCAGAGGAAATCTGACTAATAATGGTTTTATTGTTTCCAGTCAGGATACTGTGTCTGAAAAGCTTTATCAGGGTAATTCGAGAACAGCCAGCCTTTATAAGGGCTTAATTACCTGGAAGGGCGGATCGAGCAGCCTCGAACGCAGTGCTTTTCGGAAGATTACAAAATCAGGAACCGGGATTTTGAAGAACGGTTCTACTTATACTCAGAAAGAGTTAGCCTTTGTCGTGGATCTTCAGGGAAAAGAACTGGGCTGGATGTCGAAAAGTGAATTGAAAGAGTGGCAGTGCGATTTTAAAATAAAAAGTTCGTTGGGAAATAAACGAAAAGTAAGTACCCCCGTTACTTATCGAATCGATGCTAGAGGCTCTGAATTGGCGAAACATCTCCGTGTTGCATGGGAAGTTTCTGGCTCTACTGAAAGAAGCTCTACAATGCAGTTAGGCGAAAATTGGACATGGACTCCGGCTAATGGCGGTGATTATGTGATAAAGGCTAATTTGTATCTGGGGAATGAACGAGTTTATACATTGGATTATGCTCAGAAGATCTATGCTGATGCAGGAGCTTTAGTTAGGGACATAAAATCTGTTTTTTCTAATCATTATTCCAGCTATTCTGCAAATTGTTCCGGGTTTGTAAAAGCGGTTGCGGCTGATTTAGGAATTAGTTTGCCGGATGTTCAGGCCAATGGATTGGTTCAACATATGCAAGCTAATTGGGATGCTACTGCGAATGCTGGAACTGCTATGCAGTGGGCAGCCGAGGGGAAAGTTGTTGTGTTAGGATTTGAGGCTACTGGAAATGGACATGTAGCTTTTCTGTTGCCGAATGGAAAGATCTATGGTGGCGCGATGTATGCTCCGGCTCGTAGCCAAGGGACTCTTCATTATAATAATCATGCGGCATTTAGTGCGACATCGCGGGCTGCTATGAAGTTTTTTACTCCCCGATAGGTGTTGTTGTGTTTTGAAAACACTCTGTTATGGGAGGATTGGGGCAAAGTGTGTGAATGGAGAGCAAAATGGCCCTGGATATGAATTGGATTGAATCTGAGGTGCTGGCGGCGAGTGGAGTGCCGATCGGGATCAGGCATTTGCAATCGTTGTACGAACAGGGGATTCGGGCGATTGTCACATTGACGGAGCATCCGCTCACGGTTCAGCATGAGATCACGGCGCAGTTGCTGCAGGAGATGGATTTTGTCTATCTCCATGCGCCGGTGGTGGATCAGCAGGCGCCGGATGGACAAACGGTGGAGCGGGTGGTGCAGTTTATCGATCGAATGCAGTCAGAGGGCCGGCCGGTATTGCTCCATTGTCAGGCTGGATCGGGCCGCACGGGAACGATGCTGCATGCTTATTATCTGAGCAAGGGAAAGACGTTGGATGAGGCGCGGGGGATCGTTTCATCGGGTCGGACTCTCTGTCAGTTTATGTTGCTGTCGAAAGTGCAAAGGGAGTTTTTAGAAGCATTGGCTCGGGGTCGGGTGTAGAAAGATGTGACTGTAAGAGGTAAATATCTATGACCAGTTTACAGGAAGAAGTCCGGGTCTGGCTTGAACTTTTAGTGGTCAAACGTCGTGGATTGGATGAAGCGGTGGCGGAATTCAGCTCTCGTTCTCCGGAAGCTGAATACAATGCCGTTGCTAAAGAGCTTAAGCTTCTTGGCCGCCCGGTTCAGTCGTTGTTAATCGATGCTTTAGGTGATTCCGATGCCGCGATTCGGGTTGAAGCTTTGCTGGCGTTGGGGCGGATTGGATCGCCGAAGGCGGTAACTGCGATTATCGGTTGTCTTAATGATCCTGCCGGCGAGGTCCGGCTGACGGCCGTGCAAACGCTGGGAGAAATAGGGTCTGTCGATATGCTTGAGTCTTTGGTTCGACTTTTACACGATGATCCTGATCCTCAAGTGCGAGAGGGTGTGCCGGCCGCTCTGGTCGCTGTTTCTCGTCGCGTTAAGGTCGATGTGCGTTCGTATCTTGTGGCTGCCTTGACCGATCCTTATCCGGCGGTCCAAAACAGTGCTCGCAGGGCGTTGAAAATATTACATGCCTATGAACCCTGACTACCCGTCCCGTTGGCCCGCAGGCTCTTGGCGCGTATAAAAGCGTTTCTTTTGTCGCGAATGGATGTCCCATCGCCCCGGTAAGGTTTTACCTTGTCGCAGCTTTCGAATTCGTCGCAGGTTGCGCAGAAATCCTTGTTTTTTTCCAGCGCGCAGGCCCGGATCGGGCAGCGAGCGCAGTCCGTGGCGATGAGTTTCAAGTCGGGATACTTACAACCCAGGCAGACAAAGTCGATCACATCGGTTTTCTCATCGCCAAAATCGGCATTCATTTTTGAGAGCAGGCTCTCATCGCCGATTATTGTCCCTTTGTAGGAAGGGCATTCGTCACAATTGATGCCGCAATATGCTATCATGGCGGTCTCCTTCGGTAGTGTGCTTGAGCTAAATTTTGCCCGATAGGCGATCGAAAGTCATTTTACCTGTGCGGCCGGTTTTTGCAACCCGCGAAAACATAGTTTTTTCCCAGTACCGCAAAATTCACTTAGATTTCACCGCAAAGACGCCGATCGTAGATATCGCAGATAGGGCGCAGAGAAAAAAGCTCGTGTTTTTGCGCGCATTCTTATGCGCGCAAAAACACAACAAAAAAACTCGACCTGTGCGGTTGTAAAAAAAGGAGCGCTCAGGCCGCGAAAGCAA
>CAZPGZ010000081.1:0-3284 GCA_964586075.1 uncultured Nitrospiraceae bacterium | reverse complement strand
CGATAAAGTAGTAGCACTCATACTGGTCCTGGATCTTCTGCCAGTTGTCGAGCGCTCCCATGAGATTGCCGAGGTGCAGCTTACCGCTCGGCTGCATGCCGCTTAAGACACGTTTTTTAGTCGTCATAATAAATCCTTTTCAATGTTCGGATGGAATACTGTATATCCGGTGTATTCAGGAAAGCCGTGGTTTTTGGACGGTTCTTTAGAAAACTTTCTGACCCAGCAGCAAGGTAAGGATCGGCTCTATGATCGGCCAGATGATCCATCCCAAAGCGCCTGAAGCCAGCAGCGCCAGAATTATGAACAAACCGAACGGTTCAAGACGATAGTATGCCGCCGCTATTTTGTCCGGCAGCAGCCAATACGCGAGCCTGCTTCCGTCAAGCGGCGGGACCGGGACCATGTTTAATACCGCGAGCACGACGTTGATGAGCACGCCGTAGCTCAACATGTACGCAACAGGCATGGCCAGCCATTCCCATATTGGTTTGGGGATCGATCCTTCCAGGGGTGCCATGACTGCTTGCAGGATGAACGCAAACGCCACAGCCATGATCATGTTGACGCCCGGCCCGGCCAGTGAAGAGAGCGCCATGTCCCGCCTGGGATTTTTAAAATTATACGGGTTTATCGGGACCGGTTTTGCCGATCCGACAACGAACTGTCCCGCCGTGGCAAAATAGAGAATCAACGGCATAATGATTGTTCCGAACAGATCAATATGGCGGATCGGGTTCAACGTAAGTCTGCCTGCGTTGCGGGCGGTCGGATCGCCGAGTTTTTCCGCTACCCAGCCATGAGAGACTTCATGGAGGACAACGGCCAGAATAAACGGCGGCGCCATGACCGCGATTGTTTGTATGGTGTTCAGTTCTTCCATAATATTTCAGGTTATTACAAAGTTGAACAGATGTTGAAAAAATAAAGAACTATCGGGGCATTGTCAGCAACAAACGGGGCGGGGATACTATTGCGCGCCGCTGGTCAGGACGAATTTGCCGTTCTGTACTTTGATAAAGAAAAGCTTTTTCTGGGCCTCTCCATTGCCCGGAAACGTGGTGTTCCCCGAAATACCGGGGAAATTTTTTATGGAGAGCAGGCCGTCACGGACCGCCTGCGGAGTATCTTTTCGTTCCTTCAGGAGCGAGAAAACCATCATGGCCGCATCGTACGCCTGAGCAGAGAGGATGTCAGGCTCTTCCTGATATGCCGACCGGTAGGCGTCGACGACCTGTTTGGTTGCGGGAGCGTCGCTCTCGGGATAGAACCCGTCGGTGAAAACAGCGCCTTCGGCATACCTATCGGCCCGCTCGATGAGATCTGTCGAATGCCAGTCGTTCGAACCGATTATGGTTGTGTCCTTGATGTTGTAATACGCGAGCTGTGGAATCAGCAGCCCGACCCGCTCCGCATGGCCGGGAAGATACAGCGCGCCGAAACTCGGAGAATACTCAAGGAAAAGCTTTTTTCGCGCTGCTTCGTCCTCGGGAATGGGAATCTTTCTCGACCGGAGGTCTATCTCGATTATTTTGCGGATATAGGGGCCGAAATCCTTGATTTCCGACGGGTAGGAGACTGAGACCAGGATGTCGGACCTCCGCTCCAGATATTTTGCGAAGAGATGCGCCAAATCCTTGCCGTATGCATCGTCGGGATAAAAGACCACGATTCTCTTCAGATGCTGATCAAGCACGTACTGGGCCGCGGCCGCGGCCTGCCCTGCATTGGTAAGGGCGTTTCTGAACAGCCAGGGGCTGATTTTTCCAATGCCTGCTCCGGACGCTGCCGGGGTGATCACGGGAATTTTCAATCTGTCAAGCACGGGGACCAGCGCTTCCGCTTCTTTGGTGAGCAAAGGACCTATGGCGGCCACTATCCCCTTGGATGCCGCTTCTTGCAAGGCGGCAACCGCTTTTTCGGGAACGCCTTCGGTATTTTTGACGATAAGCTCCACTCTGCTGTCGGGGTTCTGAAGGTTGTAGGTGTGCACAGCGAGTTGGACGCCTTTGAGCACCCGGTCGCCGAAGAAAGCAGCGCGCCCCGACTGGGGCAGCAGCGCCGCAATGGCATATCGCGGACTTGCAAGCGACGATGTGGCCTCGTTCAGGAGCATTTCAGCACGGGTTTTCTCAGGATGCGAGGGATACCTTTGGAGAAATTCCTTGCCGGCAGAAACAGCGTCTCGGTATTTCCGTTGCTCGATCAGCAGTCCGGCGAGGCGAAGCTGCGCCGCGTCCGCGGGGTATGTTGTGCCTGCCGCAAGAGTTTTTAATTCCTGCTCGGTCAGGTTTTTATCGACAATCTCGCGAATGCGGTCATGATAGCCTGACCGCTGGCGGTCGTTTTGCGCAGTTTCTGACAGGACAAGAAATTCTTTTATTGCCGGCAGATACTTCTTCTGGGCCAGGTATGCCGTGGAAAGCATGTCGGCAATGCGCCGCAGCTGAGCCGGGTCGGAAATCCTGCTCCGGTCTTCAAGATTGGCAATGGCCAGATCGTATTCCTTCAGTTCGAAATAGCAAACACCGAGCCGATACTTGGCGTCAATGATGCGAAACGAGGACGGGAAATCCTGGATGATTTGTTTGTGGTAGTTCAGTGCCTGCCGGTAGTCGCGCTGCGTGATCCGGATTTCTCCCAGAAGAAAAAGCGCCCGGTCCCGGTGTCTGCTGGACGGATATTTATAGAGAAAACTGTTTATGGTTTTTGCAGACTGCTCGTATTGCCGTCTGGCATACAGCGCATCGGCCTGGTCCAGAAGGGTGGTTGCATCGAGTTCCCATTGCGGTTCGGGCGGAAGCGTCGGTGCACAGCCGAGGGGCAGGAGCATGGCCAGACACACTGCCACGAGCAGAAGAACAGTGAGGGAGCGGCGCGATGAGGACGGCATGGGTTATTTCCCTTTTTTGGCCGCTGCTTCAGCCTTTGCTGTTTTGCGCCGCAGCTTCAGGGTCTCTTCTTTGCGTTTCCGTCTGCGGTTGATTTCCTTCTGTCTTTCACGCATACTCAGTAGGTCTCCTTTCAAAAACTGGTCACTTCCGTTACGCCGGATAAGTCTGCACACTATAGCTGAGATGGCCTGATTTGTCAATAAGGCTGGAAAACCGTCATGATCTAAATTATAGAAGAAAAGAATACGGCCCGGCATCAAGACCGAAGGCCGGTTCCTGTTTTTTTTCTTGATTTATTTCATTCGATAGATTAGATTATAGCCGCCTTTCAAACCGGGGGCGAGTAGCTCAGCTGGGAGAGCACCGCGTTCGCAATGCGGGGGTCGAGGG
>CAZPGZ010000080.1:0-3332 GCA_964586075.1 uncultured Nitrospiraceae bacterium | reverse complement strand
CTTGACAAGTGGTCAGTAAATAGTTATAATCACCGGGTTTTGACTCAACTTTTCTTTATGTTTGCTATATAAATGATTTTAAGGAGTATTTTCCGTGCCGACGATAAGCCAACTGGTCAGAAAAGGCAGAACATTAGCTGCCAGTAAGACTAAAAGCCCAGCCCTGAAGAGTTGCCCGCAGAAACGGGGGGTTTGTATCAGGGTCTATACCACCACCCCAAAGAAGCCAAACTCCGCTCTCCGAAAAGTGGCAAGAGTGAGGCTTACGAATGGAATGGAAGTAACCAGCTATATTCCGGGAGTCGGGCATAATCTTCAGGAGCACTCCATTGTGCTTATTCGCGGCGGCAGAGTGAAGGACTTGCCTGGGGTGCGTTATCATATTGTGAGAGGAACGCTTGATACGGTCGGGGTTGCGAATCGCAAGCAGGGCCGTTCCAAGTATGGTGCAAAGCGTCCTAAATAAGTTTTGAGGTCGAATGTGTTGGAGTTTTTAGGGAGTAGGTAAAACCGATATGCCAAGAAAAAGCGTCGTTGTAAAAAGAGAAGCATTGCCTGATCCGAAATATAACAGCAAAATGCTGGCAAAGTTTGTGAATGTGCTTATTCGCGGCGGCAGAGTGAAGGACTTGCCTGGGGTGCGTTATCATATTGTGAGAGGAACGCTTGATACGGTCGGGGTTGCGAATCGCAAGCAGGGCCGTTCCAAGTATGGTGCAAAGCGTCCTAAATAAGTTTTGAGGTCGAATGTGTTGGAGTTTTTAGGGAGTAGGTAAAACCGATATGCCAAGAAAAAGCGTCGTTGTAAAAAGAGAAGCATTGCCTGATCCGAAATATAACAGCAAAATGCTGGCAAAGTTTGTGAATGTGCTTATGCGCAAAGGCAAGAAGAGTACGGCAGAAGCCATCTGCTACAAGGCGCTCGATCGGATTCAGGAAAAGACAAATAGCGATCCTATTGCTATATTTAAGAAGGCCATTGAGAATCTGAAGCCTACATTGGAAGTCAAATCGCGCAGGGTCGGCGGTGCTTCATATCAGGTTCCTATCGAAGTCAAGCAGCCGCGCAGGATGTCGCTTGCGTACCGCTGGCTTCGGCTGTATGCATCGCAGCGTCCGGAAAAATCAATGGTTGAAAAGCTTGCCGGAGAAATACTTGATGCCTCGAACAATACCGGGGCGGCTGTAAAGAAAAGAGAAGACGTACACCGCATGGCAGAGGCCAACAAAGCCTTCGCCCACTATCGCTGGTAGGGTGTTTACGAAGGAGCGGAGGGAGTTTTGGCTAGGCAGTATTCATTAGAAAATACACGCAATATCGGCATTATGGCGCATATTGATGCCGGTAAGACAACGACAACAGAGCGTATCCTTTACTATACCGGTGTCTCATACAAAATCGGCGAGGTGCATGACGGTACTGCGGTCATGGACTGGATGGTGCAGGAGCAGGAGCGCGGCATTACTATTACCTCTGCTGCGACAACCTGCTTTTGGAAGGACAAGCGCATCAACATTATTGACACCCCGGGGCACGTTGATTTTACTATTGAGGTGGAGCGTTCGTTACGCGTGCTGGATGGTGCTGTCGCGGCGTTCGATTCCGTCAGCGGCGTGGAACCGCAATCGGAAACAGTATGGCGTCAGGCTGATAAATATCAGGTTCCCCGTATTGCGTTCATGAACAAAATGGACCGCATCGGCGCTGATTTCTACATGAGCGTCCAGAGTATGATCGACCGGCTTGGAGCGAAGCCTGTGCCGATTCAGATCCCGGTTGGAGCTGAAGACAAATTCCGTGGCTGTGTCGATCTGGTGTCCATGAAGTCGGTTTTATTCGACGACGAAACTCTTGGCGCGAAATACGTTGTGGAAGACATTGCCGCTGATTTGCTGCCAAAGGCAAAAGAGTATCGCGAAAAAATGATCGAGGCGATATCGGATGTAGACGACACCGTGATGGAAAAATTCCTGAATGGTGAAGAGCCTACGGAAGAAGAAATTAAAGCAGCGATCCGCAAGGGGACTATTGCAATGAAAATATTCCCGGTCATCTGCGGTTCGGCGTTTAAAAATAAAGGTGTGCAGCTTCTGCTTGACGCTGTCGTAGACTATCTTCCTTCTCCGGTCGACATTCCTCCGGTAAAGGGTATGAATCCGAAGACAGACCAAGAGGATGTTCGCAAAGCTTCGGATACCGAGCCGTTTTCGGCCATGGCATTCAAGATCATGACGGATCCCTTTGTCGGTCAGCTTACTTTTATCAGGGTATACTCTGGAACGCTGAATTCCGGTTCATACGTGTACAACTCCACTAAAGGTGTGCGCGAACGTATCGGAAGGCTCCTTAAAATGCACGCCAATAAGCGCGAGGAAATCCAGGAAATTTATTCCGGCGATATCTGCGCCGCGGTTGGTTTGAAAAGCACTCTTACAGGGCATACGCTCTGCGATGAAAACGAGCCGGTTGTTCTGGAAGCTATGACTTTTCCAGAGCCGGTGATTCATATTGCCATAGAACCGAAGACCAAAGCAGATCAGGAAAAACTAGGTTTGTCTCTTCAAAAGTTAATGCAGGAAGATCCGTCATTTCGGGTCCGTACTGATATAGAAACGGGACAGACCATCATTTCGGGGATGGGCGAGCTTCACTTGGAAATTATCGTTGATCGTCTTCTGCGCGAATTCAAGGTGGATGCAAACGTAGGAAAACCGCAGGTTGCGTATCGTGAAACGATTAAAAAGAAGGTTTCTGCAGAGGGCAAGTATGTTCGGCAGACCGGCGGTCGCGGCCAATACGGACATGTTGTTCTTGAGTTGGAGCCGCAAGAACCAGGCAAGGGGTTTGAGTTCGAAAACAAAATTGTAGGCGGTTCGGTACCCAAAGAATACATTGCGCCGGTGCAGAAGGGTATTGAGGAAGCCATGGAAAACGGCGTGCTTGCCGGATATCCAATGGTTGATATTAAGGTGAAAATCGTCGATGGATCGTATCACGACGTGGACTCCTCGGAAATGGCGTTTAAAATTGCCGGTTCTATGGGGTTCAAAGAGGGTGCGCAGAAGGCCAGCCCTGTTTTGCTTGAGCCAATCATGGCTGTCGAGGTGGTTTGCCCCGAAGAATATATGGGTGACATCATCGGCGATCTTAACTCAAGGCGGGGACGGGTGCAGGGTATGAATATCAGAGGAGCAGGCAGGGTTATCACCGCCCAGGTGCCGCTCTCCGAGATGTTCGGATATGCAACTGACATCAGATCAAAAACTCAGGGTAGGGCAACCTATACTATGCAGTTTGAGCATTATGAAGAAGTGCCAAAGAATATTTCTGA
>CAZPGZ010000079.1:0-3403 GCA_964586075.1 uncultured Nitrospiraceae bacterium | reverse complement strand
CCGCTGTTATGCGCAGCGAATGGTTATGCGGAGTTGGGGTGGGTGGCGCTCGTGTGGGACAGGCTTTCATGGCTTGAGCACTCCGCATAATCATGGTTGGCGCAGCGAAGCGATGAGTTTGTCCGGGGGACGGAACTTGCCGCGCTTGAGTTCGGGAGGGGTCATCGCCTCAAGCACTTCGAGGCGTTCGGCGGGATCGGCTTGAAGGTAGATTTCGGTGGTCTGGGTGCTTGCATGGCCGAGCCAGAGGGAGACTTTGCGGATGTCGTGGGTGGCGTGCAGGGTGTTGAGGGCGCAGGTGTGTCGCAGGGTGTGCGGAGACACTTTCTTTTTCGCCAGAGCAGGGCAGGTTCTTGAAGCGGTCTTCACGTGACGCCGCAGAATGTATTCGAATCCGGAACGGGTCATCGCCCCGCCGCGCGCATTCAGAAATACTTCCGGCGCGCTGGATTGTCTGCGCACGGCGAGCCATGCCCGCACGGCGTCCGCAACTTCTCTCCACAGCGTCAGGACACGTTCTTTTCGGCCTTTCCCGCGAATGCGCAAATCAACGTAACGGTCGCGGAACGAGATTTCGTCCATGCGCAATCCAACCAGTTCAGATACACGCAATCCTCCGGTAAGCGCCAGATACAGCATGGCGCGATCTCGCAGTCCATCGGTCATGCGTGCGTCTGGCGCATCAAGCAATGCTTTTGTTTGGGCGGAATCCAAGTGTCGCGGGAGGCGCGAATCGGTACGTTGTATGGGAATGGCGAGGACCTGCCGGATTTGTTCGAGCGCAACCGGCATGCGATGCTCGGCGTATTTCATGAAGGACTTGATGGCGGCCAGGCGTGCGTTGCAAGTGCGCGGGCCGTTCTTGCGCTCTTTCTGGAGATGTCTCAGAAACGCCAAGACGAGCGGCGCGTCAATATGCTCGAACTGCAACGCGGAAGGTCTCACGCGCAGCCGTTCACCCGCGAATCCAAGCAGAAGCTGAACCGCGTAGGCGTAGGTGTCGCAGGTATGGGGGCTGGCACGGCGTTCAACACCCAGCCGGTCCCGCAAGAAGCCTGTCACAAGCGGGGCAATGGGCGTCATGGCATTTCCCTCCTCAGATATTGCTCGCACGCATCGGCAATGCCGGACATCAACTGGGGCGTTGCCTGGAGATACCAACACGTATCGGCCACGTGTGCGTGCCCCAGGTAGGTGCTCAACGCCAGGAGATGACCGGTAACGCCGACTTTTGTTTGCGGGGCGCGTTCCAGCGCGCGGACGGCGAACGTATGACGCAGATCGTGAATCCGAGGGCCGGGCTGGCCTGGACCCGGATGAAGCCCCAGTCCTCGTACAAGAAGCAGAAAGGTGGCAATAACCGTCGGATACGCGAGCCGGGTGCCGCGAACAGAAATGAACACCTGTTCGCAAGACCCTCCCATCCGGCGTCGCATTGCGAGGTACTCGTCCAGCGCGGCGTGCGTCGTCTGATGCAACGGAACCAGTCGGCTTTTGCGGAATTTCGTGTCGAGGATTCGCAATCCATCCTCCGTCACATCCTCCAGCGTCAAGACCAGTGCTTCAGAGATGCGCAGTCCTGTAGCGGCGATCAAACCAAAGAGCGTGCGGTACGTGTGAGAGCGCAAGGAACCTTCCGGGCCGAGCGCACCGGCGGCCTCAAGCAAGCGCCGGATATCGTCCGCGGAGAAGATATGGGGGATTCGTCTGCTCGTCTGATGCGCGAAGACACCGCAAGGCGGTAGATCGTGGGATGAATCCTCGGCGCGCAGATAACGGGCAAAACGGACGACCTCGTTTAATCGGCGTTCCCGTTGCTGCGGTGTGGGCGCAAGGGCCGCCCATGCTATCGCTGTGTCAGTTCGCACGTGTCGTTCGCCACGTTCCGTGGCCATGCATGCAAAACTTCGGAGCAGGCATTCAGAGACCCGGAGCGAAAAACCCGCCGCGCGCCTGACGGCCAAATAGGAATCGACGCATTCATTCAGCATGGCGCGGCCTCCATCGGCCAAGGCAACGCGACCGCCCGCAACTGTTCCACGTTCACCTTCGCATAATGGGCCGTGGTCTCGATGTTTCGATGACGCAGCAATGCGCCGACGCCGTCCAACGGCACGCCGTTGCGCACCCAGGCCGTCGCGGCCGAATGCCGCAGCACATGGGCACCATGGCGCGGCATGGCAACGCCTGCCCGGCGTGCCGCGATGTCAACCACTCCGGAGATCGCGCTCGCTGTCTGGAGCGGGGCAAATGGTGCATGAAGGCCGAGGAAGACCAATTCATGTTCGTCATGCGCCGGTCTGTGTTCGAGGTAGGACAATATGGCATCGCCAACATCTTGGGGAACGGGCAGTAGGACTTCGCGGCGCCCTTTGCCATCCAGATGCAATGTAGCCGCCTGCCAATCGATGTCGCGCATTCTGATGCCGGCCACGTCGCCCGCACGAAGCCCCAATCGCGCAAGCAACAAGAGAATCGCGCGGTCGCGAATCCCTTGGACAGCGGCGAGATCGCAGGAAGCGATCAATTGCTCCACGACCGCGGGCAAGACGTATTGAGGCAAAGACGACAGCCTCCATTCGGCAATGGTGGGAACGGCGTCCGCCAAAGAAGCGCTGCACATCGAATGGGCCGCGGCGAATCGCAACAGCATCCGCACGGCCGTCACCACGGTTTTCGCCCTGCTTCGCCCGTGATGGTTCGAAAGCGCCATCACGAATTGCCGTATCGTTCTGGCATCGTATTGAGCCGGACACGGCCCTAGCGACGCGATCAGTTCAAGCAGCGTCGTCCGATACGTGACCAGCGTCGATTCGCGCACGCCCCGATAGTCTCGCATCCAGTCTTCGAATGCCGTCACAAGTTCAGGAACCTGGCGAACGACCGGGAGAGGCGTGGAAAGAACGCCATGTGCCCGAAGATAGGCAAGGAAATGCGCCGTCCCCGCCCTCGCATTTTCGTAAATACCCCGATTCCGCCGCAGGCACGTGCAACACGGTAGATGTTCAACGAATCCCTTCAAAACTTGCTCGTTGAGATTCTCAAAGGCAATGCCGCCGCGCTCCATCCAGATTCCGAGATGGGCGACGGCGCGCAAATAACCGCGCCCCGTCCATCGCGCGTATTGCCTCCCGCGCAAATACTCGGCGAAACCGTCAATGTGCTGTCCCATAAGGCCCGAACGCAGACGGCGCAACGTTCGCGCCTCTTCAAAGAAAAACTCCAGCATGATGTGCTCCTCCATTTGTTCATGGACCGAGCCTGTCCCGGTCCGTCTGGAGGGTCTCACGATTATGCGGAGCTGTTCATCCCCGCAATTGCTTCCACACCCCTGTCCTTTCACACTCTGCCAGCCAGAAAACAATCCCAACTCCGCATAACCATTCGCTGCGCATAACAGCGG
>CAZPGZ010000078.1:0-3644 GCA_964586075.1 uncultured Nitrospiraceae bacterium | reverse complement strand
TTAAATAGATCGAATGGCTTAAGCCATAAATGCTCCAGAACGGGAATGCCAATCGAATGATTTTTGGTTTATACTAATATGGATAATTTTCGGTGTTGTGGGATGTTCTTCTATTGTGGTAGCCTGCTTTTTTATCCTCTTCTTTCTTCTTCTTCTCATCATTATTACCTTCATGTTTGTTAAATGGATAGCTTTTTCCCTTAATCTGTGCGGTTAGCCTGAAAAACAAGAGAAAGAAAACGCCATATTTTCGGCGGCTTTCTGAAGCCGCCGAAAATATGGACAAAAATAACTCTCTTCTTCGATCCCGCGCGTCGTATCCGGCCGAAAAAAGATCATTTGCGGGATGTTAGAAATGTTAACCTCCCAGGTTGAATTAACAACGAATCCTTTTTGTCTGTCGGAAAGCGATGTCAAGGAGAGCTGAGATGAGTGCGACCATGCCAGTTAATGAAAAACATGCGGTGGAAAAGGTGTCTGTACCCGAAACGGCGCCGTTGCAGGGGGAGCAGGGGGCGCTGGAGATGATGTCGGGTGCGGCTGCGGAGCGGATTGCGGGACGGGGTTCGATGGCGGCGCAGGCTGCGGGATTGCAGCGGATGTCGGGGGTGCAGCGCCGGCAGGGGATGCAGGCGATCAACCGGAAATTGGGGAATCGTCATGCTGCTCAGGTGGCGTTATCGGTGCAACGGGCGGGGAAGTCGAACGATCCGGCGGCGGGGCAGGCGGTTTCCGGGGAGATGGAGCGCCAGATCGCCGAGGTCCAGTCCGGGGGAAATGCGCTGCCGGCGGCGGAGCGTGGCTTTTTTGAGTCGCGGATGGGGGTGGATTTGGGTCAGGTGAAGGTCCATACCGATGCGAAGGCGACGGCGACGGCGGGGGCTTTGGGCGCGCGGGCTTACACAGTGGGATCGGACATCGCTTTCAATCAGGGGGAGTATCAGCCGGGGACGGCGGAGGGGCGAGCGCTGCTGGCGCACGAATTGACCCATGTGGTGCAGCAAGGCGGAGCGGGGCAATTGCGACGGAAAGCGGCGGAGGAGCCGGCGGATGGGCCCGATCCGGCATGGGATGCGGAACTGGAAGGGGAATCTGCGGCGGCTGAAGGGCAGGCGACTTCGCCGCAGGTGATCCCGCCGTTGCCGGAGCCGAAACGGCCGACGGGCGGTGTGGAAAAAAGACCGCGCGGATCGGTGGGGGAGGAGAAGGGGGGCGGATTGCAGCGGGAGAAACCGCAGCGGGAACGGTCCGGGGAGGCCTCGGGCGGCGCGGAAAAGCAGGTGAGTCCGGACGGGGCGGTGCAGGGACCGGATGAGGATGTGGCCTTTCAGGGGGTAAAGGAGCAGGCGCGGAGTGTGACGACGGCCGAACAGCAGCACGATCCGGCTGAAGCGGAGTCCCAGGAGGCGCAGGGGGCGGCGGTGCCGCCGGGGAACGATCTGCGGAGCCGGGCGAGTGGGCCGCAGCTGGGCGCGGTGGAGGGAACGGCGCCGGGAGCGTTCGATGCGGCGGCGTTCAAGGCGGCCCTGCTGGAACGGTTGGGGCAGGCGGCGCCGAAGACGTTGAAAGAGGCGGATGATTTTAAGAAGCACAACCGGTTGAGCGGGGTGAAGAGCGAAATGAAGAACCGGGTGGGGCAGGAGGAGGCGAAGGCGGTGGGGCCGGTGGCGGATAAGATGAAGGAGGAGCCGGATCCATCGCAGGTGCAGCCGAAGGAGGTCACGCCGATGACGGCGCCGGAGCCGGGAGCGCAGCCCGGATTGGATGCGCAGGGGGCGGCGCCGAAACCGAAGGGGTCGGCGGAGGTGGAGGGCCGTTTCAAGGAGCAGGCCGGAGCGGTCGGCAAGGAGATGGAGACGGGGCAGGTGACGGAAGGGCAGCTGGCGGAGTCGAACGAGCCGCAGTTCAAGGCGGCATTGGCGGCGAAGCGGGGCGCGGAGGCCCAGGCGGAGGCCAGCGGGCCGGAATATCGCAAGGAAGAGGCGGGGATTCTGGTGGGGGCGCAGGCCGAGGCGCAGGCGACGGCGGATGGGCAGATGGCGGCGATGCACGGCGAGCGCAGCGCGGTGCTGGGCGAGGTGAATGCGGAACAGGAAACGACGAAGGGTGCGGATGAGGGGAAGCGGAGCGAGACGGCTGCGGCGATGGAAGCGATCTATGAGCGGACGCAAAGCGAGGTCGAGGCGCAGCTGAATGGATTGGACGGCGAGGTGGAGCGTCAATTCGACGCGGCGGCGGAGCAGGCGCGGAAGGTCTTCGAGGATTATGTGGATAAAGAGGTGAAGGCCTATAAGAAGAAGCGTTACAAGGGGTTGTTGGGGAAGCTGCGCTGGTTGAAAGACAAGCTGCTGGGGATGCCGAAGGAAGTGAATCAGTTCTATCAGCAGGGGCGGGATCTTTACATGCAGTCGATGAACGGGGCATTGGATGGGATTGCCCGCTACATCACGGAGACGTTGAATGCAGCCAAGGCGCGGGTGCGGCAGGGGCGGCAGGAGGTGGAAGCCTATCTGGATCAATTGCCGGCCGATCTGCGGCAGGTGGGAGCGGAGGCATCCGAACGGATTATGGGGCGGTTCGAGATGCTGGAAGATCGGGTGAATTCGAAATATGACGAGTTGATCGATACCCTGGTGGGGAAATATCAGGAAAAACTCCAGGAGCTGGATGCCCGGATCGAGGAGTTGAAGGCAAAGAACCAGGGGCTGATCCAAAAGGCGATCAACTTTGTAAAAAATGTGGTGCAGACGATTGTGGGATTGGGGGCGATGCTGCTGCGGATTCTGGGCAAGGCGATTGCGGCGGTGCCGAAGATCCTGCTGCATCCGATCCGGTTTATTAAGAACCTGATCGTGGGGGTAAAGCGGGGGGTGCAGAACTTTGCGAAGAACATCGGGACGCATCTGAAGACGGGGATTGTGGGATGGTTGACGGGGCAGATGGGAGCGACGGGGATCCAATTGCCGGATAAGCTGGACGGGAAGGGAATCCTTTCGCTGGCCACGCAGGTGCTGGGGCTGACGTGGGAGAACATCCGGGCGCGGGCGGTCGGGATTCTGGGCGAAGAGGCGGTCAAGAAGCTGGAGACCGGTTTTGAGTGGTTCCAGATCCTGCGGAAAGAGGGATTGGCGGGCCTGTGGTCGATTGTGCAAGAGAAGTTAGGGGATTTGAAGGAGCAGGTGCTGGGACAGGTGCAGCATATGGTGATGGAGCGGGTAGTCAAGGCGGGCGTCCGGTGGATGTTGTCGGCGCTGGGCGGGCCGGCGGGGACCTTTATTGCGGCGATCCAGGCGGTGGTGCGGGTGGTGAAATGGTTCCTGGAGAATGCGCGGAAGATCGGGGCGCTGATCGAATCGGTGCTGGACGCCGTGTTGGCTGTAGCGGACGGCTCGGTTGACGAAGCCGCCGGGCGGGTTGAGGGGGCGCTGGCGAAATCAATCCCGCTGGCGCTGAATTTCCTGGCAGATCTGGTGGGGATTGGGGATCTGGGCAATGAAGTGAAGCGGGTGCTGGATAAAGTGCGAGCGCCGATCAACCGGGTGATCGACTGGATCATCACGAAGGCGCGGAATTTTGTGGACAAGGTGCGCGATGCCGTCGATCCTAAGGTCAATGCGGCGGAGAAAGAGGGGCGGCAGGCAATG
>CAZPGZ010000077.1:0-3835 GCA_964586075.1 uncultured Nitrospiraceae bacterium | reverse complement strand
GTTGTCAACATCGTCACCTGCAGCAGAAACGAGGCCGAACTTCTTCTGACCCATCCTTTTGTGAGAGGCGTCAGTTTTGTCGGCTCCACCAGCATCGGCAAACATGTTTATACGACGGCTGCCGCCCACGGCAAAAGAGTTCAGGCGCAGTGTGAAGCGAAGAACCACGCGCTGGTCTTGGCCGATGCCCCGTTGGAGCGGGTTGCAGCGGGTATCATCAATTCGGCTTTTGGATGCGCCGGGATGCGGTGCATGGCCCTGCCGGTCGTGTGCGTGGAGGAATCAGTGGCCGATGAATTCGTGCATCATCTGACAACTCTGGCTGGCGTGAGAAAGGTCGGCTGCGCATATGATCCCGCTACAGACCTCGGGCCGGTGGTTACCGCCGAGCACAAAAAATTCATTGTCGATTGGATCGGGAAAGGGGTCAAGGAAGGCGCCAAGCTGGTGATGGACGGCCGTGATACTGTTGTAAAAGGGTTTGAAAAAGGCTTTTTCGTCGGACACACGATATTTGACCACGTGAAACCGGGGATGGGCGTGGGGGACGATGAAATTTTCGGTCCGGTCGTGGCTGTAAAGCGCGTCAAAAATTTCGAAGAAGGGCTGAAGATCATGAATAACAGCCCATTTGCAAACGGATCTTCGATATTTACGCAGAGCGGGCATTATGCCAGGGAATTTGCGAAGCGTACTCACGGCGGCATGGTCGGAATCAACGTCGGGATTCCGGTCCCCATGTCCGCATTTCCCTTCTCGGGCCACAAGGATTCGTTCTTTGGCGATCTGCACGTGAACGGCCGCGATGGAGTCGCATTTTTCACGGAAGCAAAGTGCGTGACCAGCCGGTGGTTTGATGAAGAAGAAAAGAAAAAGACCAAAGTAGGCACTTGGGAAGGCACGATCAGCAGGGCGTAAATCATATAATACCGTTATGCAAAAGGAAGTGCGGAAAGACTAAATTGCAGGTAAGGGGGTGCAGGGCGAATATGTCCGCTCCTGCGCCCCTTTGCGTATGCTACAGTAAAAAAATAAAGGGGAAACCATATGGATACCTTAACGTCCGATACGGTGAAAGAATTGCTGGACAGGGCCGTCGAACGGGTGGCGGTAAACTTTAAAAAACCGGCGTGCATCGCGATAATGGATGAGAACGGGTTTTTGCTCGGCTTTATCCGCATGGATGGGGCGCCGGTCAGGAGCATTCAAATCTCCCAGGGCAAGGCATATACCGCGATCCGCCTTGGTGTGCCTACCGACGTATTCTACGAACGCCTCCGCAAAGACGGTCTGGACATACGATATTTCTGCGATCCTCAGCTGACAGCGCTTCCGGGAGGAAATCCGCTGAAAAACAGCGCGGGCAAGATAATCGGTGCGGCAGGAGTCAGCGGCCTTGCGCCGAGTGAAGACCAATCGATTACTGAGGATCTCGCCCGCCTGGTCAGCACTTGGTGAAAATCCGGCCATCCTTGTCCTCACCGGGATAGAGAACAGAATAAAAAGAGGCGGGTTATTTCCGCCTCTTGCAATTTGTGCTTTTAAAACGTATGCTGCAAATCAAGCATCTTTTAAGGAAGGCGCTCCTCTTATCACTTTTTCCTGATCTTGCCCATGCGCGCCGCAAGCCGCTCTGTTTCGGTCAGCAGCATTTCCACCCTGTCCAACCCGCGGTTCCAGAACTCCCTGTCTGCGATGTTGATGCCGAGTTTGGCAAAGATATTCTTGGGAGACTCGGAAAGGCCGGCAGAAAGAAATTCTTTGACCTTCGCGATGAATTCGGGGTTTTGTTTCACGGACTGCTGAAGGGCCTTGGAAATCAGGAGCCCGCTTGCATAGGAGTACACATAGAAAAAATACCGGATGTGGCTCCAGTACACCCACCAGTTTTCGGAACCGGGGGACTGTTCGACCGCATCTCCCATGTACGCAACCATGTGTTTTTGAAAAAGGGAGCCGATTTCATCCTTCGATAAATAGCCACGGGCGCGGAATTCAGAATGTAATTCCTGTTCGAAGCGATAGCATGCCACCTGCCGGAAAATGGAGGAAATATCATCATTCAACTTTTGCATCATGATGGCAAGTCGCAGTTCGTCGTCCGCGTTGCGCAGGATTTCCTCGAGAACGAAATCCTCCATAAACGTGCTTGCCACTTCAGCGGTAGAAGTAGGCGTCCCGAAGTCAAGGGCGTGCTGTTTTTTCTTGATGAGTTCATTGTTGATGCCGTGTCCCAGTTCGTGAGCGATGGTAAGAACATCATGCAGCTTGCCGGTGTGGTTCAGCAGGATATAGGTGGGCTGCGTCATGAGATGATAAATGCAGAACGCGCCGCTGCCCTTGCCTTTTCTGGGATACACATCAATCTGGCTATTCTTGACGAACCCGGCAACGATATTTCCCAGCTCGATATCGAGTTTTGAGAGGACGCCGTATACCAGGTTGACCGCACGCGAATACGGATAGTGCTTTGCGACCGCGCCGAACTCAACATTTCTTTCGTGATATTTGAGCCTGGAGACTTTGAACAGCCTGGCCTTGAGCGCATAATATCGCGCCGAGATTGAAAACCGCCCGGCAACGGAAACGATGAGTGTGTCCACAACGTCGCTGTCTATGTCATCCGCAAGATGCCTGAGCGTGTCCGGACGGAGCGCGTTTCTGAGTTCGTCGTCGATTTTCTTGTTTGCCAGGACCGAATTCAATTCCGCCTCAGCCACGTCCGCCTGCTGCAGCAATATATGGTTGAATGCTTTTGCAGCGGAATTGCGGACGGGTTTGCTTTTGCTGTTCATCAGTCCGACAATCTCTGAAAAGGTCCTGATTTTTTTGCCGCCGTCTTCCGTAGTAACAGTTCGGGTTTCCTTGGAAAGAAAACCGGCGGTCATCTTTGTCCAGTTCGAGTAGGATGTCGCTGATTTTAAATTGAGGATTTTTTCTTCCGGTTCACTCAAGTGATACTGCGATTCGGCAAAAATCCGTTCCAGAAAATGACGATACGGTGCCAAAGCGCTATGGGTGAGGAATACAGGTTGCGTCTCGGGTTTGATCCTGGCAATGCGCAGGTGAAAGAACTGGCTGTCATTCTCGATTTTTCTGCTGAAATCCTCTATCTGATTGAATTTTGCCTTCAGTTTTGGATCGTTCTGATCTTGCTGTGTGCGAAGCCAGAAGTAGTACCCTTCATCACCGTCAGTCCCATACAACCGCTTCCACGCTTCATATTGGTCGAGGGCTTGACGCAAAACAACAGGGTCTTCCAGGTAATCCGTGCGGTCTTTCCAGGTGTTGATGAAGTCATAGCTCTTTTGCTCGATGATCTTCCTTTTCTGCTCCATATCCGGAGCATCGTCACTTTTAAAAAGCGGTTGCAAATCCCAGGTCGCTTGCTCTCTGCGGACCGACCGTTGGTTTTTTTTCGTCATTTTCTCTCCTTGCAGTATGAACGCACAGATTCTATAGCGAAGTATACTATCTCTCTCACCCGGTGTCCAGACGGCCCGGTGGTTCAACCGTGAAAAAAACTCTCCGCGGTTCTTGAAATGTCTTGACTTTTTCCTGCGGGTATGGGATCATGATGACGAAGTTCGGAAGTCTTTGTTGAAGAGAGGCCGCAAAGATCGTTCCCTTTTGCGGCATTTTTTGTGACGTTTCCGCTATCTTCAATATCCACAGAAGGAGGTTCATGCTGAATGGCAAAAGGAACCGTAAAATGGTTCAATGATTCCAAAGGTTTCGGATTCATTACCAAGGAAGACGGCGGAGATGTTTTTGTCCACTTCTCAGACATTCAGGACAGCGGATTCAAGTCCCTGGCCGAAGGTCAGAACGTGAC
>CAZPGZ010000076.1:0-3983 GCA_964586075.1 uncultured Nitrospiraceae bacterium | reverse complement strand
CGGGGATCGTCCTGATATCCCTCTGCTCTTTCCTGAGCGGCGCCATGGCACAGGTAGTGAGCAGCAATACGCAAACGATCAAACAGAAAATGATCAACGGCCTGAACATGCGACTCGATACACTCTTTGTTATTCTTCCCACCTGATCGCCTGAACAGGACAGCTGTCAATTGCCTCCTGGCAATTGCAGGTTGCGCACTGGTCCGGTCCGATCACGGTGGACTTGTCGTTCACTATCTCGAACACCTTGGGACATACTTCCGCGCAGTGGCCGCAGCCTATGCACAGGTCTTCATCTACAACCGGTCGTTTTGTCATGAACAGCCTCCTGATAAGACAGCATTATGGATTTATGCCAAACCAAAATAGGTGATTATTGAAATACCGCGCCGGAAAAGCCTTTTAAAATACGATAGTATAGAATTTATAAAAAATCAAGGATCGTGCGTCTTTTTCATGGTATAAATTCACTCCAAACTTCTGCTTTTTCTTGTCACAGAAGCGTTTACGATCTGTTTTTCATCTCCACAATCATTTCTTATTACTTGACATATCATTTCCCCTCGGCTTAATATATTATTTTTGTGCGGAAAAACAGCCCGGAAAAGAGGCAATAATGAATACTCGTTTGCTTATGATAGGCAATGAAGCCATTGCCAGGGGGCTTGTGGAGAACGGCTGTTCCATGGCCCTTTCCTACCCCGGCACGCCTGCGTCAGAAATTCTTCCCGCTGTTGTCGCGTGGCGTGACAAACTTTCCCTGAACATTCATGTCCGCTGGGCTCTGAACGAAAAGACGGCGCTGGAAACCGCCTATGCCGGCAGCATTGCTGGTCTTCGCACCGCGGTCAGCATGAAGCAGGTGGGGCTTAATGTCGCGTCCGATCCTTTTATGAGCGCGGCATACATGGGCGTGAAAGGCGGATTTATCGTCATCAGCGCGGACGATCCGGGCCCCCACTCTTCCCAAACCGAACAGGACAGCCGTTTGATGGCTTTGTTCGCAAAAGTACCGGTCCTGGACCCCTGCAATCCTGAGCAGGCATGGGATTTTGTCGCCCTGGCTTATGAGCTTTCAGAGGCCTATGAAGTCCCGGTCATGCTCAGGCCGACCACGAGGGTCTGCCACGGCGGGCAGGACGTCGAGCTGAAAGACATCAACAATATGCGCCGTACCGCTTATCTCAAGCGGGATCCGGCCAGATGGGCAGCGACGCCAAAATTCCGCTATACCCTGCATAAAAAACTGAACAAAAAATTGTCCGGGATTGCGGCCTATGCGCCAACAGCTCCGCGGCTTTTGAATCCGGGAGTCAATGCGTCAAAAGCCATCGTGGCATCAGGCGTAGCGTATGCCCATGCCAGCGAGATTGTGGCGGACCTGGGGATTACGGACCGTATTGCCGTATGGCAGGTTGTGCAACCCTTTCCGCTCCATACGGCATTTATCGAAAACCTGCTGAACACGTACGATGAAGTTCTGATCATTGAAGAAAACGCGCCGGTCATCGAGATGCAGATCGCTGACCGGCATCTGGTGAAAGGACGGCTCAACGGCCAGATACCTCAGGCGGGCGAATTACTGCCCGAAATAATCGAGGATGCAATAACCCGTTTTCATGGGTCGCCGCAAAAATCCGTGCCAGCCACATCTGACGCAGGCGGGAAAAGACCGTGTCTCTGCGCAGGCTGCCCGCATCGCGCCAGCTTTTTTGCGATTAAGAAAGCTTTCCCTGAAGCCATCTATACCAGCGACATAGGATGCTATACGCTCGGGTTGAACCTCGGCGCTATCGACACCGTTCTCTGCATGGGCGCGTCGATCAGCCAGGCGTCCGGTTTTTATCAGGCGTTCAGACAGAGCGGCATTCATAAAGGCGTTGTGGCCACGATCGGGGACTCGACCTTTTTCCATTCCGGGGTGCCGCCGCTCATGGACGCGGTGATCCAGGATGCGCGTTTTGTGCTGGTGGTCCTCGATAATGCAACAACCGCCATGACCGGAAACCAGCCCACGCCTGCCGCAGGCGTGGACGCCTGTGGCGACCAGATGCCGAAACTTTGCATCGAAGACATTGTCAAAGGCTGCGGCATCCGATTCTGCCGCGTCGGCAATCCGTATGACCTGCCTGCATTTGTTGAAATCCTGAAGGAAGCGGATTCTTACACAAAGAATAACAGCATTGCCGTCGTGATCGCCCGTTATCCCTGTCTCGTGAACAAAGAAAGCGATAATGCAAGGCGCAAACGCATACGCGTGTACATCTCCGATTCGTGCGACGGCTGCGCCTATTGCATCAAACAGTTCGAATGTCCTGCCATAGAGTACGATACAGCCGGGAAACGGGCCGTCATCAATGACGGAGCATGCGCAGGGTGCGGGGTTTGTATTCATGCGTGTCCCAAAGGCGCAATAAAACGCGGGGAGGATTGATGGCGGATTCGAAAAAATACCAGATCGTTTTGAGCGGAGTAGGCGGTCAGGGCATCCTGTTTATTACTCGGCTGCTTGCCGAAACAGCTGTTTACCGGGGCCAGAGAATATTGACAGCGGAAACGCACGGTATGGCGCAGCGCGGGGGCATAGTCGTTTCACACCTTAAAATAGGCGATTTTACGAGTCCTCTTGTGAAGCCGGGCATGGCGGATATCCTGATTCTGCTCAACCAGGGCAATCTGGCCATTCACGGTCCTTATCTGAAGCCGGGGGGCGCCATCATCGCCAATGCCTCCTCACCCATTGCGGACGCCGAATCGCACTGGATGGACGCGGATGCGGCAGCCCGTGAAATCGGACAGAGCCGGGCAGCAAATCTTATTCTCACCGGGTTTGCCGTTTCCCGCCTCACGCGAAACGGCAGAACATTCTTCTGCGACACTGATGACATCAGTGCAGTCTTAAAACAAAAACTATCCGGACGCGATAAGCTTCTCGCTGCATCTCTTTCAGCGTTTGAGCATGGCGCCCGCTGCGGCGAAAGGACAATTAACAATACATGAACGGCTCTTTAAAAAGGTTTCCATCAAAAGCTGATAAATCAGCGGGACTTCGTGAGCACCAGCTGAAGGGGCTGCAATGGACGGTCTCCCGCGCATATTCCCGCTCGAATTTCTATCGCGACCGCATGGAAGCGGCAGGCGTCCGGCCCGAAGATATCCATACGCTCGAAGATATCGCAAAGCTGCCTTTTACCAGTGCCGATGATCTGAGAAATGATTATCCCTTTCCGCTCCGGGCCGCTGATTTCAGCGAAATTGTGAGAATACACTCCTCCTCCGGCACAACCGGAAAACGGAAGGTCCTCTGCTATACCCAGAAGGACATCGACGACTGGGCGTACATGTTCGGCAGGTGCTACGAAATAGCCGGCGTGACACAGGAGGACCGCGTCCAGATATGCGTCGGCTACGGTCTCTGGACCGCCGGGGTCGGTTTTCAGAACGGATGCGAACGGTTCGGCGCGCTCGCCATTCCCATCGGTCCGGGAAATATGGAAATGCAGTGCACTTTTCTAGTCGATATGCAGACTACGGTCGTTTGTTCCACCGCATCAATGGCGCTTCTCCTCGCGGAAGAAGTGCATCGTCTTGGTCTGCGGGAAAAAATACGACTCAGAAAAGTGATCCTTGGAGCGGAGCGTGCAAGCGACAGCATGATCAGGACCATCAAGGACCTGCTGGGCATCGACGAGGTGTATGACATCACCGGTCTCACCGAACTGTACGGTCCGGGGACCGGTTTGAGCTGCAAGTATAACAGCGGTATCCATTACTGGGCGGATTTCTATATTCTGGAAATACTGAACCCGGAAACCTTGCAACCGGTAGCGCCGGGTGAAATCGGCGAAATGGTCTTCACCACCCTCTGCAAGGAAGGCTCACCGCTTATCCGCTACCGTTCACGCGACCTGACCAGACTGCTCAAGGACGATTGCCCCTGCGGATGCGGACTGCCGCGGCACGACAAGATACTCGGCAGGTCG
>CAZPGZ010000075.1:0-4227 GCA_964586075.1 uncultured Nitrospiraceae bacterium | reverse complement strand
GTGTACAAATGCTTTATTTGTAGGTTTTTTGTGACATATTAGAGTAACAAATATGCGCTGAGTTGTCAATTTTATGAGGGATATTTTAAGGGGGACCTGTTTTTACAGATCCCCCTTTTTATTGGCAGCCCCTTGATATAGGGACTTATTTTTTTATTTAGTTCCGGTTTGTGCTACGAAAATATTCTTTCCATCATTATGTTTTTCGCTATATCCACAATGCAGGCCAATTCTTTTTCCTGTATGGCTCTTATTTCGTAGCGCCTGATCATCCATGAACAATCCTGAAGGGATGCGCAGCTTTTGGCATTATCCAGAAATTGAGCAGCTTTTTGCTTCTCGCCAGCTTTCAAAAAGACAGCAAACATCTTTATATGTTCCCTGGCGCTATTTGCCTTTTTTGCCATCAAATCAACGATAATGCCTTTTTGGGCTTTGGAAAAAAGCTTTCCTTCCGTGTCGAAAATCTCTTCAATTTCGCCAAACTCCAGTTGTTCAACAAATTCTTCATTAATTTTCCCAGCCTCACGCATCCATTCATATGCGCTTTTGGCACCAACAAGTTCTGCAAGCTTTCTAAATTTAGTTTTCATGTGGTATTCTCCTGTTTGATAATCTGTCATCCAGATCCTTTCTGCTGTGCGGCCGCGCCGCGTTTTCCCATGACACAAAAGTGTCGCTTCTTGACCAATGAAAAATATCACCTCCTTTTCTGGAAATAGGTTCAAACCAGTTTTGAAAGAACCAACGCAATCTTATGAAATCCGCAGGTATTTGTCAACAATCTTTTCCCTATTCAATTTTTTGTGTATCCGTATATTTTTAGTAGGGCTGTAATTATTTTTTTTGGATACGAAAAAAGCAGCCTGTGTTACAGATACTGCTTATATATTAACTTCTATTTGAGAAGTTATTTTCGTCTTTAGGTTTACAACGTTTACTACATTGCCCAACGTTTGCAACATTCACAACATTGCCGTGCGCTACCTGACTGAATCCACAGCCCAGATAGTTTTTCTGTCCATATCCATGGCACAGAACTCGGAATCCCTGCTGGGCAATCCGAGATATCACCCAAATCCATGGCGTGATATTTGAAACTTGGGTGGGAGCCTGAACGATTTTCAGTCCAGGCTCCCGTACAACTTTACACAGCAGCCACAACAAGCTGTCCGGTCGTGTCGCGATAATGCTCGACGAGCGCAACCTTCAGCTTTGCGGCATTGCTACCAGCAGCAGCCTTTTTCTGCAGACTACCATTATAGTACTCGCGGATAGCTTGGCGCGTTTTGTCGTACGCCCTGTTACGATCATTTGTAACAAGAAGTTCGTACGCATCGGCAGTAACCGCAGGATCGATATCTTCATCGACCTCGATATACTGATATACGCCAGCTGCAGTTGCTTCCGCCGACTGCGTGAACACCGCGTGGTGTCCGGCAACCGTGACTTCAATCGGTCGCGGGTCAAATGCTTTAACCGCGTCCGCTGTCCGCTGCGGGAGTTCCGTTATGCCGGTCTGCACTGCTGCAAAACCGGCGCGCATTTCATTGCGGATTTCCTCGCTTATGCTTTGCACATCAGCGATTCCATCTTCAACGGGCTGCAGGTTGACGTTGGCAGGACTGCGACGGATAAAAACTATTATCACGATCGCAAGCACCAGACATGTTCCAATGGCAATAATTGCCATTTTCTTCATATCTTCACTTAACTGATTTCCAGCCGACCAAACGGAATCATTCAATTTCTTGAATTCACCCGTTTTTTTATCAGTCAATTTAGCGTCAAGTGCTGTCACGGCGTTTTTTGCGTCCTCGGCCGATTGCACGGCCTCGCTGGCCATACTGACAGCATTATCTGCCGCAGTCTTGGCTCCGGTGATCGAAGCAACAAGACTGTTAACCTTTTCACTGATTGACCGCACCATACCCTTCTTGCCGACGAGTTTCCTGTCAAGGCTTTTGATAGCCTTGTAAGCTTTGTCATTGGTAGGAGCAGGTGTGGAAACAGCAGCAGGTGCCGGAGCAGTGACAGTAGTCGGAGGACCGACAACCTGAACCTCTTCCGGAACCGTGAACGCCTGCGCCGCAAACGGCACAAGCAGTACAACAAATATGGCAACTATGAGTTTCCTCATGATACACCTCCGTGTAGTTTGGTTGCGAGCGGGCTTCTTGCGAAACCCGCTCTGGTTTTATTCCGTCATCGAGCGAACCTTTTAGGATATCGCTCGAGCTTTTTGGAAACCGCGAAGCTGCTTGCCGCTCGTTCACCACGAGCGACGTTGATCGCGCCAGCTTGGAAGTACCAGACTTCCGAGACGACTTGATCAGCCTCTGCGCGGTGCGCCGCAATATCGTAGCCTTTGCGATAATTCCGCTCGGCTACCTCGGCATGATAAATCGCCGAGTCAAGGTGACGCGTTTCTCCGGAACATACATACAAATCAATGTATGCTTTCTCCAGAGCGTAGCGCAGCTTGAGATTGTTAAAGCAGTAGCGGGTGCATTTCTGAACTTCCCGCTCAAGCTCCCTGATTTTCACCCAGATTTCATCCGGGTTACATTTCGCAGGTGCAGGCGCGGGAGGTTCGGTGTATTGAGGAGTGGGAGGAGCAGCTGGTTGTGGAATTTCACCACATACCAGCATTCCGTTGGGAGGAGCGGTGTTTCCTCGGTTTAACGCGAGGATATACCAATCATAAGCAACATCAACAAAAGCGTTGCTGCTACCTATGATACCGCCCAAAGAAATCGAACCGGAAATGTTGTCACCGGCAGAGCCACCACCCATTGCTTTTGCAGCGGCAGCGCCAGAGCCATAGGAGAAACCAGATGTTTTGGCATCCATTCGAACACGGTAGTAAGCGAACGCTCTGTCCGTATTCGTTTTCTTCTTGGCTTCCGACAGACACTTTGCAAGCGCCTGGCCCCTGGGGGCGCCATAATCGCCAGCGCACTCGAACTCACCAAGGAGTTCATCTCCTGGCCAAACATTCAGACCAGAAGGTTCCCAGTTGATCAGTACGATCGGCTTGTTGTCTGGCTCCCCGTTAAAGGGAATGTGGATAACGGCTTTCTCGTTATCGGAGAAGAGCCCGTTTAGGAATCCTCCCTTTTTGTCGAAAAAGATGTTGGTTCCGGACGCGGCATGTTCCATTCGCTGAGCCGAAAAGATCTGGAAGAGAGGTTGGCAAACAAACGGCCGCCACCCTTCGACACTCGCTGTGCCGGTAGCAATAAAATTGCCACTCGGCCCAGGCTGTACCGTGATGTGATTACGCTTGTAATCATTGATCACAGTATTTTTCACGGAATTCTTGTTATTCGCACTCGAATTTCCCGAGTCTTTTACACTCGAGTTACCCGAGTTGTTGACAGAACCCCCTGCTCCACCTTGCGCCACGTTGCAGGTCGAAACCCGCACGTCAGCGTTGCCGCCAGTTGCAATGGCGTTGCCGCCAGTTGCGGTAGCCGCAGACTGTGACGCCGAGTTGGCGGCGTTGTTGTTTGTTATGTCATTGTCGATACCGACGGCAGCACCGTCGCCTTCGACAGTTGCATCACCCGCAAACACGAAGTTCGCGGAGAACAACACTGCCATCACCACCACCAAAAATACTGCTACGATTTTTCTCATGACTTCCTCCTTTGTACGCTCACTTAAGGCGCACAATCTGAATTTGTTGTTCCTGTAATGTATGTAAACCTATTCGGTTATCAAAGTGCTGCTCATATATTCAATCGATATTTTTCGCTAAAAAACGAACAATATCGAACAAAATATATGGCTTATGCCGTCATGCTTAACTCATTTCAGCATCCTTCTAGATCCTGAAACAAGTTCAGGATGACATATATAAAATCAACATTAACGGTCTATTGTAGCAAAAAATGGCTGTTTTGTCAATAGTATGGCGGTTTATTGCCTAAATAAAGCTAAATTTGACATAAAGACTTTATATGTCCTCAGATTCTCACAATTATAAAACTTGCACGCTTGCAAACTCCAGCTTTGCCTAAGGTTCAACCTTTGGCCTAAGCATAAGCTTCTCAAAAGGTTGAACCTTTTGAATCGTTCGGAAAATTAGCAAACGCGTAAGCCCTAAATTAACAAAAACAAAAAGCGGACAATCCGCTTTTTGTTTTTCCCTATCTCTATCTCAAATCTTTATTTCGCCAATTCCCCTTTCACGATAATCCTTTTCAGATTCGTGCCGATCGG
>CAZPGZ010000074.1:0-4528 GCA_964586075.1 uncultured Nitrospiraceae bacterium | reverse complement strand
GTTAGGAAACTACAGTCTCTGCTCGTTCATGGCTTATATACATGAACGAATGCCCCCGATCGTGGCCCGCGGTCCACGATTGGCTGTTTAAGCGTAGCCGGTCAGATCAATGGATACTAGAAGGGCCCACGTTCTGGAACCAAAGCCCCGAATAGTCTACAGCGCGAAGAACGGACGGCCAAAAACCTTTTGCAGTTTAGCGATAGTCGCGAGCGTTGGGTTCGTCTTGCGCGGGTTCTCTATCCGTTGGTAGGCGGACCATTTGACGCCCATTCGTTCGGCGACATCCTTCTGCGTCAACCCTTGCTTTTCGCGCTCCTGCTTGAGCGTAATAGCGAAGCTGACATTGAGGCTCGGGCTGATCATATAGAAGCCGTCGGAAGTGCGCGTCGTCGGTTCAGGAATTGTCAACCTTCGTGAATCGAGGCTCTCCAGATACGAGTTGAGCGCCACTTCGGCGTTCTCCTGGGCCTCTTCTAAAGAAACTCCGGAGGAATAGCAACCGGGAAGATCAGGGAATTCAACGCTCCAGGTACCGTTATCATCTTTCCAGATGTGCGCCGAATAGGCTTTCATTTGAGACCCGCCTCCTTGAGCAATTTGCTCTCAAGACCTTTGCCGAGCTCCTTGGCGTGTACGGGCACGACAAGCGTCTTGTTTCCTTTTATCAGGGTGTGATGAGAACCGCTGACCCTCTCGACAGTCCAGCCATTCCTGAGCAAGATTTTCAGTAACTTTTTCCCTGATAATGGCACAACTCCATAATACTACTCATGTGTAGTATCGTCAAGGGAAGGTCCTCAGTTAACCGACGACGGGGCGAGTCCCCGGAGTCCGGTTGAACTGCTATTTCCCTTGCGTCGCCGCCCTCCAAGCCCCAATGTCGGACCTTAAAGCTCCGCCAGCGCACCTCGGAGCATCGGCGTCGAACCTCGGAGAGGCAAATTGCCTTTTGAAGACAAGATGCCGGGTATCGGACAGGAAAAATCACCATCGGCGCCGACAAGTGTTGATTGGAATGCGTGGGTCAATCCGCGGTTCTTGCTTTAGGGTTTTCATTCTGGACAAGGGGGAAGCGCGTGATACGTCCTTCGGACGTGTTCCGATAGGAAAGGATTAGGGAGCGACCTGTCGGTCGCTCGACGGAATCGCCGAGTCCGTTCGGGTAAGCTGTCAAGATAGGACTAGGGGGTAGCGGAAGGCCCCGCAGGAGTCGGCTCGCCGACTCCGAGGAGCCTGGAGCGAGGGGGAACCGCGGCATCCGGGCAACGCCGTCCGCGTCCTCCGCGCTATCCGCAGAGGGTGTTCCCCCTATTATCCTTAGACTATCGTCGCCTTGGTCAGCACGATGTCCTCGGTCGGGACGTCCTGGTGGAAGCCGAAGGAGCCGGTGCGGACCTGCGCCATGGCGTCCACGGCGTCCATGCCCTCCACGACCTTGCCGAAGACGGCGTAGCCCCAGCCGGCGCCGGTGGGGGACTTGTGGTCCAGGGCGGCGTTGTCCACGAGGTTGATGAAGAACTGGCTGGTGGCGGAGTGGGGATCGTTGGTGCGGGCCATGGAGAGGGTGCCGCGGAGGTTCTTGAGGCCGTTGGTGGCCTCGTTGCGGATGGGGTCGCCCTCGCGCTTCTCCTTCATGCCGGGGAGCATGCCGCCGCCCTGGACGACGAAGCCGGGGATGACGCGGTGGAAGATGGTGCCGTCGTAGAAGCCGGCGCGGACGCGGTCGGCGAAGTTTTTGGCGGTGTTGGGGGCCTTCTCGTCGTCGAGCTCGATGACGAGCGCGCCCTTGGTGGTCTCGAAGCGTACTTTCGTGTTGGCCATTGATGGTCTCCTCTGGCCCCAATTATCCCGAAAACGCCGCTTCTCGTACAGACTCGATCCGGAAGCCTCCCGGGCAGCCGACGCCGACGATCGCGCTGCCGCTCGTCGGCGAATGGATCGCGTCGCCGGCGTTCACCACGACCGCTCCGACCTTCCAGGACGGTTCCTCCGCGCGCGCCCGTTCGGCGAGGGCTTTAATGTGCTTGAAATCGTCCGGGCGAATCGAAATTCTCCGCTTCGTTTCCCCGAAGACCAGGCTGCGGGCGGTGGCGTCCTCAAGCACAAAGTCGGCTTCTATTCCGGCATTGGACCGGAAATAATACAAGCGCGTATCCGTTCCCCGGTGCGCGATGTCCTTGGAGAGTTCCGCAGCGACGAAGTTTTCGAACATCGCGCCGGCGAGGGGGCCCTTTTCCAATTGATCATGATCGGGGATCCCGGTGAGTCGGCACGCGAGGCCGGTATCCCAGAAATAGAGCTTCGGCCGCTTGACGAGCCGTTTGCCCAAGTTCCGGTGGTAGGGCTGGACCAGGAATACGATGTAGCTCGCTTCCAGAACCGAAATCCACGCGGCGACGGTCTTCTCGGAGATTCCCGATTCCCGCGCAATCGATGAAAGATTGAGTTCTTGCGCGGTCCGGGCGGCGAGCAGCCCAAGGACGATCCTGAAATCGCGGAGCTTCTCTATGTTCAGGAGCGAGCGGAGATCCCGTTCGATATAGCTCATGATGTACGCGTCGTACCATTCGGCGCTTCCTTCATGCTCCCGCGTGACGAGTTCCGGGTACGACCCCCCTATTTCCAGCGAGGGCCACGGAGTCGTCGGCGATTCTGAACTTTGGAACGGAAGCAGCGATACGGTTCCGCACCTTCCCGCCAGGGATTCGGAGATGCCCTTCACCAACGAAAACTGAGCAGAACCGGTCAAAAGGAAACGACCTGCGGTCCTATCCTTATCGATCGCGATCTTCAGGTATTCGAACAGAGCGGGGACTTTCTGCACCTCATCAAGGATCACCTTGTCCGGCAAGGCCTTCATGAAGCCGAGCGGGTCGTCCTCAAAGAACGCACGCTCCTGCGGCGAATCAAAGGTGACGATCCGATATTCGGGGAAAGCGTTTCCGAGAAGCGTCGATTTTCCGGACTGCCGTGGGCCGGTGACCGCAACGGCGGGGAAGAGCGAAGCCAGACGGCGTATCCGTTCCTCGGCTATGCGGGCAATATACGTCATGTCTCAAAGGTATTCTTACAAAATAGGAATGTCAATCCGAAAATGTAAGGATGTCCCAATGACCGGCGAGGTGCAGACGCGATTCCTTGCTTCTGCTATAATGCCTCCCAGTGAAGCCATCCTTTCTCCCAGTAACGGTTTTCGGGCATTGAGAGGGGACGGTACGGATTATCTGGGCCCATCGGGTTCTGCCCACCATCGAAACCCCCTCTCGGGAAAAGGAAATTCATTGAGTTATTCTCGCTCTGCTCCCACCGGCGCGCGCTCCGGCGCCTCCTCACGCTCGTCCTATGCCAAAAACGCTCCCTTCCAGCGCCATGAGCGCGGCGCGGCCCTCTCCGGCCGGCGCCTTCCGTCTTCGGCCCGGGGCGGCCGGACCAAGCAGTACATCGATCCCAAGCGCTTCGTGAAGGAAGCGGTCGTCGTCCAGAAGGAAGAGTACGTGGCGAAGCATAGCTTCCAGGACTTCGCGGTGCACCCGCGCATCCTGGCGAACGTGCTGGCCAAGGGCTTCAAGGCGCCCACGGCGATCCAGGATCAGACGATCCCCCTGGCCCTCTCCGGCCGCGACGTGGTCGGCCTGGCGGCGACGGGCACGGGCAAGACCGCGGCCTTCGCGATCCCGATGATCCACGACCTCATGATGAACATGAACCACCGGGCGATCATCATGGCCCCGACCCGGGAGCTGGCCCAGCAGATCATGGAGGAGTGCCTCAGCTTCTCCAAGGGCTGCTCCCTCCGCGGCGCCCTCCTCATCGGCGGCGCGTCCATGCACCTGCAGAAGCGCGACCTGCGCATGAATCCGCGCATCGTCGTGGGCACGCCGGGCCGCATCAAGGACCACCTCCAGCAGAAGACCCTCTTCCTCAAGTTCTTCAACTACGCGGTGCTGGACGAGGTGGACCGCATGCTGGACATGGGTTTCATCAACGACATCACGGCTATCCTGGGCGAGGTGAACCCGGTCCGCCAGTCCCTCTTCTTCAGCGCGACGATGGAGCCCAAGATCGAAAAGCTCATCAAGGGCTTCTCCTCCGACCCGGTGACGGTCTCCACGGTCACCGGCAGCACCGCCGACGGGGTGAACCAGAACGTGGTCTACTACTCGGGCGGAACGGACAAGATCGACAAGCTGCACAACATCCTCATCGGGCCGGGCTGCTCCAAGACGATCATCTTCGACGACACCAAGCGCCTGGTCGAGCGGCTCGGCCGGGAGCTCCACGAGCGGGGCTTCCGGGTGGACCACATCCACGGCGACAAGAACCAGTCCCAGCGCGCCCGGGCGATCAAGCGCCTCAAGGACGACGAGATCGATATCCTGGTCGCCACCGACGTGGCGGCCCGGGGCATCGACGTGGCGGACGTGAGCCACGTGGTGAACTACTCCACGCCCAATAGCTACGAGGACTACGTCCACCGCATCGGTCGGACCGGCCGGGCCGGCAAGACTGGCCAGGCGCTGACTTT
>CAZPGZ010000073.1:2741-4772 GCA_964586075.1 uncultured Nitrospiraceae bacterium | reverse complement strand
GTAAGCAAAATGGCCGCGGAACATTCTCTCTCATGCTATGTTTCGATGGAAGAGCGCATGGGGTGTGGCCTCGGCGCGTGTATGGGATGTTCTATTCCGATGAAGGCGGGCGGATACAAGCGGGCGTGCAAAGAGGGGCCGGTATTCGACTCGCAGGATATAGAATGGGGAGGGCAGGCAAAACTTCCCATTGCAGGCATCACTCAGAAACCATGCTGTTCAGCTGATTTGGAATGCTGCCCCGGGGCTGAAAAGCCGAGTGGGGACCGGAGTGCGGAATGAAGACTGAAAAAAACCGGACCTGCGGTCCGAAATCAAAAATTCACACCCCGGACCTTTCCGTCAATATTGCCGGAATCAAGCTGAAAAACCCCGTTCTGACTGCATCCGGGACATTCGGCTACGGTGAAGAGTATGCGGAATTCGTCGACCTGAATAAGCTGGGTGGAGTTATTGTCAAAGGCATATCAATCAACCCCATCAAAGGAAATCCTCCGCCGCGCATATGGGAAACCCCCTCAGGCATGCTGAATGCCATCGGGCTTGAAAATCCGGGCGTTGATGTTTTTCTGAACGAGAAATTGCCGTACCTTCGGCAGTTCGACACCGCGGTGATCGTCAATATTTTCGGATACAGTTGCGAAGAGTATGTGCAGGTCGCTGAGAAACTTGACGGCGTTCCCGGTGTTGCAGGGCTTGAAGTGAATATTTCCTGCCCGAACGTGAAAGCCGGCGGGATTGTGTTCGGCACGAACCAGAAAGCGGCCTTCGAACTGCTGGCGGCGGTGCGCAGGGCGACAAAACTGCCGATAATTGCGAAGCTTTCGCCGAACGTGACCGATATTACTGAATTTGCGAGAACCGCCCGCGATGCAGGCTGTGACGGCCTGTCTCTTATCAATACGCTCATCGGCATGGCGATTGATGTGCGCTGCATGAAACCCCGCCTCGCAAACTGCACCGGCGGACTCTCCGGACCGGCGATAAAGCCCGTGGCCGTGCGCATGGTGTGGCAGGTAGCGAAGTCTGTTCACCTGCCGATCCTCGGCATGGGAGGGATTGCAACGGGGGAGGACGCCCTTGAATTCATTCTTGCGGGAGCGTCGGCCGTGGCTGTCGGGACGGCCAATTTTGTAAATCCCCGTGCAACGCTTGATGTGCTCTCAGGCATAGAGTCCTTGATGATCGAACAAGGCATCAGGGACATCAAGGACATCATCGGAAAAGTGGCCAGGAATTAATTTATTCATTTTCACTGTAAGTCCGAAGACCCCGTCTCCGAATCTCCAAGATCAAATCCTCATCGCTGATAGCCGCTAGAATAGCTGCAATCGGGCTGCCTTTTGCCCGTGCTGCAGACAGCTGTTCCCATACCAGTTTTGCATCCCCGGCAGTGCACTCGGTTATGCTGCCGTCCTCTTACTCGATGCCCCAATGGGATTGCGTTTGCATACGCTTGCCGATAAGGATTTTTTGTCCTCAGCGGATGATATCGCCCGCTGAGGCCTCAACGACGGCCTCTCTACCTTTGTTGCTGCCGGAATAAAGGCCCCATCTGAGCGCGGCATCACTGTCATACGGCCAGGCGGTAATCACCGCGATCCACGGTTTGCCTTATCTTTGTTCATCATATGATGCAAACGGAACAGATATCTTCATTGCATGCCTTTTTGCTGCTTTTACTATAGCAGATCAGAAGGTTCCCGCAAATAAAAAACGATTTTTTGCTATCATAGTTATTAATATTTATTTAATAAATTTGATTTTTACAGCAGGGCAATTGGGCCGTGCCTGGATCGGGAAGTCATTAAAAATAATCAGAAAATTTCATGAGACGATATTTGGCCGATCTTTTAGGATGAAATTGGCACTGCTGTTCTGAAAACGCGGAGGCGACTGAATAATGACATACAAACTTCAGGATTTAATAGATATTAGCCACATCCAGTCTCTGCTGGATCGCCTCAGTGAAATTTATTCATTCACAACTGCGATTGTCGACAATGAAGGCAATATATTGACTGCTACGGC
>CAZPGZ010000073.1:0-2641 GCA_964586075.1 uncultured Nitrospiraceae bacterium | reverse complement strand
ATTCATTCACAACTGCGATTGTCGACAATGAAGGCAATATATTGACTGCTACGGCATGGCAGGACATTTGCCTGAAGTTTCACAGACGGAACGAGGAAAGTAGAACAGAGTGTATCAAAAGCGACCAATATATATTGGAGCATATCAACGATGCCAATCCTGCTGTAAATTACCGCTGCCGGCATGGTCTGATGGATAGTGCCATGCCGATAATTATCAACGGCATACATTATGGCAACTTCTTTACGGGACAATTTTTTCTCGAGAATCCTGATCTGGATTTTTTCAGAGAACAGGCCAGAAAGTACGGTTATGATGAAACAGAGTATTTAGCTGCTGTCCGAAAAGTACCGATATTGACATACGAACAGTTAAACCGTTATCTGTTGTTTATGAAGAGCTTTCTCGAAGTAATAAGCACTATGGGTCTTAAGCAGCTGCAGACAATTGAATCGAGAAAAAAAATCCAGGAGAGCGAAGAACAGTATAAGAGCATCGTGCAGACGGCGAGACATGGGATCTGTTTGTTCGATCTCACAGGGCGATTCCTGCAGGTCAACGAAGCATATTGCAAAATGAGCGGCTATACTTCGCGGGAACTGCTCTCCATGAATATTTCTGACGTTGAAACAATCGAAGTACCCACGCAGACGACTGAACACATTCAAAGATTGATGGCCGCAGGGCGTGACCGGTTCGAAACCAGGCATCGCCGGAAAGACGGCACCGAGTACGACCTGGAAGTAAGCGCACAATACAACGTTTATGGAAACGGCCAAATTACCGCTTTTTTCTATGATATGACAGATCGCAAACGGGCCGAAAATGAGTTGCGGAAAAACGAGGCTGAGTTGCGATTGGTCATCAATCACTCTTCGGATCTCATCTGGAATTTAAGCGAGGAAGGTATATTCACCTATGCTTCACCGTCATGGGAACGCGTGACGGGATATACACCTGATTCCATCATCGGCACTTCGTTTCAACCATTGGTCCATCCCGATGATCTCGCTGTTTGTTGGGGGTACATAGAGAAAATAAATCAATCGAAAGTACCGTTGCCTGGCCCCGAATATCGCGTCCGGCATGCTGACGGTTCGTGGCACTGGCACGCAGCGAACGCAACGCCGGTCCTTGATCAAAAAGGCCGGTATGTGTCCATGGTTGGTGTATCACGCGATATAACCGAAAACAAACAAGCTTTGGACGCAGTGCGTGAAGAACGGCTTCTCACTGAGACATTGCTGCGCAGCCTGCCGGGCATATTCTATCTTTACACGTATCCAGAACTTCGTCTAGTGCGGTGGAACAAAAACCATGAGACACTTTTGCATTTTGAATCCGGAGAAATCAAGAACCGGAATATTTTCGACTGGCATCCACCGGAAAAGAAAGATCTTGTACGGCAAGCTGTAGAGTTGGTGATGGAAAAAGGTGAAAACATCATTGAATCGCCACTCCTGACTAAAGAAGGCAGGCTTATTCCATTCCTCTTGACGGGAAATAAGCTGGTTTTTCAGGAAACTTCGTATTTATTAGGGGTTGGAATAGATATCACCGAGCGCAAGCGGGCAGAGGATACGCTGAAAGAGAGTGGGGAGTTCCTGCAATCGATCATTGAAAACCTGCCGAACATGATTTTTCTGAAAGATGCGGTAAATTTGAATTTTGTTCGATTCAATAAGGCTGGAGAAGAGTTGCTGGGATATAAACGAGATGACCTTATTGGTAAGAATGACTACGATTTTTTCCCGGAAAAACAGGCGGATTTATTCACGGAACAGGACAGGAAGGTATTGGAAACCGGACAGCTCTTTGAGATACCCGAGGAAACTGTAGACACGAAAACCGGCAGAAGGATTCTTCATACAAAAAAAATCCCTATCATGGACAAGGACGGCAATCCTAAATATCTCCTCGGGATATCGGAGGACATCACTCTGCGCAAACAGGCTGAGGAGGAACGGGGAGCGTTGCAGCGGCAGCTTAGCCAGGCCCAGAAAATGGAATCGGTAGGTCTGTTGGCAGGTGGCGTGGCCCACGACTTCAATAATATGCTTACCGCAATTCTGGGGCATGCGGAAATGGCGATGATGCGATGTGCTCCATCAGACCCAATCTATAACGATCTCAAGGCGATTGAACAAGCTGCCCGTCGTTCCGCTGATCTTACCCGGCAACTTCTGGCGTTTGCCCGCAAGCAAACCGTAGCGCCTAAGACTTTAGATTTAAACGACACAGTGGCCGGCATGTTTAAGATGTTGCAACGATTGATAGGTGAGGATATTGATTTTGTGTGGCGTCCGGGCGAGGGGCTCTGGCTGGTTAAAATAGATCCCTCTCAAATTGACCAGATACTAGCGAATCTTTGTGTTAATGCCCGGGATGCTATCACCGGAGTTGGAAAAATTACCATAGAAACCAGGAATGTTTTCTTTGATGAAACGTATTGCTCCCTTCATTCGGATTACCTGCCAGGAGGTTATGTCATGCTGGCCGTGAGCGATGACGGCCGTGGGATTGACAAGAATATCATAGATCATATCTTTGAACCATTCTTTACCACAAAAGAGAAGGGAAAGGGTTCCGGAGCTACCCCCAAGTATAGTGACACTTGCAATTAGAGATTCTGACTGATCTT
>CAZPGZ010000072.1:438-4904 GCA_964586075.1 uncultured Nitrospiraceae bacterium | reverse complement strand
TTTCTGCTTCAGGTCCTGAGCGACCTTGATCAGGAGTTTCTGCGGGATCTGGGCACCGCTTTCATCCTGGACGGGGAGCATGCCGATGGAGACCACGTCAGCCTTGGCCGTAACGGAACCGGCGACAGCCAGGCAAACAATGGAAAAGCTGAGAAAGAATAACTTCGCTGCATTTTTCATGGCTCAATCCTCTGTCCCGCGGATGGATTTTGTTTGGAACGATCTCAAAGTACTTCATGTTAGGATTATAAATACAAAATAATTCTTTTCAAACAAACGGTTTTGTGATGATTGCGGTCCGTTCCGCTCACTCTTGACGTGCCTTGGCCATCAAGTTGATTCAGGCCGGACTATCCATTCGTGCAAAAGAAGATACAAAGGGCGCCGGAGAGTGGATGGGAACAAAACCTGTGCTCAGCAGTTGTCCAGTGCTTCCCGTATCTTCTTCAAAAGCTCGCCTTTTTTTATCGGTTTGGTGATGAATTCAATCCCTTTTTCCAGAATGCCGTTGCTGTTGATGACATCAGCGGTATAGCCGCTTATGAAGATGCCTTTCATATCCGGTTTCTGTTTTCTTATTTCAGCAAGGATCTCCCGTCCGTTCAGCTTCGGCATCACCACATCGGTAAGGACGAGCGAAATGTCATCGTGTTCTTTGAATTTGTCCAGGGCCTCTTCACCGTTGCCTGCTTCTATTACCCTGAAACCTGCGTTTCCCAGAATTCTGGCCAGGAGCATTCTGACGATTTCCTCGTCTTCGACCACAAGCAGGGTTTCGCTGCCGCGGACATGGGGAAAAAGAGGTTTTTCTTCTTCAATTGTAGCTTCTGAAACAATCAGTGGAAGAAAAATGGTAACCGTTGTTCCAAATCCTTTTTCGCTTTTTATTACAACCGAGCCGCTGTGCTGTTTTGCGATTCTGTAAACGATGGATAGTCCGAGTCCGGTTCCCTTGCCCGGTTCTTTGGTCGTAAAGAACGGTTCGAATATCCTGTCAATTGATTCTTCTTCAATGCCGGAACCCGTATCGGCAACCGATATCTGGGCGTATTCCCCGGAAGACTGCAGATCAAGAAAAGGCAATGAGCACTCCGCCACAAAAGTTTTCCTGACCGAAATTGTCAGGCGACCGCCTCCTGGCATGGCATCCCTGGAATTGGTGGCCAGGTTCATGAGCATCTGCGCGATCTGCCCGGTATCCGCCATTACGGAGAGTTCTTTGCCATAATATTCGGTAATGAATTCAATGTCCTCCCCGATAATCCTTTTTATCAGCCTGCTCGTGTTGGCGATGATGTCGTTCACAAAGACTGGTTTAGGATCATTGGGCTGTTTGCGGCTGAAGGTGAGAAGGCTTTTTGTGAGCTCCGCGGCGCGCGTCGCTGCATTCAGTATATTCTCCACGCATTCGAGCAGCTGTTCGTCATCCCGCGGGATCTGTTCATGAAGAATTTCAGCGTACCCGTAAATCGCGCTCAGCAGGTTGTTGAAATCGTGGGCCACTCCACCGGCAAGAATGCCGATGGATTCCATTTTTTGCGACTGCAGGAGCTGCTGCTCGAGTTTTTTGCGTTCAGTTATCTCTTGCTGCAGTTCTTCAACGGCCTTTTCAAGTTCCCTTGTCCGCTCTGCAACCTTGCTTTCAAGTTCGTTCCGAGCCTTACGCAATGCATTTTCGGCTTCCATCCGTTCTGTGATGTCCATTGTGGCCACGACACTTCCGACTACGTGACCGGCATCGTCGAGAATCGGAGCTGCGCTGTTATGAATAAAGCCACTGGTGCCGTCAAACCTTTCCACCTTCATCAATTGACCGATGACTGTTTCCGCGTTCAGCACCGCACAGGCGGAAGCCCATTCCCCCGGCATAACCGGACGGTTCGTGTTGGCCCAGTAAGCCTTGAAGGCGCTGTAATCTGATACGGACTGCGCTGCGGGCATGGGTTTGCGCCAGATATTCGCGAACGCATGATTGGACATGATGTTTCCGCCCTGGACATCAGTGATGGCAATTCCAATTGGAACCGTATCGAAGATGGTTTGGAGTTCTGCGAGCTTTTGGTGCAAATCCCTGTTAAGTCGAGAAATCTCGTCTTCCGCTTTCTTGCGTTGGGTAGTTTCAAAGAGAGAAAATACGATGCCGATGACGGCGCTGGAAGAGTCCTTGACTGGATGAAGCGTCCAATCCCAGTAGGTTACTCCACGTGCAGGCTGGTCAGGGAACTCGAAAGGCCGGTCATGTACCTCGAAGGGCTCGCCGGTATCGCGGACCCGGGTGAATATCGCCTCGACTTCCTTGTTTGGGTAGAGTTCGAAATGGTTCTTGCCGATCATGTCTTCCGGCCTGTAACCGCATGTTCGGGCGTAGGTTTCATTTACCTGCACGAAGTTGAAGTTGTTGTCGAGATATACCAGGTGTGAGTTCTTTGTGCCGTTCATGACCGTATGAAGCAGGTCCCGTTCGCTTTGCAGCTTCCTCTCAAGCTTCTTGCGTTCTGTTATATCTCTTATCGAGGTGATCCTTACTGACCGGCCCCGATATGTGGTGTTCCTGCCATGGGCTTCAACAATCAGGGTTTTACCGTCTTTACGGATTGCGCCGTGCTCGATTTGCGAAGGGACTCCTCTGAGTATCCTGTCCACAACCCGCCCACTATCCTCCGGCATGATCAGGGCCGAAACGTCCATGCCTATCAGTTCGGCAGTTTCATAGCCGAACATTTCGGCCAACTGTTCATTCACATCAGTCAGCCGCCCGTCTTCGGTAATGGCAATGCCCTCGAAGGAGGAATCCGCAAGTGTCCTGAACCTTTCCTCGCTCTCACGAATAGCCTGTTGTGCTTTTTCGCGTTCTTCGGCCAGTCTGGCCTGCGTTTCGGCTTCCTGGGCACGCATGCGGGCACGACGCATAGCTTCCGTGACTCCTGAGATCATGCCGCAGCTCAAGAGAAAAAATGCCATGGCAACCATCTGGTCTGGTCTCCTGATGTTTATGCCTGCCGGCTCTAATATGAAGAAGTGAGCAAGTATGCCGGACAAAGCGGTTGCCATTAATCCCGAATTCAGGCCTCCGTATAACGCAGCGATGATTACAGCGGGATAGAATGTCAGATACGGCAGCGTTGTTGCCAGATCCTCAAGAAAAAGCATTCGTACTGCCATGGCGGTAAAGACTATGGCAACCGCAACGAGATGTCGTTGGCGCGTGCCGGTTGGCAAGGTTTGGCAGTAAAGGATCTTAGGATGTTCATTGCTTGCGATGGCATGTGCAGCCAAGACGAGGTAGATCCCGCCGAGGTATTGAGCTGCCCTGCCTGCCCAGCTCAACAGGCTGCCACCCTGCGACTGTAACATCACCCCGGCCAAACCGCATGCCAGCAATAACAGGCCGACTGCATACCAGAATGAGACCCGTGAAAAGGTGAAGCCCTTTGGTGGCAGCAGCAATACAGCGGTGATCGTCAGCAGTGAAATGGTTGAAATTAGTGTGAACTGCCTGGTAATTGTCCCGCCGACACCTTGCACGAAGAAAAGCGGCGTAAGACCGGATTTCGCAGCCAGGGTAGCCAGAAGCACCAGCCCAAGGGCCGAAGTGTACAAGGCACAGAGCCAGGCTCTTTTCCTTACTGGAGGGGTGGGCGGAGGTGGAAGGGCAACCGCGGCAAAATGGAAACATGCTGCTGTCCAGACGCAAAGATTGTGGATCGTGAAAGTGATGTTTGCGTCGGCATCCCCGGCAAAAGGCGCGACAAAACTGCCTACGCCCCAGATCAGGACGCCTGCGCCCAGAAGCAGCATCCGGTGCGAGGGGTTTGAGAGAAAGCTCCGACCCATGAGAAATGCGATGTAGAGAGAGGAAAGAGTCGAAAACAGTAAGTTGCAAGCGGTAAGCAATTGGATGGATTCAAAGGAGAATTGAATGTCCGCAACCCAAAGTGCGGCTATGACCACAATAAAAATTGGTAACGGCAACCAGGCAAGCCATACAAGCCTAGCAGGTGATGGCGCGGGTGGGGAAGCTTCCGAATCTTTGCTTGTTTGGTTGGGCATGCTTGAATTCCATCGGTGACAGGTTATTCACAACCTTCTGTGAAAAGCGCAAAAACAATTAGTTCATTATACAGAGTCTGTATAGCAATACAAGGACGCCGGAGACCGTGCCGAGTGATTGAACCGGGGTAAATCGTTTGATTTCCTGTCCATCTGTTCAAAAAGAGTGCGCATGGTATAATAAACACATTTCTCTGTTGGATAATCACCAATTGCGCCATAGCCGGCCCTGATGACGCTATGGTGCGCTCCATACTGGCAAAATCGTCACTGATCAGATTGTTACCTCATTCGTTTAAAATACTCTCTTTGGGAGCAATAAAATGGGGGTTGAGAACCGTCGCAAGTTCCTTAAATACAGCCTGGGCGGAATTGCAGCCGTAGCAGCGGCAGGGATAATCTATCCGTTGTTCCGT
>CAZPGZ010000072.1:0-428 GCA_964586075.1 uncultured Nitrospiraceae bacterium | reverse complement strand
GGGAAGGGGAGGCGAACTTTTTCCAGTACGCCGGTTCGGCAGCGGTGCTGGTGCGCCATCCTGGCGGAGCGCTGATCGCCCTGTCCGCGGTCTGCACCCATATGGGCTGCATCGTGCAGTGGCAGAAGGATAAACAGGAATTCCTCTGCCCCTGTCATGGCGGGCGGTATACTTCTGACGGCGCGGTGATATCTGGCCCGCCTCCGAGACCGCTGCCAAAGCTTCCATTTACCGTTGCAAACGGCATCATTACCGTTGGCTGATGGTTTCGGAGGGATCATGTCGATCATGAGACGGATCTTCAGGTGGCTGGACGTCAGGATCGGCGCCGGCGAGATAATCGAGAAGGAGCTGACGAGATACCTCCTGCCACGCAACATCAATATCTGGTATTCCATGGGGAGCATACTGCTCTTCCTCTTTGCCCT
>CAZPGZ010000071.1:0-5084 GCA_964586075.1 uncultured Nitrospiraceae bacterium | reverse complement strand
ATGGATGCGCAACCGACTGGAGTCAATATCAGTTCAAAAGGCCTTGGCATCCTTGGCAAATTCTGGGGACAGCTTACTTATCTCGGATGAATTGAGTATGGTGTCCCCGGAACTTCTCCCGTTGTGCCCCTTAAACTCGATCCTGAATTCTTTGCCAAGTAACTTGTCAGGCACATAACTTTTGAGAGCAAGAACTGAAATATAACTCTTGAATATCTCAAAGCAGTACTCTTGACCTACGTTAAATCTGATGAAGCCTCCATCCTTGTCAAGGTTGAGGTTCCAGTTTCTGTCATTTATGCTATTGGCATAGATGATACTATCGGACAGAAAAGATAGAATTTCATTTTTGACCGCTTCGTCGTTTATGAACGTATCAACTATTTTTTTGGCATCTTCGGGGCTTTCTCGGTTGATCGTTGGCATCCTTTTCCTCGGTTTCCTTCAGGTTGCGTAACGTCGTGGCGGGTCAGCCGGTCTCACGGCTGCACCCGTCTGGTTGGCGATTACTCCCGTGTCAGCTCACGGTACTTCTCGTTCCACCAGCTGACAAATTCCTGATGCTTCTTTATGTCTATCCATGCCATGTTCTCCTTAGAGGCTGGATCTCCTCCAAAGACAATAGGTTGGATGTACCATTTGATTTTTCCCGCGTAGCTGTCATCAGGTTCTAGCTGGTTTGATTCGTATATCTGTGGGTGTTGTTCAAGATACTTCTGCACAAGTGGCACGGTCGGGACGCGCCAGTTCTCTCCTGTTTGGTCTGTTAGTAGAAAATCGTCCCATCCCACAATTGCTGAAACTCTGTACCCAGGCAGATACTTTTCAAGGTTGTAGGCTTTGGTAATCTGGGCCTGCTCATGTTCTTCAAACAGAATCAGATACTCGTCACCAATCCAGCCTTCGTTCATCTTATTTCCCTTCGCCAACGGGCCGGGAGAACAGCGGCGATTTTAGGCCGATGCTTCTTCCTGGTTGGGAAAGCGCATCTCATTTCCCGGATTGTTTCATTCTCTTTTCGATATCGGATTTTTTGAAAAAAATATTTCTGGCATTTGCGCCGCTTCCACAAGCGATAAAGAAGACTGGATCTTTTTTGGTTGTTCTGGAAGGGGATTGGGTTACCGAAAACGTGTCAAACCCTTCTTTACAGTCATCTTGTAGGAAATTGTTGATCGCAAAGAGAACTAGTTTTTTATAGGGGGTAGTGTATTTGTCCCAACCTACTTCATTTTCTCGATATACACGTTTGCCACTACTAGATATCTTAATTGCGTTCAAGACATTTGATTGCACCCAGCCCTTATGTGAAGCTACAAGCCATTCAGGTTCAGTCAATTCAACATATGACCAGCCATTTTGCCTGCAGACCTCTTTGACTTTTGTGGAGGAATCAATTTGGGCATATTGGATTGAATGCATCGCTTCAGTAGCTTTTGGGTTGATGACTTTTTTAGCCTTATTGCTTGGGGAAAGACGCAACATTGCATCTCTTTTGACAGTTTTTACCTTATTAATTTTATCAGCATTGGCATTACAAGGTTGTGCAGTTTCAGCTGCTGCATGAGAGCATAAGGTTGTTAAAACTAACGCTAGAGATAAAACCGGCATTATTATTATATTCATTCTTGCATCGCTCCTTTTGATTTTTTATATTTTTTAACGGTTGGTCTTAGTGAATTGTGCGCACTTGCTCCAGTCTGTAATTTCTTCCATTTGGCACCTCTTGATTTCCTTCAGTATTAACTCAATTTTTATCTCAGGCTTAAGCCAACCAACTTGAATGTGTTCAGTGCCGTAACCGAATTTATCAACTATATTTACCCAAATTGAATGCACTCCCAAATTGTCTTTGTGAATGTTTCCAGTTGGTATAGGAGCGAAGCAAGCCATTGGCTTGAAGCCGAGAATACTATAAGTTTTTACGGGTTCTTGGGGAACTTTCGATGATTCTGTACGTTGAACCTTTATTATGCCAGTCTTGTTCTCTCGATAAACCCACAACAATTGGCGATATCGCTCTTTACCCCTCAGATGCTTTGGATCACGAAAATCATCATATGTTGTTGTAATGCGAGGATTACCGTGGTGCGGTTCTGGATTAAGACCCAAATTTGCTGAAACTTTAGCTTTAGCTTCATCGGTTGTAAGATTAAGCCATTCTACCCCCCCATTGCTATTTGAAATACCTGGCAAATTCCGTCTTGCGACAGTCTCCGCCTCGGCAAGATTTGAAAACCTGTCTGTGACATTCCAGACAGCTACAAGGTCAATCCCACGTGGGGTATAACACTGTGCGTGTTTGTAACGGCTAGGATGTTTTTCATCTCGTCCGACTTTAACCCCTTTTTCAAATCCTCGATCCTTAAACGCATAAATCCATCCCACAAAAAGACTCCTTTTGTTTTCTACTGTTTTTTTGCACAACGGGGTGCCCGGTTCACCCGCTTCGCCCGGTCGGTTTTCCGGGCGGGGCGGTGTGCAACCGGCTGGTTATGTGCTCGTCTTCAGCCGTCTCACGACGTCCTTTGCGAACAACTCACACCACGCCTCTTCACTTGCTGAACTCTTACCGCTAAAACTGTCTTGCCCATTTCGCTCTGCATAAGCAACGTGTGCGATCTCGTGGGCAATGAGAAGTCCTGTGTAGATTCTCGCTGAATCAGGCTTCCAAGCCACGGTCCGGCACTGCTTGTCGATTTTTCCTCCGCAAAGCTCTATGAGGTCACACCATTCTCGCTTTTCACTCAGTTGCCTTGTCTGCCCTTCTTTCGGGCAAAAGTTGATCCTGATTTCGAAGTTGCTGCCACGCCCAACGATTCTCGCCTCTTGGGTTGTCCGCTGGTTACACCCAAAATGGATTTTTCGAACTCGCGGCAAAATCTCCTGTGGGATGCACTGGCTCACGATCTCTTTTGCGTCGGACGTCGACACCGGGAAAGAGTACGGTGGGGAGATTTTTTCAAATTCGATTTTCATCAGGCTTTCTTTTGCTCACATAACGCCTTATTGATGAGCCCCTGCTCAACTCCCCATTTTTAACATGATTTTACATATTGACGTAAATAATTGATATATATAATATATGACCTGGAATAACATTCCAAATCAACGGTTGAGCGCTTCTGAATCAATATTCCATTCCGGCATTCTTCATTTCTGAAGCGAAATGAAATATACCCCCGCTCATGATTGAAGTCAAAGGAGATTTCCTTGTTGCGCATACCTAACGTCATATTCACCGAGTTTGCAGAACATCTAAAATCCAGAAACATACCCCCGGCGCGAACTGGCGAATACAGGAAGTGGCTGCGCTATTACCTCGATTTCTGCGATAAATATCCTGTTTCAACCAGCAGAGCCGAACGGGTACGTCTGTTCTGCGAAAAGCTGAAGGAAAAGAAACAGACGGAAGCGCAACGGCAGCGAGCCGCACATGCGGTTTCACTCTATTTCGAGATGATGAACAGTAAAGAATCACTTCAGACGAAGGAGGTCGCGGGTTCTTATGACAACGGGATTCCCTTCCCGGGCAGGGTGGTAATTGACCGGGAAACCCTTCCTGCGTCGGGCAAGAATACGAAAAATGATGCCGTTCCGACACGATCGGAGCGCCAGAATGGACAGGACTCTTATTATGTCTCGGAGGGCGCCCCGGCATATTCAACCTATGCTTCCCGAAGGTCTCAATTTACCGATGCCGGGTACCAGGAAAGATCCGCATCTCCGGAATGGGATAAGGTCCTCGAAACCATGGCCGCCGAGATCAAGACACGTCACTATTCCCGCAAGACCCTGAAAACCTACGCCTTATGGGCCCGCAAGTTTCAGCGGTTTCTGAAAGACAAACCGCCGCAGGAACTGACAAGCGAGGATGTGAAGGAGTACCTTTCATTCCTGGCGGTAAAGAGCAGGGTCGCGGCTTCGACCCAGAACCAGGCATTCAACTCGCTCCTGTTCCTCTTCCGCCACGGATTGAAGCGGGATTTTGGAGAACTGCGCGACGTCCCGCGTGCAAAAAAATCGCTGTATATCCCGACGGTCCTTTCCCGCGCGGAGATAGACGCCATTATCCACCAACTTTCGTATCCCCATAATCTGGTGGTGAAAATGCTGTTCGGCTGCGGCTTGAGGCTGTTCGAGGGGTTGCAACTGCGGGTACGGGATTTCAATTTCGATGTCAACCTGCTTACGGTTCACGGGAAAGGAAATAAGGACCGGACCGTGCCTCTGCCGGCGTCTATCATCCCGGAATTGAAAGCCCAGATGAGGGTGGTTGCCGAGCTGCACGAACAGGACCTGGCCGCGGGATATGACGGTGTGTTTCTTGATGACGCAGTGGAAAGGAAGTATCCCGACGCGCCGAAGGAGTACATTCACCAGTGGTTTTTTCCGCAGAAGTATCTGACGGTTACGGCGGAGAGAGGGGCGCGGAGGCGTTACCATCTCCATGAGTCCGACTTTCAGGAGGCGCTGAAATATGCGGTGCGCAAGGCTAAGATTCCGAAAAGGGTCACGTCCCACGTCTTTCGTCATTCCTTTGCCACCCACCTGTTGCAGGCCAATTACGATATCCGCGTGATCCAGAAACTCCTTGGGCATTCAAGCCTGAAGACAACAATGATCTACACCCACTGCGTCCCGGTCAGGACAGTTAAGGAGCCGAGAAGTCCGCTGGATTTTTGAAAGCAGGGGGAAGGTTTAAAGGCTGGAGGGAAGGGATGAAAGCAGGACTTCGGAAGGTACGGCAATAATCAGATGGTCTTCCGGAAGCGGTTCACGGCGAAGCCGAGGATGGCGGTCCCCAGCAGGAACAGCGCCAGGTACTGCTGCCAGAGGACCGTGATGCCCACGCCTTTCAGGAAGATGCCTCGGATTACCACCAGGTAGTAGCGGAGCGGGTTGAGGAAGGTCAGCCACTGGACCGTCTCCGGCATGTTTTCGATGGGGAAGGCGAAACCGGAGAGGAGCATGGCCGGAAAGATGAAGAAGAAGGCGCTCATCATGGCCTGCTGCTGGGTGCGGCTCACCGTGGAGATGAACAGGCCGAAGCCGAGGCTGCTCATGAGGAAGAGGGCCGTGGC
>CAZPGZ010000070.1:0-5543 GCA_964586075.1 uncultured Nitrospiraceae bacterium | reverse complement strand
CGGCTTTTTTATTGTCAATATAAACAATAATGACCAAGGAGGTGGCCGGCATGGAGCAAGATGGGAAAATACAGGAAGCTCAGGAAGCATTGACCAGGTCAATACTGTTTTTAAACGGAACTATGAATTGCAAAGTAATTGAATATAAGAAAGGTATTTACCGGGTTCAATTTTTCAGAAAAGACAATACGCTGATTATGCCGGTCCAAGTCAACGAAGACTGGATTACAGGCAGCGATCCTGCGAAGAGCGTTATTCATGACAGGTTGAAAATGCTGCTCATAAATTTAGAAAAGCAATAACGGCGCAGTAAAACCCGAACGACTCGCAGATAGTTTGTCTCAAGATAAAACATACGGTCATTCCTGGGGCTTTTTCATTGTTTCTTAGTGTGAAATTCACAAAACCGTCTAGTTCAGCGCAGACAGATAGAATACTGGAACAAAAATTGACAATTCACGTTAGTCGCGGTTGCCGGCAGTCAGTTCTCTGCCCAAACGCCGTGCTTTCTTTATAACAGATTCTTCCGGTTGCTGATGCTGTGTTGATGCTGCGAGCCCTATGGAGATCACCCCAACCACCTTGGCGCCTAAAAGCCCTGCTACCCTCTTTAAATGATTTACGAGCTGCGTTCCTAAACGTGCAACAAATGCAGGCGCTGCAGACGAAGTGACCACCACTGCGCGCTTCTTTTTTTGGTGATTCGTGGTTTCGGTGCCGACGCGCCCCATGGCCAATAGGCAAGGCAGATCAGTCGTTCAACAAATCGTTTCATCACCGCCGTAACCGTCCAGAAATTCACTGGGGAACCGAGCACAAGTACATCTGAACGCTCTATTTCCTCCAGAACGCCGGTCATATCATCGTTAAAAATGCATATACCGCGCGTCTCTCCGACCTGCTGCGTGCAGGTTCGGCAGTTTGTACAAAATTCGATATGCTTATCAAGCAAATAAATCTTCGCTGTATCTGCACCAGATTCATGGGCTGCGGCAAGCATTTCGTCGATGGCAGCGTCTATCATGCCGCCTTTGCAATAACTGCCGACAATGGCAAGGAGTTTAATTGGTGTGTTCATAGTAGCCATAAATAGAATCTATGCCTGCGTTTTTCTTTTCCGAATCAAAAGCTTTATTTTCTTTCATACACCGTGATGAATTGACCGCTGCCGGCAGCATTACCAACGGCAAAATATTTCGCATCAGCGCTGAACGTTGCGCAGCTGAGGCTGCAATCTGTTTCGAGAATTTTCATCTGTTTACCTATCTCGGTATTCCAAAAAATAACATTGCAACCACTGCCTGCCACATAGGAAGGTCTGAAGAAAGGTCCTAAAAAGATTCGGCAGCTTCCCGACATCAAGATGTTAGTCTGGGGCAGATATTCCAACGCACAAATCCTGTCTGAGTGCCCGGAGAGCCGGTGAACAGCTTTTCCCGAAGCCACATCCCAGATCATTACAACGTTGTCTGATCCGCCTGATACAAGGTGTTTCCCATCCGGGCTGTAAGTGATCTTTTCAACAGTACTGACGTGTCCCGGCAACATTCTAATTTTTTCACCCGTACTTGAGTTCCAGATGATTACGCTGTTATCTCTGCCGCCGGTTGCCACCTGTGTTCCATCAGGACTGAACGCTATCGCTTTTACATCCCCCGTATGACCAACCAGATCTTTACGCAACTGATTTTTTTGTACATCCCAAAGCATTGCCTTTTCCCTCCCGCATGCTATCGCAAGAAGACTGCCGTCCTGATTAAAGGAGAGAGACTCAATATCGCTGTAAGCTTTCATTTTGCTCACTGTTTTCCACATGGCGGTATCCAGAAAATACACCATATTCCGCCTGTCTCCTGATGCAAGTATTTTCCCATCGGGAGAAAAAGCCAGGGCCGTAACGCGGTCGTCATTTGTGTCTATCAACTTGATTATTTTCCATGTTGCAACATCCCAGATAACAACTTTTTTATCGGATGTTCCGATTGCCATTATTTTTCCATCAGGGCTGAATGCGATAGACAAGACTTCCCCCGGATATCCTAGAAGTATTTCTTTCTTCTCATAGTTTAGTGATGCAGAACTTTTTGGTTCGGAAAATGAGAGGGCGGGGCATAATACCAAAGAGAAAAAGCACAGTACTGAGAGTATACGCTTCATAGTTCCTCCTTTGTTATATAATTACCGCAGCAGTTTATATATTTTTAAATTTCCATGCACGTCAACATTAGTGAGAGGAGAAAAAACAGTTTATTATTTTTTTCAGCTGTACATTTAACTTGATGAGACTCAAACATGTTTTAGGGAGACTACTATAATAATATGAAAATTGCAAGTCGGTTTTTACTATCGAAAGGGTACGAAATTACAAAATCGCACACTGAATAAAGTCTGGGTACAAGCCCAAGAGTCAGGGCTGCTGACAGCAAGATACTACTCTCACAGAGCATTTTACAAGAATGTTCTATTCTGCAAGTTTACGGATATGGATTTAACTTTACAGGGAATGCACTAAAACTTTCCGCCCAGTGCATTTTTAATTTTCTCTGCACTCTGCTGCAGCTTTCCACGTTCATCTGCAGTCATGTCCGGCTCCAGAATGCGTTTTACTCCGTGGCGGTGAAGGACACTCGGCAGTGACAACGTCACGCCGTATTCCCTGTTATAAGACCCTACGGGAATTACCGCATGTTCGTCATTCAGAATTATTTCCGCGATCCGAGCACAGGTCATTCCGATCCCGTACTGGCTGGCGTTATTCCCTTCGATAATGCTGATATTGGCATACCGAACCTCATTTTCCACCTCTGCATAAAATGCTTCAGGGGCGGCATCACATTGGTCCAGCAGTTCGCAAAAAGGTGCTCCGCTCACGCGGGCCGACGACCAGAGAAATACCTGTGATGTCCCGTGCTCCCCCACGACATAGGCATCGATGCACGCGGCGCTCACAGAGAGTTTTTTGGCAAGATGCACCCGGAACCGAAGGCTGTCCAGATAGGTGCCGGTGCTGACCACCCGGTCATGACCCGCGAGGTTCCTCGCAATGTCCGCCAGAGGGTCAGGAGGATCGGTCACAACCATGATGACGGCATCCGGGGCGGCCTTCACAACCTTAGGCACGATTTCCATGTAGACCTCCGTGTTCGTACCCAGCAATCGCAGCCGTCCTGCGGGATCATTGCGGTCAACAGCACCTCCCGTTTTTTCATTGACGCCCGCGGTAATCATAACCAGGGCTGAACCTGACAAATCCGAATAATCCCCATCACGCACGTCCAGCGTGGGAGAAAGCGGCAGACCGTACCGCATGTCCGTTGCTACTGCTTTCGCGCGGGACCTGATTTTGTCCACTAAAACGATTTCCCGGGCGCATCCCCGCATAATGGCTGATAATGTGCATGCTGCGCCAACGGCACCGGTTCCAATAATTCCTATTTTCATTTTAATTCCTCCGAAAGAATTGCATCCGATATGGTTCAGTGGCAATAAATACTACATGCTAAGCATAGCACAAGTATTGACTTTGTAAAGGAAAGAGGAGAAAACAGGGAGAGAGAAAAAATTATCTCTCCCCGACGTGGTGCAGCCGCAACCACCTTCGGAGAGAGTAATTCGCCGTGCTAGTTTGACGAGGTATGGTGCTTTGCGTTTTCCAGCATAAGTTTTGCCATCGTTTTAGCGAACGCTGCCGGTTCCTTCACCTTGGAGCCTTCGAGCAGGAGTGACTGATTGTACAGCAGGTCTATGTATTCCTTCAGGAGTTGGTCATTGCCGCCTTTCTCCAGCAGCGCATTCATGGCCTCAAAGACCTGATGGGTCGGATTGACTTCAAGAATCCGTTTCGTAACCGGGATGTCCTGCCCCATGGACTTTAGCAGCTTTTCCATCTGGGGATCCAGCCCTCCCTCGTCAGCCACCAGACAGCACGCTGAGTCCTTAAGCCTGCTGGACAACCGCACATCCTTCACTTCATCCTTGAGCTGTTCCTTGATCAGAGAGAGCAGCTTTTCGAGTTTCTGCTTCGATTGTTCCTTATCCTGGCCGTCCGTTTTATCGAGAACAATATCGCCTTTAACGACGGACTTGATTTTCTTGCCCTTGTATTCCTGCAGGCCCGCCATGATAATGTCATCGATGTCATCGGTCATCACCAGAACTTCGTATCCTTTTTCCTGAAACGCTTCAAGATAGGGAGACTGCAGTATGTCTTCATCAGGTTTGCCGAGGATGTAGTAAATCTCAGACTGCGCGATAGGCATATTTTTCACATAGTCTTCCAGCGTGGTGAGTTTATCTGCCGTAGTTTTGGTGGAGCGGAACAGAAGCAAGTCGGCAATCTGCTCTCGTCTCGAAAAGTCAAAATGGATACCTTCCTTCAAGACTCTGCCGAATTCCTGGTGAAATTTCACGTAGGCGTCATAGTCGCTTTTTTTCATGTCCGCCAGGGTATCAAGCACTTTTTTGGTAATATTTTTCTTGATGACCTCGATCTGTTTGTTGGATTGAAGAATTTCACGGGATACATTCAGGGGAAGGTCTGAAGAGTCGACTACCCCTTTGAGGAAGCGCAAATAAGCCGGAATCAGCTGTTCGCAATGATCCATGATCTGAACCCGTTTTACGTACAAAGTCGGCCCAATCTTGTAGTCCTGATATAGGATTCCATAAGGCGCTTTTGCAGGAATGTAGAGAAGGGCTGTAAATTCCGATGTTCCCTCCGCACGGTAATGGATGACCTTTGCAGGTTCTCCCATATCATGAGAAACATGCCGATAGAAGTTGCCGTACTCTTCCGCCGTCACCTCAGCCTGGTCCCGGAGCCAGATGGCTTTTTGCGAATTGAGTGTCTCTTCTTCCGTTGTTTTGATTTTTTTGCTTTTGTCCTGCGGATCTTCTTTTTCACGCACAACATCCATTACAATCGGATATTCGATGTAATCAGAGTATTTTCTGATGATTGACCGGACTTCCCATTCATCCAGATACTTTTTTTCATCCTTTTTGAGATGCAAGATCACGTCAGATCCTGCCTGCTCTTTTTCTGTCTCATTGATGGTATAGGAGCCATCGGCAGTAGATTCCCAGGTAATGGCTTTGGTCGTTTTTTCAGTGGCTTTTCGCGTAATAACCGTAACTTTGTCTGCAACCATGAAAGCAGAGTAAAAACCGACGCCGAACTGGCCGATAAGCTCCGGCTTGTCTTTCACGGCCTTGTCCTGCAGCGCGCGCAGGAAATCCTTGGTGCCTGAATGCGCAATCGTCCCGAGTTCAGCGACGACCTCGTCACGCGTCATGCCGATGCCGTTGTCCCGGATCGTCAGCGTCCCGGCTTCTTTGTCGGCAATCAGTTTAATTTTTCCCTCGCCGGTATTGCTGAGAATCTCTTTATTGGTCAGAGCTTCATAACGCGCTTTGTCGATGGCATCGGATGCGTTGGAAATAAGCTCTCGCAGGAATATTTCCTTGTGGGAATAGAGCGAATGGATCATCAGATTCAGCAGCTCTTTTACTTCTGTCTTAAATTCTATTTTTTCCGCAGTCAT
>CAZPGZ010000069.1:0-5544 GCA_964586075.1 uncultured Nitrospiraceae bacterium | reverse complement strand
AGATCAGTCAGAATCTCTAATTGCAAGTGTCACTATACTTGGGGGTAGCTCCATTCAATAAGTAGAATGTTGGCGGAGGAGGAGTGTATACAATGAAAAAAAATAAGCATGTTGCGGATTTGGAGTTGCTCACACAGGAACTAACCAGAATGCGTGAAGACTTTGCTGCCCTTGCGACAACGGTTAAGGAACACATAAATGCTAAAACAGAAGCGACTTTCAATGATGAACATCAGGATGCCCAAGGAGAAGGCGGTCATCTCGGATGGTCAGATGTCCAGAAGGCTTTTGAAGAAACGAAAATTCGCAGTGAAAAAATGCTCAAAGACCTTGCGTCGGAAGTAGAACGTCATCCTATCAGAAGCGTTGTCGCTGCAATGGGCATTGGTTTTATTCTTGCGAAAATTTTCGGCCGGGGGAGGAACAGCTGATATGAAAGTCTTGGCAGATTTCATTATCGCTTTTTTTGATCTTTTGGAGGCTGAAGGGAGAACGCTGAGAAGAGCTGTGATGCAGGTAGTCTTGGGTATGGTTCTGTTGTTTATTGCTGGTTTGCTCTCGCTGGCAGCCGCAGGGTTCTTTCTGGTCGGGATGTATCAGTATCTCTCCTTGTACCTTGCTCCTCCGTTTGCAGCGCTGGTGCTGGCCTGTGTGTCTTTGTTGCTTGCGCTCATTGTTGCTGGCATCGCTCGTTGGAGGACCCGATGAATCAGAGGGAAGAAGTCAGAGAGCAATTTCGTTCCGTCGCAAAGGGGAGAACCAATGCCCCTGTGGATGTTACGATTGAAGAGGCAAAAAGAAGGTTTCGTGAATCTGCCGCTGACCTCGATAGGAAAATTGGTTTGCAAGATGTTACAACAGTCTCTTCTTTGCGAGGCGGCATTCCATTTTTTTTGATGCTATTCAGCATGATAAAAGCACAACACTGGCTTGTGCCGCTTTTTTCCGGTTTTTTGCATTTTGGCGGAAAAACGATTGAAAGCGTCATCAGCATGCTGGCGACCCATCGAAGAAAAACCGCCGTGCGTACAGCCGGTAAATCACGGACAAAAAAACGAAGTTAATTTTTGTTATTTGGACGTTTTGAACTCAGCTTGTCTATTTTACTCTGGGCTACATACAGCAATCTGCTTGTTCTGAGAAAGACGTTACTGTACTCCGATAACGCTATTGTAAGTTCCATAGGGATTTGGGACCTTATCAGAACAGGACGGTTCCATGATCCAGACACCGTCAACAATATATTTATACTCGTGATGACCCGGCGGTAGATTTATGGTAATTTTCCAGAGGCCGCTCGCATCTTTTTTCATGGGTAAAGACCTGGCGTTCCATGCATTGAATGCTCCAGCCAGAAAAACTTTATCCGCACGCGGTGCATAAAACGAAAATTCGACAGCGCGTTCATCGGGTCTTGCGTCAACCCGTGCATAAGACGGCTGTATTTTTTTTGTTTTTTTGAACTTACCCATATTATGACCTCCTTGAAAGCTTTCGCAAACTAAGAATGCTCCCATATCCAAAAACGTCAGTCGCACGTTTATAATTCTTTTGCTTCTTCTCAGGCATCTGGCAGCTTGTTTATGCAGTCAATACTCAAGCAGTAATTCATTTTAAATTTAGCACAAGTCTTTTTTTTTACAATAGCACTTTGTTCGTATTTCTGTGGATGATACACGAATTTATGAGGGAAACAGCAGACAGGGAAGAGATGAATGAAGGAGGTGAAAGAGAATTATCCTAGTGATATGATACAGTCCCTGCACCGAGCACAGACTCGATTTCACCTATGAGTTCATCGTTCGGATTTACCCGGATCTCACGTCCCAGAGATATGAGTGATTCTTTGCGTGATGGGTTTTGGAGCCGAAGATAAACAGGAATATCCCCTTTGTATTGTAGAAGGATATTTTTAACCTTAAGGAGGTCATCCTGAGTAAGTCCGGTGGAATTTAGTTTGATATCCATCCGTTTTGTTCCTCTCTTTTTTACTTCGGTCAGGAGATGGATCCGTACAGCCTTGATTTTATTTCCCTGCTCACTTTTATCAAGCTGTCCGGCTATGATAAGCGGTGTATCGGTAAGCAGCAGGGAATTGGCTGTTTTATACAAGTCGGGGAACACGATGACTTCCACGGTGCCGGTAAGGTCCTCAAGATTCATGATCGCCATCTTGTCGCCTTTTTTGGTCACTTTTTGCTTTAATCCTGCGATGATGCCGCAAATTGTCACTTCTTTGCCGTCAGGTATCTGTTCCAGCGTTTCTGTGGTGGACGACGTATAGCGTTTTATGTCATCCTGAAAAGCCGCCAAGGGATGACCTGAAATATAAAACCCCATACTTTCTTTTTCATATGCAAGGAGCTGGCTGTCTTTCCATTCGCGGGTGTCCGGCAAAACCGCTTCTCTGTGAGTGTCAATAGTATCAAAAATACTGAACTGGCCGATCGCTTCCTGCTCCTGATGCTTCGCCGCCTGGTTCATCATCATATCGATGCTGTCCATCATCTGGGCTCTGCGGCTCCCGGTCCCATCCAAAGCGCCGCATTTAATCAAGGCTTCGATTACGCGACGGTTGACTCTTCGCTGGTCCACTTTATTGCAGAAATCTGCAAAGGACGAGAATGGCCCTTTATTCTCTCGAGCTTCTATGATTGCATCAATTGCAGAAATGCCTATATTCTTTACGGCTGCGAGGCCGAAACGGATGGTGCCGATGGTGCTCCCTGGTTCGATATTGTCCCGATCATGCGCTTCAACAACGGTAAAATCCCAGCGGCTTTCGTTCACATCAGGCGGCAGAATATTGATGCCCATTTGACGGGCTTCGTAGATATATTTTACAACCTTGTCCGTGTCCTGGACTTCGCTGGTGAGAAGGGCGGCCATATACTCGACAGGATAGTGGGCTTTGAGGAACGCGGTTTGGTAAGAGATCAATGCATATGCGGCGCTGTGGGATTTGTTAAAGCCGTATTCTGCAAACTTGGCCATGAGATCGAAAATTTTTTCAGCCTTGCCTTTGGGAATTTTATTTTTCTCCGCTCCGCTCATGAACCGTTCTTTTTGCTTTGCCATTTCTTCCGGCTTCTTTTTTCCCATTGCCCTGCGCAGAAGGTCAGCTTCTCCCAGGGTATAGCCGGCAAGAATACTCGAAATCTGCATAACCTGTTCTTGGTAAACAATAACACCATACGTATCTTTCAGGATAGGTTCGAGCTGGGGAAGTTCATATACAATCTTGGTGGATCCTTTTTTCCGTTTTATAAAATCGTCCACCATACCGCTTCCCAGAGGGCCGGGCCGGTAAAGAGCCACAAGGGCTATGAGGTCCTCAAAACACTGCGGTTTCATTTTGAGAATGATATCGCGCATTCCGGACGACTCAAGCTGAAAAATGCCTTGATTATCACCGCGTCCAAGAAGTTCAAAGGTTCGTGCATCATCAAGAGGTATGCGACTCACGGAAAAAGCTTCCCTCTCGGCGATGGGGGCCCGTTGTTGTCGTTGATTGATCATGTCTTCGGCTTTGCGGATTACTGTGAGGTTTCTCAAACCGAGGAAATCGAATTTTACAAGACCGATCTTCTCGACACCGTTCATATCGAACTGGGTCGTAATCTCATCTTTAGGAGTTTTAAAAAGCGGCAGGTATTCCGTCAGCGGTTCCTGAGAGATGACAACGCCTGCGGCATGTTTTGATGCGTGGCGTACCTGTCCTTCAAGATTAAGGGCAATATCCAGAAGCTCTGCCATGCGTGCATCTTGCTTGGATATTTCCTTGAATTTTGGTTCCTGTTCCATTGCTTCTTTGAGGGTAATATTAAGTTTGTTCGGAACAAGTTTGGCAAGTTTGTCACAATCAGAATAGGGAATGTCCAGAACTCTCCCCACGTCCCGTATGACTCCTTTGGCCAGCATGGTTCCATACGTAATGATCTGAGTGACATGGTCCTGGCCGTATTTTTCCGTTACATATTTGATTACTTCATCACGGCGATCCTGGCAGAAATCCACGTCGATATCGGGCATGCTGATACGCTCAGGATTCAGAAAACGTTCAAACAAGAGATTATACGGCAACGGATCAAGGTCAGTGATCCTGAGGGCATAGGCAACCAAGCTCCCCGCAGCTGATCCTCGGCCGGGTCCGACGGGAATGCCTTGCTCCTTGGCATGCCGGATAAAGTCTGAAACAATGAGCATATAGCCGGCAAAGCCCATTTTTTCAATTGTTTGTATTTCGAATTCTAGTCTTTTTTGATATTTAGCGAGGTCTACGCTGTCGGGTCCGCGTACGGCGGCTATCTCTGCGAAGCGTTCCTCAAGTCCTTTACGCGCCAATTCGGCCATAAAAGATTCTTTTGTGTAGCCTGCCGGTACGGGAAAATGAGGCAAGTGGAATTTGCCCAATTCAAGCTCAAGATTGCAGCGTTCGGCGATTTTGATGGTATTGGCGATTGCTTCAGGGAACTGAGAAAACGCTTTTTTCATTTCTTCCGGCGTTTTCATGTAAAATGTTTCAGAAGAAAACCTGAGTCGGTTCGCATCTTTTACAATCTTGCCGGTCTGAATGCAAAGCAATGCATCGTGGGCTTTGTGGTCTTGCTTGTCCAGATAATGGCAGTCGTTTGTGGCTACCAGGGGAATTTCAGTTTCTTTGCTCAGCTTAACCAGCTCCCGGTTCACTATTTCCTGTTCAGGAATGCCATTGTCCTGGAGTTCAAGGTAGAAGTCCTCTTTCCCAAAAATCTTTTGGTAGTGGAGAGCCGTCTTTTTTGCCTCTTCATAGCGGTTTTGAATCAGAAGAGAGGGAATCTCGCCTCCCAGACAGGCAGAAAGACCGATAAGACCTTCGCTGTGACCGGCAAGCAGCTCTTTGTCTATTCGTGGTTTGTAGTAGAAACCTTCGAGATACGCCGCCGTAACAAGCTTGACGAGATTTTTGTAACCCTGTCTGTTTCTGGCGAGCAAAATGAGATGATAGGAGGCCTCTTCATTCTGACCTGCTGGTGCTGTTTTGTCGAAGCGGGAACCGGGGGCCACATAAATTTCACAGCCGATGATGGGTTTAATGCCTGCTTTCAGCGCTTTTTGATAGAAATCAAGTGCGGAAAATACATTGCCGTGGTCAGTGACTGCGACAGCAGGCATTTTAAGCTCAATTGCCTTGTTGATTAATTTATCGATGCCTATCGCGCCATCTAAAAGGCTGTATTCCGTGTGGAGATGCAGGTGAACAAAATCGGCATGACGCATAGATAGATTGAACCGGGTTGCTGCGGGGTGACGATTAGCAAAGCGACGCTAGGGAGGTTGCTTTGCATTTTGGATTAAAATGGAGGCGGCGATCGGATTTGAACCGATGAATGAAGGTTTTGCAGACCTCTGCCTTAGCCACTTGGCTACGCCGCCATAAAACAAAAAAAGTTAAAAGCTAAAAGTTCGCGTATCGGCCGAGCCAAAACTTTTACCTTTTAACTTTTCATAAGAACTATGGAGCGGGTGGCGGGACTCGAACCCGTGACCCCAACCTTGGCAAGG
>CAZPGZ010000068.1:2880-5587 GCA_964586075.1 uncultured Nitrospiraceae bacterium | reverse complement strand
TTCCACATTAGTCATGGAAACTTCCAGTTTCTGCACATTTTCTTTCCCGCTGAGCACTTCAAAGTTCCAGCGGGGGATATTTTTCTGCGGGCTGGGCACACCGGCTTTGTCGACAGCTTCTATCGCGGCCTTGTAGTCTGTCAGTGCATCCCGCATGAAGGTTTGCACTTTATCCACGTTTTGATCGGTTTCGAGCATCACGAATGCGCTCAGCACCTTGGCTGAACCGGCTGTATTGTAAAGCTGCCACACGATGCCCGGGCTCAGTGTCGCAGAATCCGCCAGAGTGCTGCTGCACCTTCCTATCATTTCGTCAAGAAGAGTCCTAAGCTTGGAGCCGTACACATCTGTCTCGTTGCGCAGTTCGGAATTGCCACGGGCGCGCTGCATGTATTGAAGAAGTTGCAGGGCAGTTCGCCATTGGCGCTGCACGATGCGCAGCTGAATTTCCGGAAGCGTCGGACGCAGCTTCATGTAGGCTGCCGTGGCGGCAATATCGTCTGCCATAGCATCCGTTTTTTGCAGTTTCTGCTGCAGAAGCGTATCGTGCGCTTCGCGTGATGCGGCGTCACCATATTCGCGCGCAAAGTACAAACCCAGCAAAATCAAGGTGACGAACAAAATAATGATAACTGTTAAAGTAATCCAGGTTGTCTTCTTCATGGCTCAGATCTTTCTTGTTGAAGGAAGCGTGCGGAAAAGGCAAAAGGCCGCCAATACGCCGGCAGATGCAAGTGCAAGGGGTCCCCTGGTGTCTTTTTTCCGTTTTTCCAGCTTTACCAGGAGCCGGTTTTTTTCCATTTCGTTAATCTTGTTGTACACCGCAGTGATCTGCTTTGCGTCAAAGGTGCGGGGCATGTAAAATATATGGCCGGAGGTAGATCCTCCGCCGGGCCCTTCAAGGGCCTGGCGGACTTCGGTTGTAACATCGCCACCCACGACGACGAGATAGAGCTTTATGCCCAGCTGTTTCACCAGTCCTATCACGTTGACAAAATTAAGGAGCCCTTTCTCGGCATCCTCAGGCTTTTTGTTCGCCTCTATACGGCCATCCGTAAACAGAACGATGGCCATGCCCTTCCCGAAATCCATGTTCTTCAACCTGGCAGGAATATTCGAGACTGAATCGCTTTGTCCCATCAGTGAGTAGCGAAGGTCGTTTATCTGCTCGTAGGATGGCTGGTTTTCCTCGGGAAGGAGCATGAAGAAGACGCACACCGCGAGCCAGGCGGCATATGAGGCATTCGTCTCCCCTCCCACGGTGAGCTCTCTGAACACTGTTGAATCATTTTTCCTGCTTAGAAGTTCAAGCTTTTTCTTGAGAATCTCCTTGTCAAAAGAGGGCGGGGCTATCAGCTGCGCGATATTGGAAAAAGCGATAATGCCGATAAGGTCGTCTTTTTTTCGCATATCTATAAATGCGGTCACTCCCTTGAGGGCAATATCTCCGAGTGTTACGCTGCCGGTTTCGTCGCCTGGCCTTCCCATGGAGCCGGAGAGATCCTGAACGAGCATTATCCATTTGGATTCGGGGTATGTTTTATGCCAGTAGCTTGAATATTGGACATTGGCTACGGCAAGGACCATCAACACCATGGCGGCTCCGGCCAGCAGGTCTGCACCATTTGTCTTTACCGGCCCGGGCTGCATATCAATTCCCAGTGCAGAAACCCGGGAAAAGCCGGTTCTTGAGGCATGCTTTCTGCCGGCGAATAGTGCGGCAGGAATAAGAAGCAGGAGCAGAAGTGCCAAAGGATACTGGATGCTCATAGGTGGTTACCCCTGCGCTGAATTGTTTCGGGCGACAAGATCGACAATCTTCAGTGTTTCAAGCTGAAGCTGGTCAATGTCCTGGAAATGCGCTGATTCAAGGGCGACGCTGTTGTCGATGACAGCGAGAATACTGCCAAGGGAGTCAACGCATTCTGCAGGAAGGTGTTCCCTTACAGTATCAACAAACTGTTTTCCGCTTCCTCCCTCGTATTTTGGATCAATTCCGTATCTTGCCAGCAAATATTCGCGCAACAGGGTGCCGGTTTCGCTGAGGTAACTCCAATGCGGAGCTTCCGGAGTGGCTTTAAGCAAGGCGCGGAGCTGCTCCGCCAGCTGGTAGCAGTCCTTGCGCTTCTTTTTATGCTTCCGCTCGCCTGCAGCCTTGTGACGCAGAAGGAAAAGCCAAAATGCGCATGGTACAAGTGCGGCAAAGCAGATGATGGCCAGCCATAGATAAAGCTGGGACTGCCTGTGCAGGGCGGGCAAGTTGAAATCGTGGGAAACCGGATCGGTCGGAACGATCAGCCGGTATTCGGTTTTTTCTGAAGGTATTATGGAGGAAACCTTGAACAAAACCGGTTCGGTTTCAATGGATCGCACGTTGCTGGCGGTGCTGTTGGAGCAGGACGGGCAAGAGTAGCTGATCTTGATCGGAGGAATCGTGTATTGACCAGGAGCATAGAATCTTAAATGTCCTGTAATGACGACAGGACTCTTGGTGACGGCTTTTGCATAGTCATAAGGATCGAAGATGCAGTCGAAGAGTTCCTTCTGAAGCTCAGGTGGCCGCAGGTTCAAGGTCGAAATCGAACTCGGATCGATGCTTACCCTGTCGGTGAAGGTAATGGTGAGCGTGAAAGGAATGCTGTCCCCGATATTCCCCCCGTTCATGAAAACGGACAGCCTGGCACTGATTGACGGCTTGATTTCCACC
>CAZPGZ010000068.1:2223-2866 GCA_964586075.1 uncultured Nitrospiraceae bacterium | reverse complement strand
TGCCGTTGAGGACCAGAGTGGGGTGGACGTACTTTACCGTTCCATCCTGGCTCAACTGGTTGATCAGGCGGCTCAAGTCTTCCGGCTTCAGTCCATTGCGCATCCTGAAAAAACACGCGTCTTCGGCTATGTTGGGATCATAGAGGTAGTCGACGAGGAGGTCATGGGACTTTATGATAGCCCTGGCTTTCTTCTGGACAAAGCCGTCCTCGGCGCTGGTGACGGATTCAGCACCATTCGCACTGGAAGTGTAACGCTGGCTGAAGACTACGGTGAGCCAGCGGTTGCTGATTTTGGGCACTACTCTTGTCCCGTCACGATAAAACCATACGGAGTCGAACGAAAAGGCCGCGGCCCTGGCCTCCGCTTCAGGAGCGGTATATGCATGTGCCGCGGCAAGTAAGAGAAGCCACATGATGGCGAAGTATTTTTTGAAGAAGTGGTTCATGGCATACTCTTTCCTGGAGAGAGTCATTGGTTTGAACGGGGTTTTTTCATGAATGCGTTGATTTCCCGCGCGAAATCATCTGCCGGGCTGATTGTCAGAAGATCGATACCCGCGCGGGACAACCGGTTTCTGGTTGCCGCACGCATGCGGCTCATAGATTCGTTATAAGCCTTCCATTTGCCGAGATCGAGCGCT
>CAZPGZ010000068.1:0-2198 GCA_964586075.1 uncultured Nitrospiraceae bacterium | reverse complement strand
GATCTCGCATTCCTCAAGCACCTGTATAGCCTTGACCTCATGCTTGTTGGTTCCGTGAGCCGTGTGGTGAAAACTGTAACTGAAATCAAGTGGATACATGAAATCCGACAGTATGAAGGTCAGGCTTTCCGGGACCTCGTTTATGAGTTCGTTCAGTGCGACGCCAAGGTTTGTGGAGCTGCACGAAACCGGCTCGGCGCGGGCAATTGCATACAGGATTTCCATGAAATGCGACCTGCCCATGCGCGGAGGAATATACTCGACGATATCATCGGCGAAAAGGATCAGCCCGCAGCCGTCATTACTCATTATAGCGCTGTATGCAAGTGAAACTGCTATATGGGCCTGAAGCAGGTCCTTCCGGCCAAAATTCACCGACCTGCTGATATCGTACAGGAGCATGACGTTGAAATAGCTCTCTGCGAGGAACTCGCGCACGTAGAACTTTCCGGTTTTTGCCTTTGCCTTCCAGTCGATGTTCTTGAACGGGTCCGTGGGCTCCATCTCCCTGAGCGCCCAGAACTCGTAGCCCAGTCCCTTGAAAATACTTTCCCAGTCGCCGGGGAAGGGTGAGTGAACCCGGTGATTTATGAATATTTTCAGCAATTCCTTTTTCGAGAGGAGGCTTTTTTCGGTTTTTTTCATGTTTTCAGTACGGTTTGACCATTCTGAGTATTTCCTGAACCAGCATGTCGGCACTGATCTGCTGCGACAGCGCAGAACTGTTAAGAAGTATTCGATGCCTGAGCACGTGAACTGCGCAGGTCGTTACATCGTCAAAATTGACAAAGTTGCGGTTCTGGCTGAACGCAAACGCCTTTGCAATAGCCAGCAGCGATTCGGATGCTCGGGGGGAAGCTCCAAGCCTTATGTACTGGTGGATATCGGCATTCATATTTTGTCCTGCATACGTATCGCGTGGACGTGTGGCGATACAGATATTCAATATGTAGTTCATGACGATACTGCTCACCCGCACATGATCATGGATGAGCTGCTGGATGTCCGAAATGTCGTCAAGGCTGAGAACGGGCTTCGTTTCCGCCTTGAGCTGATCGAAGTTGGTGTTTTTTCGCCGAATGAGCTCGTACTCCTCGTCCTTCTGCGGATAGCCGACATCATATTTCACCATGAAACGGTCAACCTGGGCTTCAGCCAGCGGATAGGTGCCGATCTGTTCAATGGGGTTCTGCGTCGCAAGCACCATGAAGGGATGCGGGATGTCGTAATGCATGCATTCAACCGTCACTTCCTTTTCCTGCATGGCCTGCAGCAGGGCGGATTGGACTTTCGGCGAGGCCCGGTTTATTTCGTCGGCAAGGAATATGTTGCAGAAGATGGGGCCGAAATAGAATTCGAACTTCCTGTCCTTCTCATTCCACACCATAGTGCCGGTGATATCGCTGGGCATCTTGTCGGGGGTGAACTGGAAACGCTTGAAATTTCCGCCTATCACTTTTGCAAATGTTTCGACCGCAAGGCTTTTTGCCAGTCCGGGAACTCCCTCAAGCAGTATGTGGCCCCTGGAGAGAAGCGTATGAATCATAAGGCTGATCATCTCTTCCTGGCCAATGACCACCTTGGCTATTTCAGCTTTTGTCTGTTGAATCTTCTGCGCGTATCGAGCGAAAATCTCGTTTTCTGCACTGCCGTTTGTCGTGCTGTCATTCATTTTCATACCTTTTATTATAACAAGAGATATTGTTATTGCGGGTTGACATTACATATACTCGAAATGTTTTCTGTGCTTCATGATCAGATAGAGAAAAAACGGTCCGCCCAGCATTGAAGTGATAATACCCACCTTCAGATCAACTTCGACGATAAGCCGTACGAAAAGGTCGGCATAGATGATGAACACTGCGGCTAGCAGCCCGGAAAATACCATCAGTTTCCTGTTGTCAGGCCCGACAATACTGCGCATGATGTGGGGCGCGACCAAACCGACAAAACCAATGACGCCCGACACGGCGATGGCGCCGCCGGTTTCTATTGAGGAGAAGAGCAGCAGTCCGTTGCGGGCACGTTTTATGTTGACCCCCAGGTTTGCCGCGGTTTCTTCTCCGAGCATCAGAAGGTTCAGATCCCTGGCGAAAAACAGGGCTCCCAGAAGTGCAGTCATGGTTGTCGGGAAGACGATACCTACATGCTCCCAGGAGCGGTTGTTGAGGTCTCCCATGAGCCAGTTGACGATCACC
>CAZPGZ010000067.1:0-5609 GCA_964586075.1 uncultured Nitrospiraceae bacterium | reverse complement strand
CTAGAGTAAACAGCCGTTTTGGTATCAACCTCCCTGTCCTTTTTTCAGCTCCAGAATTACCAATTTTGCAATAGATTTAAGAGTATCAAACACTCCCGTGCCTTCAGTTGCCACCGCCTCAAAATCGGGAACTCCGCGCTGATTGAGTGCCATCTTCATTTCACCCAGTGGCACGATGTTCGGTAAATCCCGTTTATTGTATTGAATCGTAAATGGCACTTTGTTTAAATCATAACCCTGATCTGCAAGGTTCACCCGCAGATTTTCCAGGCTTTCTATGTTGGCTTCCATGCGCTCAACCTGGGAATCCGCCACAAAAACAACACCGTCTACACCCTTTAAAATAAGCTTGCGGCTGGCATCATAAAACACCTGACCCGGCACGGTGTAAAGATGAAACCTTGTTTTAAAACCCCGTATTTCACCCAGCGCAAGAGGCAAAAAATCGAAAAATAAAGTCCGTTCTGTTTCGGTTGCAAGGGATATCATCTTGCCCTTGCTGTCAGGGTTGGTTTTTTTATAGATCCATTGCAAATTGGTCGTCTTCCCGCACAAACCGGGGCCATAGAAGACTATTTTGCAATTAATTTCTCTCGAGGAATAATTGATAAAGGACATGGACCGAAGTTCCTCTCCTTAAGCGTTCAGAAAACTGTGCAGTTGGACGACTACCCAAAAAGCTTATCAATATCTTCATCAGTTATCTCGGCAAAGGGAGATTCAACACCCTTATCTGCTCCTTTTTCTGATTCTACTTTTTGAAGAAGATGGCCAAATATGCTGCCGAGCGATTCGGTGGTCTTCTTCACTCGAAGCCGGACAAGCCCCAGTGATGAGCGCTGGTCGAAAATAACCACCAGGATGACGCGCTGGCCGATGATGGAAATGTGAATGTTATCGCGCTGACCTTCATGGAAAAGAATCGAAAATTCTTTTTCTCCCAGCAGTTTCGCCATGCCGCCGGTGGCCGCGATATTCCCGGCCGTCAGTGATGCAAGAGACGTTGTATCCAGGTTGTCGGTCTCGCCGGTAGCTGCGATAAGCTGGCCGTTCTTATCGACAAGAAAGACAACTTTAGCGTTCGCTTGCTGAAGAAGACGCTGAAGTTCCGCGTCTATTTGCTTAAATTCTTCTTCGTACATGACCAAATCGGAGCCCAGCATGTTTACCTCTCCTTGTTCAATAATACCTCGATACCTCTTTGCGGCTGGAGGTAATTAAAGCATACTGCTTACCGGATTTCAAGCTTTATTTGTCGACGGCAAAGAAAATAGCCGGGTGAAAAATCACCCGGCTAGCTATTCTTTTCCGAAGGAAATTTTATTAGCTTTTGGACATTGTCTGCAGCTTCTGGAGGAATGCCCATTCTTCATCAATCATTTTCTGGAAGTCTGTAAGCATTGCCTCGTTTCCGGGGGCAAACATGTTTCTGAACCGACCCTGGGGCTTCAGGAAGTCAACAAGGGGTTTCTTCTTATCTTTGGGGTCGTAGTTGATGGTGAACTTTCTGCCCTTGTCTTCCACTTCATACAGCGGCCAGTAGCAGGTATCAACAGCCAGCCGTGACATCATGATTGAGTCGTTCAGCTGAGTTCTCCAACCGCGGTTGCAGGGGGAGATGATGCCGATGTACGCCGGCCCGTTGCTTGCGATTGCCTTCCGGACCTTGGTCATGAGGTCTTTCCAGTTGCTCGGTGACGCCTGCGCTGCATACGCACCGTGTGCAGCCATGATGCGGGTCAGGTCTTTTCTGCGCTGGGGTTTTCCTCTGACAATTTCGCCGACCGGGCAGGTGGATGTATCTGCGCCGAAGGGCGTCGCGCTGGAGCGCTGAATACCCGTGTTCATGTAGGCGCCGTTGTCATAGCAGATGTACAGCAGCTGGTCGCCGCGCTCCATGGCGCCGGAAAGTGACTGGAAACCGATATCATAGGTTCCGCCATCGCCACCCCATGCAATAAACTTTGTATTGCCTTTGATCTTGCCTTGTTTTTTCAATGAGCGGAACATTGCTTCCATACCGGAGGCAGTCGCTGCCGAGTTCTCGAAAGCGCTGTGCATCCAGGGCATCTTCCAGGATGTATAGGGGAAGATGCAGGAAGAAACTTCAAGGCAACCCGTAGCATTGGCCGCGATTACCGGCTCATCAATAGCCATCAGGACCTGCCGTACAATGGTTGGCGCACCACAGCCTGCACACATACGGTGTCCGCTTGCAAACCTTTCCTTCTTTTTCGACAGCGCTTTTAGCGTCAGGGGTGTTTCCTGTGTCTCTGTGCTCATGTCATTATCTCCTTAGATTCTTGGACGGGATACCTGGAAGAACAATTCCTCCCGAATCCTGTCAAAAAGAATTTAGTTTCTCACCGTTATGTAGTCTTTTACGAGTTTAACCTTGCCGGTTTTTGCCACTTCAACCAGTTCATCAAGCACCTGGTTTGCATCATGGGGCATATAATCCCTGCCGCCGAGCCCATAAATCTTGTTGAAGAGCACGGGGCCTTGACGATGCGGCTGAACAGCCGAAGCAATTTCCATAAAGGTTGGGCCGTAACCGCCATAGGAATCAGCGCGATCCAGAACGCAAACCGCCTTGGCGTTCTTCAGAGCTTCACCCACTTCTTCGTAGGGGAATGGCCTGAATACGCGGATTTTCATAAGCCCGGCCTTCACGCCTTTTTCTCTGTATTTGTCGACCTGGTCCTTGGTCGTGCCTGCTGCCGATCCAACGGCAACGATAACCACTTCAGCATCTTCAAGACGATAGCTTTCAAACACATCATATTTTCTGCCGGAAATCTTGGCAAATTCGGCAAACACGTCTTTTACGACTTTTTTTGCCTTCATCATGGCTTCCTGCTCAGCGCGTTTATGCTCAATGTAGTAGTCCTGCAGCACAAGGGCGCCATAGCTTCTGGGATGCTCAACGTCAAGCATCGGCTCCATGGTCTTGTACTCACCCACGAATTTTTTCACGACATCATCGGTGAGATACTGCATGGTCATAATGGAGTGGCTGGTAATGAAGCCGTCCAGGCCGACCATGATCGGAAGCCGCACTTCTTTATTTTCACCCATCACAAACGCCATGACGGTGTTGTCATACGCTTCCTGTGCATTCTCGGAATAGAGCTGAATCCATCCGCAATCGCGTGCGCCCATGCCGTCTGAATGGTCGCCGTGAATATTAATGGGACCGGAAAGGGCACGGTTTACAACTGTCAGGAGAATCGGAAGCCTGAAACCTGATGCAATGTGAAGCATTTCCCACATCAGGGCCAGACCCTGGGAGCTCGTTGCCGTAGCAACACGGCCGCCTGCTGCTGCTGCACCAATGCAGGCGCTCATGGCGCTGTGTTCGCTCTCCGCGAGGACGACTTCAGTGTTCACCTTTCCGTCGGATACAAATTTTGTATACTGCTGCATGATTTCCGTTGACGGAGTGATCGGATATGCTGCCATGACGTCGGGGTTCAACTGGCGGAGCGCCTCCGCGACGGCAGTGTTGCCTGTAACCGCGACTGTCTTAGTTGATGTTACGGCCATGTTATTTTCCCTCCTCTTCCATGACGATTGCTTTGTTGCCTTTTTTCCCGGGGCACTCCAGGGCGCATACGCCGCAGCCCTTGCAGTAGTTGTAGTTGATGCCGGTCATTTTTTCGTTTTCAACGTTGATCGAGAGATCCGGGCAGTACACCCAGCAAAACAGGCACTGAATGCAGTTTTCCTGGATCCAGCGCGGTTTCAATGTACGCCAAGAACCTGTTTCATATTGCTCGGAGTTTCCTGCATCCTTGATAACGCCACCCAATGGTAGTTCTTTCCAGTTCATCTGTTTCATCCCTGCTGTACCTCCTCAAAACCGCGCTTCGCTGCGGTGAGATTTGCGTCGATAACCTTCTGCGCAAACTTCTTTCCAAAGCTGCCTTTCACTTCCTCTATCAAGCTGTCGATACCCAGAAGACCCGATGCCTTGGTAAGCGCGCCGAGCATGGGTGTATTCGGCATGGGCCTGCCGATGGTCTCAACTGATATCTTCGTTGCATCAACCGTGAAAATCTTCTGGGAAGCCTTTGCTTTGAGTTTCTCCCGGACTTCCTTCGGAGTTTTGGACGTATTGACTACAAAAACAGCGTCGTCCGATGCGCCTTCGGCAACGTTAATTGCATCGAGGAGCGTTGCGTCTGCCACTGCCACCACGTTTGGGTACAATACCGGACAATGCATCCGGAGCTCACCCGAGCTGATCCGATTATACGCACGAAGCGGTGCACCTGCGCGCTCCGGGCCATATTCTGGGAATGCCTGCACGTGACGACCGCCGCTCAGACATGCGTCGGCGAACACCTTGGCTGCCGTAACCGTGCCCTGGCCGCCCCTTCCGTGCCACCTTACTTCTACCATTTCTGCCATTCTGATTACCTCCTCCTCTTCGAATTAATTTAATGTAAAATAAGACAAAATCTGCTGAATACAAGCCGGTGCCCAACCCAGCTGCTACTCCGCTGATTCTGTCAGCAAAACGTTTTTATCACGCACTACATCTCCCGCCGTCCTTCAAGCGCCCGCTGTACCGTATTCTCGTCCGCATATTCAATATCTCCCCCAACCGGGAGGCCGTATGCGATCCGGCTGACGCTGATGCCGAGCGGCTTGATAAGTTTCGACAGGTACAAGGCCGTCGTTTCCCCTTTTACCGTGGGATTCGTGGCAAGAATAACTTCCTTTACGCCGTTTGTTTTCAGCCGTTCTATAAGACCGGTGATTTTAAGATCGTCAGGACCGACTCCGTCGAGAGGAGCAATAGCGCCCATAATGGCATGATAGCGTCCCCTGAATATCCCGGTTTTTTCCAGAATAAGAATATTACTCGGCTCTTCGACTACGCAAATGCGGGTGCTGTCCCGTTTTTCATCACGGCAGATACTGCAAATTTCTTCTTCCGTGATATTATTGCAAACGGAGCAATACCGGCTGTTGTTCTTCAGATCCTGAATCGCCTGCGCGATCCCGACAGCATCATCGTACGACATGCTGAGAATGGCAAAGGAAAGCCTCTCTGCGCTTTTTCTGCCGATGCCGGGGAGCTTCATGAAGGCCTCGACCATTTTACCGAGCGCCTGGCCCGAAACTTCGGCAGCCTGTGTTCCGTGTTGCTTGTGCTCCTGCCGGCCTTTGTTTGTTGCGACGCTCTTTGTCTTAATGATCATTTTCAGATTAGTTCCCTTGCCGACTTCTGATGAAATATAAAAAAGGTCGGAGTAGTTCTTAATATTGCACAACCCCATTCCGGCTCCAAAACCCATGTCTCTGACTTTCTGGGTCGCCGTTGACCATCCAGGCTGCATGGCAAGTTCAATATCCGGAATTCCCGGTCCTTCATCAATCGCCTCGACCACGATGCGGTCAGGAACAACACAGAGACGAATAATCCCCTTTCGAGCGTAAGAAACAATATTTATTTCAGACTCGTAGGCTACGAGAACCGCTCTTCGCACCACGTCGTGTGAAAAGCCGTGGTGCTTTAAAACCGTTTTAATATTTCTCGATGCCTTTCCGGCATGATCAAAATTATCGCCGACAACCGTAAATGCGTTTTCATACAGGGG
>CAZPGZ010000066.1:0-6206 GCA_964586075.1 uncultured Nitrospiraceae bacterium | reverse complement strand
TCCCCTCCGATGCCGACATCACCTATGCCTACGACTCCTGCGTCAACGGCAAGGGAAGGCTGTGCACCGTCACTGACCAGAGCGGGTCCACCACCTACGAATATACGAAGAAAGGCCAGATAGCGAAGGAAACTCGGAACATCGACGGCGTTGCCTACCTGACCCAGTACACCTACGACCAGAACGGCAACAACAGGACCGTCACCTATCCCTCGGGCCGGGTGATCACCTACAACTACACGAACAGCCGGGTGACCGGAGTGCTGAACAATAGCGCAACCCTCGCTTCCGGCATTAGCTACAAGCCCTTCGGCGGCATGAATGCCATAACCTTCGGCAACAATCTTGCCGGGAGCTTCGGCTACGACAGCCAGTACCGGGTATCAACCCTACAGGCCGGAACCCTGCAGAGCCTCACCTATGGCTATGACGCAGGCGGCAACGTAACCGGCATCGTAAACAATCTGGACAACACGAAGAACAAGTCCTACACTTACGATAACCTGAACCGGCTGGCAACGGCCAACGGGCCGTGGGGATCGCTCTCCTGGACCCTGGACCCGGTGGGGAACCGCCTGACCCAGGTGGACGGGTCTGGTACGAGCACATACGCCTACGCAACCGGCAACAACAGGCTCTCCGCCATCACCGGGGCGAACCCTTCAAGCTTCACCTCCGACGCCAACGGCAACACGCTCTCTGAAAACGCGAAGATCTTCACCTACAACCAGAACCAGCGGCTGATCCAGTCGGCTTCGACTCAGACCGGGAATTACGTCTACAACGCCAACGGTCAAAGGGTGAAGAAGACCGTCGGTGGAACGGTCACTGTCTATCACTATGACCAGAACGGCCAACTCATTGCCGAAAGCAGTGCTAGCGGCGCAATGCAGGCCGAGTATGTCTACCTGAACGGGATTCCCCTGGCCAAGATCGATGGCAGCGGTACGCAGTACATCCATACCGATCACCTGGGTACGCCGGTGATGATGACGGATGCGGCCAGGGCGATAATCTGGGAGATCGAGAACAGGCCGTTCGGGGATGGGGCGGCGGTAACGGGGACGGCGACCTTGAACTTGCGGTTTCCGGGCCAATACTATGATGCCGAGTCCGGACTCAACTATAACTATTTCAGGGATTATAATCCAGGCATAGGGAGGTACGTGGAGGCAGATCCGATTGGGTTATTGGGTGGGATGAATCTATTTGGGTATGTTTACAACAATACAGTTAATTATATCGACACCGTGGGGTTAAAATTCAAAGTGTGTCCGGGCTGCTCTGCTACCTTAAGAAGCCAAATTGAAAGAGATCTAAAGGCAATTGAAAATGCTCTTGCATATAATGCCCGAATAAACAAAAACGCAGATAGTGTGAAAGCATATAAGGATTATATGAAGTTAAAGAATGATACCAAATATACAGTTCTAATTAAGCCTCCGGCAAGAAAAGGAGCTGGCAATAGATATAAAAGTAACTTTCTGTCACGTTACATTGAGTATGAAGCGGATAGTTGTCAAGGTGGTAGGAACAAATATGGCAGTTATAAAAGGAAACCATTTATTGGCTTGGGCCATGAAATTGGTCATGCAATTGATGATTACAATGGATTGGATCTTGATGAAAAAACAAATGATCCAGATTTTGATAATGATATGGAAGAAAAAAGAGCGGTCCTTTTCGAGAATCAAATACGGGAGGGTGTATGGGCAGATCCAAACATGTTCAGACCAAAATATTAAAAATCAAATGTATATTTGTGCTATGTTTCTTAGCGGTTTTAATTGGGATTGCAAAAACCAATTGTTACAGTTATGACAAAAAAATTCTATCATCAATGGAATTGCTTAAAAATGCCCATAATATAGAAAGTAAATATGTTGGGGAAGCTGGTAAAGTTTCTAAATTGTTTTTAGCGTACAACGTTTTAGCAAATGCAAAAAATTCCGAATTATTATTTATCAATACCTTCAACGGAGCAAAGACGGATGCAGGTAAAGTATATTGTATGATTTGGTTTTATGAAAATAGAATTAAATTGTATGAAAAATACAAAACAAAAATGAATAGGCATGCAGAGATAGAGATACAAATACATTGTATTGCTAAGAGTTATAGAATAATAGATATTTTAAACATGATCGAAGATGGTGAGTTAATAAAAAAGCTACGATATAATAGGAGCCCCTCAAAGAAAGAATAAATATTGGAGGAAAAGGGATGGGGCGACGGTAACGGGAACCGCATCTTTGGACTTGCGGTTCCCGGGCCAGTACTATGATGCTGAATCCGGGCTCAACTATAATTACTTCAGGGATTATAATCCGGCCGTGGGGGGGTATGTGGAGGCCGATCCGATTGGGCTATTGGGTGGGATGAATTTGCTGATTTATGTGGATAGTGTCGGAGAAGTCCCTGAGCCAAATACAACAAATCTTTACACTGGCAACAATCCGATTAATTATATCGATACAAATGGGGAAAGCAGGCAACGGGGTGAACGTCGTTGGGCAAGCCAACCATCAGGCACTCCCAGTCCATTTAAATATCTACGCCCTCATCCAACTGATCCCACGAAAGTTATATACACTGACCCGAGAACTGGTAAAGACGTAGTTAAGGCTAAACCACCAGGTTATGATGACCAAAAGAAGAAACCCAAACAGTGCAAAGCTGAAAATGCGGAAGGTAGTGATTACTTGGGTAAGACGTTGGCAGTAGGAGCAGGCTTAGGTGCCGGCTACTTCTTATATCGTGGCGGTAGAATGCTTCCATCATTATTACCACCGTTCTGGTGGACCATTCCTGCAAACGCTGCCATACCTTAAATGCAAACATGTTAAGGAGTTTTATATGACCAAGATTGTAGAGATAAGTTCCAAACACCCACTAATTGGGACATGGATAGGTGAAGGAGAGGAATCCAGGTGTGAATACATCGTAAAACCCTTAGCTAGTGGCTTGACTGTAAAAGCAATTGACACTATTGATGGTGAAGAACTAGTAATATCAGATGTAAAATGGGATGATGTAACTTTAGAGTTCACAAGTTTAATGCCATCTACAGGAAGAATTGGTAAAAATGTGATGAAACTTATATCTGATAATGAAATAGAGTTTAAATTAACTTTTACAATTACAGAAAAATGGACAAAAAAATAGTTCAATACTATAAGTATCAAAATACAATTACATGTTTATTATGCAAGTTAATTAATAACATATAGTAGAAAATGTCATTGATAATGATATAATAAGCATATCTTATCTTTGCCAATGAGGAAAAGATATGTTTAGACCTAGTCCAATGGAGATGAGCTTGTTTGATGCAGGTTATGTCTGTGAGAGGCTTATACCAAAAGACAGTTTTTACCGCAAATTCAGAGAAATTGTCTGGCCTCTCATAGATGACACCCAGTTTGAGAGCATGTACTGCAAGGATAATGGCCGACCGCCAATTCCTCCGGCCCTCCTTGCCATGGCTACCATCCTCCAGTTCTACCGCGACCTGTCGGACCGTGAGATGGAACGGGCTTGCATGTTCGATATCGAAATCAAGTATGCTCTCGGCTTAGGACTCGATGAACTGCCTTTCGACCATTCTTCATTAGGTGGCTTCAGGAAGCGACTCCTGGAGAATGGCAAGGAGAAAGAAACATTCGACCGGATACTGGAACACCTCGTCAAAGCAAAACTTATCAGGAAAGACGAAATCCAAAGGATAGACGCAACGCATATCATTGCCGATGTAGCGATTCCGACAATGGTGACGCTGGTAAAGAAAGGCATCTACGAGATACTGAAGCCAGTTGCGAAGCGCCACAAGGCTGTTTATCTGAAGATAGCCTCGGTCATTAACCTGGCAGAGTACAGCAAGAAGGAAGTCAACCGTGACGCACCGGGTCGCCTGAACATAGAGAACAGGCAGAAGAAACTGGTCGAGGTTGTCAACGATGCCCACGCTATGCTGGAACAGGTCAAGGGAATCAAAGGTGAAGAAATCCTCGACCGTCGTGTGGCAATGCTGAAACGCATTCTCCAAGAGAATATTGCGAAGGACGAGACAGGCGATGCGATTGAGCGAGACTATAAGAACAAACCACCGGACATCATGGTATCACCGGTTGACCCGGACGCCAGATACGGCGCAAAGTCGAATACCAAGCGGTTCATCGGCTACAAGGCGAATATCACCGAAACAGTAGAGAGTCGCTTCATCACCAACATAAAGCCCATGCGCGGGAATCGGCATGACGGCGAAAATATGGTTGAGGCCATACTGGAGCAGAAACAGCACGGTTTGCAGCCGTCAAAACTCATCGGCGACACCGCCTATGGCGATGGAATATCGCGGAAGGATTTACAGGAAGAAGGGACTACCGTCGTAGCGCCGCTCAAGGAGAAGAATACCAGAACTAGGGGAATCTATCCCAAGAGCATGTTTCGTTACAACGAAGAAAAGAATCTGCTTACCTGCCCGGCTGGAGTAACGACAAAGCAGAGTTATTGGGACCGTCAGAAAGAAATCAGGATGTTCCACTTCCCCATGACGGAATGCGGCAAATGCCCGAGAAAGCCCGAATGCACCAACTCCAGAGACGGCAGGCGGACAGTTGGTATCAGCAGCTGCAACAAAGAATTGCGTGATGCTGAGATTTACAACCTCACAGAGCAGTTCAAAGAGGACATGAAACTCAGACCGGCAGTTGAAGGCAAGCTGCCGGAGCTGGTCAGGTACCACGGCATGCGGAGGGCAAGATACAGAGGGCTCCAGAAGGTTGGCCTGCAATGCTACTTCGCGGCAGTTGCGGTGAACATCAAGCGATGGATAAAGCTGGAACTGGAAAAGCTGAAGCCGAAGATACCAAAACCGGCGTTGGTTACGATATGAAGCCAGATAATGAGGGCAAGAAAGCTCTTTGAGAAGACAAGATGGCCGAGTCTTCTAATGGATTCTGCGGTTCTTTGAAATCATGAAGCAGCTTTGGCCTGGGATGCTTCATTGACGGTAGTTCTCAATGGGAAATTAATACCCCTAATGAGGGGTTTCCCGACGGTCTCATGTGAATAATAATCCAAATCGATACGTTGATCTTAAAGGGTTGGAAAAAGCGGATCTACGTGAAAAAATAGCGGATGTTGCAGCATGTGGCATCCCAAGGGCGTACTGGAGGTACAAAGATTCGCAAACTGCTTTACGTGTAGCGGTTAATTCAGGGCTCAAAGGTTTATGGAATGGCCCAGCTGATGCTTTTAGACATTGCCTGTGGTCATGCTTGATGACTCAATCAATCGGCTTTTCATATGCAAAATCGATTGCAGATAATCACGAGGCTGCAGGAAATCGTGCTGGGCAACCAAAAAATGAAGAACAAATGGATTTGGCCAACAATAAAGTGGGACGTCAGTGTGGATTGGAGAAAAATAAACAAAATTGTTCCCAAAGGTGTATGGGCAAATTAGTAAATAACCAACTATTTGGATTGGGAGGTGTGCCATTAACTCCTTGATATCTAAAATAAGTATTATCCTCTATTGTTTCATAATATCATCATGTAGTTCAGGATCAAATCCATCGATAAAACCAACATTGCTAATAACTGGGATTAATAGTTATTTAGACTCTGAACAAGTCAAAAAGTTGGTAAATATTGATTCTAAACAATGGAAAATTATCGAGAATAACAAGACACTGAAAAATGATAAGCGGCCTCCATATCATATGTTGGTGATAGCAGTTAGTAATTTTGAAAACTTGGGTGAGCATGGTGAAGCCAGGTTCTATTTTTTCAATAACAGATTGATGAGTATATGGTTTTATCCGACTCATTTGAAAAACTACAAATTAAAGTTGGAAAAAGAAAGAGGGATTAAATATGATTTAAATTGTGAAGCCCATTCATCCGTTAATACAAAGATAAGGATAGGCAAGGATTACGATGGTAAATCGTATGTAGCTTTTGAAGACACAGTTTTAGATAGTGAGCATAAGGCCTGGATTTCTCGCTATTCTTAATGACGACTCCAGGTACGGGAGCCCAGCGGTACGCCCTTTATATTTTTACATTTGAAGACAAGGGGAACGCCTTTTACGGGGTTATTGTTATAAGACCGACTGAATGTAAATATATAAAGGGCGTCCCGAATTCCACTATTGATTTACCAGGTAAATCAAGGCGACAATGACGCCGATCGTTACGATG
>CAZPGZ010000065.1:0-6497 GCA_964586075.1 uncultured Nitrospiraceae bacterium | reverse complement strand
ATGTTACCATAGGTCCGACTCTCTGAGTGGTACTGTTTTCCGGGGGAAGGTCAGTCAAACATGGCAACCACTACACCGGCAAATGAGCCGTCAGGCCGGTTTATTCTTCTGGCAAGAGCAATGCCCCACTTCCCGGTTATGCGCCCCAAGAACAAGTTTGATACAATCAGCTTTTCGTTCGGATTGCTGCACAGTCGTTTAAAATAGTCTCGGTCGCTGGTATTTACCGGTTTCCCGGCGGGAAGGTCGGTCCCGTACAGCAGATTTCCCCCGGCATCCGAGATACGCAAGCCATACAACTCCGGTAACTGCTGAATCTGCTTGGCGAGGTATGCATTCAATTCTTTCCTGTTGATACCCCCTGCTGCCAAATTTTTTTCTGCCTCTTGTGACACTGCGAATAATCCGATGTTTATCTTATCAAAGATATCATCCACGTGAGCGTCAAAGGACTTTGCCATGTTTTGGGTCGTAATTGCCGCCAGGTCATCATAGTGTTTACGACTGTTATAAAGTGCGAGTCCAACAAAAATTATGACAAACAGGATAATGATAATTGTACCTGTTGCCAACCTGCGGGCAAAATTATCCCTTTGTTCAGTATTGTGCATTTTTGAGTCACCATTTTCGTTCATCTGATATAACCTTTATAATTACATACTTGGCATACGTATAAGATGAAAATTTGTAGAAAGAATTACTGCTTATAATAATATTGTAGCAACTCTTGCAGAAAATAATGCCAAAATGTTGCAAAAAGTTGCCTAATATAAATGGAACGATAAAAATATTCAAGACAAATTTGACGCGGTTGAAAATCTATTAGGAGGGGGGGCAGTTCACGTACACCATTCTTTGGAAAGTTTGAGGGATGGGGTTGAGATACTGGACAAGATTAGCACATTTTTATCACAGCAAAAAGCGTTTCCGCCGATTCACGCAAAACAAAATCAAGAAATCCCGAGCTTATGGGTCCAACTCAACACCTCTGATGCCGCAGAGCTTGCATTGGTTCCCTGTATGGCGAGTCCCTCCAGCACGATAGCCTTGGGGCATGCCTTGGCAATATCCTTTTCGCTGCGGCCCATGCCGCTTCCTTCATGGGTACAGAATGGCACGATCGTCTTTCCCGAGAAATCATAGCTCTCCAGGAACGTATAAACCGGCATAGGCATCGTCCCCCACCAATTCGGATACCCCAAAAATATCACCTCGTATGCCTCAATGTTTTCGACACGTCCGTTCAGCTTCGGTCTGGCCTTGACACGCAGTTCATTCTTGGCAACTTCCGTTGTTTCAGAATAATCTTTGGGGTAGACGGCGGCAGTCTCAATGTGAAACAGGTCGCCTCCCGTTTGTCTCAGAATCATCTTTGCGACAAGTTCGGTATTGCCGACTTTGAGATCGACAATCCTGCCGCTGACATAGTTTTCTCCCTTCCGGGAGAAATAGGCTATCAGACATTTCCTGTTCGTTAAGTTCATAACGAGATCCTCATTATTAAAATTATTTTTTCTCAAGCACATTCTTCAAATGACTGAAGCCTGACGCCGCGGTCGGCCAGCCTGCATAGAACGCAATATGCGTAATCACAGCTACCATCTCTTCCTTTGTCAGGCCGTTCTCGAACGCCTTGTTCAGATGGAACTCTACTTGTTCGATACGATTCAGAGCGACCAGACACGTGACAGTGATCAGGCTTTTGTCTCGCTGCGAGAGCGGAGGACGTTTCCAGACATCGTCGAAGAGAAAATCCTGGGTAAGCTTCGCGAATTCAGGCGCTATCGCCGCTAATTCACTTGCCGCTTTTTGGACGTCCCTGTTTGACATACCTATCTCCTTTCTTGGTTAAACTGCCGGATAAAGGAAAAACTGTTTGGGTTCATGATCCTGTATTTTATTCTGCAACCCGATTCATGGGCATGCGCAAGGCATAACGGGTTACTCACGTTTCGCTTTATAAGGCTGGTTGCAGCCTTCCCCTCGTGAAGAGGCAAACACTCGGTCGGCTACCTTAGACTTGTGTAATCAACTCATACTGATCATTGCCCATTCTCAACTCTTTCATGTATGACAGTTGGCGCAGCCCCTTGCGGGATTCGATGCGTTCCTGAAGGTCATGCAGTTCCGCTTCAGGCAGCTTATACACCATGTCTATGGACGCCTGCTCTACGGCCAGGAGATCGGTGGAAGCCAGGATGCCCAGATCACGCGCCTTGACCGGCGCAGCCCTGACGCCGGCGCAGTCGCAGTCCACGGACATATTGCGCAGTACATTTATATAAACAATCCTGCTGCCGAAATGATCCATGACTGCTTTAGCCGCCTCCACCATGTTCTCCTGAAAGGGTTCGCCTTTCAGCCATCTGTCATAATTTACGTTGTCCGGAGCACCATGGATTATTTTTTTGCCTATGCGCCCATCCGCGCAACCTATGGCGATATTTTTCAGTGAACCACCAAAGCCGCCGCTGGCGTGACCCTTGAAATGGGTCAACACCACCATCGAGTCGTAATCGAGCATGTGTTTGCCGACCGACATTTCCCTGAAATGCTTCCCGCCTTTGACCGGAATCAGTGCTGCTCCGTCCTCATCCATAATGTCAACCGGGCAGAAATCCCAGCCGTTAACCCGAATGGTTTCGCGATGATCTGCCGTCGTATATCTCTTGCCCATATACAGAGTATTTGTTTCCACTAGATTGCTGTTGAAAATTTGCTTCTGCAGCGCCTGCACCATATCCCGCGGCAGTATATTGGGGCCATTCGGTTCGCCGGTGTGGACTTTGATCCCGACTTTGCCCGTTATGCCGTGATTGCTTTTGGAATAGATTTTCAGCAAACCGTCGGCGCTGATGTCTTTTGTGAAATAGACCTGGGATTTGCCCTGTTGCGCCGCAAGAGCGATATCCAGCCCCTTGAAATCGCCTACGGCAACAGCACCCAGTACGATTGAGCTTCCTTTCAGAAAACTTCGCCGTGAAATATTCTTCTCCATGTTTATCTTCCCTTCCGGAGCGCTATGGCTTTCATGATGGTCCCCTTTTGCCATCAGGACTTCAGCGACGCCATATCGATTGAGAAACGGTACTTCACATCTGACTTGAGTAGCCGCTCGTAAGCTTCATTGACCTTCTGGATGGGGATGACTTCGACATCTGCAGTGATGCTGTGCTTGCCGCAAAAATCGAGCATCTCCTGTGTCTCGGGGATACCGCCAATGATCGAACCGGAGAGACTGCGACGGCCAAACAAGAGAGCGAAGGCGGTGACGGCAAGAGGTTTTTCCGGCGCGCCGACAAGGGTTATGTTGCCATCCCTGCCAAGCATGTTAATGTAGGCGTTAATGTCGTGGTCGGCAGCGATGGTGTCAAGGATAAAGTCGAATGTACCTGCGTGCTTTTGCATTTCTTCAGGGTTTCTGGAAATGATGACTTCATCGGCTCCCAAACGGAGCGCATCTTCTTTCTTGGTCGGTGAAGTAGTGAAGACAACTACACGGGCCCCGAAGGCGCGGGCAAACTTGACCCCCATATGGCCCAACCCGCCCAGACCGACTATGCCTACCTTCCTGCCTTTGATGTCGCCCCAGCGCCGTAAGGGAGAGTATGTCGTGATCCCGGCGCAAAGCAGAGGCGCCACACCGGCAAGATTTAGGTTGCCGGGAATGCGCAGAACGAAGCGCTCATCTACCGTTATGCTTTCTGAGTAGCCGCCGTAGGTGACGCCCCCGAGGTGTTTATCCGGAGAGTTGAAAGTGAGGGTCTGGTTTGGGCATAATTGCTCCAGTCCATCCTTGCAATTGGGGCACGTATGATCTGAATCAACTAGGCAGCCGACGCCGACAAGATCGCCCGGCCTGTACTTCGTTACCGCAGAACCGACTCTTGTGACACGACCTACGATCTCGTGGCCGGGCACGCAGGGGTAGACCGTGGGCATTATACTGCTCCACTCGTTGCGGACCGTGTGCAGATCGGAGTGACAGATACCGCAGAAAAGGATTTCGATCTGAACGTCGCGCTCAGTAGCGTCGCGTCTTGGGATTGTATCGGAAACCAGCGGCGATGTTGCGCTTGCAGCGGAATAGGCTTTTGCTTTGTACATTTATGTATCCTCCTGTTATTTACTACCTGTCTGATATTGTGGGTCTCTGCTGACTATCATGCTTACCGCCCGGTCATTTGCTCCAGCTTTTCAGGATAACGGGCGCCTTCTACCGTGATTTTTGATGCCACCTCATCGATGTCACGCAGATCATCGGGGGTGAGTACAACGGTAACCGCTCCAATGTTTTCTTCCAGTCGACTCAGTTTTGTGGTTCCAGGTATTGGAACTATCCATGGTTTCCGGGCCAGCAGCCAGGCAAGCGCAATCCGGGCAGGCGTCGTCTTCTTGCGTTCAGCTAAGTTGCCGAGCAGATCAACCAAGGCCTGATTGGCCTTCAAGGCGTCCGAAGTAAAGCGTGGCAGGATACTGCGAAAATCGGAGTTGTCGAACTTTGTATCTCCACCGATTTTGCCTGTAAGGAAACCTTTGCCAAGCGGACTGTACGGAACCAGACCGATCCCAAGCTCTTCAAGTGTCGGCAGCAATTCCGCTTCTGGGCGCCTCCACCAAAGAGAGTATTCGTTTTGCACGGCAGCAAGCGGCTGCACTGCGTGCGCCCGGCGAATAGTCTGAATGCCGGCCTCGGAAAGTCCGAAATGCTTTACTTTCCCTTCCTGAATCAATTCCTTCACTGTCCCGGCCACGTCCTCGATCGGAACATTCGGATCAACGCGATGCTGATAAAGCAGATCGATAACATCCACCTTGAGCCGCCTGAGTGAACCTTCGACAGCCTGCTTTATGTGCTCAGGCTGACTGTTCAGTACCGGCGCACCCTTTGTCCCTCTGGGATCAACGCTGCAATCGAACCCGAATTTGGTGGCGATTACAACCTGCTTGCGGAATGGAGCAAGGGCCTCGCCCACAAGCTCTTCATTAATGAATGGGCCATAAACCTCGGCAGTGTCGAAAAATGTAATCCCTCGCTCTACAGCCGAGTGGAGCAGTTTTGTCATCTCCTGTTTGTCTTTGGGCGGCCCGTAAGAAAAGCTCATGCCCATGCAGCCAAGCCCAAGAGCCGAAACCTCCAGACCGTTATTACCCAACTTGCGTTTTTGCATTCTTCTCTCCTTTCATTTTATCAAGGCTAGATAGTTCATAAAATCTGATCACATCTGTTTGCTGCCCGTCATTGATTCTATTGTAAGTCTGAACCAGTGAAACGGGTAGACCATTCCTGCTCAATTCTTGCCTGATCCTCCGAGCACTGCGATAAATGATTGAATATTAATGCACCGTCTGTTAATATTCAGAAAGGAGGCATACATGAGGAAAGACACTGGCAGTAAGGCATTTGAGGATAACGATATTGCGACGACGCTGGAAACCCTCAGAAAAAGCATATCCCGATTGACCGATAAAGATCAGGTACTCGAGACCGCGATTCCAGGCCTGCTGCTTTATCAACACACTGCGCCGAGCCAGCCGCATAATGCCATGTACGAGCCGTGCATTTGCCTGATCGCACAGGGGGCCAAGCGTGCGATGCTCGGAGATGATACTTTTGTATATGACAAGCGCCATTATCTTATCGCGTCCGTACATTTACCCACTATGGTGCAGATTTTTAAAGCAAGCCGGGAAAAGCCCTGTATGGGAATGGTGTTGAAACTTAATCAGCGCGAGATTTCACAGCTGATGGTGGACAGCAGTCTCCCGCAGCCACGCGCGCAGCAATCCGGCCGGGGCATGCTGATAGGAGAAGTGACACTGCCGCTGCTCAATGCCTTTGAACGGTTGATCGAGTTGCTTGATGAGCCGAAGGATATCCCGATACTTTCGCCTATAATCCAGCGGGAAATATTTTACCGGTTGCTTGTGGGCGATCAGGGAGCCAGCCTGCGCCAGCTAGCGTCGACAGGAAGTCAGAGTCATCAAATAGCGCAGGCAATCCAATGGTTGAAAACTAATTTCATGGAACCGTTACGCATCGATGATCTTGCAATGCAGGTTAATATGAGCGCCTCGACTTTCCACCATCACTTCCGGACGCTTACGGCCATGAGTCCGCTCCAGTACCAAAAATGGCTGCGCTTGAATGAAGCGCGTCGGCTGATGCTTGCCGAAAATCAGGATGCTTCAACCGCGGCTTTCCGGGTCGGCTACGAAAGTCCGTCCCAATTCAGCCGCGAATACAGCCGCCTATTCGGCGTGTCGCCGCTGCGAGATGTCACCAATTTGCGACAAATGGCCACTGTTGAAGCGTGATGGTAAACGGAAAAAGAGAACCCCGGAATTGCCTGGGCGAAAGCCCCTGATTTGCCGGCGAGAAAATAAAAAGACCCTAGTGATATTTCCTAGGGCCTTTCTTGGTCTGCTGATATGAGGTAAAAATTGGTGGACGAGAAGGGATTCGAACCCTCGACCCCCGCATTGCGAACGCGGTG
>CAZPGZ010000064.1:0-6558 GCA_964586075.1 uncultured Nitrospiraceae bacterium | reverse complement strand
ATGCCACCTACTACAACTGGAAATCGAAGTATGGCGGCATGGAGGCTTCGGATCTAAAGCGCATGAAAGAAGTCGAAGCCGAACTGAGCAAGCTGAAACGGATGTACGCCGACCTTGCCATGGAGAACCGTGCCCTGAAAGACCTGATCGAAAAAAAGCTCTGAGGCCGATTTGCGACGGTTACACACCGAAGATTACCTTCATTGTTTTGCGACCGGACTTCTCACAGATGCGGAAATTCAGTTGAGCGGATTACCGTGGTCTCTGGAACTGGTGAGGCGTGTTAAATATACTGCAGGTGTGACCATCGCTGTCCGTCGCAAGAGTCATCTGCCGATTATCGAGAATTGTTGAGGACAAACTCAGGCTTGACTGGCTGCCGGAGATGATATCCGCAAGACTGAACACGCATGGCGACCGGATGTGATTCAGTCATGAGGCAGTCTACTACTGGACCTACCTTGACGATAAGGAAGTCGCTTCATATAGGCTGTATCTTACGACAATCATTGATCGGCAGGGTTTGTCTAATGGTATATGTGTTTGTAAAATTGACATTTCTTGATGATACATATGATTCATTATTAGATTGTTCAACACGTTTAAAATTGACAGAACAAATAAAGTGTTAAGCTCCAAACTATGTAATATCGTCAGGTTGAAGGACAATCGTCTTTATAGTTCAATATTGGCATCATTTTTGATTATATAACGCATGGAAAGACGACATTAGTCGTCAATCCTCCATACTTGGGGGTAGTTTATTCCATCTAAGCTGCCCCCGTTTTTTGACGGGCAGCCGCCTTAATTATCCACTCCGGAAATGCTTTGTTTTGGACACAATACCCTCTGTAGAGTTGCTGAACGCTAGGGTGCGGAAGTATCCGTATCCTTTAACCTAATTGTAGAGAGGGATCGGAATTCTATTCCTGTCCTTGAAGGCGCGTATTACCGAAAGCTTGATTGCATTTGCTCTTCGCCAGGCTGTCGAGGCGACACCGGTGATTGAGATTTGCCACAAGATGAAGATTGTCGAACAGACCCTCAATAACTAGCGCAAGAAGTACGGTTAGCATGTCAATCTTTCGGGAAAGCTTACGCTGACAATAAGTCAATGAAGGGGAACGTGTTGTGCGAACATCTGTAAAAATGGTTCTAACGGTGTTTCTCTGGGTTGGTTTCTTGGTTTTAGCCGCCTGCACGCAGCGGGAACCGGTGAGCGATCTTTCGCGAGGTCAGGATGGAAATGTCCGGTTTTACAGCAGCAGTCGATCTTTTAAAGACCTTTTTAACAAAGCAGGCACGGCTGAAAAAGTCGTCATCGAGGGCAAACTTACAATGCCCGAAACCACTGTGGGAAAAGTTCCTGCGGTGATTATCCTGCATACGGCGACAGGCAACATCGGTGTCGGCGCCGAACATTATGCCGAGGTTGCCCGCACCCTTAACGAGATGGGGATTGCCACATTCGTTGTGGACAGCCACAAAACCAGAAACATCAAATCGCTCAATGATGGCCTCACTAAAATCACTTGGGAAGAAAGGGTTGCCGACGCTTATGCAGCCTTGAACCTTCTGAGCACCCACCCGAGAATCGACAGCAAAAAAATAGCAGTCATGGGATTTGCCGGGGGCGGAACAGTTTCGCTGTTTTCGGCTTCAAGGCGAATCCGCGATTCCCTGGCTTTGAAAAATTTAGAATTCGCGGCTCACATCGCCCTTTATCCGAACAGTTTCACTCAATTGAAAACGCCGGACCTCACCGGCGCCCCCGTTCTTATACTCTTGGGCGAGAAAGACAACTTGGCTCCAATTGCTCAATCCCTGGGTTATGCAAAACGGCTGCAGTCATCCGCTGCCCCGGTAAAGGTGATCGTCCTCAACGAGGCATACCATGCTTTTGACTTTGCCAAGCTTGCAGGAAGCAAAATGTCTTACTTTATGGACATGACATCCTGCCAGGATCGCACATTTCTGCTCAACGAGGACGGTACCTGGTTTTCGGCCTACTACGGCCGAAATGCGGATCGTCTTACCGATTTTGGTGACTATACCGCGGATTGCCGATCAGAAGATAAGCCTGGTACTCTCGGTGGGTCATTAAAGGCCAGAACGGACGCCATCAAGGCATATCAGAGTTTTTTGAGAGAGGTCTTCAAACTTTCATAAATTTTTAGAGGAGTTAGCATGGCCACTTATACAACCAATCCTTCCAAGCAACGGATGTTTTTTCTGGACAATCTTCGTTATTTCGTCGTGTTTTGTGTGGTCGTATTGCATGCAGCCCTCGCTCACAGCAAGTTTACGCCCTGGTGGCCCGTGCGTGAAGTAGACCCCTACATGGCGCCTGTCTTTGACGTTATCGTACTTATTATAGACGTCTTTATCATGCCCATCATGTTTTTTATTGCAGGATTCTTCGCCTTAAGGTCCATTCGAAAAAGGGGGCCCTGGCAGTTTATCCGAAGCAAGCTGGCGAGAATCGGAATCCCTCTTGTGGTGGGTGCCACTGCCATTGTGCCCATTATCAGTTATATCTATGAATATTTCCGATCTACCGACGCCGCATCCCACGGATACCTGGCTTACTGGCTCAAGTATCTTGCTGGCTACGGCGATTTTTACGTGGGCTATGTCACATCGTATTCGCAACCTTCACACAATTATTTCTGGTTCCTTTCGCTTCTTTTGTGGTTTTTTATCGCTTTTGCATGTCTTTATGCGATTAAAATCAAATGGTTTGGTAACAAGTCTGCTGTTCCAGAACAACAGGATGCCAATGACCCCTATGCTCTGCCCGTGTTGCTGGGCCTGGGTGCCGTTACCGGGATCAGTCTGGTCGTCATGGTGCCCCTTTTTACTGTGGATGGACAGGAGCCCTGGGTCATTATCGCCAACTTGGTACAATTCCAGGCCACTAGGTTGTTTTTGTACCTTTTCTATTTTCCAGTGGGAATTTATGCTGCCTGGAAAGGCTGGTTCGCTAACGGGAACGCTGTCGGCCGCTTGAAAATATGGCTGCCTGTGTGGCTGGGAATGATGCTTATTTTTCTTGGCACCGTTCAGAAAATGGGGGGTGGCACGCCTTCTTTGGCACTTCTGATGGGCTATTGTTTTTCGCGTGCGTTTCTCTGCCTTTCATCACTCATGGTTTTTATCTCTTTTGCGTATCGCTACTGGAACGGTGGTTCTAAATTCAACCGGACCATGGCAGCCAACTCCTACGGTATCTATATTCTTCACATGCCGATTGTTCTGGGGCTGGACCTGGTGCTGGTGCAATGGGCCGGCGGAGGAATATTTCTTAAGTTCTGTATCGTCATCGTTGCTTCTACAATGCTTAGCTGGTGCTTCAGTCGGTTTGTCCTCAAACCGGCCGGCCTGTGAGTGGTTATCGTTAGCAGGATGTTGACAAAGTCCTCGGCGATCATCGCTAGCCGCTGACGCCAAGTGTTGAAAGAACTTTCTAATTCTTCTTTATGTTTTTGAAGAAGGTTGACTTTCTCGCGTAACTACGTATGCGCGGCCAGGGGGGCAGGGCTACACATTTCACAAAATGAACCCTTAATCGCAAATAAATGTGAAATATGTCGCCCTGACCCTGTAGGGTTTCCCTTATTTGAGAAACTTTTTGCCCGCTGCGTCATAGCAGATCTCACCACCGAAGTCGAATTCGGAAACACAACCCGTGCATTTTCCCTCGCATGAGGCATACAGGGAATTGCAACTTTTGCCGGCCTCCTCGGCAGAGATCACCGTGAGGTTACCGATAAGGGTACCCTCTTCGGGGGCCCCCCTGTAGCAGGATGCCGACACGGTCTCGCTATAGGTTTGAGCGGTATTCACGGGAATGAAGGCAGTAATGACCAAAGTGACGAAGAAGGCTGTCGTCCGGACTGCCGTGCCTGTTATCTTCGTTGATCCGTCCATATCAGCAATCACCTTTCTTCCCGTGCATTCGAATGGCACGTTACCGATTTGCTTCACTGACTCGGCTTTTTAGCTCCGTCGTACTGTGCCCCGATTGGAACGAACTTTTCCCGGCACTCCGGAGCAAGTTCGTTCACATGCGGTTTCAGGCACTTTATCAGGCGCCCACCCCCCGGTGCCACGCCCGCACAGAATTTTGAGATATCCATCGCACAGGCCTGTTTTGCCTCTCCCACCTTCTGCATGACCGCCATGACCTTTTCCCGGCAGGCAGTCGACAGTTCGCTGCCGTGATCCTGCAGGCACTGTACAATGCGTCCCTCACCCGGTGGCAGATCATTGCAATATTTTTCTATTTCGACCGCGCAGGGCTTTTGAGAGGCACGTTCCGCGGGCAAAGCAACCATGGGGATTGCAAGCGAAATCCCAAATAACAGGGCATGGAAATAATATCTGCTACCATGCTGCCGGATCATATCCGTCTCCTTAAAAGATCTTGCCGTAAAGATGATTTCGAAAAAGCAGCGGGAAAGAAAGATTGACAAGCCGATTACAATCGGGTGGCGCTTCTGACAAATATAATTGTATCAGATAACCTCTTAGTTTCTCACGAATCGGTATGGTGATAAGAATCCTGGTTTGGGACACTGTCGGGGCTTACGGTGTGTGACCTTCCACCATTTACAGGGCCAGGTTCTGGTTAGTGTTGTCGATCTTCCAGGCTGGTTGCTACAATGAAGCCCCGTTTTACCGATGGGGCTTCATCGTTTTCCGCCCTCCATTCACAAAGACTTGCATCGACCACCAAAAAAATGCATGTCGTGTCCATCCAGCTAACCGCATGTTTCCAACATGCGGGGTGTCTGTCCAAAAACAGGGTAGCTTACGGAGGCACGTCAGTTGTGCACAATCTGCATTTTTACAAATCAATAATCTATTTTCGGATTGCCGATCTCTCCGAGGTGCCAGCTACCTTACGGTAATTTCTTTATCAAATCGCTGAACTGGTCTTTGGTAAACGCTCTCATCGTGCTCGTCTTCACGTTACCAAGAGAGCCAAGAACAAGCAGGTAGGACATCATGGCTTCATCGCTTGGCGCCTCCCCGATAATTACGTAATCATACTCGCCCATAACCGCATAGAAGCCGACATACTTGCCCCCGCCCGCCTCCATGGCTTTGATTGCCTGCTCCACACGTGCCGGTGCAGCCTTGATATTTTTTATTCCCTGCTCCGTCAATTTCAAAAGCGAAATATAAGTTGGCATTCTATTATCTCCTTTCTAGCCAGGATACATTCAGGTGTTTCAAGTTTCCTTGCCTGACTGACCTATATAGGTTGAGAGACCGGCAAACACCGTATGTAACGCAAAAAAGGCCGAACTCCCCGAAGATCAATTCCTTCGGGAGCTCGGCCATCTTGTTAATCAAGATCCACGCTTTCCGTACTCTCTTCACAGGGAGCTTGGCTTTATCGGGGAATTATTCACCTGATTACAGCTTATTGTAACACATTGTAATATTAACTCGTATATCTTGTTCATGTTAATGCACACCAAATATTAAAGGGCCTCGTGTCCTGTGCGGTTAGTTCTCCGCGCAAATTGCGAGGGATTTTGGTTCCTGGCAAGGCGCGGTGACGCAAGCCGAGCACGGCCTAAGCTGAGGAGCGACACTTGCTTTACTGGGTTTTGAAAAGATGCGCGTTCAGAGAAAAAAGGGAATTTATTAATGTCTAAAGTCCTTTTTTGGGATTGAGTATCGCTTAATTTTAGGGAAGAGGTCATGTGTGACACACATATTGACTCAGGCGTGTTGGAAGAAATTAGCTTATGCTGCTGCTGAACGGAAACGGATAATTGAAGAGGATAGGATAAAGAGAAATTGTTACGACTAATGCACTTTGCCTGATAATTTGATTAATCATAATAAATCATCGTTTAATGGTATCGGTAAACTATGTGTAAACAGGCAATAATTGCAACACAAGAGACATTGTGGCTGAAATATATAATCTGTTATCTTAATTAATAACTTGGCTCGTCCCTCATATAACTTACTGGATGCCTCGTAAAATGCAAGTTGACACGTGTGAATATAGCAGTAGAAATAATTACATGTGCTGTAAAAACGCTATGTTGAACGTCAACGATCAAAAAAGGAAAAATGTTATGTACTGCATATCGATCGCTTATCCAAAAAAAGACGATGGCACATTCGACTTCGATTATTACATGAAAAAACATATCCCGATGGTTGGCGGTTATCTGGGTACTAATGTTGACAGGGCCGAAGTCCGTAAAGGCGTTGCCTCTCCGGACGGTTCCGCGGCATCGTTCGTCTGTATGGCGAACATATGGATAAAGTCCGTTGAGGAACTTCAGGCAACACTCTCAGAGCATGGTGGAGAAATCATGGGTGACATTCCCAACTTCACCAACATCCAGCCTATTATCCAGGTTGACGAGGTCGTCGTGGGTGACTAATCAAAACAGGGGGTCGCAAAAGAAAGGAAAGGAAGGTTTAACCATGCTGTTTCTGACCTATTGGGAGCTGAATGAGAGTGATTCCGGGGACATCCATGATAAGTAATGTCAAGGGGAAAACGGAGATTTCCCTTAACTTCCC
>CAZPGZ010000063.1:0-6562 GCA_964586075.1 uncultured Nitrospiraceae bacterium | reverse complement strand
TCCCCTCCGATGCCGACATCACCTATGCCTACGACTCCTGCGTCAACGGCAAGGGGAGGCTGTGCACCGTCAGCGACCAGAGCGGGTCCACCACCTACGAGTACACAAAGAAAGGCCAGATAACGAAAGAAACCCGGAACATCGACGGTGTGGCCTACCTCACCCAGTACACCTACGACCAGAACGGCAACACCAGGACCGTCACCTATTCCTCGGGCCGGGTTATTACCTACACCTACACGAACAGCCGGGTGACCGGGGTGCTGAACAATGCTGCCGCCCTGGCTTCCGGCATTAGCTACAAGCCCTTCGGCGGCATGAATGCCATAACCTTCGGCAACAATCTTGCCGGGAGCTTCGGCTACGACAACCAATACCGGATTGCCAGCATCCAGGCCGGAAGCCTGCAGAACCTTTCCTATGGCTACGACTACAACGGCAACGTGACCGGCATCGTAAACAATCTGGACAACTCAAAGAACAAGTCCTACACTTACGATAACTTGAACCGTTTGGCGACGGCTAACGGGCCATGGGGTGCGCTCTCCTGGACCCTGGACCCGGTGGGGAACCGCCTGACCCAGGTGGACGGCTCTGGAACGAACACTTACTCCTACGCAACCGGCAACAACAGGCTTAGCGCCATCACTGGGCCAAATCCTGCCAGCTTCACTTCCGACGCCAATGGCAACACGCTCTCTGAAAACGCGAAGATCTACACTTACAACCAGAACCAGCGGCTGATCCAGGCGGCTTCGACCCAGACCGGCAACTACGTTTACAACGCCAACGGCCAGCGGGTGAAGAAGACCGTCGGTGGGGCGGTCACGGTCTATCACTACGACGAGAACGGGCAACTCATTGCCGAAAACAGCGCCAGCGGCGCGGTCCAGGCCGAGTATGTCTACCTGAACGGCATTCCCCTGGCCAAAATCGACGGCAGCGGCACGCAGTACATCCATACCGATCACCTGGGAACGCCGGTGATGATGACCGATGCGACCAGGGCAATAGTCTGGGAGATCGAAAACAGGCCCTTTGGGGATGGGGCGACGGTATCAGGCACGGCTTTATTGAACTTGCGGTTTCCGGGCCAGTACTATGATGCCGAGTCCGGGCTCAACTACAACTACTTCAGGGATTATAATCCGGTGGTGGGGAGGTACATTCAGGCGGACCCGATTGGGTTGATGGGGGGAATCAATCTTTTTAAGTATGCGCAAAGCAACCCAAATAAGTATATCGACCCAAGTGGAAAAATTATTATATTTATAGGAACAGAACAACAAAAAGAGGTATTAAAACAGCACCTTTATTGCAAATTGCTTAGTAAGTCAAAAAGAATGAATGATGTAATAAATCGTTTAGAACAAAGTAATTCAGTATATGTTATCCAAATGGGTGAAGAAAATTCGTACCAAAACGGTTTCATTACGTATAATCCTAATAAAACTCACCTTGGTATCAACCCTAAAGAAGCATGGCAATCTCGTCCATCGGAAATTGGACTTGGGCATGAATTGATTCATGCGTATCACGAAGATGAACAACCGTTATTGTATATGATTAGATCTATCATTGGTACTGAAGAAGAGAAAACTGTGGGTATAGGAAAATATAAAAACGAACCTTACACCGAGAATGCTATAAGGAGGGAATATGGTGTTGCAGAAAGGCCTGTATATTAATATTACAATAGTGAGTCTATTGACTATACTTACTGCATGCTCAGAAAGTAAAATAAATGTGCATATTAATACAATGGATATTACTGATAAAGAAGTTGTTGTAAGGTATCAAGTATATAATAAGTCAAAAAACGATATCTGGGTGTGTACAAATATGGATATAATTAATGGGAAGGAATATAATGTCAAATTACATAAATTTAGAAAAATAGTCAAAGTGCAATTAACAAACAGAAAAATTCCGTATTCAATGAATCTTGAAGAGCCAGTATATGCAAAATTTATTAAAATTAGACCAACGGAAACCTATAACGGTATAATAAAACTCAATTCACCAATAGAGGAAACAAGTTACGTGGCAAAAAACAATCTAACGCCAACTATGATCGAATATTTCGATAAAATATCAATTGAAATCGGTACCTATGATAAGATTATAGACGACAATAAAAATAAATGTTGTAGTAAAGAAAGTACTGACGATGTTGCATACGTAAACTGTTTCTGGGCAAGAAAAAACAAAGCTGATCTTTTGTATTGTAAAGTAAAAAATCTGAAATTGCCGGTACGTGTGGATCGGTAAATGGATGATAACTTGCCTCACCGTCTGTTTTTGAGGGCGAATTCCGGGGACAGTATATTTAATTGACACAAGATTAGAATTTGCTATTATTACACCATGGCTAGAAGAACTCGAGTGATAGCGCCGGGTATACCCCACCATGTGACGCAGCGCGGCAATCGCCGCCAGTAAACCTTTTTCCGCCCTGACGATTACACTGCCTACATCGATCTGATGGCCGAATGGTGCACGAAGTGTCGTGTTTAAATATGGGCCTGGTGCCTGATGCCGAACCACGTGCATCTCATAGCCGTCCCTGAAACAGAGATGTCGCTTGCCCGTGCGATTGGCGAAGCTCACCGACGCTATACCCGCAGGATCAACTTTCGAGAAGGATGGAGAGGGCACTTGTGGCAGGAGCGCTTCGCTTCCTATCCCATGGACGAAAATTACCTGTTAGCCGCGGTCAGATACGTTGAGATGAATCCCGTAGCTGCAGGACTCGTTTCTCGTCCTGGAGATTATCAATGGAGCAGTGCCAGCGCACACATTTCCGGCCAGGATGACGGTTTGACAAGAGTTGAATCCTTACTGGCATTGGTTAACAACTGGTGTGATTTTCTGACGTTGATATCAGATGATGAAATGAAGACTTTTCGCAAACATGAACGGAGCGGCAGGCCTCTGGGACAGCAGTCATTTGTGGTGAAACTCGAAGAAAATCTTTCACGGTCACTGTCCCCGCAAAAACGCGGTCCGAAACCGAAAGCAAATTAGTTTTGTATACTGTCCCCGGAATTCCGTGAAAACTAATAATAGCTGCAAAAATAAACAATAAAAGAGCCGCTATGGATATCATGCAAATAATTATATTTTCTTTGGTCATAATTGTAACGTTGGTGACTATAGCAGTTGCTGGGCGCAAGGCAAGCAATAAGAGGATTTTGCGCTTCAGAGACCGTGCAGTAATCGACAATGAAGAGTTTTACCAAAGATATTATAAAAACACTAATATTCCAAAGGGAATTGTTTTTGAGGTGTTGACACTTATCTCAAAGTCTACAGGAATACCTGTTACAAAAATAAGACCATCAGATAGATTTGATAAGGAACTAGCCCCTACAGAAGGATGGGAAACAGATGATGGAATATCAGATGTAATATGGTATGCTGACGATTTAAGAAATAAAGCTAAAATTAGTAAGCCTATTATCTTGAATACTGTTGACGATTTAATTTTGTATGTTGCTGAAATAAAAAATAAATAAAATGTAAAAGCACCGCACAAACTAGACTTCTCCGGACGTCCCCGTTGTTTAAGAGTTTAAATTTAGCAATAAAACTCTTTTCACGATGGGGCACAAAGGCGACACTTCTGCCACCCGGTACGCCTACACTACCAGCGGCTGCAGCAGTTGCGGCGGGGGGGGGCTTGGCGGGAGGGTTTGCTTTATCCCGCCTTTCTTAGAGGCTTGACGGCTCCTTCAACTTTGCTCTTCACGATCACGGCGTCAATCAGATTGATGACCGTTTCCTGATCCCCGGCGTTGACCGCTTCCAGCTCCCTGAACCGTTCCAGGAGCCGCAGATTGTGCAGCGGTTGTTCATCCGAGCGGTTCCCCGTCAGCAGGTAATCCACCGTCGTATTGAACACCTCGGCCAACTCAACAAGCTTCTCCAGAGGCGGTGAATTCAGGCCGCACTCGTATTTATTCAACTGGGCGAAGTGCATATCCAGCTTTGCAGCCAGTGCTTTCTGCGTCCATTTGTTTTGCTTGCGCAATTCCTTGATACGCAGGCCCAGCCCTTTCCTGATCTCGCCGGTAAGCATAATGGCAGTCAATTCCCCTTCCATCTTTTTGCCTCCCTTTATATCACCGCGTTTAAAATTGACCTTGACAAGGGTGGAAAGGGACGGGTGGAAAGGGACGTAGTTGAAAAAGTTGACATAATCAGAGCAAAGCGCTAATCTGCCGGACATGCCAAGAACAGCCCGCCTGGATATGCCAGGTCTTCTACAACATGTAATCGTCCGCGGCATCGAACGCAGAGACATCTTTCTGGATGAGGACGATAAAGCCTTGTTCGTCGAGCGCATGTCGAAACTGCTCAAGTCGACAGAGACCGATTGTCTTGCTTGGGCTCTCATGTCCAATCATGTGCATCTGCTCCTACGTCCCCGGACAACCAGGCTCTCCGCCTTCATGCGCAGGCTGTTGACGGGTTACGCCGTTGTCTTCAACCTGCGCCACAGTCGCAGCGGTCATCTCTTTCAGAACCGCTACAAATCGATCGTCTGCCAGGAAGATGCCTACCTGCTGGAACTTGTCCGTTACATACACCTGAATCCCCTGCGAGCCGGACTCGTCGATTCAGTTGCCAATCTGAATTCGTACCAATGGTGCGGCCACAGCGTCATCCTGGGACAAAGCCAGTTTGTGGGACAGAACGTCGCTGAAGTTCTGCACCTGTTTTCCCAAAGAAAAAAACTTGCCCGTGCACGCTACGAGCAGTTCGTTGCCGACGGAGTTACCTTGGGAAAACGGGATGAACTGGTTGGCGGCGGATTGCGCCGCTCAACGAAACTTTCCGGAGCGGAAGAACGAGAGTCGTACGATGCCAGAATCCTCGGAAGCGGAGAGTTCGTTGAACGGCTCTGGGAAGAATCAGAAACACCGGAATCAAAATCCTCCACCGTTTCCCCGGCGGAACTACTGAAGGAAGTTGCGCGGATATTCGCGATTGAGGAAACGGCCTTGCGACAAGGGGGGAAGGGAAGGGACCATTGCGCTGCAAGAGGAGCATTATGCTATCTAGGCGTTAAAAAGATCGGACTGAATGGAGCGGCAATGGCGAGAATGCTGAACATCACGCGGTCCGGGGTATTCGTGGCGGCACGCAGGGGCGGGGAAATATATGAGAGAATGCCTGAATTGCAAACAATTCTTGCCAAATTGACAAAATCAGCTACGTCCCCATAAGGCCGTCCCCATAAGGCCTTGACTGATGCACGAGGTACGGAATTAGGCGCAGGAGCCGGAAAAGCTATTTCTGTGTCATTAATGACTGTAGCTAATACAGAAGGAAACATCGGTATAATGGTCGGACTTGGATTTGGCGGGATGTCTGGTGTATCTGCTTCAGCAACAAGAGCGGTCCAAGTAACTAATGCAAAAAATATATATGAATTAAGAGGATGGAGTACCCAAGTAGGAGCTTCAGGTGGGGCTGGAGTTTATACAATTGGAGGTAATGCCATTTTGTCACCGTCTTATAAAGGGGGGCAAATAAACTATGGAGCAGGAAAAGGATTAACAGCAGCAGAAATTCATATGCTACAACAATTTTCATTTTTTACAGGATTTAACTTAAAAACTCTTATAAAAAATATACGTGAAAAACGGAAGCTTCGCAAGAAATTGAGGAAAATATCATCAGATTTTCGTAACTGTTAATAGTTTTGAGCTGCAAGCAGTTTAATGGAGAAATTAAAACATGCAGAAATACAGGATATTCTATATCATTATAGCATCTGCAATATTTATTTTTGGTTTGGTGAATTTTATAAGAGTTATGATACCACCTGTAGATCCTAAAGTTGAAATGCCTTTAGGTTATGTTAATGGAATAGCGATTGATAATACAGGCAATATTTATATTGCTCTTGCGTTCTATGGTAGAGTACAAGTTTATGATAAAACGGGACATTATCTGGCAGGATGGAATATTGATGCTGCTGGTGGATCCTTTAGGATTAAAATTAAGAAAGACGATGAATTAAATGTTGCAACTGTGCGAAATGGTCTATTGCTAACTTACTCACTTGCAAAAGGATTGATTGACAAGCAACATGATGAAAGAGCTTTTAACGATATTGGTGCAGAATCAGACAACTATGTACAATGTGATGATGGTACAATATATCGCGTACGCGGTTCGATATTTTATCCACATATAGTAAAGCGAGAAACGAGCGGAAAAATAGAAACAATTATCCATCTACCTTTTAGGAAATGGTTATTCATGGGGCCTTTCCCGGCTTTCTTGTTTGGATTCATCGGTGTAATAATTACCGTTATAAACATTTTTAAAATGGTGAATTCAAATTTCAAGTGCACCACGTAAATTTTTAAAGAAGACATCATGTGGTGCGCTTACGAATAGAATCTACCGTGTGATGCGTTTCCACCGGCGGGCGTCTGCCCGGGCGCCCGCCACCTTTAAACAGGCACGACGAAGGCCGACGAAAAGTCGGCTTTTTTTTCTCTCCTGCAATGATTTCATTTGCCTGTGCCCCTCGGCTTGGTGTATT
>CAZPGZ010000062.1:0-6869 GCA_964586075.1 uncultured Nitrospiraceae bacterium | reverse complement strand
GTTGTGTGGAAGTAATTCCTTTTTCTTTTACCGCTACCCTGTCTACGCAGAACATTCAAATTTATAGAAATCCATATATCGCCATATAATAGTGTTATCATCATTTGGTTGAGGGAATGCTGAATGATTTGCTTTCATTTTATTTTCATATATTTCCCTGTCGCTCTAACATACGCTTAACCTGCAAATCCGTGCCCGTAGGGCTTGGCGCGGTTTGCGCTTCGTCTTCGACAGCGCATAACCGTGCCAAAGGATTTGTCAGGTTGAAGCGATTGTTATGTTCTTTTCTCTTTTTTTGTATTTTGGCCATTGGTTATAGCCAATATTTGGCTCATTCGATTGCATTTTCTTAAAGAAATAAACTTCCATTCGATTTACTATAGTGGACCCCATTGTCAAGACATATTTTTCAGGTAGGTAAGTTGTTTCCTACGCTACCTGTTCTCCCTCACAACGTGAGGTATACACCTTCATGGGAGGTTTCCCACCGCAGGCCGAATGCGGACGAAAGTTGTTGTACGTTTCGATGAACCGCCCGATCTGCTCCTTCGCGTCAGGAAGCGATTCATACTCCTTCAAGTACACTTCGTCGTATTTCAACGTCCTCCAGAACCTCTCCACCACCACGTTATCGAGTGCTCGTCCGCTTCCGTCCATGCTGATCCTCACTCCCTTGTCCTTCAAGGCCTGTGTGAACTCGGGGCTCGTGAACTGTCCTCCCTGATCGGAATTGAAGATCTCGGGAGTCCCATAATGTCTCAACGCTTCTTCCAGAGCTTCGATGCAGAAGAACCGGTCGATCGTGTTCGAGATTCGGTAACTCAACACCGCCCGTGTCGCCCAATCCAGGATCGCCACGAGAAACACGAACCCGTGTTTCAGCCTGATGTAGGTGATGTCCGTACACCACACCTGGTTCGGTCGATCGATCGTAACGCCTTTCAGCAGATACGGATACACCGTATGATCGTGATTCCTCCGCGACAGATTCATCTTCGGATAGATAACCTTGATCTGCAGGATTCCCATAAGGCGCTGAATCCTCTTCCGGTTCACCTTGTATCCTTCTTCCCGCAGCCGATCTCGAATCATCCTGCTTCCCCAGGTCGGCTGGGCCGTCGCGAGTTCATCGATCCGCCTGAGAAGCTTCTGGTTGTACTCGCTTTCCCCTCGTCCGCGGTAATAATACCCCGCACGGGAAACATCCAGGAGCTGGCATTCCTCGCTCACCGTAAGCGGCGAGCCCTTCTTCCCGATCATAGCCCGCCTCTGGGAATATCCGTGAAGCCAAGCTTTTTTTTAAGCCAGTCGATCTGTACCTGTTGGTGTCCGATCGTGTGGATCAGCTCCTCGGTACTTTCCTTCTGTTCCTTCTCACTCTGTTGTTTCGAATTATCGAATACCACGGCACCTCGCTCAAGAAGCTGCTTCTTCCAGTTCCCGATCATCACCGGATGGATCTTGTACTCAGCGGCGATCTCGTTGATTTGCTTCTCGCCTTTGATCGCCTCCAAGGCGATCTTGAACTTGAACTCCTTACTGTACTTCGCTCGTTTTCCTTCTGCCATGTTCTTTCCCCTTCCAGACAAGCAAACATCAAACTATGCCGCCTGTCCAGTTTCCGGGGTCCAGTATATACCTCTTCGTTAGTAGCATCTTTAGAACGCCAAAGAATCGTTTTCCTTATTACAAAATTACTTCTTTCTGATTCGTTAAAGTCTTTCTCAATAATTTTGCTGTCGGCACTTCCGAAGTAATTCATTGTTCCAGTCAGGTCTTTCCCTATATATATTTTCCCGTTTGGATAAGTGATCATATAGATTTCTTTTTTTTCATATCTCATTTTTTACGTCCAATACTGTTACGTCTCCAGTAAAGATTATTTCATTATTCGACCTGAGCTCAATATCCTTAGAACTCCAATATGATCTTGCCATTAATACATAATGATCATAATTATCAATGTCACTATTAAGAAAAGTTTGATTTCCAATATGAAAATTCCCGCTACATTGAAACTGTACGTAACAGATATTTTCAAAATCGTTCTTAAGCCAATCCGTCCAAAATTTTAGATTGTTTTCTTCGGTCAACCAAATGCAATTTCTTCGAGAAGGAGCGTTCGGGAACTCACTTTTTCTAATTTCTTCAAATATAAGTTCTCTTAAAAACATACCAGCTTCTTTAATTGCATTTGCGATATACGGAAATCCATTTGGATCTATTTGATTTCTCTCAAGACAATATTGAGCATAAGATGCAGGTAGTTTTGAATGTCCTGGTTCTACAAAAAAATCAAACTGCATATTTTTGTAGAATGACCAGAATTTATTATTTCCAGGGAATACATTAACAGTATCACCAATTTTGAAAAATGGTAATCCATTCTTCTCATATTTGTGAATATGCCAATAAATTGATGTTTTCATTCCTAAAATCTCCCGCGCGAAGCGTCGACATAACAAGGAGCTGAGCTGCCGGGCCACTTCTGCTATGACTCCTCTGGTCATACTACTGGCCCGGTCTGCTCCAGCGACCATGTTACGTGCACCATGGCATTCTCACAAAATAAATCTTCGCTGCTTCCAGCCCTCTTCCCTCTACCTTAGTGCCGGAAAGGACCGATCTTATTCTTTTTTTGCCTTTTCTTATCTTCCAGGGCAACGCCGGCATTTTTTTATGGGGAAATCTTGATGAAACAAAATTCCGTACTTTACCGCTTCTCTGGTTTCATCAAGATTTTCCTCTCATGACGAATGTATGCCGGCGGCAGAACTGTGACTTTCCTCGGTCCTTTTCGGCACGTCATTTCCTCTTAGCACGTAACATACGCTTGACCTGCAAATCCGTGCCCGCAGGGCTTGGCGCGGTTTGTGCGAAAGCACATAACCGTGCCAAAGGATTTGTCAGGTCCAAGCGGCTGTTCTGCGTATTCTCCTCTCTTTATTTTCTTATCTTCTTTTCTTAATTCCAAATTCTTTTATCTTGATTCTTTTTAATTATGTACATATATTGTATGTATGGATAGCCTCTCCTTCGTTTGGGATCCACAGAAAAATCTTCTTAATCAATCCAAGCATCATGGTATCGATTTTGAAGAAGCTAAATCGGTTTTCTTTGATGAATTCGCTCGCGTAATCTTTGATCCTCTTCATTCTTCTCATGAAGATCGTTTCATTATTCTTGGTTTTAGTTCTAAGCTTAGGCTCTTAGTTGTTTGTCATTGTTTTCGGGAATCGGAATCCGTTATCCGAATAATCTCTGCGAGAAAAGCATCATCAAAGGAGGAGAAAATCTATGAAAAATATAGAAATGCTCGATGAATATGATTTTGAAAAATCTATTAAGAATCCCTATATCAAACATCTTAAACGTCCTATTACTATTAGGCTTGAACCTGAAACTATTAATTATTTCAAGGATTTAGCTAAGGATTCTGGAATTCCCTATCAGACATTGATCAATTTGTTTTTGTCTCAATGTGCAAAGGAACATAAAAAGCCTGAGGTTGTGTGGAAGTAATTCCTTTTTCTTTTACTGCTACCCTGTTTACGCAGAACAAGGAGCTGAGCTGCCGGGCCTCTTCTGCTATGACTACTCTGGTCATACTACTGGCCCGGTCTGCTCCAGCGACCATGTTACGTGCACCATGGCATTCTCACAAAATAAATCTTCGCTGCTTCCAGCCCTCTTCCCTCTACCTTAGTGCCGGAAAGGACCGATCTTATTCTTTTTTTGCCTTTTCTTATCTTCCAGGGCAACGCCGGCATTTTTTTATGGGGAAATCTTGATGAAACAAAATTCCGTACTTTACCGCTTCTCTGGTTTCATCAAGATTTTCCTCTCATGACGAATGTATGCCGGCGGCAGAACTGTGACTTTCCTCGGTCCTTTTCGGCACGTCGTTTCCTCTTAGCACGTAACATACGCTTGACCAGCAAATCCATGCCTTCAGGGCTTGGCGCGGTTTGCGCTTCGTCTTCGACAGCGCATAACCGTGCCAAAGGATTTGTCTGGTCCAAGCGCTTGTTCTGTCTCTTCACCTCATTTTCTTCATCTATCTTAATCTCTTCTTCTTCTATTTCTCAATTCTTTTCTTTCATTTATTCCCCTTCCATATTCTTGTATTGACATCGTAGCTACAATTGCTTACCTTATCAGCATGCTCTTTGAATGGGATTCTCAGAAAGATCTCTCAAATCAAGCAAAACACGGGGTTTCTTTTCAAGAAGCTAAGGAAGTCTTTGATGATCCCCTCCACCTTTCTTTTTTAGATCATCGCTTTTCTTATTTCCAGGAAAGGTGGATTACCGTAGGTCAGTCTCAAAGATCGAAGATCCTTGTTGTGGCGAATCTCTTCTTTAACGATAAAGGTGAAGAAGTTATTCGAATCATCTCTGCTAGGGAGGCAACTTCCCATGAGCGAAAACAGTATGAAGAACTCTGAAGATTCTTTTGAAATGCTTCCGGTGTATGATTTCTCCAAAGGTATTCGCGGTCGATTCTATCGTCCGAAGAAGGTTTCGACCTCAATTCGTTTAGATGACGATGTTATTCTTTTCTTCAAGAAAAAGGCTACAGAGGAAAAAATCGGATATCAGACATTAATGAATATGGCATTACGAGATTTTATTAACCACCATGTTAAGTAAATATGTCGAGCTTCCCTAAGAACTGTTTCTTGAAATTACAACTCTTTGTTAGTTGATGTCAAGTTGATTTTCTTCTTCCTGCGCGGGAGCGTCGACAGAACATAGGCTTAACCCGCGAGCCACTTCACTACCAGTATTTACTGCGACAGAATAACGTTAGCGCCTTCACACTCAGCTGCGAGTCGGGTTGAAGCCATTGTTAGACTTTTTTCTAACTTAATTTTTATATACAGAAATCAAAAGCATCATAGGGCGGCGAAACTCTTCTCTCATAAGTTCATTTTTCTCTAACATTTCCGGTGATGGTAAAGGTTCTATTATTCTTCTTATAAAAAATCCATTATTGATAAGAGCATTTATGTATGTTGTTAATGTTCTATGGTATTTGGTAATCTTTTGTCCGAGAAAAATGGCTTCTCTATTACCTTCATTAAAATAATTATCTACAGGCCAGTGAATCTTATTTCCTTTCTCATCATATATCCAGTCTTGATTTCCATAGGCCGTAAAAATAGGATGCTCAACAGAAAACACAAACTCACCCTTATGTTTTAATATTTCGAATAGTTTTAGGCATATTAGCTCAAATGATTTAATGTAATGAAACGCTAATGAACTAATTATAAGATCAAAGCTTTCTTTGTCAAAATTAATATCTTCAATTGCTTTTCTCATATAGACAATTCGTTTATCATTTGTACGAGCTTTTGCTTCCTTCAACATTTTTTCTGAGAGGTCTATTCCAATTACAGATTTAGCTCCTTGTTCTATTGCATATCTACAGTGCCACCCATAACCACATCCTAAATCCAAAACTGATTTATCTTTAATATTTGGCAGTAACTTTTGTAATTCATGCCATTCCCCTGCAGATTGTAAACCACCAATAGAACGAGGCATTTTACTATATTGATTAAAAAATTCATCATCATCATATTTATTCTCTTTCAATTTTTATTACTCCAATAAAATCTAAATTTAAAGCATTTGATTCAAAATTACCATAAGTCTAACAAGGAGCTGAGCTGCCGGGCCTCTTCTGCTATGACTCCTCTGGTCATACTACTGGCCCGGTCTGCTCCAGCGACCATGTTACGTGCACCATGGCATTCTCACAAAATAAATCTTCGCTGCTTCCAGCCCTCTTCCCTCTACCTTAGTGCCGGAAAGGACCGATCTTATTCTTTTTTTGCCTTTTCTTATCTTCCAGGGCAACGCCGGCATTTTTTTATGGGGAAATCTTGATGAAACAAAATTCCGTACTTTACCGCTTCTCTGGTTTCATCAAGATTTTCCTCTCATGACGAATGTATGCCGGCGGCAGAACTGTGACTTTCCTCGGTCCTTTTCGGCACGTCATTTCCTCTTAGCACGTAACATACGCTTAACCTGCAAATCCGTGCCCGCAGGGCTTGGCGCGGTTTGCGCTTCGTCCTCGATAGCGCATAACCGTGCCAAAGGATTTGTCAGGTTCAAGCGGTTGTTAGACGATTCATACAATTTATTTAGGCCAAAGACTATTCAATATTCTGTTTTTGTCAGTTTGAAATATCTTAGTAGTTTTTATAATTTGATCCTCTGTAATTTTATTTTCATTCTTCCATTTCTCTATCCATTTATTTATATCAATATTAGCAAGAATAGCGGTCATTATTAAACCATCTAATATATTTTGCGAAATAATATTATGGTTTTCGATATTCCCAATATCTTCTTCAACAACTTTTCTTAATATACTGATCCCCTTCTCTTCCTTATCTAATAAAATATATAATGTTCCTAAGTATAGATATTTATTGTTGTTATTCCAAGATTGTAATGTTTTTTCTGCTGCTTCATATTTTCTAATTTTATACTCTAATTGAGCTTTATTATATTTCAAGCTCCTTATTTTTGAATCTCCTGACTCAATTCTTTTGTTTAAAATTTCAATTGCATTTAGTATTTCATTATTATCTCTTGAATGCATTGCATAACTATAAATCTCAAAGACCGCATTATCATTGTATTTTTCTTGCGCTATTAAAATTTTGCTTGGGAGTATATGAATTAGAAACAAGAATATAATTCTTTTTATATACACTTTTCCCTTCTTATAGTATTTCTCATTTTCTTTATTCTGCGCGTAGCGTCCGTCTAACATTGGGTTAACCTGCAAATCCGCGCCCGCAGGGCTTGGCGCGGTTTGCGCTTCGTCTTCGACAGCGCATAACCGTG
>CAZPGZ010000061.1:5082-6890 GCA_964586075.1 uncultured Nitrospiraceae bacterium | reverse complement strand
TTTTGCTATGAATGCCCAATCAACCATTTTTCAATATCTAGACAAATTTTATTATAGCTTGAAGCGCAGCAGGCAAAAATAAAACAGGATGAAGCGCGCATGAAGTCAGATGGAAAACTTACGAAGAAAGAACGCAGGAAGCTGACGAAGGAACAGAACAGGGCAAGCAACAAAATCGAGAGAAAAAAGCATAACGAGCAGAAAACCACTGTATCGCAGTAACCCCTTTCATAATACCGGGGAAGCTGCGACAGGGAATCCATAAACAAGAGGGGAAGCGTTCTATACGCTTCCCCTCGCATCATTTTATCGGTACAGGACAAGATACGGACAATGTCCCTACTTCTTTATTTCCCCTTCTCCGAACGCCGCATCAACCATCTCCTTCGGCAGCGGCTTGGTCATCAGGCTGACGATGGGAACAACAAACATCGGAAGGAACATGGTAATGGCCCCGGCCACAGGAATGCCGTCCTTGCCCCAGAGTATAAACAACACAAATGCAGACAGGAGTCCGGTGATGATCCCGGCAAAAGCGCCTGCTCTGGTGGTTCTCTTCCAGAAGAGCCCGTAGATATAGGGAGCAAGAAACACGCCGGCAAGAGCGCCCCAGGACATTACCATGAGGTTCACAATGACGTCCACTTTGTTCATGGCAAGAATCAGGGAAAGTGCAACGAACAGACCGCACAGGACCCGCATCAGGAGCATGGTCTGTTTTTGATTGACGTGGCGGTTGACGAAAGCGCCGTAGATATCAATGGCAATCGCGGAACTCGACACCAGCACCAGCGACGACAAACTGGACATGGACGCGGAAAACACCAGCAGCAGAATCAGCAAAACAAAACCATATGAAAATTGCGTCGTCAAAAAATGCGGCATCAGTTGATCGAGGTTCGGCTTGCCCTGCACCATGATTTCCTGCGGCAGGCCGCCGGCATAGTACAGGTGCGTGAGCGCGCCGCTGTAGTACGCGCCGAAGGTCATAAAGAAGGCGAAAATACCGGCAATGGTCATGGCGCGGAACACGTCCGCTTTGCTCCGGATGGAATAAAATTTCTGCACCATCTGCGGCAGCGCCATGGGTCCGAAGCTGGTGATCAGGACAAGCGAAAAAAGAATCATCGCTCCCGGCACCAATATCTGGAACCCTACAGGCCCAAGCGGGACCGCCTTGGCCAGACCCGGAGCCATGGCCGCCGTGTTCGACAGGAGGTCTGTTGCGGTCGATAGGAAACCGCCCTTCCACTGTGCCAGCAGGAACACCATGGCCATGACACCGACAAACTCCACCAAACCTCGGATAAAATCACTGATGGCAACCGCAAGATACCCCCCCATGACCAGGTAGACACCGGTCAGCACGGCCAGAAAAATCAACGCTTCATTATATTGAAGGCCGAGGGCCTTTTCGAAGAGATAGCTCAGTCCCATATAAACAGAAGCCGAATAGGGAACCAGAAAAATAAAAACCGCCAGGGCGGCAACCACCTGCAACGATTTGCTGCCGTAGCGTGCGCGCAAAAACTCCGGCATGGTCAGGGCATGCAGGCGGACGGTCATCTCACGGGTGCGCCCGGCAAGCAGTTTCCAGGCAAGGAAGGTGCCGATCAGGGTGTTGCCGAGCACGATCCAGAGGGTATGGATGCCGAATCCCCAGCCGAGCTTCCCGGCGTATCCGATAAAAATGACCGCGGAAAAATAGGTGGTGCCGTAGGCAAAAGCGCTCATCCAGGGGCCGAGCGTGCGACCTCCCAGAAAAAAGTCACCCACGTCCTTTGTCCTGCGCATGGACCAATAGCCGA
>CAZPGZ010000061.1:0-4982 GCA_964586075.1 uncultured Nitrospiraceae bacterium | reverse complement strand
CCTCCCAGAAAAAAGTCACCCACGTCCTTTGTCCTGCGCATGGACCAATAGCCGACCCCAAGCATGATAAGGACATAGATCACGACAACGGTAATATTCAGTATTTGTTTCATATAAGGTCACTCACCTCGCAAAACAGTCAACAACAGTGCACAGGCCGCAGAGTTCCTTTCCCGGTGGTTTTGTACGATAGAAAACAAAGCGGTTAGCAAAATACCATACAACTTCGGAATCGTCAATCACCGTTTTTGAGAGAACGGGGCCGTTCCGGCATCGTGCTGCCGGGTGCTGCTCGAAAGCGGTTGCGTACGCCGGACGAGTGTGATAAAATCAACATGCTTCAGAAATTTCTTTGCCGTGCAACCGCTTGTCCTGTTGCATGGCGGAAAGAACAAACCAGTTAGGGATGTTTCCCGCACGAAATACCCCCGACAACTCCCGATGATTAAGGCGGCAAAATGAGTACTCACGAATCCGGCAGTGCTTCCGCTTTTTGGAAAGAAGCAGAGGAGGCAGTAAATCCAAAAACGCTTGTGTCCCTTCAGCTCGAACGCCTTGCGGCAACCCTTCAGCATGCGTACAAAAATGTTTCCTTTTATCGAACGCGCTGCGACGACGCCGGTTTGAATCCGCTAAAAATCACCAGCCTCGAAGACTTGAGAAAGCTCCCCTTTACCACCAGCAATGATCTCCGCCAGAATTATCCCTATGGTCTCCTCGCAATACCAAAAGAAGATGTTATCCGCGTGCATACCTCCAGCGGCACGACCGGAACGCCAAAGGCGATCTTTTTCTCGAAACCGGATATTGAACGGGCCGCCGACCTCATAGCCCGCTGTCTTGTCATGACCGGGACCGGTGCGGGTGACGTTCTTCAGAATATGATGACCTACGGACTGTTCACCGGTGCGCTGATGATGCATTACGGAGCGGAGAAGGTCAACACACTCGTTGTTCCGGCGGGTCCCGGCAACACTGAACGCCAGATCTCGCTTATGCGCGATTTCGGCACGACGGTCCTGCATATCACGCCCAGCTATGCACTCTACCTGGCAAGCGCACTTCAGGAACGGGGCATCAATCCCGGCAGGGACCTAAAACTCCGCCGGGCATATCTGGGAGCAGAGCCCTATTCCGAAGAAACAAGAAAAAAAGTGGAAAGCATATACGGCATCGATATTTACAACTGCTACGGTCTGACAGAAATGAACGGCCCGGGTGTTGCCTTCGAATGCTGTTTCAAAAACGGCATGCATCTCTGGGAAGACCATTTTTTGATGGAGATTATCAATCCGGAAACCGGCGAGGTGCTTCCTGAAGGCCAGGAGGGAGAACTTGTGCTCACCTCCCTGACCAGGGAGGCCATGCCGCTCATCAGGTACCGGACACGAGACATCACCCGGATCATTCCCGGCACTTGTCCGTGCGGCAGAACCCACAGAAGAATTTCCCGCATTCTGGGACGCTCTGACGATATGTTTGTCGTACGCGGGGTGAATATATTCCCGCAACAGATCGAGCGGGTGCTGATGGGCATTAAAGGCGTTGCGCAGAACTACCAGATCGTCCTCGACTCATTCGACCAGCTTACCGTGAATGTTGAAATAGCCATGGGGCTTTTTGACGGAAACATCGAACAGTTGCTGAACCTGCAGACGGAAATCGCCGATAAGGTCAGGGCTGAAATACTGGTGAAGCCCAAAGTGGAACTCCACGAACCCGGTACGCTTCCGGTAAGCGAAGGCAAGGCGAAGCGGGTCATCGACAACAGGACCATCTAAAAAAAATAACCATATTAATAAGGAGCTGCTATGGACAAGGTGATGCAAGTTTCGGTCTTTTCGGAAAACAAGCCAGGCAGAATCGAAAAAATTACGAAAATTTTTGCTCAGGAAGGCGTCAATATTCTTGCCATCTCGATCACCAGCACAAACGGCTTCGGCATTATCAAGCTCCTGGTCAACAAGCCGGAGCTTGCCTATGAAAAATTGAAGGGGAATGGTTTTACCGTCACCATGAGCGAAGTGCTTGCCATTGAAATGAAAGACAGCCCGGGTGGCCTGTACGAGGTGTCCCATATCCTGTCGGAACGGAGAGTCAATATCGAAAACGCGTATGTGTACGTGGCTGAGTCGCGGGCGCGCGCTTTTCTTCTCGTCGAGGTCAAGGATATTGAAAAAGCGAAAGAGCTTCTGGCCAAGACAGACCTGAAATTTTTTAAGTGTGAAGAATTCAAACGCAATTGACCGTTCGAGACAATGTAGTGATTTGATTTGGAACGTTGCTGAGCTGGAGGAAGGAACCACTGAATGTTGCGAGTTATTATTATCGGCGGCGGAATAGCCGGTTTGGCTGCTGCCGCTCACTTCAAAGCCGGAGCCAAGGCACACGGAAAGAATGTAGAGGTACTGCTGCTTGAAAAAACCAGCCGCATCGGCGGCAAAATTATAACGGAGAAGCACGATCCATTCCTCATAGAAGGCGGACCGGACAGCTTCCTGCCGGAAAAAGTCTGGACGGTAAACCTAGCAAAACGTCTTGGTCTCGGCCCCGCCCTGCTTCCTACCAATGACCAGTTCAAGGGTACCTATATTTATTCACAGAAGCAGCTCCATCCTCTGCCGGAAGGCGTCATGCTCATGGTGCCGACCGCAATCAAACCCATGGCAAAATCCCGTCTTCTCACCTGGTCCGGCAAAATCCGCATGGGCATGGATGTCTTTCTGCCGAAGCACAAGACAACAGAAGATGAAAGCCTTGCTTCCTTCGTTACCCGCAGGCTCGGGAAAGAATGCCTCGAAAAAATCGCCGAACCGCTTATTGCTGGCATCCACACGTCCAATCCGGACAACATGAGCGTTCTCGCCACATTTCCCCGCTTCGTCCAGATGGAGCGGAAAAGCAGAAGCCTCATTCTCGGCATGATTGCCGCCAAAAAAAATCGCCCGCTCTCCTCTCTGAACAGGCCTCTGCCAAAGCCCGGCGACCCCCGGATAACCTATTTTATGAGCTTTAAAGACGGCATGCAGACCCTCCCGCAAGCTTGCGCAAATTTTGTCGGAAGCGATACGATACGGCTCGATGCCGCCGTTTCGTCCCTATCTCCCAAAGAAAAAGGATACACAGTATCCCTGGAAAACGGCGAAACGCTTGAGGCAGATCATGTCGTGATCGGTACAGCCGCATTCGATGCCGCCGAAATAGTAAAGAATATTGAAGGGGACCTTGCAGAACAGCTGCGAAAAATCGAATGGTCGTCTTCAGCGACAATCTCGATAGCGTTCCGCAAAGAGGATGTAAGAACGCCGCTAAGCGGATTTGGGTTCATCGTTCCGCGCATTGAAGGCAGAAGAATCAACGCGGCGACCTACAGTTCCATCAAATGGTCTTACCGGGCGCCTGAGGAGTATGTTCTTATCCGCGGCTTTGTCGGCGGGGGACATCATGAAGAGCTGGTTCAGGAGCTTGATGACGCGGACATGGTCAGGCTGGTTCTCGACGAGTTGGATGCGGTCCTGGGCCTGAAGGCCGATGCGCAGCTGTGCCGGGTCTACCGGTGGTTTAAAGGAATGCCGAAGTACACGGTGGGACATCTTGACCGCGTTGCCGTGCTCGACCGGATGCTTACCCACCATCCCGGCCTCCACCTTATCGGGTGCTCGTATAAGGGAATTGGGATCGGTGATTGCATTCGCCAGGCAAAAATCACAGCGGAAAGAATTCTAAAACTCTAGCATAGACCGCGACCCTACCAGCAGAAAACCTTGTCCGCGGCAAACACCTTTGCTACAAGCTCATCGTAAGACACCGGATTTTGACAGAGCTCGATGATCGTCACGTCATTGCCGGTTCTCGTGAGTTCTATGATTTTCTTTGTGCTGGTATCTGCTTCTTCTTTTATGATATGCAGTATTTTCACGCCGAATCTCTTCCTTAATAGGGAACAACCATGTCGTACTGCAGCAATTCCTTCGCCATCTGCTCCAGAGTTACCGCCGTATAGTTATTGGCCGGGTTGTTTGAGTATATCTTCAATTCAAGCTCGGCTATCATCTCCAGCGGACTTGCGACGGCTGGATTGTCCTTGTCGAGCACGCGGTCAAGGATATAAATATCGACCAGGTCGCCCGCAAGCATAAGCCCGCAGGCAACGCGAAGGGCCTCGTCCTGACGGTCGCGCACAATGACAGCAAATTTTTTCGTATCGTTCATTGTTATTTCTTTCCTTTTCCCATTTTCCCGACGCCGTTTTCTGCGCTTTAGAACACCAAAACCCGGGTGCTTTTGTGCATCATCAGAGCATTGTCAAATTGGCTGCCGTAAAAAATTCCTTTTGCTTTTTCCTGAATGCCCTTTTGCTTGCGATTATGATCGCAGCAGGAAATCCTTACTTCAGGGAGCGCCAACAGGCCAAGCATCTGCGGGTCCTGCGTGAACCGCACTGCTTCATCGGTAAGGAAAATCTGCACGGCATGACCAGCCGTCTGCGCGGCCTTTACCACACCGGTGATATGATCGATATTTTTGTGCTTTGTAACCATGATACCCAGCAACTTTTTTTCCATAGTTCTCGTTTCCGCGTCCGCTCACGCTGCTACAGCCGGTTGTATTCAATCTGCAAGCACTGCTCATTCATAGACGATAGTGGGTGTTATAAAAACCATGATCTCGTCCTGCGTCTCCGTCTTGCTTACCTCTTTGAACAGCCAGCCGAGCACGGGAATTTTCGACAGGAATGGAACACTGGCCTCTGACTGCGATTCATTCTTGGTCAGGATTCCGCCGAGTACGACTGTCTCACCGTTGTTCACGACCAACTGCGCATCCGCAGAACGTTTTATTATGGTCGGGAGGCCGTCCACCGTCTGCGAATAATTTGGTTCTGATTTCTCGATTTTAATGACCATCGCAATCCGGTCGTCGTTCGTAATCGTCGGCGTCGCCGACAGGGCAAGGTTGGCGGATATGGTCTGCACCGCCAC
>CAZPGZ010000060.1:0-7380 GCA_964586075.1 uncultured Nitrospiraceae bacterium | reverse complement strand
TCTTCAAATATGTTCTCGGTCAGTTCCTCCACCGGAACGGAAAAGTGCTGCCAGAGTCCGGGGTAATCCATGAATTTGAAATCGACCATCTTTGCTTTGCTTTCTTTTGCCAGTTTCAGTACGTCTTTTGGTGTCATAGCTTCCTCCTAATGGTTGTTGAAAAATGAATCATGATGCATGACAGCAGAGGGTATCATGCATCATGCAACTCGTCATGCATCAGATTGCCGTGTCTCCCCGTTCACCTGTGCGAATCCTGATAACTTCCTCGACAGGGGTAACGAAAATTTTTCCATCTCCGATACGGCCGGTTTTTGCTGCCGTTTCAATTGTCTCGATAATTTTTGCGACGAGATTATCGGAAGCGATTATTTCCAGCTTTACCTTGGGCAAAAAATCCACAACATATTCTGCTCCCCGGTACAGCTCTGTATGGCCTTTTTGTCTGCCGAATCCCTTTACTTCAGATACCGTAATACCTTGAACGCCAATGGCATTCAAGGCGTCTTTCACTTCATCAAGTTTGAACGGTTTTATGACCGCTTCTACCTTTTTCATACAGACAACCTCCCCTGTAATTGTTATATATTAGAGCAATTTTTATGCTAAATTTTGAGGCAAGATATTTCAAGAGGTTAGGTAAAAGAATGAGCACGATCGATGATTAAAGATTAATCATGTGCTTAAAAAATACGCAACGCATGATTACGATTTGATTATTTTTTTGCTTTTTTCTTCTCGCTCTATTCGTTCACCTTCCCGGAGGAATTTTGCGGAAATTTCTTTTTCGATGTCGTCTTTAAGTTGTCGAAGGGAAATCGATTCTCCCTGGCGGAGTTCTTTCAACTTTTCAGCGGCGTCGCGATATCCGGGGTTCGCATTGATGATTTCCTGGAACTCACTGATGGCTGCTTTCGTATTGCCGACGCCTTGATGCGCAAGAGCAAGGTCATAGCGAACGCTGATTCGTTCCTGAACGTCGACTTGCTGGTTTGCGGGTGCGTTAAGGGCGTTGCGGAACTCGGTGATGGCGTTTTGGTAGTCGTTTTTCTCCAAATAGCACAGTCCGAGCAAATAGCGGCTTTGAAAAAACCATGGTCCTCCGCGGGGTGTCAACACAAATTCGGCGATTGCGTCGTCAAGCAGCCCCATCTCTTTGTATGCCACACCCAGATTATAGTGGGTGTCTGTGTCTTCTTTTACGGTATGCTGTTCGACACCTTTTTTGAATTCCTCAAAAATATCATCAAGGCTCTGATTTTCCGGAAGCAGGGAAGCCTGTGGAGAAGACAGCGATACACTGTTGATTTCATCCCGAAGTTCGGCGGCAAGGTCGAAATAATCGTCGGACTTGTTCCGCTGTTTCTGCTTCGAGGTGTCTTCATCCTGCTGAAGGAAAGCCTCCAGATCAAAGAATTTCTCTGCCGCAGGCTGTTTGGGCGGCGGAGAAACTCTCCGGATGTGTTCCGTGATCTGCGGAGTCGGGGGCTGATACGGTGGAGCGGGCTTTTGTTTTGGCGCAGTTTCCACATGGCCGGGCTGAACGGACCGTGGTACAGAAGCAGGTTTTTGTTTTTTGGCGGTTTCCGGCTTCGAGGGCGAGGGTTGCGTCGGTTTGGCCTGTTTTAATTTTTTGTTCATTTCCGCAATTTCCGTCATTAAACTGCGGACCGCCTCCTCGTCTGTTACGCTCGTCGCCAGGGCTCGTTCACTAGGAGTTGGCACGACGGTATCTTCCAGGCCTTCGACTGCCTCTGCAAGCCTTGAAAATTCTTTTGTCTCGTCTTCTTCCCGGGATATCTCGGCAAGCCTGTTGATGGCCCGTCGGTCGCTCGGAGCAAGCTCAATGATCTTTGCATAATATTTTCTTGCCTCGTCGAACAGTCCCTGCTGATAATAAAACTCAGCCTCAGCCCATATGTCCGCGAGGTCGGATTCTGGAATTTTTTCCGCCTGGACCTGGAAAGACGAAGGTTGCTGAGCGATCTCCGTTAATTCCGGTTCACCGGCTGGTTCTGGTTGCTGTTCCTGCACAGGTGCTTCGGGTGCTGATGCAACACCAAAAGAGGCGGGGCCTTCCTCGGGCGGAAACGGAGCGGCAGGCTCTTCCTCCGCGGGCAGGACTTCGCCGGACGGCTGGAACTGTTCTTCAAATGCCTGCTGGGGCATGGCTGCTGCATCTTCCGCGGCGGAAATTTGTGAGTCGAGACCCTCAAAAACGATATTACCGTCGTCCACCAAGGCGGGCGCAAACGGAGGCGGTGTTTCCTCAAAAACAGGCGGTGGTGCCGCAGGAGGTGCTGAAGGAGCAATATCAAACTGATCAGGTATGCTTTCAGGAAGAGAGACCTCTTCAACCGCAGGGGGAGCGGTAATACCAAGCCTCGTGAGAACAATCGGATTGCGGGGATCTTTTTCATGTGCAGCCTGCAGTTCCGCCTGCGCCTGATTGGGTTTTCCCTGCTGCGCGTACAGGTCAGAAAGGATAATCATATGCTGAACGGATTTTTCGCTGTTGCCCTGCTCTGCATATAAATCCCGCAGTTTTAGATGGATACGTGTATTTCCCGGGTAACGGACGGCCAGCTCCTCCAGCTGATCCGCGGCTTTGGCCGGCAGTCCGTACTTAATCAACACATCCGCTTCCGTGAAAGCTTCATTGACCGCCGGAGGCTCTTCCGGCATAATCGCTTCCGAATCCGGGGAGGGGGGCTGCGCTTCAAACACGGGTTCAGGAGCAGCAACCGGAGGGGCGACGTCAGGAACCGCAACCGGTGTTTCCTGGACGGGCTCCGGCATTGCAGGCGCGGCGGAGACCTTTGCTGAAGCGGCAAGTCGTTCCAGATGTTTTGTCGCATCCGGCAAACCAGGGACCGCTTCCAGGGCCTGATACAGAAGTGCTTTGCAGTGATCAGGGTCTCCTTCTTTTTCATACAAAAGAGCGGCCTGAACAAGTTCTTTGGCCGCGTTATCAGGCCGGTTTATAAAGGAATAAAATTCAGACAGTTTTTCGTGGGCCGGACCGAATGAAGGGCATTGCGATACGAAAGCGCGAAAGATGTGTTCCGCTGCTTCCGTTTCACTATGTTCGGCTTTTGCATACGCAAGCGCAGAAGCTTCTCGGAGCGCTTTGTCGTATTCTTTTTGCGCAAGATATAATTGGCAGAGTTTGTCGCGAAATTCCGTTCTGTCAGGATCGGCAGTGGCCAGGGACAACAGCACTTCCTCCGCCTCGGCATGCTTGTTTGCCTTGGACAGCGCCTCAAGATACATGTCGGCCAGTTCTTTGTTCGACGGGTCGTTCTCGAAGGCGGGTTTCAGGGCTTTGCATGCTTCAACAAATTTTCCTTCCTTGAAATAAACAAAGCCTGCTTTATGGTAGACTTCCCTGTTTTCAGGATCAAGCGTCAGAATTTTTTCGAACAGTTGCCGTGCTTCCTGGAACGCATTGTTGGACACCTGAACATCCGCAACTGCAAGATATGCCGCGGCTGCTTCCGCTTTCAAGCCTTCCTTTGCGTACATGTCCCCCAGCTTGACCCTGAATGCCAAGTTAGAGGGGTTCAAATCGGCCATCTTCTGGTAGATGCCGAGCGCTTTCTGCATGTTTTTCTGATTGGTATAATGGTCGAGAACGAGCTTGTAACTTTCAAGGGCGGCGCTTGTAAGGCCTTTTTCCGCATTCAGGTCGCCGAGTGAGAGGTGAATCTCGATTTTATTGGGATCGATGTTGAGAACTTTTTTATACAGCGCAATGGCTTTTGAGGTGAATCCGTCTTCCGCCAGGATGTCGGCCGCTTTCTTGTAGGCCTCAACGGCCTCGGTTTTGGCGTCTTTTTTGAGGCACAGGTCTCCGATGGTATTGTAAATATTGGGGTCAGCCGGCGATTCCCGCAGCAATTTTTTCCACTCGGCGATGGCCTTGTCGAACTGGCCCTTGGACGCAAATTTCTGGGCCTCTTTCATGACGGTATTTTTATCGATGGCCATGGATAAAAATACCACAAAGATCAGGAGGGTGTCAACACCTCATAGTATCTTATGCCTTGATTTTAAATATAAATCGTGTTACATATGGTTATGGCACTCCGCGAAATTCGCAAATATCCCGACCCTGTGCTCAGAAAAAAAACGACCCGCATCGAGCACGTGGATGATTCTCTCAATGGTCTTATCGAAGATATGGTGGAAACCATGCGCGCCGCACCCGGTGTCGGTCTTGCCGCCAACCAGGTGGGAGAACCGGTCCAGCTTGCCGTGATCGATCTGGGCGTGCGGGATGAAGATGAAACCGAAAACCCGCATGAACTGCTTGTCATCATCAATCCTGAGGTGCTTTCCCTGGAAGGCTCCGTCGTCGAAGATGAAGGATGCCTAAGCATACCCGAATACTCCGAAAAAGTGAAGCGCGCCGCGAAGATTCGGGTGCGCGCCCAGGACCGCACCGGCAAACCTTTCGAGATCGAAGCAGAAGGCCTGCTGGCAAAAGCCCTGCAGCATGAAATCGACCATTTAAACGGGCTGTTGTACATCGACAGGCTGAGTCCTCTGAAAAAGAATATTTTTAAACGGCGGCACAGAAGAGCACAGGCTGAACAGGAATAGCCGGTTTCGGACCGCTCCGGCGGACGGTATTTTCTGATTCAGGGAGAGCAGGAGCTTTCTCCGGCACCTGTGCATGACCGAAAGTAGGAGAGGGTTGCCGCATGAGACTTGTCTATATGGGTACGCCGCAGTTTGCCGTACCAGCCCTTCAGGCACTGGCGGAAGCGGGACATGAAATCATCGGCGTGGTCACGCGGGCCGACAAACCGGTCGGCCGGGGAAAAACGCTTGCTGCTCCGCCGGTCAAACGCGCTGCAATCGACAGGGGACTTCGGGTAATGCAGCCTGTACGGGTACGGGAAGCGTCGTTTGTGGAACAGTTGCGGACCCTTGCTCCCGAAGCGATTATTGTGGCCGCATACGGCCAAATTTTGCCGAAGGACATTTTAACGCTGCCGAAATTCGGATGCCTGAACATTCATGCGTCGCTTCTGCCCCGCCACCGCGGCGCGGCCCCGATCAACTGGGCGATTGTGCGGGGGGAAAAAGAATCGGGCGTGACCATTATGCAGATGGACGAAGGGATGGACACCGGCGCGATTCTGACCCAGGAGCGGATTCCGATTGAAGATGCCGACACTGCGGGCACACTTTCAGAGAAGCTCTCGCTGCTCGGCTCCCGCATGATTGTGACCGCATTGCAACTTCTTGCATCCGGAAATCTTGTCCCCACGGCGCAGGACGCTTCACAAGCAACCCTGGCACCGCTTCTCAAAAAGGAGAACGGCATCATCGACTGGACGCTTTCCGCGGTTGAAATTCGGAACAGAGTGCGGGGTTTTTCACCCTGGCCCGGTGCGTACAGTTTCCTAGACGGAAAGATTCACAAAATTCTTGCGGCCGAGGCGGCGTCCGGCACGGGGGAAGCGGGGCTGTTGTATGTCCGGGAGAAAAATATTCTTGAAATCGGGACAGGGAGCGGTCTGCTTCGTGTCCTGAACATTCAGCCCGAAGGCAAAAAACCGATGACTGCGGCGGAGTTCACACGCGGGCACCGGGATCTGGCTGGGAAGAAATTCAGCAACACCTGATGCATGCAGTATTCCTGATTTAAGGTCATTCACTATGGCGGTATCAAAAAAAGCAACATTCATTCTGCTTATCATGTTCACGATGGTCCTGATCGTAGGGGCCGCAGCGGGGCTGTATCTGATCCCCTACGTGGGGCTTCAGAACATTCATCCGCTTGCTCCCAAAATCCTGCTCATAACCATGGGTGTCGTGGTCGGCGCGCTGGTCCTCGGCGTCGGCCTGCTGGTTCTCACGCTTGTCCGAGGCAGGGAGGTCCTGTTTGCCGGGAAGCTCAGGGGCATCGTAATCGGAGTTCTGTTTCCGCTGATGATTTTTGCAGGCAGATTTCTGGGCATGTCCCGGGACAGGGTGCAGCAGTCCTTCGTTGAAGTGAACAATCTGCTGGTGCGAGCGAAATGCAGCGGCAAAAAGCCGAAACGTATTCTGCTGCTCATGCCGCATTGCCTGCAGTTCAGCGACTGTGAAGTCAAAATCACGAATGATGCCTCAAAATGCCGGGCCTGCGGCAGGTGCGGGATCGGCGATCTCGTTGAACTTGCGCAGAAACATAACGTAGCCCTTTCCATTGCGACCGGAGGAACGCTCGCGCGGAGAAAGATCGCCGAGACCAGACCGGAAGCAATCATTGCCGTTGCGTGCGAGCGGGACCTGACCAGCGGTATCCAGGACGCCTACCCGCTTCCCGTCATCGGAATTTTGAATGACCGCCCCTTCGGCCCGTGCTTCAATACGAGCGTGGACATCCAGAAAGTCGCAGGCGCGCTCGAATTTTTTGCAAGCGGCCTGTGTGAACCCCGTGCCACCCATCGATAAACCCAGAGAAAAAGCGCTCGAAATACTCGAGAACAGCGAAGCCGGAGTGTTTGCCGACGTCCTGCTCGACCGGACGCGCCAAACCTTTGATGGCAGAGACAGTGCGTTCATCTGCGAGCTTGTGTATGGAGTGCTCAGGAACCGCGAGCGGCTTGATTGGATTCTGAACCAGTTTTCCGCGCAGCCGGTCACCAGGACCGACGCCTTGACCCGCAATATCCTGCGGCTCGGCGCCTATCAGATGCTTTTTCTGGACAGGGTGCCGACAAGCGCGGCAGTAAACACGTCGGTTGAGCTTGCCAAACGATATGGAAAGAAAAATGGATACGTGAACGGTCTGCTCAGAAATCTGGACCGCAAGCGCAGCGCGATTTCATATCCCGATTCCGGCAATACAGAAAAACAATTGTCTGTTCTGTATTCGCACCCTGAATGGCTGATCAAACGATGGATCACCCGGTTCGGCGCCGAGAAAACGGAATTGCTTCTGCAGAAAAACAACCTGCCCGCGCCCCTCACCATACGGACAAATCTCCTGAAGACAACACGGGACGAATTGAAAGCGTCGCTCGTCAGCGAAGGCGCGGAAGTCGCGGAAACAAACTATTCACCTCTCGGCCTTGATCTCGTTTCCTCGCCCGGCCTGCATACGCTCACGACTTTTCAGCAGGGTTGGTTCATGGTGCAGGACCAGGCAGCGCAGTTGATCAGCATGATGCTCGACCCCCGGCCGGGAGATGCCGTGCTTGATGCCTGCGCCGCGCCCGGCGGCAAGGCGACCCATCTTGCCGAGATCATGCAAAACCAGGGAACGCTGATTGCGCTGGACAACAGCCGTGATCGGCTCCAGAGAATACTCGAAAACAGCGGAAGGCTCGGGACACGGATCATCACCCCGATGCTGGGCGATGCGTCACGGTACCGGAAGGG
>CAZPGZ010000059.1:0-7603 GCA_964586075.1 uncultured Nitrospiraceae bacterium | reverse complement strand
GCTCCGAACCGCGGCTTCTCCGCTCAGCGTTACGTCGAGCGCAAAGGCCACGCTGCTGATGCAGAGCGCTGCGAGTACTACAGCTACTACTAAAAACTTCTTCATCGTTTATCCTCCCTTGATATTAATTTTGCTCCGATTTATCCGAAGCACTGACTGACTTCCGAATTTTTAATGAAGCAATGTTTCTTTATACTTATACAACAGTGTTTCTTTACAATATGATACCGACTCATCCCCCCTTTCACGGTAAAATATGACTCTTATAATCAACCGAAAAAAAAACGGACAAACCGTTTACACCCATACGTTGGCACTGCTTTGAGATAATAGCGGCTGGATTGCGCGCCTGAAGAGAATCCTTGAAGAGATGCTGCGGACTGTTTAACGGCGTGCATTTCAGCTGGGATCGAGGGACAATCGTGATATGTAGGTCTGTTAGTGGTTATCATAGACAATTTAAATCGCTTAAATCCGCCACTATTACAAACTGCTACAAACTACGGTCATTCAATACTACCGACTGCAAAAGAACATGCCGCTAATGAAGGCATTGAGAAACTTCTGGCAAACTATAGCAAAGTAGCATATCCAAGTCAAGCGTTTTTTACCTGATAGAAAAAGGCATAATTCCCCTCTCTTTCTGTAAGTTACGAGAAGGGAATTATGCAGTCTGGCATTAATTTTTAGAATTTATACGCTACCGACATGCCGAAAATCTGCACGTCAGTATTATATGTTCCGTTCAGAGTGCTGCCGTACAGGCTGTCGCTGACATTTCTGGTCTCGAATAGCATATAAAGATAGGCAACATCAATACTCAGGTTTCCTATAGTATATCCTGCGCCGATTGTGAAGCCGTGCCTGTCGGCATCAGGGACCCTTGTTTCGAAATAATGGTCAGGAACCGGGTTTTTGTCATACTGGTATCCTGCGCGCAGTTTCCAATTGTCGTTCAACTTATATTGTCCTCCGACCCGTATGTTCAAGACGTCAGTCCACTGTTTTTCATAGGTATGATTATACGCAGAATTGGCCGCAGTGGTCTGGATTTTATCATAGGTTGACCACCAGGTATAGCCGAGATCCAGGTTCAGCGTCAGCTTGTCTGTGGGCTTTACCGAGATGCCCCATGACAGAAGGTCCGGCAGCGTAATTGAAGTGGTAACTGTTGAAGGTGCCGGGAACGGCGGGGTTGGTCCGACAACCTGCGCTATGCCGTCCAGATCCACCCGGACGCGGCTTCTGTATGAAATTCCGGTCTTAACCGTATCTGAAACTTTATACATCGCGGCAACATTGCCTCCCCATCCCTCTCCGGACCCTCGCAACTGAGAGACATACGTTGTGGAGGGATACATATTCGACAACGTTGCGGTCATGTACACATAGGCAAGGCCTGCGGAAACAGAGAACTTGTCGTTTATCTTATAGGCAATATTCGGATTGAATTCGGTCGTAATCACCTGCGACAGCAGTGCCACTTCGCGGGTCGTGCTGCCGAAGTGCCAATCCGTGCCCATGCCGAAGGGGTTGTTCACGCCGAACCCCAGTGAAATACTGTCATTCACTTTATGAGTGACATACAGGAGAGCGGGAACATGGCTAGCGCGGGAAGCGGTGTCCGTGGTCCCGTTTGTGTTCTCGTGTGAAAATGTCGGAAGAATTACAACGAATCCGCTCATCACATTGGTCCCGTTTAACTGGGTGATGCCCGCGGGGTTGTACCATACGGCCGAGGCGTCATCGGCCTGAGCCGCGAAAGCGCTCCCCATGCCCATTGCAGCCGCGCCCTGCTCCGGAAGCGCGAATCCGGCAGCCGACGCATGTGTCGAAATGCCCAGACATAAACCGACCAAAAATACCACAAAAAAACAAAAGTTTTTTTTCATACCTGCCCCCCTGACTGAAATAGATCTTTTAAGAGACAAAGATGGCGCGTAGTATAGAGATAAAACAAGAACAGGTCAAGATATAAATTAAGATATTTTCAGTCGGAAATACCACTCGGGCAGGGATAATCCGCCGGGAAGAAAAAATGGTTGTCAGGCTTCGGCAGGCTTCTTTTTATCAAATAGTTACCGACATTTTAATCCTTAAGTCTCAGAATTCAGGTTCAGAATTCTCGTAGCCGTTTAAAAAAATCCCTTATCCTGTGCGCGTTTTTGCCCACGTCGGTCCGCCCCACGCGGGAAACCGAGCGCAGATCAATCCGGCTTCGCTCCCCGTCCTGGGTTATTCTGATAATGATATCGTCCTTAAAACCGAACCAGAACGTAGTATCCACGGCTTCGATCCGTCCTTCGTACCGGTTCACGGCAATAAGATTCCACCTCTTGCTTCGTACGACCTGCAGCGCTTTGTCGAATGCCGCCTCAATCGGCAGGTTCATCATAAATGGCTTTATATCCGGATATGCTTTCAGCTGCTGTGCGGCAATGGTCGGCCCCCCGTATTCAGCCGGGTTTTCAGCGCCCTTTCTGAGCGGCAGGATTGAGACAAATTGCGGCGGGTTCTGTGTGTCGGTTGTAATATCATGAATCGGCGGGGATGCCACTATCGATTGTTTCCAGTTCCAGGTATTGCCTGACGTAACCAATCCCACAAGCATACCGAACACCGCCAGGATGACGCCGTCATAGAGCTTTTCTTGCAAGGATGCGATAAGTCCTATACCTGCTATCACGGCGGCAAGCACGCCTGCATACGCAGACCATCTCAGAATGGCAAATCCGGTGCGAAAATGCCACCATTTCCAGCGGCTGCCAAAACCTGCAAGCATGGAAATAAAACCGCACATGAGCGCGAACAAAAACCCGACTAAAACAAATATTGACACTGATGCCGCTGCCGCCATGGTTTCCTCCTGCTTTTTGCCGATAATTCTCGGAGTTTATTTGCAAGAATCAACAAGACTGCTGCATACTAATAGTCATTAACCGCATCAATAAAAGCCCGCAACCGTCCGAAATCTTTGCGGTTAAAATCAATCAAGAGCCGGGGTAATTGAAACGTTTCCAGATCATCGCGCTCTGCTTCCAGCGGTCCTGAAGGAACAATGCGTCCTCCCCCAAGCAAGATATCATGAAACTCTTCCGCAAGACGGTGCAGGGCGTCGTCGCTGAGTTGAGAGGCAAGCCGCATCACAAGCTGTCCCTCCACATACCGTATGCTGTGATAGCGACGGTAAAAACGCTTGATTTTTTCGAGGGCGGCGTCAACGGTACAGACCCGTTCGAAAAACGAGAAGTCAGAGGAACTGATATAGCCGCGCTCTTTGAGCTCCTCATCAAGAAATTTGATCAGGCGGGTCCAATACGGGCAGGCAGGATCGTCCACCAGCACGAGCGGAAGCGGATTGCGCTTGCCGGTCTGCACCAGTGTAAGGGTTTCCATCGCTTCATCAAGTGTGCCGAAACCGCCCGGGAACAGCGCCACCGCATCGGACTCTTTGAGAAAAGCGACTTTGCGGTTGAAAAAATATTTATAGGTAATAAGCCGTGGGTTCCCTTCCACCACAGGGTTCGGCTTTTGTTCGAACGGAAGCCGTATATTCACTCCAAAGGAATGATCAGGGCCGGCGCCCTCGTTTGCTGCCTGCATAATGCCCGGCCCGCCCCCGGTGATGACCATATAACCCGCCTGGGCGAGCTTTCTGCCGAACTCTTTTGCCATTTCGTATGCCGGTTCTCCCGGCTGCGTGCGCGCGGAACCGAAGACCGTGACTTTTCGTACATTCCGGTAGGGACCGAAAATTTTGGAGGTGAAGCGCATCTCCTTGAGCGTCGTATTCATCAGCTTCAGATCTGCGCTTGCGTCATCCTCCTGGCCTGCCTTGAGCGCAGCAATAATCATTTCGCGGACATACTCCGGCCTCTGTATCCCTTGAGCAATCTCCATCAGACGTTCGATGCGCTCGTCTATTTCCCCGTTATTTTTTGTAAAACGAATCTTCATGGCTTTTTCGGTTTTCTCATTATCCTGATGCGGCATCAGAATAAGTGGAGTCCCCTCCGGCAAAGCCGGAGGCTCCCTCGATAGACACGACCTCCCGCTTGTACCCAGCGCTAACAAGTGCGATAGCGCGAGTGCAGGGCACGACTTACTGCATTCCTCCCCCGACGAGAGTCGGGGGATTCCATGTCGCAGGGATATAAAATAGTAAGCTATTTCAAGCTGTTTGTCGAGAGCGAATAAACACGGCTTGTCGAAACACAAAAGAATTAGCGCTTTTATGCTCAAAATGGTGTATAATAAAAAAATGGCTTTAGCAGACACAACCGCTTTGAGCAGCGTAAAACAGATCCCCTTCTTGAAGCCCCAGCGAGTGTATATTTTCTACTCCTGTCCATTTCAACCATCAGTGAGGTGACATCGTGGAACAAAATTCAGCCGGGAAAAATATTGAATCGTATTGCACGAAATGCAAGTTAAATCTCGATCATATTATTATAGCAATGGACGGCGAAACAATCGCCAAGGTGAAATGCAAGACGTGCGGGAGCAACCATAAATTCAGAAAACCGGCTGATCCTCAAAAGGCCAGAAAACCGCGGGCAAAAAAAGGCGCGGACGCCGCGGCAACAGCAGCAATTCTCTGGGAAACCAGCATTGCGGAAGCTACCGGCAGAGAGTATGAATATACCATGACCGCCAAATACCGCGTCGGCGACATTGTCAACCATCAGATATTCGGCAAAGGCGTCGTGCTGAAGCTGTACGCGAACAAGTGCGAAATGCTGTTCAAGGACAGAGAACGCTTAATGGCATCCGCCAATGAATACAGAAGGGCATAATTTTCATCAAATACTCTCGGGTCTATCAAGAGATTACTCCCCGGCATACCTTCGTTTTCCGTGTCATTTCGGTAATAAAAATCTTTCCTTAATCCATGCTAATGCAGACGAATATCCTTGCCCTAGATTCTTACATCCTGCATAATGCCGCATGCTGCTTATCCACCCGCCCATAGCAAAGCCCTCAGAACCTCCCGCCGGCATTGCAAAGCTTTCCGGCGCACTGCGTGCACATAATGTCCCTCATCAGATTCTTGACGCAAATATCGAAGGGATGCTTCATCTTGCGGCGCATGCGGAGGCCGGAAACGATACCTGGACCCGCCGGGCGAGAAAGAATCTGGACAATAATGTTTCCGCACTCCGCAGGCCGCGGTTATACGACTCGTTTGACAGCTACTGTCGTGCGGTACGAGATATAAACCGGATCCTTTCTGTTTCAGCCCGAAGTCTGAACGCGGTCCCGGGGCTTGCAGACTACAGCCATCAACACCTTTCCCCGGTAAGAAGTGCAGACCTTATAGCCGCAGCCGAACGTCCGGAGCAAAATCCTTTTTATCCCTATTTCAAAAAACGACTGGCTGAAATCATAACCGAGAAAAAGACCGGTGTGCCTGTTGCCGGATTTTCGCTCAATTATCAGAGCCAGGCATTGTGCACCTTCAGCATGATCGGCCATATCAGGAAAGAGTTTCCTGAATTGCGGATTGTGCTCGGAGGCGGGCTGGTAAGCTCATGGGTAAAACAACCCACGTGGAAAAATCCCTTTGCAGGTCTTGTGGACCATTTGATCGCAGGCCCGGGAGAACGGCCGCTGCTCGGCCTGGCCGGAATAACCAATGGTACGCTCGAGCACTACATCCCGAATTACCAGTCAATGCCTTTCCATGATTACCTGTCGCCCGGCCTTGTGCTTCCCTACAGCGCTTCGAGCGGCTGCTACTGGCATCAATGCTCCTTTTGTCCTGAAACAGCTGAAAGCAACCCCTATATTCCCATTCCGGTCCGGCAAACGCGAACAGACCTTTCATGCCTTATCGGAGAAACAAAACCTGTGCTTGTCCATCTTCTGGACAACGCGATCAATCCGGCGCTTATGCGGTCACTCGCAGACGATCCTGCCGACGCGCCATGGTACGGGTTTGCACGAATCAACAGCGAGCTTGCAGATCCGGATTACTGCCTGCAGCTGAAACAATCCGGCTGCGTGATGCTGAAGCTCGGATTGGAATCCGGGGATCAGGAAGTGCTGGACGCACTGCAAAAGGGAATTGATCTTTCTACCGCGTCGCGTGCTTTACGAAATCTTCGGAAAGCAGGAATCGCCTCGTACGTGTATCTTCTTTTCGGCACTCCGCCTGAAACAATGCTGGAAGCGCGCGGAACGCTTGATTTTATCGCAGCGCATCATGATGCTATCAGTTTTCTGAATTTGGCGATTTTCAATATGCCGCTTTGTAGACAGGGAGCCGGAGAGTTTGAAGCAAAGCAATTTTATGAAGGAGACTTGTCGCTCTATACTGATTTCAAGCATCCACGCGGGTGGGACAGAATGCTGGTACGGCATTTTCTAGACGACGAATTCAGGTGCCATCCCGCGGTGAAACCTATCCTGAAGAACAACCCGCCTTTTTTTACTTCCAATCATGCCGCGTTTTTTGCCTGACGGCGTTTTCAAAAACTGTTTCCAGGGCGTTACAAATCAGGCCCCCTGCAAATAAATGGTAATACCGTCATAAAAAATACGAACGCTCATGCCTGTTTGTTAATGCTGAGGAGGTGAGCTTCCGGGCGATTCGGCCCGCTGCATCAGAAATACCAGCGGGAAAATGCTCAAAATCAGCAGGCAGATGATCAGAAACGCATCATTAAAAGCGAGCGCCGTTGACTGCCGTATCAACTCCTGATAGATCACCCCATCGGCTCCTCCGGTCGGCAGTCCTTTTCCGACAAGGAATTCCGAAATTCTGTCGTGATAAAAAGGATACGTAAAATCAAAGGGAGACAAATGTTCCACAAGCCTGGCTTGATGAAACTGCGCGTGACGCGATACGATGGTCGCCGACACGGCGATTCCCACGCTCCCTCCCAGATTGCGGATCAGGTTATAAAAAGAAGTTGCTTCAGTCATATTCTCGCGGTGGATATGGGAAAGCGTCATGGTTGTCAGCGGGATAAAGGTCATTCCCATGCCGAGTCCGAGGGCAACGCGGGGCCACACGAACGTCCAGAAATCCGCAGTAAGATTGAACCGTGACATCATGAAAGTGCTGAGAGCGCATATGCTTATGCCTGCGATAAGAATGCGCTTGGGATCGACCCTAGTGACCAGTTTCCCCACGACAGGCATGGCGAGCAAGGTGGCTATTCCGCCGGGTCCGAGCACAAGTCCCGCATACAAGGAAGTGTATCCCATAAGCATCTGCAGAAAGATGGGCAGCAGAACAATGCTTCCGAAAAGATTCAGAAAAACAAAGAACATCACGAGGCAACCGCTCGTAAAGGTCCGGTCCTTGAGCAGCTTCAGATTGATAATGGGACGATCTGAATAATACTCATTGATCATCAGCAGAACAAGCGAGACTACGGAGATGACCGCAAACGTGGTGATCAGATCAGACGCAAACCAGTCTTCCCGCTCTCCCTTGTCCAGAACGAACTGGAGCGACCCGAGCCCTACGGCAAGAAACGCCAGGCCCCAGTAGTCTATCTTCATTTTCTGCCGTTTCATGTACGGAGGGTCATGAATGACGTACATATTCAGGACTATGGAAAGAATCCCGATGGGAATGTTAATATAGAATATC
>CAZPGZ010000058.1:0-7678 GCA_964586075.1 uncultured Nitrospiraceae bacterium | reverse complement strand
GGGACCTTCCAGTCGAACTGCTGCACGATTTCTATGCCCACGGTTTTCTGGCCTTCAATACGAAGCGAATTCATGGAATTTGCCAGATACAGTGTTTCATCTTTTGTGATTTCCTGTACCAGGCGCATGCATCCGTCGAAGTCAGTATCAAGGGACAATACCAGGGATCCATTGGCAATCGGCTGGACAAGCTGGGCAATGGATATCTTGCCCTTCGGCAGAAGCACGATCGAGGGGATACCTGCCGCCGCGCAATAGACTGCCAGCGCGGCAGAGGTGTCGCCGGTAGATGCACAGGCCACGGCCTGGATCGGGGCTCCTTCGCTGATCATCTGTTTGACCTGCGACACGAGAACCGTCATGCCGAGATCCTTGAACGATCCGCTGTGGGAATTGCCGCACAGTTTCACCCAGACGTTGTTGAGCCCGACGATTTTCCCGAACCTCTCCGCCCAGAAGAGATTGGTCCCGCCTTCATACAACGAAACAATATTGTCGTCTGCTATCTGCGGAAGTATCCATTCTTTTTTGCCCCACACGCCGGAACCATAGGGCCATTGCGTGGACTTGTAGCGGTCATCGAACAGTTTTTTCCATTCATCGGCGCTGCGCTTGGACAATGCGTTCATATCGTGTCGGACTTCCAGAAGTGAGCCGCACGTTTCGCAGCGGTAGATGATTTTATTGAGCGGATACTTTGTTTTACATTGTTGATTGATGCATTGAAACCAGGCATTATAGTGCATAGTATTCACCCTCTCTGCTGCTGTTTTGAATTAGTATGGTTTTCCGCGGAAGCAGAACAGCGTGGGACCATGATTTATGCAGATATCTTCTGTATTGCTTCACGCGTGGAATAATATCACGGCATATCAGAATTTTACCGCAGCGTTCGAACAAAATAAAATATACCACATCATGCCGATATATGCACGCACTGATTACGACACTCTCTTGAAATCTATATATCCGCGCTCCACATCCGTGCTGATAAGCTCCACCCGTAAACGCTGTCCTACATCCAGACCTTCAAAACCGCTTGCCAGCCTGCCTTCAATGGGAGGATGCAACAGACGCACCCAGGTGCCCTTGTCTGCCGCGCCGGTAACGAAGGCGTCGAAGCGCTCTCCAATTCTATGCTCAAGCAGCAGCGCCGCTGCGGATTTTCTGACCTGGCGCTCGACTTTTTTTGCCGCATTTTCCTGCTCGGTGCAGTGCTTCACAAGATCAGTGAGTTCATCCTGTTTATACGGCAGGGACGATCCGAAAAAAACAGACTTCAGAAGGCGTTGTGTGATGACATCGGGATAACGACGGTTCGGGGCGGTAGAGTGTCCATAATCCCTGACTGCGAGGCCAAAATGACCGTTTGGTTTTTCACCGGGAAGGTTAACTGCGTATTCGCCAGGGCCCATAAGCTTTATGATCGAGAGGGAAAGATCCGGGAACCTCAACGGGTCCGCGTTTCTGGCCTCCGTCAAAAAAACCTCCAATGCTTGTGAATCCGGCTGGGCTGGCAGCGTGAACTGCCGTTCAGCCGCCAGCTCTCTGATGCGGTCCCATCGTTTCGGTGTTTTGACCACCCGTCTGATGGAAGGCATTTTTTGGGAAGCGAGAAACCGCACAGTTATTCCGTTTGCGGTGATCATGAAATCTTCAATGATATCTTTGGCGCGGTTTCTTTTCTCAGCCTCCACGTCCCGCAGCATGCCGTCATCGAATACAATGCGCGCTTCGATGGTCTCGAGGGTCAATGCGCCGTGAGCGTGCCTAAGAGTTTTCAGCTGCTGCGCTGTACGGTCCTGGAGCCGGAGGTTCTCCGCAAGACCGGGGACGTCAGAGACGGATTGCGGAATAGTGCCGGTGCCATCAAGCCAGGCAGCGACGCTATTGTAGGCGAGCTTTGCTTTGTTGCGGACCAGAGCAGGGTAGACGGCAGAGTCTTTGAGCGTTCCATCATTGTTCAGTATCATTTCTATGACCACTGCGCAGCGGTCTGCGGAATAATTCAGGGAGGTGAGATCCGTTGACAGCTTCTCCGGCAGCATGGGAAAGATTTTTGCTTCGGTGTATATTGACGTGGTGTTCCTGCGTGCATGCTCATCCAGAGCGGAACCTTTTTTGACCAGGATGTCAACATCTGCAACAGCAACCCGGATCCTCACGCTGTCTGGAGAAATCGATTCTGCAACCGTGAGCTGGTCGAGGTCGCGTGAGTCGTCATTATCGATGGAACACCAGAGAAGCGCTCGCAAATCGCGGATGGCTCCATCAGCCTTCAGCTCGGGTGGATGAATAGTGTCCAATTCTCCAAGCGCCTGCGGGGAGAAATCCGGCAGGAACCCGCGCTCGATCATAGCGCGGCGGGCGATTTTTTGCAGCAGGGAACGGTGGTGTCTGTTGTTTGCATCAGTCATACGTTAACTCTCCGAAAAGTTGTTTACACGCGTTCCCACGCCTGCAGGAACGTCCGTTTGGCATTGGCAATTACCGACTCACTGGTTTCATCCGGCATCGGTTTAACTTCAAAGCTGAGAATTCGCGGGGTTTCCTTGTTCAGATAGCCGATTTCGAGCAGTACCCGCAGAAACTCCGTCAGTTCGGCCACATCCGTTTCGCCGCCGGGGAATCCGAAACGGGGATGCAGATCACCGTATCCCGGATTGTTTTTATCTTTCACCACGCAGTTTCCCATGTGTGCATGGATGATGTGCTCTTTGACGGTCAAAAGTGCTTCGCGAGTTGATTCAAACTGGAGAGGAAAATGGCTTAAATCCACCATCAGACCGAAGTTTGCATGTTTTTTTCGCAGGCGGGCGGACAGCACGACAGCTTCCTTCTGCGGTCCGATGACGACTTTTTTGTCAATTTCCCTGTCAAAGGTTTCGAGCGCGACCCGCATAGTGCCTTTTGCTGCAGCATACGAACAGAGTTGGTCCAGTGAATCAAACAGCAGCTCTGTTGCCTCGCCGCGTTTATCCGGTCCGGGATCCGCTCCGCTCAGAAAGCCGATTCCCACGGCAGACAACTCATATGCCTCGTCCACGGCGGCTTTGCAGCGATCCAAAGCTTTTTGGCGCTCTCCCGGATCAAAGCTGTTGAGGTTGAGTTTGTTCGTGATTAAAACAGGCTGTCCTCCGTATGCTACTGTCAGTTTGGCGGCTGCCAGCAGTTTTCCTGATTTCTCGCGCACCAACGGGTCTTTGATATGGGTAACTTCAACAGCGTCAAAAAACTCGTCATATGCTATTTTTTCAAGTGTTTCCAGCACCGGCCCTTCCCCCCGGATTACCTGCGGATACGCCATGAAATGTATCAATCCCATTTTCATATACTTCTTCCACGATTCGTTCATGATTTCTCCCCAAGGTATGCTCGCCGCGGTTATAGGCTGACAGACAGGATATGTCGGCTCACCTTGTATTATACTGCTGGCGTTTCTCAGCCGATTCTTCTCCTTATCTTTTCCCATGAATGAGTGATAAGGAAGCTTTCGCTCATATTGACGACCATGCGGGCAAATTTGCTCATTGGTACGGCAAAGGACAGGGTGTCCTTGTAAACATACGGTCGCGCAGATATGTCCATCATGCCTAGTACTGCACGCGGGCTGGACGATTTGTTTTCCAGATACGGATACTGGACGATGGAACCACATCCCGCACAAAAGGGACAAATAACCTCGTTGGGTTCTGCTTCATCATAGTTTGCCAGCGTGAACAATCCGGAAAGCACATCAGGGGTGGCGAAGAAAATGACCGCCTCCGGATTGTGGGATTCGGTTACCTGATCGAATCGTTTAAAAACAATGTATTTTGCAGGTGCGTCGAATGTTTTGGTTTTTTTTAAAAACTCTTTAACCAGTTCGGGGCTTTTTTTATACCGTTCTCCTTCCAGTTTGCCGGGGATGCCGCAGGAAAGGAAATATTCAAAATTCGGCATTAAATCGTGTGAAAAACCGAGATATTTTTTACCGCCAATACAGCCGATGGAGCCTGCCTCAAAACAGAGAGCAACTCCTTTTCGCACTTTCGCCAGAGCCCCGATGATACACTGGTGTGCTGTAGGTGCAGGAACATGCTCGGCGAAATCTTCCTGGTCGGTGTAATAAAAAATAAAAGGCAGTTCCGCACCGGCAAAATAGGTGCTCCATGATTTGAGAAAGAGTTCTTTCAATGTCATGTCCATGCGTGGCCTCCCGGTGCATTTTAGATGCTTAAAATATGCAATTTAGTATAGCTGATTTTCATCTGGAGATAAAGGACAAAAGGCTATCATGAAAAGAATTGGCCTCCAAATTGGCATTTTTTCCTGTTGACAGGGAAATGTATAAGGCGTAAGATTCGCCTTTCGCAAGGAGGGTGAAACAATGTTTGAAGGACTGATGCAACCGATGCATTTGATTGTCATTCTGTTGATTGTGCTGATCATCTTTGGCCCCGGGAAATTGCCTGAACTGGGTGAAGGCCTTGGGAAGAGCATTCGGGCGTTCAAAAAGGCCATTAAAGATGATAATTCAGCCGCTGCCATAGAGCATAAGGCTGATAAAAAGGCATAATCCCGTCTGATATTCCGCCTGATCTATTGTGGGTAGGATATCATCTTTCGGGGCCTCGAAGGTTCCTCCTTCCATGTCTGTCCATAAGCAATCTTCCATACGGGGAATATTCCATTCACTCGGTTTGGTTTTTGGTGACATCGGCACCAGCCCGATTTATACGCTCACCGTTATTTTCCTTTTGCCGACGATCGTGCGGACTGAGGACAATGTTATCGGCGTTTTGTCGCTTATTATCTGGACGCTTATTTTGCTTGTTACCATTCAGTATGCCTGGCTCGCCATGAGCCTCGGCAAGCGCGGCGAAGGAGGAACAATTGTGCTCCGCGAAATCCTTGTCCCGCTCCTTCAATCCGGTCGTTCTGCCGCTTTTTTTACGCTTCTTTCCTTTATCGGAGTTTCTCTCCTTATTGGCGATGGGGTTATTACTCCAGCCATCAGTATTCTCTCCGCTGTAGAGGGTATGCTGCTGATCAAAGGGTTTGAAAGTATGGGCCAAACCTCCCTTATCGTGATTGCAGGAAGCATTGCAATCTTGCTGTTTGCGTTTCAAAAAAAAGGAACAGAGCGTATAGCCGGCGCTTTTGGGCCTCTGATGATTCTGTGGTTCCTTACCCTGACCGCGTCCGGGATTGCCTCAATTCTCAGCGTACCTGCAGTGATGAAAGCAGTAAACCCCTACTATGCCTTCAGTTTTTTATTTTCGCACGGCGTCCTTGGATTCCTTGTACTTTCAGAAGTCATTCTTTGCGCTACAGGAGGAGAAGCGCTCTATGCGGACATGGGTCATTTGGGCCGCGTTCCCATCGTCAGGGCATGGTATTTTGTTTTTTTTGCGCTTGTATTTAATTATCTCGGCCAGGGAGCTTATCTTATCGGTCATCCGGGAGCTAAGAATATTCTGTTCGAAATGGTTTTTCATCAAGCGCCGATGTTTTACATACCCTTTCTTATCCTGAGCATTATCGCAACGGTTATTGCGTCCCAGGCCATGATCAGCGGGATGTTCTCGATCGTCTATCAGGGGATCACCACGCGCATCATGCCCATATTCAGAGTTGACTATACGTCCCGCGACCGTCATTCCCAAATATACATCGGCGTGGTGAACTGGTTTCTGCTGCTTGCCGTACTGTACATTATTATGGAGTTCAAAGAATCCAGTAAACTGGCATACGCTTATGGCCTTGCAGTTTCGGGCACCATGACATTGACCGGTATCTCTATGGTTTGGATATTCTATCTGAGAAAAAAATATTTCCGCTTTGCCGTTTCAATATTTGTGGCCATAATTTCCCTGACATTTTTCTTGTCTAATATGTTGAAAATCCCGCATGGTGGGTATTGGTCGCTTATTATCGCAGCCATTCCGTTATTACTCATCATGCTTTACCGGGCAGGACAGCGGAAGCTCTATGACGCGCTGCGGCCGCTCCCGCTTGACGTTTTTCTGCTGAGCTACAATCAGATATACTGGACCATGAGCAAAATCACCGGCACAGCGCTTTTCTTTTCCAAGGACGTCAAGGAAATGCCTCCGTACATCATTCATACGATGTTCAAAAACAACATTATTTATGAGGAAAACATCATCGTTTCAATCATAAAGCTGGATGAGCCGTTCGGGATCAGCGCATCATTCAAGGAGGATCTTGCCCCCGGGCTTCGTTTGTTTGAGATCCATCTGGGGTATATGGAAGTTCCGGACGTGGAGGAAATTTTGCGCCAGCAGGGGATACAGGAAAAAACCATTTTTTATGGCTTAGAAGACATCCTGCCGAGTAAATTCATCTGGGCGGTATTTTCCTTTATCAAACGGGTCACTCCGAATATTGTGCAATTCTATAAGCTTCCTTACAACAAATTACACGGCGTAGTCACGCGCGTAGAGTTGTAAGCTGTGCTTGTTTTCGTCCGAATAATACAGTGTTCTATTCTTATTTTTCTAAAGAAAAGTGTTGCCGATAAACGAATAATTTACTACAATTCTTTAAAGTAAACTTATCATTATGTCCGACCATAAGGTATCCTCCATACGAAGCGTAGTCCATTCTCTCGGGCTGGTGTTTGGCGACATCGGCACCAGCCCGATCTACACGCTTACGGTCATTTTTCTTCTGCCGACGATCGTGCGGACCGAAGACAATGTCGTCGGCGTCTTGTCCCTGATATTCTGGACGCTTGTTCTTCTGGTGACGGTGAAATACGCCTGGCTTGCCATGAGTCTCGGCAAACGCGGTGAAGGGGGGATCGTCGTTCTTACCGAGTTGCTCCGGCCCTTGCTTAAATCAGGCCGCAAAGTCACGTTTGTTCTGCTTCTCTCCTTCCTAGGAATCTCACTGTTTGTCGGAGATGGCGTCATCACGCCGGCCATCAGTATTCTCTCCGCAGTGGAAGGTATGCTGCTGATCAAAGGGTTCGAAGGAGTGGGCCAGACCTATCTTATTATTATTGCCGGCAGCATTGCCATCCTGCTCTTTTCATTCCAAAAGAAAGGCAGCGAGCGTGTCGCGGACGCCTTTGGCCCCCTGATGCTGCTGTGGTTCCTTGCCCTTACCGCATCCGGCATCGTATCGATTCTGCAGGTGCCTTCCGTGCTCAAGGCGGCGAATCCTTACTACGCGCTGATGTTTCTGTTTCATCATGGAATCATCGGATTTTTCGTGCTTTCAGAAGTTATCCTCTGCGTCACCGGGGGAGAGGCTCTATACGCTGATATGGGGCATCTTGGCCGCATTCCCATTCTGCGTGCTTGGCACTTTGTTTTTATCGCCCTGGTGCTGAACTATTTCGGCCAAGGAGCTTATCTTATCGATCATCCGGAAGCCAAGAATATTCTGTTCGAAATGATTTTTCATCAGGCGCCATTGTTCTATATACCCTTTCTTATCCTGAGCATCATCGCGACGATTATTGCGTCCCAGGCCATGATCAGCGGAATGTTTTCGATCGTCTATCAGGGGATCGCAACCCGGATCATTCCGATGTTTAAAGTGGATTATACGTCCCAGGAACGGCATTCCCAAATTTACATCGGGACCGTAAACTGGTTTCTTCTGCTGGCAGTGCTTTTTGTGATGATTCAGTTCCAGCAGTCGAGCAATCTGGCCGTTGCCTACG
>CAZPGZ010000057.1:0-8166 GCA_964586075.1 uncultured Nitrospiraceae bacterium | reverse complement strand
TCAGAAACGGCATGCTGCTGGGCCGCAGGGATTTTTATCTCGATGAACTGGGCGGGGCGGCTGAAGAAGAAGTCCTGGACGGTTTTCTGCGGCAGTTCTATTCGAAAGACATGATTGTCCCTCGTGAGGTCCTGCTGCCGCGCGAAATCCCGGATCTTGCTATGCTTGCATCATGGCTTGCGGAAAAACGCGGGGCGCATGTCGAAGTCCTCGTTCCTCAGCGGGGGAGAAGAAAAGAACTGGTCCAGATGGCGTCGGACAATGCCGCGCAGTCGCTGCGGCAGCACCTGCTTTCACGCAGAAGCAAGGAGCGGATATTGATGAAGCTCCAGCAGGAGCTTGGGCTCAGGAATCTTCCGCGCAGGATCGAGGCGTTTGATATTTCAACGATCCAGGGAACGGAATCAGTGGCAAGCATGGTTGTTTTCGAAAATAATCTTCCGGATAAGCGCTCGTACAAAAAATTCAAAATCAAGGGCGTGACGGGCCAGGATGATTTCGCAAGCATGGCAGAGGTTGTCCGGCGGAGATATTCAAAGGAGACGAACGCGGAGACGCTGCCGGACCTTATCCTGATCGACGGCGGAAAAGGGCAGCTCAATGCGGCGCTCGATGTCCTGCAGGAACTGAAGATAGAAGTCCCGGATATTATAGGCCTGGCAAAGGCGAGAAGCGGAGAAAACGGCGCAGAACGGGAGTTCGAACGGGTGTTTCTGCCCGGTCTGGAAGAGCCGATCATCCTTGATCCCATGAGCCCTGTCACGCATCTTCTCGCACGCATTCGCGATGAATCTCATCGTTTCGCCATTTCCTACCACCGGAAATTGCGCGAAAAGCGCGCAATAAAGTCGGAGCTTGACGATATACGCGGTGTCGGAGCAGTTCGAAAACGCGCTTTGCTTCGTCATTTCGGCAGCCTGGAGAAAATCAGGCATGCAACGGAGGAAGAGCTTATGCAGGTGAAGGGGATGACAAAACGGACGGCGGAACATATCGCGGTTTTTTTCAGGGTGCCCTGATCCACCCTTGATGCCGGCGCTGTGGGGACCTGCTGTTTATGACGGTGTTTTTTTAAAAGGCTGTATTCTTGCGTGGTGCGCATTGCGGGGAGATCCTAATGAACAATGAAGACTGGCTGGAACTTTTCAAGGAAATCGGCCGGGAACTGCACGGCAAGCTATCGGAAATAATGACCGGACAGGACGGCACGATTGCGCTCGGAAGAGGTGCCGGCGGAGACAAAACATTTCCTGTGGACAGATGGGCGGAAGACATTATTCTTGGCGCCCTGGAAAAAGCGCATCGGGCAGGAGAAGCTTTTACGCTCATTTCCGAAGAACTGGGCATCAGAGATTTCGGGAACGGGAACAAAATTGTACTTGTAGATCCTGTAGACGGGAGCAATAACGCAAAGAACGGCATTCCATTTTTTTCCACTGCGCTTGCGCTGCTGGATGGGAATACGCTGTTGGACACTGCTGTCGCGTATGTTGTAAATCCGTGCGCGGGAGACGCGTTTTGGGCAGTACGGGGAAAAGGAGCGTATAAAAACGGGCTCCGCCTCACCACTTCGCCGGCTGAAACCCTTGCCATCGTGGCCTGTGAAGCGTCTACGCCCGCCGTGGACATCCCGCGCATCATGCCTGTTTTGACGAAGGCGCGCCGGATGCGCTGTTTTGGTTCAACGGCACTCGATCTTGCGTATCTGGCTTCGGGGGCAGTAAGCGTATTTTTAACTGCTACGGCATCGCGGACATTCGATTATGCGGCAGGCAGGCTGATTGTCCAGGAGGCAGGCGGGGTGGTGACCGATCTGGCAGGCGGTGCGATCGGCGATGTGACGGTCGGACTTGCCCGGACAGTTCCGCTGCTCGCGAGTGCGAATGCGGCACTGCACGAAGCGGTGTTGAAACTGCTGGCGAACGGATGAACCGGCGTTCCTGATGCGGACATACAGCGATGGATCCGCTTCGCTTTTCCGAAAGCGTCCGGTTGCAATTTGAATTTTCGACGGTAAAAAAGGTGCGCGGATGCATGCTTTCTGAATTGATCGCGCGGCAGGCAGTATTGACATACCATACTTTTTGTGTAATGATGGGCCATGGCTTTAGTAAATCATACTACCCGTGAAATAAATGCGAAGATCGTGTACTATGGACCCGGTCTGTGCGGCAAAACGACGAACATTCATTTGATCTACCACCGTATTGCACCGGGAATGAGGGGCAAACTTATCTCGCTTTCGACCGAAACGGACCGCACTCTCTTTTTCGATTTTCTCCCGGTTGAAATCGGCGCCGTCATGAACTATAAAGTGCGGTTCCATCTTTATACGGTTCCCGGCCAGGTCTTTTATAATGCGACACGGAAACTGGTGCTCAAAGGCGCGGATGGGGTGATTTTTGTCGCTGATTCCCAGCGGGCCATGCTCGATGCAAACCTTGAGAGCATTGCGAACCTGCGTGAGAATTTTGCAGAGCAGGGCATCGCTCTCGACGAGTTTCCCATGGTGATCCAGTATAACAAGCGGGATCTGCCGGATATTCTCAGCATCGAGGAACTGAACGCTGCATTAAATCCAAGGAATCTTCCCTACTACGAAGCGGTTGCGACGACCGGCCAGGGCGTTCTCAAAACATTCACCGCCGCGTCCAAGCTTATCCTGCAGGACATGCAGAAGTTTCCCGAACGTCACAATTTTACATTCACGGAAATTGCCGGAAAAGACGAAAACACGCCGCAACACTTGGAAAACGAACCGCAGGCATTTTCTTCTCACGAGTCCGCGGTGCCGGACAGCCGTCCGGCAGATGATGGATTGAACATGGAACCGCCGGGGCAGCTGCCCGATGCGGGACCCACGGTGAACTTGGGGAGTCCGTTCATGGAAAACGGCCAGATTATTCTTCCGTTTGATGTTCTGTCAGAAGGACGGGAAGAACAATTCCAGCTGTGTGTAACGCTCAATATGGAAGCTCCCTTGTCCAAGCGGTTTAAGGTAATCGTCAAAAACTATAAAAAATAGCATTTGTGCATTCCTGACGCCCGCGCTCATGCTTCACTGAAAATATTTTTTTGCTTGTGATCTGATTCCTTCCTGAATCTTTTTCTGAACATTCAGGAAGACTGTTGAGGTGGCCATGTCTAAAGTGACAGTACTCGTCCCGGCAGCAGGTATGGGCAAACGGATGGGAAAAGCCGTTGCGAAGCAATTTCTCCCGCTTGGCGACAAGCCGATGCTTGCTCATACGCTCCTTGTATTTCAGCGGGCCTCGGAAATCGACGAGATCATTCCCGTTTTGTCCGAAGAAGACATGGAAACCTGCCTTCAGGATATAATCGAACAGTACCATATTACAAAGGTCAAGACTCTGGTTGTCGGGGGCAAGGAGCGGCAGGATTCGGTTGCAAACGGTCTGAAGAAGCTGGAAAAGGACGCTTCGATCGTGATGGTTCATGACGGGGTCCGTCCCTTTGTGACGAATGAGATGATCAGGGAATCCATCGAATTCGCGAAGAAAGGCGAATGCGTCGTGGCAGGCGTGCCGATCAAGGACACGATCAAGGAAGTTGACGATAAGAGGGTCGTCCGGAATACGCTGGAACGCAGCCGGTTGTGGGCGATCCAGACACCGCAGACGTTTCCGGTCAAAATCCTGAAACGTGCATATTCCGAGTCATACAAGCATAATGTATACGGAACAGACGACTCGACGCTGGTAGAGCGGATTGGCGTTCCCGTGCGCGTCATTATGGGAAGTTATGATAATATTAAAATAACGACGCCTGAGGATTTGATCCTGGCGGAAGAGATACTCAAGGGGAGATGATCGTGCGTATCGGGACAGGGTATGATGTCCATCGTCTTATCGAGGGCAGAAAACTTATCATCGGCGGCGTCGAAATACCGTATGAAAAGGGCCTGCTCGGACACTCCGATGCAGACGTGCTGCTTCACGCAATTTGCGACGCCCTGCTGGGCGCGGCGGGACTCGGGGACATCGGCAGGCATTTCCCGGATTCGTCGCTGAAATACAAAGGCATATCAAGCCTTACGCTTCTTGAAGAAGTTCACCGGCTGCTTGCCGATTCAGGCTTCCGGATCAATAATATCGATGCGACTATTGTAGCTGAAAAACCCAAAATGTCGCCGCATATTTCCGTGATGGTTTCGAATATCGCCTCTGCCGTAAAAATCGACAGGACGTCCGTCAATGTGAAGGCCACGACGACTGAAGGGCTCGGTTTCGCGGGGAGAGGCGAAGGAATAGCGGCATACGCCGTCTGCACCATCCAACAAAAGGAGCAGCTATGCGCCTGATAACTGTTGCCGCTGCAATTCTGTTGTTTGTCTCCGGCACGCTTTTTGCCCAGACCGGACCAACGGATCAACCAGCGGGCAAGGAGCCGCAAAAAAGTTATCTGTATCAGTGGACTGACGACAGGGGAGTCGTGCATGTCACTGATGACCTGGGCGCGGTTCCGAAGCAATATCGCAGCAAAACTCTCAGGGTTGAAGAATCAACGCCCGACAAAGACTCTGATCAGCAGCAAAAAATAACCAGACCAGCCGACACGGGCAATGATGAACTTTCTGAGCAAGAACGAAAAGAAGAATGGCAGCAGCGTCTGAAGCAGGCCCGGAAACGTCTTGCGGACGCTCAGCAGCGGTATCAGGAGCTTAACGAAAAGCGAAATGCGGCAATGGCACGATGGGCAGGAGGAGCTTCCGGGAATATAGGATTAAAACTGGAAGCTGATCGCATCGAGCAGGAAATGACGGCCGTCCAGCAGGAAATTGACAGCGCCCGAAATGAGGTGGAAAAGGTTATTCCCGAGGACGCACGCAAGGCCGGCGTGCCTCCTGGATGGCTCAGAGAACAGGACTAACAGGTGCGCGTTTCAGATGTCGCGGCAGGAATATTTCACAAACTCCTGTACGGATAATTCGTTCGTGCCTCATTATCCGCAGCAAATTCCTCTGATACATAATGCCGGGATGGAGCGAAAGCCTACCTTCTGGAGTGCTGTTCGTCCGGTTTTTGCGTCCGGCTGATTACCGCATCTCGGTTGCATTGAAACGCGGTCATTGGCCGCGCGTCTGCCGCCCGGAATGCGATGCGGAAACAACAATGCTTGCAGGGTCTATTTCGTTGTTTTTTTCGATGAACTGCTTTTGGTGGCGGTTTTGGTCTTCTTCTTTGCGGCCGGTTTTGCCTTGGGTTTTACCTGGAGCTGCTCGATCTTTTTTTTGAGGAAGGCATTGTCCTGGCTCAAGTCTTTGACCATTTGTTCAAGTTTGGCATTGTCCTGCCTGAGCATTTCCGCTTCCTGCCGTGCTGCATCCCGCTCGGACCGGGCCTTGTTCATGGAAACAACACTCCAGACCAGAAGGATGGCAACCAGTGCTGCAAGCGAGAGAAAAATGATTTTTGCTTTTTGCGTGTCTTTTTTTTCAGCTCTGTCTATTTTTTCCATTGATTCTTTTCCTTCCTGTAATCTTCACAAAAACGGGTAATTTTTCCGCCCTGCCTTCATCCTTGTTTGATTTCGAAAGAATGGAAGGAGTCACGGCCCTTGCTGTTTAATGGTAGCGTTTTACTTCAAATCGCGACAGTTCCACCGGCGTTCCCGGTGGGATGCCCGCTTTCTGCATGGCGATGCTGATCTGGAGCGCAACGGTGTCCACTCCTTCGATGTCCGGCAGAAGCAGGCCCCGCCTGCCCCCTGCCTGAACAATGATCCCGTAGCGCCGGGGATCAAGCTCGCTTTTGTCCGCAACCGGCACGGGAGGTGTTAAAACATCGACCGTGTACTCCACCTGGCCGAGTTCTTCCTCACGCAGGCATTGAAAACGGGGATCACAAGTGGCGGCGCTGATGGCATTTCTGATCGTTTCGTGCCCTATGGTCGGTTCCTGCGGCTGGAACGTCCCGATACAGCCGCGAAGCACCCCCCGTATTTTCAGGCAGACAAAAACGCCTGCCCTGCCCTGCATGTCGGGCGAAAGCTCGTGTTCCTGAATTTCGCGGATTTTCCGCCCCCGAACATAGAGCTCAACAGTTTCCTTTGCCAGCGCGACAAGGGGGTGCATATTACATCTCCCGTTGTATCACGTAATCCGCAAGCGCCGTGAGGGCACGGCGGTGCAGCGTGTCCGGAAACAGATCCAGAGCTGCCTTCGCTTCGTTGGAAAACTGCTGCGCCTTTTCGAGGGACTTCTCAACCGAACCATATTTTTTCATGAGCCCCAGCACAGAGGCGAGATCTGCGTCGTTGACTGCGTCAGCCTGCAGGATGCCATGGAGATTTTTTCGCTCTTCCGGGGCCGCCTCGCGCATGAGATAGATCAGCGGAAGCGTGACTTTGCCTTCGGCGAGGTCTTTTCCCAGAACTTTGCCGAGTTGGGTCTGATCAGCGGCATAATCAAGCGTATCATCCGTAATCTGGAACGCCAGTCCGAGTTTTTTGCCGTATGCCGTGAGGGCGTCTTCCTGGGACAACGGGGCCCTGCTGATGATTGCGCCGAGCCTGCAGGATGCCGCGATGAGGACGCCTGTTTTGCATTCGACGAGCCTGAAGTAATCCGCTTCGGTGATGTCCGGATTCTGGATATGCATCAGCTGGAGCACTTCGCCTTCCGACATGACGGTGGTCGTTTCTGAAAGAACGGCCATAATGCGCTGGTTCTCAAGCCGGACGGCGTGATACAGCGCTTTCGAGTAAAGGTAGTCACCCACAAGAATGCTGGCCTGGTTTCCCCAAATGGAGTTGGCGGAGGAACGGCCCCGTCTGAGTTTCGCATCGTCGACAACATCATCGTGCAGGAGGGAAGAGGTGTGCAGAAACTCCATGATGCTTCCGATAAGATATTCTGCATCATGCTCCCGGTAGCCGCAGAGCCGTGCTGACAGGAGATGCAGCAACGGACGAAAGCGTTTGCCGCCCGATCCGAGGATATATCTGCTGACTTCCTTGATAAGGGGAATTTCCGTGCCGAGGCTTTCATGGATCCTGCGCTCCATGCGCTCCATGTCGGACTTGTATTCTGTGAGGACGTCCTGAAGGGTCGTAATCATGCAATTATTCCTAGGGTCCGGGGAATGCTGCTTGAATAATAGGGGAGACGTACAGCATTGTCAAGGATTTTTCAGGCAGAGGCAAACCAAACATCACGCTTACGATGCGCAGAGGCCGCAAAGAGGTGCATTGCATGAACCAGCGTCTTTTCTGCATGGAGAAAAAATCCGCTCACAGCTTCATCGCGGCGGTTGCTTCTGCCAGGGTTTTGGCTGCGACAGTTCGCGCGCGGCGGGAGCCTTCCTGAATGATCTCCATAACGTCCTTCGGATGTTCGGCAAGCTTCTTTCTCCGCTCCTGCATCGGCTTGAGAAACGCGAGAAGATGTTTTAACAGTTCTTTCTTGTCATCCACACAGCCGATTCCCGCGCGTCTGCACTCCACATTCACCTGTTCGCACCACGCCTGCGGCGCGAATATTTTATCAAGCGCGAACAGAGGACAGACATCCGGGTTTCCAGGGTCCTGCCGGCGCACGCGGGCCGGATCCGTGACCATCTGCATTATCTTTCTGGATATTTCTTCCGGGCTTTCAGAAAGGTAGAGGCAGTTGTTATAGCTTTTGCTCATCTTTCTGCCGTCTATGCCGGGGACCTTTGGATACTCGGTCATCAGCGGCTGGGGCTCCGGAAACACTTCGCCGTAAAAGGAATTGAACCTGCGGCAGATCTCCCGGGTAAGTTCAAGGTGCGGCAGCTGATCAATCCCGACGGGAACGAAATCGGCCTTGTAGATCAGGATGTCCGCGGCCTGCAGCACCGGATATCCAAGGAAGCCGTAGGTATGCATGTCCTTGTCCTGGATCTGGTCCATTTTTTCCTTGTACGTGGGGACGCGTTCGAGCCAGGGGAGGGGCGTGGACATGGAAAACAGAAGATGGAGCACCGCGTGCTCAGGAACAAGAGACTGCTGAAACAATACCGACTTTTCGGGGTCAAGTCCCGCTGCAAGCCAGTCCATGACCATTTCGGCGATATAGTTCCTGATGTTCGACGTGTCGGCGTAGTTGCTGGTAAGGGCATGCCAGTCAGCGATAAAGTAGTAGCACTCATACTGGTCCTGGATCTTCTGCCAGTTGTCGAGCGC
>CAZPGZ010000056.1:0-8465 GCA_964586075.1 uncultured Nitrospiraceae bacterium | reverse complement strand
TTGAGGCTGGTCCGATGGTTGCAATAATTTTTGTACGCTTCGTCATGAAGTCTCCCTGTTCAGTTGATGCCTTGTATAGACTTGTCTGTATGAAATAAAGCTTACTTTGGCAACCTACGTTCTTTTTATCCTGTCATCTTACCTAATGGTATGCCTAACAGTATCGTAATCGCAAAATAAACGGGTTGATTCCCGAGGAAATCAACCCGTTCTCCTACCAAGAAAATAGGTTTTTTGCAAACTGTGGTTACCCGCTAATTTTTTTTGACTTCAACTTTGGCCAGTTTTTCGTAATACTGTACCAGGCTGCCATGGTCATTGTTTCCCAAACCATCAACCCTGAGAGCCTGCATCATTTCCATGACTGCTGAAGTGAGCGGCAACGGAACACCCACTTCATGTGAAGTTTCTAAAACATTGTTCAAATCCTTAATGTGCAGATTGATTCTGAACCCGGGATCGAATTTACGATCAAACATTAATGGCGCCTTCGCATCTAAAACCGTACTTCCGGCCAGCCCGCCGCGAATCGCCTTATAAACTAGCTCAGGATCAACACCGGCTTTGGTTGCCAAAACCAGGGCTTCTGACACGGCAGCAATATTGAGGGTAACTACGATTTGATTGGCCAGTTTAGTCACATTGCCTGCTCCGATGTCTCCGGTCAGAACAACCGATCCCGCCATGGCTTTCATAATCGGAAAACATTTTTCAAAAATTTCTTTTTTACCGCCTACCATCACTGACAGCGTGCCGTCAATTGCTTTTGGTTCTCCACCGCTTACCGGCGCATCCAGCATTTCGATGCTTTTTTCAGCCAGTTTGGCAGCAATTTCTCTACTGACGAGAGGGGCAATAGAACTCATATCAATAACAACGGTGCCGGCTTTGGCGCCTTCTATCACGCCGTTTTCTCCCAACACCACTTGTTTTACGTGCGGGGAATTCGGTAGCATTGTGACGATATATTCAACTTGTTTTGCAACTTCTTTCGGGTTAAGAGCTGTCTGCGCACCTGCGGCAACAAGATCATCCACTGCCGCTTTTGTCACATCGTACACAACCAACTCATAACCAGCTTTAAGTAAATTTTTGCCCATGGGTTTACCCATGATGCCGAGTCCAATAAATCCAATTTTCATGTTTCGCTCCTTATTAAATGTAGATACGATTTTTATTATAGTTTATAACCAAACTCCTGTATCCAGTCGAATGAAGATTTGCTGTCCAAGCTAGGTACATATTCTAATCCAATATACCCTTGGTAGCCCAAGGTATCGAGCTCTCTAAAGAGAAAGGGATAACTGATTTCGCCGGTTCCGGGCTGGTGTCTGCCGGGATTATCAGGGATCTGAATGTGACCGATCTTAGCGATATGCTTACGAATCGTTTCCATCAATTCACCCTCTTCACGCTGCGCATGGTACACATCATACTGCATGGATACGTTCGACATGCCGACCTCGTCGATTAATCTCATCGTTTGGTCCACCCGATTCAAGAAAAAACCAGGGATATCAAAATGATTTATTGTTTCCACTACCAGCCGCAGATTCATTTTTTGGAGCTCAATTGCCGCATATCGAACATTTTCCACGAGGGTTTTCCAATGCTTGGCATCGTCGAATCCAGGAACCCTCTTCCCTGCAAGACAATTCACCTGGGACACGCCCAAGGCGAGCGCATAGTCAATTGCCATGAACACTCCGACCTTGAATTCCTCCACGCGTTTCGGATCCACGCCGATACCGCGGTCTCCTTTTGCCCAGTCTCCTGAGGGAAGATTGAAAAGTACCTGCTTCAAACCGTTTTTTTGAAGTTGGGATTTTAAATCCTCCGGATCAAAATCATAGGGGAAGAGATACTCCACAAATGAAAATCCTGACTCTTTAGCGAGGCCGAAGCGTTCCAGAAATGGCACTTCTGTGAACAACATCGTCAAATTTGCTGCAAATTTCGGCATGCATATTCTCCTCCTGTTCAAAATTCCAGTGTATACGTTCTGCTATAAAAGGTGCTGCCCGTAATTGGAGGCAGCACCCTTTATGTAAAAGCGTGGATTTTACTTACATTAAAAATAGATTTTATGACTTTTCAACTTTGATTCGTTAGTATTTACTTTTTAAGTAATCAATGCTTTTTATGAGATTGTTGGCGCAGTCTTCAAATTTCTCCTGCGGGGGAAGCTCCACTGCCAAGTAACGAACTTTCGCCTTGGTGAGACTATCAAATATCACTCCGAAATCGAGTTCGCTGTCAGAAAGAATAGCTGCTGATTTGTGTTCCTTGGTGCTTGTTTTGACATGCATGTAATACGTTCTATTTGCATGCTTCTCAAAATAGCCTTTTGCGACTTCGGGGGTTAACCGAGTGCGTGTCAAGGTAAAGAAGTTCGCTGCGTCATACTGCGAGCCAATATTGCCGTTTCCTTTCATAAATAGGTCGGCGATACCGAAGGTCGTGGTTCCGTTACCCTGCATAGATTCGTAGGTGTTCTCTACAACAAACTGTAATCCCATTAATTTTGCAATATTCGCCGCGTTATTCGCGATGTCGAGGAGTTTGTCGAATTCTTCTTTCGTCCAAGTGGCTTTATTGGGATCGGCATTGAACTCCGGTCCAGCGACAACGGTTCTGATCACTCTCGGTCCGCGAAACAGTGCTGCATTTGCGCACACTCGGTAAAATATTTCATTAAATTGCGGATCCAGCAATCCGATTTGAAACGAATAGATAACTTCAATATTTTTCGCTGCCGCATAGGCGGCGAGTTCCTTTGCTTCTTCGTAGGTCAGAGTCCCCTTTGCGTCCCTGAGCTCGACCCACGAAAAACCTTGCGCGCTTGCCCAATCAAAAATTTTTTTTAAATTGTCCTTCGAAGGTGGAAGTGCTTTAACAAAATTGTTAGCGAGAAATCCAAGTTTAAAATCGGGGTACTTTTTAAGAGCGATTACTTTTTTTGGCTTTGCTCCTTCAGCATAAACATTGTTGATCAAAAATACACTGCAAACCATTACAACTGCTAAAATAATCCCTGCTTTTATTTTCATAACACCTTTCTCCTTTCAAATCACTCATTTGACCACCTTATAAATATTATTGATGTTCTGTCATGGAACATCGGTTAGCTTCTTAATTTTAGGATGATCTTCGCCATACGTGCAGCAATAAAACGATTGAGCACAGTTTTTTTACAGGCAGTAAGTGTAGATGTAGGCACAATTATTTTGAAAAGAGATTACAACCGCCTAATATCCGTGCTGGTTTTCCCCAAGTTTTCCTGGCTGGAAAGCGTCCCGAGAAAATACGGCAGTTAAGCCGTGAACCCCATCCGGCGCAAACAAAAGACGCCGGAGGAGCTAGGAGTTCAAAAACGCTACTAAAGCGGCGGCTTAACTGCTGCTATATAAGCGTGAGACATAGCATTTAGACATACCATGCAATTCTGATATCTCAGGCAACTCGGTCGCGCGGCTCTTTTCCTGCAAAAATAGCATCTAGATTGTCGAGCGCCCGGAAACCCATTGCGTCCCTTGTCTCCTTCGTGGCACTGCCGATATGCGGCATGAGGAACACGTTGGGCAGTTGACGATATTCGGGATTAATGTTCGGTTCATTGTTGTAGACGTCAAGACCGGCAGCTGTTAGTTTTCCCGACTTGAGTGCTGCAATCAGGGCTTCATCATCAACTACAGCCCCACGACTTGCATTGACAACAATGGCACCGTCCGGTAGAAGGGCTATGCGAGAAGCATTCAGCAGCTTGAAGGTTTCCGGACTAGATACGCAGTGGAGTGCGAGAAAATCGCAATGAGGCAGCAGCTCTTCGGGCGTCTTGTGAAAAACAGCTCCTTCTTCGATAGCGGGCGACAATTTTTGCACATCATTATAGTGAATCTTCATGTCGAACCCGCGGGCCCGTTTGGCAACAACCTGTCCGACACGTCCAAATCCGATAATACCAAGTCGTTTACCCGTAACCTGAGTGCCGACCATGAAACTGGGACTCCAATCTTTCCACTCGGCGGCGCGAACCATGTGTTCGCCTTCACTTGCCCGACGCGCAGCACCAAGCATCAGCAACATGGTAAGCTCGGCCGTGGCATCAGACAGCACATCAGGAGTATTTGTGACAATAATGCCTTTCGCTTTTGCGGCCTTGACATCGACGTGATCGTAACCTACAGAAAAATTTGCAATTACGCGTACACTTTCTGGCAAACGAGAAATTATGTCAGCTGTGAATTTTTCGGTATGGCAGGGAAGAATGGCATCAGCGCCGTTTGCGAGCTTGATCAACTCATCCCCGGAGTAGAGAACATCCCCCGGATTAAGACGTGGCTCGTAGTCTCGACGAAGACGATTTTCAACTGCATCCGGCAGTTTGCGGGTAACAAGAACAACTGGTTTCATTATTAATCCTCCAAATTTTTTTTATTTATTAAAAATAAAGATATTGATGTTTCACCGTATCAGTTCCCAGAACGTGTATTCTGAAAATGGCATTGTATCTAGTACTACTGACAGCATATAATCCGTGCTAATTAGCCCGGATAATGAGTGTTTTGGTGTATTCTTGCCGCAGTTCTCTGGATCAAATCATTTACTACCTATACCGGGGCGGGACCTGTATCAATCGTGGCTGTTTTTTTAGCCCGTTCTTTTTGTACCTTACGATACATCCACGCAGTCAATATGGGAGTTAGAACAGCAGTAACAATGACGGAAGCGGCCACCTGAATGGTTGCAACATTAGCGATGGCATTATAAGAGGGGTCAGCCATTGCAACAGCTTTTGGAACAGCTGCCGAATTCCCGGCTGTACTTGAAGCGGCAGCTCCAGCAATACCAGATCCACCCAACAGCTTGTCGACGAGAATACAGATAGTTCCGGTAATGATCAAAACGGATACACCCAGGATAATTCCTTGGATCCCTGCTGTCAGCACAGAGCCGAGATTAATGTTCTGGCCCAGCGTAAAAGCCATAAAAGGAACAATGATTCCTTCACGTTTGCCGAAAAACTCACGTAATTCGTCATCCAGATTGCCCAGGATAGCACCGGCGCAAATCGGAGCGACTACAGACCAGATGGTAAGCCAGGGAATAACGGCCAGTCCTGCTCCGACGAGAAATACCATGGTTAAAAAGGGTCCGGTTTCAATGCTTTGAGGTACATATGTTCCTGCATCTTCTTCATCTCCCATAGCACTGGTAAGGGCAAGGAACATGCCTCCATTAGTGTCGCTCATTGCGACCATTATTGCTAAGGTAGATAGTCCGAAGATTTCTCCTCCGAAGAATTTCGCTACTGAGTAAGCAATAAGAACAGCTATGCCGACTTTGGCGGCCAGAATACCGGTTCCGCGTTTTAACATGCGCGGCGCTGTTTTCAAGGTCATTTTTGCACCGCAGCAGAAGAGATACATACCTAAAACCGTTGGGTAACCTTTACCGCTCAATGCCTCTGTAAATCCGCCGATCTTAAGCAAATCCGGAAAAAAGGTATTGATCACCATGCCGATGAACAGAGGAACAACCATAAGACCGCCAGGTACTTTGTTAATAGCGCCTAAAATTTTCATGACTTACCCTCCCCCTAAATTTTTTAATGCGATTCGAAATTTATCCACTCACTAATGTGTGTAGCAAAGTCGCACTTCTATCGATCGAGAAATTATCAAGTGCCGGCCAAATCAGCCATGTCATCCCTAACTTCCTTGTTTTAATTCGGCACTAGTCCCTGTGTACTGGAATGCTCTGCAATAATTCATCAGATATTGATTAGAGTTTCCAGGTACCTTTTTTATGAAAAGCAATGCTATTGTTCGCGCGAACGATATTTGTTGTGCACAAGCTGTGCCATTCTTTATTTTCTAAATAGTTATAGTTTCAGAAACAAAGAAAACGCTACTCATGTACAACTAGTATGCAGTTAATGTCGTTTTTTACGACAACATCTATCCCTGACGTTGGTATTGATGCCGAAGTGAAGTAAGGCTGTAACAAATCTTGTTGAAGGGATGAAAAAAGAGGGAGAAATAAGAATGGAGGCTGTTAAACTGGGTCGCAGCTGTAAACTGGTGAATATTTGTTGGTTTAGCTAAAGCGGTCTATTGTTGTACGGTGCACTCGAAGCCGTCGGGCGGCTCGGCTTTTATTCCAGTTTTCCTCTTCGAGTATTTGACGAATGACTCTACGTTTAATATCTTGATATGAGCCGGCGAAGAAATCGTTATTCGAGCCTAAGGCAGAGTTGGCAGAGCGAGCATTAAGCAATTCTTTGACCATCAGTCGTACTGTCGGCAAATGAAGATGATCAGTCTCGATCACATCAGAGATTGGCTCTCTATCCCGATACGAAGCAGGTTCATCTTCGTGAGCGGCTTGAAGTTCATCGACGATCAACTGTATAGTCGGCAAATGGATATCCGCCTTTTCAGACGAGAATATAATGCGTTCCATTACATTTTTAAGCTCCCTGATATTTCCAGGCCATTGGTAGTTGTCGAACATGCGAATAACTTCGGATGGCAGTTTCTTGATGGCTCGATTATGTTCGCGAGATAAGCGCTGAAAAAAATGCTCCATAAGAATTGGTATATCGCCTCTGCGCTCACGAAGAGGGATCAGGGACAGGCTCAATACATTGAGCCTGTAATAAAGATCCTTGCGGAAGTCTCCTGACTTGACCTGTTTTCGAAGGTCTGTGTTTGTAGCGGCGATAACTCTGATATCGACAGGAAGGAGCGCATCCGAGCCCAATCTCATGACTTGGCGTTCTGCAAGAACCCGCAAAAGCCTGGACTGAAGGTTTTTGTCCATATCGCCAATTTCATCCAAGAAAATTGTTCCCTTGTGCGCCAATTCAAACAATCCGATTTTGCCTGCTTTTTTTGCACCGGTAAATGCACCCTCCACGTAGCCAAAAAGTTCACTCTCCAGCAGATGGTGCGGAAGCGCCGCGCAGTTAACGGCGACGAAAGGGCCGTTCGCGCGTGGGCTTTGGTTGTGGATGCTTTGTGCAAACAGTTCTTTGCCGGTTCCGCTTTCACCTTGAATCAGCACTGTTGCTCCGATTTGTGAATAGCCTTTTGCGATATCGACAATTTTTTTCATTTGAGAATCGACGGTTAGAATATCATCAAACTTATGTGTGGCAACGAGTCCTTTTCCATAAAGTATCTGGCGTATAGCCTTTTCTGCGTTCTGAATCTGAGCCACTTCCTGAAACGTTGCCACTACGCCTTTTACAGCACCATTTACAACAATCGGAATTCGGTTAGTGAGAATGTGACCGCCAGGAACTTTCTGCATCTGTCCCACTTCGGCATTACCGGTCTTCAAGACCTGGTCAATTCGAGTATCTCTGATGACAGATTTAATATGGCGGAGCAAGGCCTGATCCTGGCGTATATGAAAAGTCCGTTCAGCCGATGAATTCATGAGGGTCACTGTGCCTTTTTCATCGGTTGCTATTATTCCGTCATGCACAAAATTAAGAATAGCTTGAAGTCTTTGAGAAGACTTTTGCTCCTCCTCAAGTACGTGCACGACGCGGTTCGCTTCCTCTATCGTCGGTAAAATTGACTCTTTGCCGGATGCAATAAGTCGCATATCGACGTCAGGGAGGTTCAGCTTTCTTACAGCTGTGAAGTCTCCAATAATTATGTTTACACCGCATTCTTGCATCAAATGTTTAACTTGCTCGTGGACTTGCTCCCAGTCAGTTTTAGATGGGTCCGTCCATCCCAAGATTGATTTCATGGAAGGGAATATCAAGAACCTGAGCAGCTGAACGACACCCCGTTACGACGTTCTGGTAACCAAGGATGCCAAGTACTTTTCCCTGTTTGATGGTGGGATAGATTGCGCGTAAAATATCAATACTTGTGACCTGGATTTCAACAACGGGAATATCCACATGTTTTCGTATAAGCGATGCGGTTCCGCCACGACTCACGATAACTTGAGCGCCTTCTTTTACTGCTTTCAGGGCGTGCTCTACCCCCTCCTCCAGATCTCCCATTACAATATCAATGGGGAGATGATGTGCATGTTTGCTTTCTGTTGCGAATTCTGCCAGCATCCTGTAGGGGGCCACGAGACAAATTCTATTTTTCATACGCGTATGCTCTTTCCAGAAAAACTAGTTCGTTCGACGAGGAATGATTGTAATACCAAAGAGAAAACGACGATCTCCGGCAATACCCTGAACGGACATCATAAATACCATGCGGTTTATTTTTGTGTAAAGTGTCTGCTAACACAATACAGGAGAATTTATTCCCCAAAATTATAAGGCATTATATGCTGATTGTAAAGAGGCTACAAGCTGATTAATTGAAATATGACGTTGGAAGGACGCATTTATTTCGTGCAATGAAGAAGGGAAACAGTGCCGGTGGACCGGGCATTCTCATTGACAGCCCGGAAACAATTGTGTTATAGTGCAACGGCTTGAG
>CAZPGZ010000055.1:0-8558 GCA_964586075.1 uncultured Nitrospiraceae bacterium | reverse complement strand
CGACTAATATTCAAACTCGGAATGGTCGTCATGCTACGGCTAATATGCAATGTATGGAATGGCTTTTTTGGACGAAACTCAGTTGTGGCATCTGTGATGAGGCGATGAGGTGAAGGATGGCTACCCTGGTGATTGCTACAGCCCGTTTTTTGCAATTACACACCTGTATTATGTCAAATCATATGAGGAATTTGCTCTCAACGGGCTAGGTTTGTCAAGATAAAGGTGGAGGTAGCGGTTTTTTTGTTATTAACAGGCAAAAACTCATATGTTGCTTGACTTTCTCCTTATAATGCAGTAAGTTACACAAATTATGTTATTCATAAAACCCCACCAATCCCAGAGGCAAGCTAAATCACTATGATGGTGAGAGCCTTCATCTGTCTACTGCTGTTATTACCAGCTCTCCATGCTCAGGCTCTGGCCGCGGAGAACACCAATAACTCCAAACACATAATCGTTGTAGGCGGCAACAGCGCCCATCCACCGTATGAGTTTATTGACAGAGATGGCAAGCCCGCCGGTTTCATTGTGGAGTTGACCAAAGCCATAGCCGAGACCATGGACGTTGAAGTCACGTTTAAGCTGGAAAAATCGTGGTCCACGATATTCAGGGATTTGGAAACCGGTCGAATCGATGTTATCGAAGGCCTTCCCTTTTCGGAAGAACGGGCGCATACCCTAGACCTTTCATCGCCGCATTCCGCAATTTCTCATTCTATCTTTGCCAGAACAGATGCATCTCCGGTTTCATCCCTTGATGATCTCCGCGGAAAAAAAGTCGTTCTTGTGAGCCTGGATGGAAAGCACGATTATTCCCGGGCGGCATGGAGCCAAATTCAGATAGTCACTGTTTCGTCCATTGCGGAGGCACTGAAGATGCTTGCCTCGGCTAAATATGACTATGCCGTGCTGGAAACGCTTCAGGCAACATATCTGATTACCGACTTAAAGATCACAAACGTCGAACTGGTTGCCAAGAATATCGATACCAGCAAGTACTGCTTTGCTTTCAGAAAAGGGAACCTGGCTACGTTGGAAAAATTCAACGAAGGGCTGGCATTTCTCAAAGAGACGGGCCGGTATCAGGAACTGCAGGAAAAATGGCTGGGAAACGTGGATACAGAGTATGCTTCCTGGAAATGGCTGAAAAAATACAACATGTATATTGTCTCCGCGCTTATTTTCGGCCTTCTTGCGTCCATTATTTGGTCCAGACTGCTGAAGATGCGGGTTGCCGCCAGGACCGCTGCCCTGAACCGCGAGGTGGAAGAACGCAAACGCATGGATGAAGAGCTGAGGCTTCAGCACCAGCGGTTGATCCAGGCCGATAAAATGGCGGCTCTGGGCGTTCTTGTCTCGAGCGTGGCCCATGAAATCAACAATCCGAACGGTCTGCTTCTTTTTAATTTGCCGCTGGTCAGCGAGGTCATCAAAGACATTGATCCGATACTCGATGCCTACTATCAGGAACACGGGGAATTTTTAATGGCTGGTCTCCCATATTCACGGATGCGCAAGGAACTTCCCCAGCTTCTTGACGAGATGCAGGTTGCGGTAAAGCGCATCAAGCGTATTGTCGACGACCTCAAACATTTTTCGAAGAAAAACGATTCCAATTCCAAAGAGCTGTTCGATGTGAACAATGTGGTGCGGACTTCCGTCCGTCTGCTGGAGCACTCGTTGAAAAGCTCGGCCATCCACTGCGCTGTTTATTGCACGGAACCGCTTCCTTTGGTCAAGGGCAATCCCCACCGGCTCGAACAGGTGATTGTAAACCTCGTGCTGAATGCGGCGCAGGCCGTTGAGAGCGCCAATCGGCAGAAACCGGAACGCACACCACAGCCTTCGGTAGATATTATGAGTTCGTTTCCCGGCTTGCCGTTTGTCGACAAGGGGATATTTGTCATGACCTCATATGAACGTGAAGTCGGGACGATTATCATCAGGGTGCATGACGATGGAATCGGCATTCCGCCGGAACACCTGAACCGCGTGACCGATCCCTTTTTTACCACCAAGAGGGACAGCGGCGGAACGGGTCTCGGGCTTGCGATCTCCGCGGGAATTGTGAAGGAGCATGGGGGAACGCTGAGTTTTAATTCCAAACCCGGCGAGGGAGCAACCGTAATTATCAAACTGCCTGTGGCAGAATGGGAGGTTCAGGCATGAGTGCAGCAGGGTATCCGTCATTTCGCATCCTGATCGTGGATGATGAGCAGGCATGGATCAGATCCATGCGCATGTCCCTTGAGAGGCATGCAGGCATCACCAATGTGATGTCCTGCCAGGACAGCCGTGATGTTTTAGAGATACTGGCCCAGCAGGAGATCGGCATTGTGCTGCTGGATCTTACGATGCCCAACCTCTCGGGAGAGGAACTTCTGAAACTGATAAACGAACAGTTCCCCGAGATAATAGTGATTGTCTGCAGCGGCATAAGCCAGCTCGAGACCGCGGTTACCTGCATGAAACACGGTGCTTTCGATTATATGGTCAAGACTGCGGAAGAATGCCGGATTATTACCGCGATCCAGCATGCAATAAAAATCATAGAAATGCGTTCGGAAAACCGCGAGATGACCAGAAGCTTTCTGTCGGATTCACTCCGGAATCCCCACGCGTTTGAAGGCATCATTACGCTGAATAAAACGATGAAAACGATTTTCCAATATGTGGAAGCCGTTGCCAAAAGCAATCAGCCGCTGCTGGTGACGGGTGAAAGCGGTGTGGGAAAAGGGCTTATCGTCAATGCGGTCCATACATTAAGCGGCTGCAAGGGTTCTCTGGTATCGGTGAATGTGGGAGGGCTCGATGACGCCATGTTTACCGATACCCTGTTCGGACACGTAAAGGGCGCTTTTACCGGTGCGGACCAGCCGAGAAGCGGCATGGTGGAACAGGCGGCCCAGGGGACTCTTTTCCTGGACGAAATAGGCGACCTGAACAATGCGTCCCAGGTGAAGCTTCTGCGCCTTCTTCAGGAGGGAGACTACTTTCCTTTAGGCAGCGACAGGCCGAAGCGGTTGAATGCGCGCGTTATTGCTTCCACGAACCAGAACCTTACTGAAAAACAGGCGCGGGGAGAATTGCGAAAGGACCTTTTCTTCCGTTTGCACACGCACCATATACACCTGCCTCCGCTTCGCGATCGAAAAGAAGACATCCCGCTGCTGCTTGATTATTTTCTGGAGGAAGCGGCCCGTTCTCTCGGAAAGGACAAGCCGAATTATGCCTTTGATCTGGTCTCGCTTCTTGAACAATATAATTTTCCGGGCAATATCCGGGAACTGCGTTCGATGGTGTTCGATGCCGTTGCTCAGTCCGCCTCGGGCACCGTTTCAACCAAACAATTTAAAAAGATAAGCAGTTCGCATGACCGGATCCCTTCGCGTTTCCATGCTAATTCCGCGAATATCTTTGAAAGTGTGGAAACTCTGCCCTCCATTCAGCAGGCTGTAGGGCTGCTTATTGCGGAAGCCATGAAGCGTGCGAGAGGGAATCAGTCTGTCGCAAGCCGATTTCTGGGCATATCACAGCCGGCGCTGAGCAAGCGTCTTAAACAGCAGCAGGAAACTTCGAGTGAAGAATAATATGTCTTTTTTTGTTGCTAAAAAAGTGATTTGTGCTATGATGGGCCGCTTTACAAAAGCGAAAACATCTATCTATCCGAGATGGAAGATATAGATGTAAAATAATCAGTATGAAAAGTTATGACCTATAATTTTTATTATAATTCATATCTTGCTGTAAATAATAATATTATAGTTTTTCCCGAATTGCATCCATGAGTTTCGTTATATTACAAAACAAACGAAATTATTCTAAAATCAGCTAATACTCTGTAAAATAAGTCCTATATACCATAAAAATAATTGGCATGTTCCTTGCTTTTTTGGTTTCGTTAGTATTTATAAAGTTGCAGAAACAGGTGTATTGGTAAAAAATACGAGCGGTGATAAAATTTGAAGTAAAAATGCCGGGAAATAACTTTATAGACAAAAGGAGGTAGTAAAATGGCACTGGTAACGAAAGAAGAAGCATTGAAGTATCATAATGCGTTCCCCCCGGGGAAATGCACAGTCATTCCGACAAAGCCCTACTTTACCCAGAAGGATCTGGCGACAGCCTACTCACCGGGTGTTGCTGATGCTTGCCGCGCAATTGCGGCAAATCCCGCAGATGTTTACAAGTACACAGGTAAGGGTAACTTGGTAGCAATTGTCACCAACGGTACCGCCATCTTGGGACTTGGAAACCTCGGCCCAGCAGCTGCAAAGCCGGTCATGGAAGGCAAGGGAATCTTGTTCAAGATTTTCTCTGACATTGATTCCTACGATATCAATCTCGATGTCAAGGACCCGGATAAAATCATTGAAATTGTGAAGGCATTAGAGCCGACATTCGGCGGCATCAATCTCGAAGACATCGGAGCCCCCGATTGCTTCTACATTGAAGAAAAACTGAAAAAGATCATGAAAATACCGGTATTCCATGATGACCAGCATGGTACGGCGATCATCTCCGGTGCAGGCTTGATCAATGCCCTCGACATTTCAGGCAAAAAAGCCTCTGACATGAGAGTGGTATGCTCGGGCGCCGGTGCTGCCGGTATCGCCTGCTGCAAATTCTATGTTTTGCTCGGTGTTCCCCAGGAAAACATCTCCCTGTTCGACACTAAGGGTCATATTCATGCGGGTCGTACCGACCTTAACGAGTACAAGAAACAGTTTGCCCAGAAAAAGGCGTTTTCGTCACTGGAAGAAGCATTCAAGGGCGCAGACATGTTCCTCGGCCTTTCGCAGGCGAACCTTGTATCCCCTGCAATGGTTAAGAGCATGGCCAAAAATCCGATCATGTTCGCCATGGCGAACCCTGATCCGGAAATTCCGTATCCCGATGCAAAGGCAGCTCGTCCGGACCTGATCATGGGAACAGGCCGTTCCGACTTCCCGAACCAGGTGAACAACGTTTCCGGGTTCCCCTATATCTTCCGCGGAGCTCTGGACTGCGGCGCAACCGCAATCACCGAAAATATGAAGAAAGCTGCAGCGCAAGCTATCGCTGACCTGGCCAAAAAGCCGGTACCGCAGGAAGTTTGCGAAGCGTATAATGTGAAGTCACTGACCTATGGTTTGGACTACATCATCCCGAAAGCGCTTGATACCCGTCTGATCGACCTCGAGCCGGTTGCGGTTGCCAAGGCAGCCATGGATGAAGGCGTTGCCACGGTTAAACTTGACCTGGATCAGTATGCAAAGGACCTGCGCAAACGCGTATTCGATGCTCGCGATCGTATGAGTGCGTTTGTTAAGTCCTACAAACATCAGCTCTAAGGAACCTGCGCCACATCCGATCTATTCGCGATTGCGTGGATATATTCTTTACAGCTGGTTAACAAACATGCACTGTTGTGAGTAGCGACTATAGACCGGGAGCGCTACCCCCTGCGGAATTTAGCCGGGGGGCGCTCCTTTTTTTTGAGTCGTTTTCTGTTTTTTTGTTGTAAAAATCTGCGGGAATTGCATAAACATTTCTACTATTAAAGAAGACAGCGCTGCAGCAGGGGTATTTATTTATAATTCTTATCAATGCAATTTTCCGTTTGCCGTTATCCGAAAAGTTTTCTTGTAAAAAGGGTATAAAAAGGTTAAAATAATGAGTTTGCAACGTCACGAGATGCACTATCGTGATCGTTCGGGTACGAAATCGCGCAGTGTAAGGAGGCAGAGAGTGCTCAAGAACGCAACATTTAAGTTTTTTCCCCCTGAAGTTGCTGCAAAAGGGGCAAGTAAGAGTGACGTTATTCCACTTCTGCAGAAGGTGCAGGTGGAGAACGGATACGTTCCTGAAGAATCTATTCATGAAATCAGCCAGCTGACCGGGGCCGCTGAAAGCGACATTTACAGCGTCGTGACATTTTATAAGCAGTTCCGGCTGAAGCCGCCGGGAAAATATCTGATCAAGGTCTGCGATGGAACGGCCTGTCATGTTAACGATTCAACCATGCTTCTTAATGTTATTAAAGAAGAACTCAAGCTGGACGACTCCTCTGATACGTCAAATGACGGTTTGTTTACCGTTGAGACGGTCGCATGTCTCGGTTGCTGCAGTATCGGGCCGGTTATTTTCATCAACGAGGATGTGCATGGAAAGCTGACAGCCCAGAGTGTACGGAAGCTGTTGAAGGAATATCAGCGCAAAGCGCGGAATTGAGGCGAGGTTAACCGTGATAAATATTACTGTTGGAATGGCTACCTGCGGCGTCTCGGCAGGAGCGCAAAAGGTTTTGGATGCTTTAACGAATTTGGCAGGGAGTGCTCCTAAATCATCAGTTGTGGTCTCTGCAACCGGCTGCGTCGGCATGTGCTATCGGGAGCCTTTGGTCGAAGTAAGTACGGGGGCCCAGACATTTCTTTACGGTGACGTCACCGAGGAAAAGGCAAAAAAAATATTTGATAGCCACGTTACCGACCAGAAACCGGTCGAAGAATGGGTGATCATACGGGACAAGAAAGAAGGCAAAGAGTATGACTACCTGAAGAAGCAGGTGAAAATTGTTCTCCGCAATTGCGGTACCATTGATCCTGATTCCCTGGATGAGTATTTTGGCAAGGACGGATACAAGGCAATTAAAAAGGTCCTGACGGAAATGACTCCGGATCAGGTTATTGAAATGATGATTGCGTCGGGACTGCGGGGAAGGGGTGGCGGCGGATTCTCCACCGGAATGAAATGGAAATTCGCAAGCCAGTCCAAGAGCGATAAAAAATACGTTATTTGCAATGCTGACGAGGGCGACCCCGGGGCTTTTATGGACCGAAGCGTGCTGGAAGGCGATCCCCACTCTGTTCTCGAAGGCATGATGATCTGCGGATATGCCATCGGCGCTTCTGAGGGATATATTTACTGCAGAGCGGAATATCCCATGGCCGTGCGGCGTCTTCAGCGGTCCATTGCGATCCTCGAAAAGAAAGGCATGCTCGGCAGCAATATTTTCGGCAGCAAGTTCTCCTTCAAGCTGAAGGTAAAAGAAGGGGCGGGCGCTTTTGTCTGCGGTGAAGAGACTGCCCTGATGTCATCCATTGAGGGAAAACGGGGCACGCCGAAAGTTCGGCCTCCCTATCCTGCGGCAAAAGGTTTGTGGGGCAAACCCACCAATATCAACAACGTGGAGACGTTTGCCAACGTGCCGTGGATTGTTCTGAACGGTGCGGCAAAATATGCAGCGTATGGGACGGAGAAAAGCAAAGGCACCAAGGTGTTTGCGATAGCCGGCAAGGCAAGCAAGGCCGGCCTCGTTGAAGTTCCAATGGGCATCACCATTAACGAAATTGTGAATGAAGTGTGCGGCGGGATCAGGAACGGCAAAAAGTTCAAGGGCGTTCAGATGGGCGGTCCTTCCGGAGGCTGCATCCCGGCATCTCTCGCGAATACGAAAATCGATTACGAGGAAATCACCAAGCTCGGCGCCATTATGGGTTCCGGCGGCATGATCGTCGTGGACGAGGATACCTGTATGGTTGAACTGGCCCGGTTCTTCCTCGAATTCACCCAGAACGAGTCCTGCGGTAAATGCACGTCCTGCAGGATCGGAACGCTCCGCATGCTCGAAATTCTCGAACGCATTGTTGCCGGAAAGGGCAAGGAAGAGGACATTGCGAAGCTTCAGGAACTTGCTGATTATATCGGAAAGTCTTCCTCCTGCGGCCTGGGAGTCACCGCACCGAACCCCGTGCTCACGACGCTTAAATACTTCAAGGATGAATATCTTGCGCATATCAGAGACCATGTTTGTCCGGCGCATTCCTGCGCGGCACTGGTGAAGTTCGTCATTAAGCCGGAGAAGTGCACAGGGTGCACTCTCTGCGCGCGCGATTGCCCCACAAAGGCGATCACGGGAGAACGGAAGAAACCTCATACCGTTAATCAGGAACAGTGCGTTAAGTGCGGCAAATGCTTTACGGTGTGCAATTTCAACGCTATCTATAAGGATTAGGGCTGAAAACCATGGCAAATACCATTACAATAAAAATCAACGGAAAAAGCATAGTTACCGAACCTGGCAAGACCATACTGCAGGTGGCAAGGGACAATGGTTTCGATATCCCGGCCATGTGTTATGAGCCGCGGCTTGAGCCCCATCGTTCTTGCCTTGTATGTTCAGTCGAGGAAACGAAATCGAAAAAAATACTCGTCTCCTGTGCCGTGCCTGCTGCAGACGGCATGGAGATAGAGACGGACAGCCCCGCAGCGGTGGCGTCGAGAAAATCGGCTCTTGAGCTTATTCTTTCAACCCACTATGCCGACTGCAGGGGGCCGTGCAACACAAGGTGCCCGGCTTCAGTGGATATCCAGGGATATCTTGCTCTCGCAGGCGCAGGCAAGTATAAAGAGGCGCTCGAATTGATCAGAGAGACCAACCCGATGCCTCTCATGTGCGGCAGGGTTTGCGTGAAGTATTGCGAGGGGAATTGCAGAAGAAACTACACGGATACTCCGGCCGCTTTGAACTTTGTAAAACGCTATGTGGCCGACCTTGAATATGACAGGCTTGA
>CAZPGZ010000054.1:0-9283 GCA_964586075.1 uncultured Nitrospiraceae bacterium | reverse complement strand
CCAGGCTCCCTGATACGAAGACATTCCTATTTCGGCAAGTGCAGCAAAAAATCAGAGCACGCCTATCCCTTCCGCAGGCTTCAATTGTTTCCAGGCGCAGGTCACACAGCTGAACCGTAGTAGTTTGATACTGTTTTTCCTTTGAAACATGCCTTCCAGGCTGCCGTACTGCCCGCCGTTTTCGATGTTGCGGCCACGGTGTCATATCTGTATGCCGTCAGCATGGGCAATGTCGCGTACACCATTGCGGTAAAACGCACGAGCCTGCTGATCGGAACAGTTTATGGCTTTTTGCTCTTTCGCGAGCGGAACATGCGTGAACGCCTGCTTGGGGCAGTTTTGATGCTGGCGGGGTTCGTGGTGGTAGTATTCGCTGGATGAATATGGAAGATGCATCCTTCTCAGATTGCGCGAACTTGTTGACTCTTTTTTAGCAATGGATTATGATTGCCTGCAGGCATATCTGCGGCCAAAAATTGAAGAAAACATCAGAAAAGAGCTGCTCATTGACGTATCCCCTTGTTTCGGTAATTATCGTGAATTGGAACGGCAAACACCTTCTCGGGGAATGTCTTGATTCTCTTGCAGCGCAGCGTTTTAAAAACTTCGAAGTGATCGTGGTGGACAATGGGTCTCAGGATGGTTCAGCGGAATATCTTCGCAGTCAGTATCCGGCAGTCAGGACCGTTCCGCTTTCTGCAAATCACGGATATGCAGGCGGAAACAACGCGGGCGCTGAATTCGCCCGGGGAAAGTACCTGGCTTTTTTGAACAACGACACAAAAGCAGATTCCGGATGGTTGGAGCACCTGGTGAAGGAAGCGGAAGAAGGCCCGCCAAATATCGGCATGTGGGCTTCGAAGATAGTTTCATATGACAATCCATCTGTAATTGACAACGTGGGGCTCCTTTTATATCCGGATGGATTGGCGAGGGGAAAGGGAAGACTGGAACCGGACCAAGGACAGCATGACCGACGCGAAGAAGCGTTTTTCCCCAGCGGATGTGCCGGGCTGTACCGCAGAGAGATGTTGAATGTCGTCGGTTTGTTTGATGAAGAGTTCTTTGCCTATGCTGATGACGTAGACATCGGCCTTCGCGCCAGACTTGCCGGGTGGGGATGCATCTATGTACCGTCTGCAAAGGTTTTTCATAAATACTCCTCATCTTCGTCCGCATATTCACCGTTCAAGGCGTTTCTGGTCGAGCGGAACAGAATCTGGGTGCTGTTGAAGTATTATCCCTGGGATCTTATTGCAGTCAGTCCTTTTTTTACGCTAAAGCGTTTGTTGCTGCACCTGTTCGGTGCTGTTGCGGGCAAAGGTGCGAGTGGAAAATTTGCAGAAAAGTATTCCGTGTTCAGCGCTTTCGGTATCCTGCTCAAAGCCTGGTTTTCCGCATTCAGAGCGTTGCCCAGAGTCATTCGGCAGCGGCGGGCTTTCTCACTGGTGAAGCGGATCAGTCGTTCGGAGCTGTACAGCCTGTTCCGGGCATACCGTATATCCGCCCGAGAAATAGCGCTCAAAGAATAACCAGCCTTGCCGAAAGCGGTCCCCTAATTGTGGTAAAACCGAAATAGTACGAGGCCCATTGGTGAAAATACTGGTCATTATTCCCGCATACAATGAGGAGGAAAGCCTTCCCGGGGTGGTCCGGGACCTTCTCGAAAACATCTCAACCGCGGATATTCTGGTGGTGAATGACGGCTCCCGAGACGCCACCGGCCGGATTGCTGCCGAGATGGGCGTCAACGTGCTGAATCTGCCGTTCAACCTGGGGATCGGCGGCGCGGTGCAGGCGGGATACCGCTATGCGCAGCGGAATTTCTACGACGTTGCAATCCAGTTCGACGGCGACGGACAGCACATTGCCGGAGAAATAAAGAAACTCCTTCAGCCTCTCGAGGAGGGGACGGCGGATATCGTGATCGGGTCGAGGTTCCTCGCTCCGCAGGGCTATAAGACTTCCGCCTTCCGCGGCATAGGAATCTGGATATTTTCGTTTATCCTCTCGCGGATTCTCGATACTCCTGTAACGGATAGTACATCCGGGTTCCGCGCGGCAAACAGGCAGATCATCAATTTCTTTGCACGAACGTATCCCGATGATTATCCTGAAGTGGAAGCCCTTGTTCTGCTGCACAAAATGAATTTTCGCATAAGAGAAACGGCAGTCACGATGCGGGAGCGGACCGGGGGGCGGTCGTCGATAACTCCGGTGCGTTCCGTGTATTATATGACAAAGGTGCTTTTGGCCATTTTCATTGACCTTATGAAAAAAGTGAGGTAGCGTATGGACCTGCTCAAGATTGCCGCGATTGCATGCAGCGGGGCTGTTCTGTTTACCGTTGTTGAGCTTATCCGAAGAGGTCGGCTGAAGGAAAAGTACTCGATTCTCTGGCTTCTTGCAGGAGGTGTCCTTCTGCTGCTTTCGATATCACGGGATCTGCTCGAATACCTGTCACGGCTCGCAGGAATTTATTATCCCCCGTCGCTGCTTTTTTTGCTTGCCTTTCTATTCCTTTTGCTGATCACCCTGCATTTTTCAGTGGTCATTTCGGGTTTATCGGAAAAGAACAAGCAACTTGCTCAGGAAATAGCGCTCCTGCGGCAGGAATTGCAGGAAACGCTGCCTCATCGTTCAAAAGAAGAATAATATTTTTTGACGCTTACCCAATACATTTTCTTTACTTTGCTTTTGAACCGTGGTAGAGTTTTGTACACACTTTTTTTGTGACAGGAGGCATTTCGGCGAGGATGCAGGCTTTTGGAGAAAAAATATACCGTTTTTTCACGTATAAAAAATTCGACCGTATCGCCTTTGCCTGCATCGCCGGACTTATACTGCTTGCCTATTCAAACACCTTTACCGCCAGTTTTCATTTTGACGACAATCCCGCGATCGTAGATAATCCCGCACTGAAACGCTGCACCTGGAGCAACTTTATCAGCATGTTCTCCGGCACCCGGCCAATTGTAAATCTGTCTCTGTTCTTTAATTATCAAATAAGCGGTTTGAATCCGGTGGGATGGCACATTTTCAACATTACCTTCCACATTCTGAACACGTATTTTGTATATTTGCTTGTTCTGAAGACGCTGACGCTACCCACCCTCTGTGCACGATACGGCGAGAGAGCAAAAAGGATGGCGTTGTTCGGAGCGTTGCTGTTCGGCCTGCATCCCCTCCAGACGGAATCAGTGACGTATATTATCAGCCGGACGGAACTGCTAGCCGCGTTCTTCTACCTGGCTACTTTTCTGCTCTTCTTGAAGGGTGCAAAGACCAATACCTTTTCCTGGTATATCGCCGCCTTTTTTACTTCACTGCTAGCCGTGGAATCGAAGGAATGGGCGGTTACGCTGCCCGCGATGCTGTTCCTGTATGATTTGCTGTTCATCTCTAACGGATCATTCAAGCCTGTTTTTTCTCGCTGGAAGGCATACGTGCTGGTGGCACTTCCCTGGGGACTTATTGCCTATGTGTTAATGACCACAAAACTTTCGGGTGCAGGCTTCGGCATCAGCGGCGAAAGAAGCATCACCGGCTGGACCTATCTGCTTACCTCATTCAATGTTCTTTGGACGTATATCAAGCTGCTGATTTTCCCGATCAATCAGAACTTGGACTACAGCTATCCTATCGCGAAAACGCTGTTCGAATTTCCAACGATCCTTTCTTTTGCCGGCCATCTGCTTCTGGCAGCTGTTGCATGCTGGCTGTACCTGAAGAAAAAATGGACGCTGATTCCATTCGGCGTCGCGTGGTTTTATATCACGCTCTCGCCAACCCAGAGCTTTGTACCGATTCTTGACGTCATCTTTGAACATCGGGTCTATCTGCCGTCGATCGGCTTTTTTCTTGTATTTGTTGCTGCTGTTGAAGGCCTGTTCGAGTGGATTGAAAAAAGAACGGCGTATGGGATTGCTTCTGGTGTAGCGGGAAAAAAGTGAATTGTTTCCGCGATGCTGAAGCATGATGCAGTTGGTGCTATCGTTCCTTGACCGGCTGTCCGCAATCATGCTAAGTATAGAAAAACCGAAGGTAAATCGCACATTATGAACAACCACCCTACTATTGATATCCTTCTTGCGACATATAATGGGGAAAAATATCTGCCGGAACAGATCCAATCGATTCTGGATCAGACGTATATCCATTGGCGGCTGCTCGTCCGGGATGATGGGTCTACCGATGGGACGCCCGATATCATCCGAGCGTATGCAGAGAAGTATCCGAATAAAATTGTCCTTCTTGCCGATGATCAACGTAGAAGAGGTGCGTGCGGAAATTTCGGAGTTCTTCTCGGACACGCAACCTCCGATTATGTCATGTTTTGCGACCAGGACGACGTGTGGTTGCCTCATAAAATCGAAACAACATTCCAAAAAATGAAAGCGATGGAAAAAGCCTACGGCCGCACGCTGCCGTTGCTGGTTTATACGGACATGAAAGTCGTGGATGACGGGCTGAATAATATCACGTATTCATACTGGAAGCATCAGTCGTTTTGTCCGAAGAACGGCGCCCGGCTGTCCCGCCAACTGGTGAGCAACGTTATAATCGGATGCACGGTTATGGTGAACAGGAAACTGCTGGAGCTGTCTTTGCCGATGCCCGAGGGTGCCCTTATGCATGACTGGTGGTTTGGTTTGGTGGCGGCCTGTTTTGGAAGGTGCCAATACCTTAGTGAACCGACTGTTTTATACCGACAGCACGCACACAACGCCGTTGGTGCCACGTGGGGAACGAATCTGAAAAACATTACCCGAAATGTGATGCGGCTGCGGAACCATCGGAACTTCCTGATCCAATCACAGCGGCAGGCGATGTCTTTTCTGGAACGGTATGGCCACATGCTGACGGCAGGAAAACGGGAAACAGTATGCGTGTATGCGAATCTGAACTCGTTGAACTGGCTGAAGCGGAGATATTGCGTTGTAAAGCATGGTTTCTGGTGGAGCGGCGCGCTCAGGAGCTTTGCATTGCTGCTGATTGTGTAGCCGGAGTATTTCCCACCGGCCCGTGAACGTACCGGGAACTATTCCACAGAGAACTATCGAAAGCGGCCGAATCTTTTCCTGATATAGTCAAAAGCACCGTTCAGTATCATTTTTAACTTTCTGAATTTTTCTTCCTCATACAAGATAACAACAACGGGCGTGAGCAGAACAGTAATTAACAGCGACCTGCAGAAGTCAGCATACTGGGATTTAAATGTTTTGATCATGTAAAGATAGTTTCGGGTAATATAGTATCTTCTTATCGCAGAGTGATGGCTTGCGTAGACTCTGCGCCCAAAAAAATTGTGGGTAGTGACGTTTCCCAGGTGGTGAATAAGGCGGGCCTCACTGTCTAAAAGCACTCGAAATCCTTTCTGGTTCAATCTCAGACAATAATCAAAATCTACGGCATCGATAAAAAGCATTTCGGTAAATCCTCCGACTGCCCGGAAGGCGGATAAGTTCAGCAGATTTCCCGATGTCATGACCGTGAGCACTTCGGTGCACGTCCGGGCCGGAGGATATTTTCCCTTCTGATGGCTCATGACGTGGTAGGGCGAGATGAGGCCGATGCGGTTCATATCTTCATGCTGAAGACAGCCGAGCATGTGCGGAATCATCCCCGGAGTCGCCCTGCTGTCCTGGTCCATGGTCAGCAGGAAACTGCACCCATGCTGCATGGCAAGCAGGGCAGCGTCATTGAGGGCCTTTGCGATACCGAGATTGTCATGGTAAGGAATGTAAATGCTTTTGTTCTTCGGGAGTTGTTCCTGTACCTGCGGCAACGGAGACTCGGTATTATCAATAACGAATAATATGTCGATGTCGTCAATATAGGAGTCGATATTATCCCTGAAGGAATTGTCGGGATGATACAAAACAGTGACACCGGCGATTTTAACGGTAGTTTGAACGGGCATGCATGCAGTCCTATGCGGATGGTTTATTATTTTCTCGCAACGATTGTGATTTCCTCGCCGAGATTCGGGTCAAATTTCATCAGCAGCAATTCAAGAAAAAGCATGAACCACGCTGCCGTGCGGAGTGGAGTGCCGGGGACGGCGCTCATCGTGCCCCTGCCGGATTGTTTGATGGACCTGCTTGTCCAGAAGATGCCGTTCGCATTTCTGGCCGATGTGCGTGCGGTTTCGATTCCAAATCCCGCTTTTCCGAGCAGGCTCCGCAACGATGAGGGGGTATAAACCCGCAAATGCCGAGGAGGATCCAGTGGAAACCAGGCATCTTTGAAAAGACGGTGCCCCAGCGACAAAATATTCGGGGTCACGATCACCAACCGTCCGGCCGGACGCAGTATCCGGAAACATTCTGAAAAAAGAGAGTGCGGATCGTGCACATGTTCTATAACGTGGTTCATGATGATGACATCAAAGGAATTGTCCGGATACCGTTGCGCTTCCACGGTTCCGCAGCGGACCCGCAGCCGCTTTTTCAGGGCGTTTTCGACCGCATTCCGGTCATTGTCTATGCCTTCGCCGTCCCATCCGAACGCAATCAGTTCTTCGAGCTGTTCCCCGCTGCCGGCACCGATTTCAAGCAGCCGTCCTTTGTACGGCGCCCGGAGGTACATGACTTTTGAATCAAGCCAAACTCGTCCGTTCAGGCTGAGGTACGCTAAAGGCCAGAGGGATCGCTGAAAAAAGTTCAGGGTCATTTTATTATAGCCATACGTACGTGCCAGATAGCTGTTTTTGATCGAGCGCATCAAATACTGCATGATGCCGCCCTTTCTGGGAGCGGGAGCCGGTGTGTCCGTATGGGTGTAATAGGCCTGATACGCTTTGCCGATGTCCTGCTCCGACGGCATCGGGTCGAGCCAGACGATCCCGCACTGCGGGTTGGAGCACTTTTTAAGGTTCCAGGTCCCCCATGCAGAGAACAGCCGATCTTGCAGGTTGCGGTACAAATCTGTTCCCGGAGAACCGCACAGGGAGCAGGCGGGGCAGGGAGTAGATCGAATCATCATGGAAAAATCTTGTTCTGACATATCTTTACCGGAATAGATTTGCATAGGTACTTTTAATCCAGGTTTTTTCCTCGCTGGTTATCATAGCTGATTTGGCAAAAATAATAAAACAGAAAAGCACGGTTATCAGAAAGAGTGCTTTATGCAGCAGGGACAGAGGCAGCGCGGCCATTGCGAATAGAAAGGCTGCCGCTGACTGTATCCACAGAGCGCGATGAATATCTTTGCGCGGAACCGGCAGAAAGCGATGGGCAAGCATAAATAGGATAGTTGCGTCCATCGTCACCCTGAGACACCAGGCAATTGCAGCTCCTTCAATGCCGTATCGGGAAAGAAGCAGCAGCAAAACTGCCAGATAGCAGGGCAATTCCAGAAGATGTACTTTGGTTGTAACATCAGGCCGGCCGATTCCCTGAATAAGCGTAAGGGGCACCTGGGCAAGGCTGTTGATAAATATCCCAAGGCTCAACCATTGCAGCACCCGAGTGGAATTATCGGCAAACTCAGTCCCGAGCCAAAGTGACAGCCCCTCATGAGCGACGCAGATCACCAGCAGGGTGACCGGAAACAAAACGAGAAATATGTATTTGACGCTTCTGGCATAGTAGAGTTTTACCGTTTCCCGGTCGTGCAGGAAATGCGATGCGAAGACCGGAAAAATGACGCTGACCAGAGATCCTGGGATGATCCACAGTTTGGTGACGACTTCATACGGGGTCACATAATATGCCACTGCTGACAATGATATGACAGCCCCGATAAAAAAACGGTCCATGTAGACCATAATGGGACCGACGATATTGGATATGGTCATCCAGGTGCCGAATTTGAGCAGCGGTATGATGCCCCGTCCCGGCAACCATCCTCCTTTTTTCAGCGCCGGCATCACACGCAGGCCGAAAATACAATAGGCAAGGCATACAATGATTTGCTCGAATACGAGAAAAATGATGATAAAAATTAGACTCCCGGAAAAAAGCAGAACAAGTGCGGGACCGCAAAACGTTATTATGCTAGCCGGAATCCGCACCAGGTTGATAAGGTCGAACCGCTGGTATGCCGAAAGAACACCGCACAGACCTGCAGTTGTTATGATGAAAGGGACGGAGATCGACAGCAGTGCCAGTGAAATGAGCACTTCCCGCTGCGGTGTGTTCTGGGCGGTCAGGACGTGATTGACAAGCCAGGGAGCGGACATGAGCATGACCAGGCCCCCCCCAGCTCCGAGCAGAAAGAGAAGGCAGAGCGATGTTCGTACTATGGATGATGTGTCTTCCCGGCTTACGGTCGTGAGCTTCTCTGCGATGAACTGCGTCAGAGCGCGGCTGATGCCGAAATCGAACAGGCTGAAATAGCTGATCAATGTCCAGGCAAGGGTCAAAATGCCGAATCGCTCTATGCCGAGGCCGCGTATCAGGAGGGGAATGGTCAGCAGCGCGACGGCAAGCGGTATTGCCTGGCCCGTCAGGTTCCAAAGGGTATTCTTTACAAGGACCCTGCTGGACGTCAATTCATGCTTTGTGGTCACTGAGGGATCCATCATGGATTGTCACGCTGATTTCCATTCTGCTGGCTGCCAGCGGTTTTTGTCCGCTGCACAAAATGCAGCAGGATGTTTTTTCTCTCTACGCCCAGTTGGAGAAGGCTTTTGCAGATTTCATCGGATTTCCGGTAGGACGTCACTACAACGCGGTCGTACGGAGCGGTGGCAAGCATTTTTACGGGCTGGATTGTTCTTCCGAAAAAAATCTGTCCTGTTTTTTCGTCATCGACCACGGCGGCAAGTTTCATGTTCATTTCATGAAGGGTGATATACGCGATTTCCGCGATTTCATCCACTCCCGCAAAAGCGACCTTGCGAACGCCGCTGTCTTTTAACTCCTGGAATAGTTGCTTGAGATTGCTGCGTGCCTCTCGATATATGCGGGTATAATCGTGCAGCAGGTCGTACGTCAGGCGGGTTTTTTCTGCAAAACCCTTCGGCGTCAGGTAATACGCATATCGTTTCGGCGGAATCGATTTTACCGTTATGTACCCTTTTGCAACAAGGTTTTTGATGTACGAATTAACCAGCCCGAGGGCGATGCCGAGCCGGCTGCTGAGATCCCGCTGGGTAAGTGAGTCGTTGCTCGAAAGTTCATCGAGGATCTGCAAGGACTTAAAATGATCGATGTCAGCCGGGGGCCGATTGATGTTCATATATTGAACATACCATGGGCCCAAAGGTATGTCAAGGCAGTATTTTCAAAAAATCTTTACACCGATTTACTGCGATGCTATCATTGAGACATTCATG
>CAZPGZ010000053.1:0-9418 GCA_964586075.1 uncultured Nitrospiraceae bacterium | reverse complement strand
GATGTAGTCCGTTACAATCTGCCGGTAATCCGCGGTGGCTGCCGATGTCTTTGCGAACTCGCGCACAGCCTGCAGGTCTGCACACCCTGCCGGCAGGAAGCAGGCAAGCAGTGACAGGCTGAGAATGGTGATTCGGAAATGGTTCGTAATGCCGGCTTTCTTCATGTGATAACTCCTCGCAGGGCTGTAGCGCGTTCATTCTGCAGGGTAGGTCCGGTGCTGAAATGAAAAATACCAGACGACACAAAAATTATCAATTAAAAATCGACAATCATCGATTTGTTCAACCATCGTTTTCTGCAAGGAGAAAGGTAAAGGGTGAATTGGGGTGGCATGACCAAATGCGACAGAGGGCGCCTTTAAAACTTGAGCGGCCGCTGAGCTTCAGGCGTTAAAAGGAGACACGGATGATGGCCAGTGCCGCACTAAAATAAATAATTGTTTTGGAGAAGCACTGCTACTGTCCCTCACTTGCGACTGCACCGGCATTGGCTGACGTAACCTCACGTTCTCTGGTATTGAGATGCCTCAAGAGCAATACCAATTTGCATTATCATTGCTTTTCGAATAAGAGATTTAGGGTGCCAATGAGATCCTCCATCCTGAATGGTTTGTTCAGTGTTGCGACAAAACGAAAATCCAGATAATTTGCTAAAACCGGATCATGTGAATACCCACTCGAAACAATGAGTTTTGCTGCAGGGTCTATTACTAGAATTTTTTCAGCAGCTTCGAGGCCACCCATTCCCTCTGGTAATATGAGGTCCATAATAACTGCATCAGGTTTTTTGCCTTTCGCTAACGATCTTCTGTAAAACGTGATCAATTCCTCGCCACTTGCGCAAGTCTCGACATCGTAGCCAAGCAAAGAAAGCATTTCCTTGGCAGTTTCGCGAATAATCTCTTCATCATCCATTACTACTAAAAAGCCTTCTCCCTTACGAAGAACTGGTTTTTTCTTTGATACATCCTTAATGTTTCGATGTTCTGAACAAGCAGGGAGATATATATCAAATCGAGCTCCCTTGCCTGAGTTAGAAGAAACTTGAACATGGCCGCCATGTTTCCTGACGATCGAATAAATCAAGGTGAGGCCAAGCCCCATTCCAATTTTTTTTGTTGTAAAGTAGGGATCAAATATCTTGTCACGGTGCTCTGGTGGTATTCCAGTCCCCTGGTCAATGACCGATATTTTGACATAGCTATCCTTTGCAAGTGATGGGATTGCATTCTTTGCATTATGACAGTTGACAGCTATGGTATGGATGATTCCTCCGTCAGGCATCGCTTGTTCTGCATTTATTAGCAAGTTTCTGATAACCTGACCAAATTGTTTTTCATCTGCTTCAATTTGCCAGAGGTCATCAGCAATCTCTGTCTTGCTGATGACTTTTGAACCACTTAAGACAAATGATATGGATTCATTTATTATGTATCGTGGATTGATTATTTTTTTTACAGGGTCTCCCCCACGTGAAAAGGTAAGGAGTTGGCTGGTCAGGCCGACCGCCTGCTGTATGGCCGTTTCACATCGGGCAACACGAACGTGTGTTTTCTTGTCAGAAGGATGAAGGTGCCGGATAAGGGATAGGTTTCCTTGTATTCCGGTCAAAATATTGTTGAAATCATGTGCAATCCCGCCTGCCAGGGTCCCCAGAGATTCGAGCTTCCGAGTTTTGGCCAACTCTTCCTTGATTTTATTATTCTCAGTTATGTCCTTTACGACTACATGATACATCGGTCGGCCATTTAGCGACATTTGCGTAAGCGAAACCAAGACGTCCCTTAATTCACCGGTTATCATGCGATCCCTGAGTTCCAGCATAACGGAACCCGTTTTCTGCATATCCCTGGTGCACTGGGCGAACCGTTCCGCTGCGAACTCCTCGAAAATATCGAAAATTGTCATCTCTGCGAATTCCTCGCGAGTATAGCCGAGCCTGGTATGAGCAATTGTATTGAATTCGCAGAATTTCATCGTCTCAATATTCAGAATGCAAATGCTGTCGGTTGATTGCTCAAAAATGTTCCAGTACCGCTCCGCATTTTCACTCAAAGATTTCTCAATCCGTTTCATTACCGATACATTGCGACAAGCTGAGACAACAAAAGCCTCTCCTCCCAGAATAATTCTCTGTGCTGAGATAAGCACTGGTATGCATGTCCCATTCTTTGCAACGAGTTCCGCCTGGTAATTTTCACATTTTCCTGATTCAAGTATGAGAGTTGAGAATGTTTCGCGCTCTCTTTCCCGAAACCAGAGTTTCAGTTCCTTCGTGGTTTTCCCGACCAACTCATTTCGTGAAAAACCGAAAGTATCCACGAACTTTTCATTTATGTCGAAAAATTCGTCATTTTGCTCTTTGACTAACATTATATTGTCCGGGATGGCTTGAATGAGCGCCCTCATCAGTTCCTGCGACTTATCCTCATTTGTGAGTCCATGGAAAGTGTACATTGTTTTTATGTTTCGTTCCTTGAATGTTATTTAGTTTCCATCCGGAAACTCCGGATCGACACGAATGCAGTTTCCAATTCGGAAACGGTCGGGTAAACATGATTTCTTCCATATTTTCATGCCCGCCTGTCGAGCACCTCGCGCACAGCAGCAAGAAATTCCTGGGGACACACCGGCTTCTGGATGATTCTGACACCTTGCCTGATGAAATCGTTCATAGCCATAACCTCTGGAGCATAGTCGCTCATCATGACTATGGATACATCCGGCTTCATCTCCATTGTCTCCCGTAACACTTTCAGGCCGTTTTTCTTAGGCATTACGGCGTCGATGACCAAAAGATCTGTCGATCTTCCTCTTTCCCTGAATGTCTCGATGGCTTCCGCACCATCATTAACGGAGATGACCGTGTAACCTGCTTCCATCAAAATCATTTCCACCAATCCGCGAACCATGGGATCGTCTTCTGCCAGGAGCACCGTTTCGTTTCCCCCCTGGGTGGTGGCATCCTGGATATTCGCATCACCCTGCACGGGTGTCTCCTCGATCATGGGAAGGTATATCTTCATGACCGTCCCCGCTCCAGGCGACGAACATACTTCGATAAAGCCCTTCATCTGTTTGACAATGCCGCAAACGATTGCCAAACCAAGCCCTGCACCTTTGCCCGTCTCCTTGGTGGTAAAGAACGGCTCGAAAATCCTTTCCTGCGTCTTTGTGTCCATTCCGCATCCGCTGTCCCAGAAAGTGATGAGGGCATAATTCCCCGTTTTTCCGTATCCATGACTTTCCACGTAATTCCGGTCAATCACGAAAGGAGATACTATTACATTGATGCTTCCTCCCCGGGGCATGGCGTCCCTGGAATTTTCGGCAAGGTTCAGAAGAACCTGGATGAGCCGCGATTCGTCTGCCATTACAAATAGCGGAAACTGTGAACGCAATATTGTCAGGCTTATATCCTCGCGCATCATTCGGGTCATGAGGGCGCCCGCCCTGGCAATGGCCTTGTCAAGGTCCAGTTCCCGTAAACACATCTCACCTTTTCCACTGAAAGTCTGGAGGCTCCTCGCAAGAGCAGTCGCCCTTTCTGTCGCCTGAGTTACACGGTTCAGGTAGGGTCCAAATGAAGAATCGGACCCCGTTTTTATCTCGACAATATTGGTGAAACTGTATATTACGGTTAGCAAATCATTGAATTCACGGGCGATATCCCCTCCAAACCTGCCTAGTGCTTCCATCTTCCATTCTTGCATCTGTTTGGTTTCCAGGTTCTTTCGCTTCGAGACAGCTGCCCATATGCCCGGCATTCTTTCACCGATGTCCCGAGAATATGGCACCTGCATGTTTTCTATGACCATTTCCGCTTGCGTTTGAATTGTTTTTTCGTTAACTGTCACGCCTGATTCTCCTTCACACTTAGGCATTCACCTTCATCATTACATGTAAAAATTAACAAGCTGCTCCATCGAGCACAGTCCTCACTTTCCAGAGAAACGAATGGGGGGAGTAGGGTTTTGAAACCAGGTGGCAGGTTTCAGGTATCCCTTTCTGCTCTACGATGTCGGCGGTGTACCCACTGATAAAAATGGTTTTTATGTCTTCCCTGCTTCTTCTTATGATTTCGTATATCTCCTTTCCGTTTTTTTTCGGCATGATGACGTCCAGTATCAGGAGATCAACCTCCTCCTCATTCGCTATGTACCGTTCCAAGGCCTCATCACCGTCTCTTGCAGTATGAACGCGGTAACCATGTTTCTCGAGCAGCGCGCGCGTCATTTCGCTAACCCCCGGCTCGTCTTCTACGAGGAGCACCGTTTCCTTCCCGGGAGGAGGCAGAAGCATTTCCCCTGACTCCTGTTCTCTTGCTACGTCTTCATCCACTATGGGGAGATATATGCGGAATGTTGAACCTTCACCCGGTTCACTGTATACGCTGATGAAACCGCTGTGTTGGCGGACAATGCCATAGGCAGTCGACAGGCCGAGGCCGGTCCCCTTGCCCACTTCTTTAGTAGTGAAAAACGGATCAAAGATCTGATGGCGCGTCTCTTCGTCCATCCCGCAGCCGGTGTCCGAAACAGAAACCAGGGCGTACCTTCCCGGGGTTCCGTATCCATTCATCCTTATGAAATCACCGTCGATTTCCGTGCTTTCCGTCTTGATGGTCAGCATTCCGCCATCGGGCATCGCATCCCGGGCGTTGGTCGCCAGGTTCATGAAAACCTGCTCCAGATGCCCCGATACGGCCAGCACCGGTAATTTCCCTCCCTGCAGGGTTGAACGGAGCTCAACGTCTTCACCGATGAGACGTTCCAAAAATTTTTCCAGCCTTCGGATGTTTTCATTCAGGTCAATAGGTTTCGGATTCATGGGCTGCTTTCGGCTGAATGCCAGAAGATCACGCGTCAGGTATGAAGCCTTCTCAGCAAGCAGAGAAATCTGCCTGGCGAAATGAAGCGACTTTTCGTCACTGAGCCTTTCCCGCAGCAGGTGCTCAAATCCCAGGATCGCTGTAAGGATATTATTGAAATCGTGAGCTATGCCACCTGCGAGTCGGCCGACTACCTCCATCTTTTGCGCTTGCAGATATTTTCTCTCGAGCTTTTTCCGTTCGGTGACATCCCGGCTGATGCCGCGATAACCGCAAAAGACACCATTCTTGGCATAAATGGGAACACCGCTCGTTTCTATTATGACAGCGCCGCTATCGTTCCAAGCTTCCATCTCGAGTCCGAAAAACGGATTTCTTTCAGTGACGATTTCCACGAGATTCTTGTCAGGTGAGATCGCCCCTCCCTGTCGCAACAAATCGAACAGCGTCCTGCCGATGATTTTCCCCCGGTCGAGCCCGAACAAGTCCCGACCCTTTGGGCTTGAATAAACATAGCGGTAATTTGCATCAATCTCCCATATCCAGTCGGTTGTGGCCTCAACAAGTGCTCGAAACCGTACTTCGCTGTTGCGAAGAGCGTCCTCTATTTGTTTTCGTTCGGTGATATCCAATGCCGTCCCGAGAAAACGGGCGTTCTTTCCGGATGCGTTTTCCAGCGTCTTACCCCGCGCATGAATTACCCTCTCAGCACCATCGGGCCTGATAATACGGTATTCCACATCGTACGGCTTTCCCTTTTCCAGTGTCTCGACGATTTTTCCCCTGACGAAATCTTTGTCGTCGGGGTGTATGTAATCAAAGAGGGAGTCTTCGGCGCGGCCGCCCTTGGTAGGAGGAACGCCGAGTATCCGGAAAAATTCGTGAGACCGGTGTTCCTCGTCCTTTTCCATGTCGTATTCCCAACTTCCCAGCATGGCTATGGACTGGGCTTCAGCCAGGTTCCTTTCGCTGGCGGCCAGTTCCCCCGCGATGCGTTTCTGCTCTTCCACGGCCCGCAAGGACATCATGCCGTAAGCGAGATCTCCCGCAAGTTGACCCATGAGTTTGATTTCCTCTTCGTCGAATGCATCCGCCTTTTCCGCACAGACCGTGAGAGCCCCCAAGACCCTGCCCGAAGAAACCAGCGGAACCGACATCATCGACAGGTACCCTGCAGCTTGGGCAAAGTCATGCCAAGGGAAATAGCGTGAATCCGTCCGCACATCACGGACAACACAGGGTGTGCCGGTGCGAACTGCCGTTCCCGTCGGTCCCAGTTCCCCGTCGGTTCCGGTTTCGGGGATTTCAGCCATCACTTGGCCTTTCGGATGAAACCCTGACTGTGCCTTGGGGCGGATGCACTCTGTGGAATCATTCTCTTTCAGACCCACCCATGCGCATCGGTATCCACCAAGCTCCACCACAATATTGCAGATATCGCGAAGCAGTTCAGTTTCGTGTGTCGCGCGTATCAGGACTTCGTTGCACTTTAGCAACATCCTTAGAGTTCGATTTGACTCATACAGTGAACACTCCGCCCGCTTGCGGTCAGTTATGTCCCGTGCTACTGCCATCTTTCTTTCTGTTCCGTTAATCACAACCTTCTGCAGAGTGATTTCCACCCACAACTCAGTGTCGTTGCTGCGCACGGTCTTCCATTCGAACCTGGCAGGTGCATTTGCCATGAACCTCTTGAACCATGCTTGTGCAGCAACATGGATATCCTGAGTTCCTTCTCCGGACCCCGCATTGAGGACCGGGTCGAAATACTCGCCTCGTTTCAAACCGAACAACTCACAGGCTTTCCGGTTAACATCGAGGATTTGCCCGTTTGCGGTATTATAAATGAGGATTGCATCGTTCAACGTTTCCAGTATGGAATGACAGCGATTGCACTGCTTTCTGGAAAGGGCGTGGATCAGCAGAAAGAGGAATACAGAAGTAGAGAGGAAGAATAAAACACTTTTGAGAGCATCAATCGTGGAAAGCTGATCAGGGGTGATTCTTAATACTTTCAATAGTCTGTCCGTGCTAAATATCAGACTGGCAGAAGCTGTGAGGTAGGCGATCGTTACCTTGGTCGCCAAATTCAATTTAATGTGCATCTTTGTCTCCAACACTGCCCAAAAACCATTGTCAGCAGTGCGGTAATACTCACCTTCTTCAAGGACCTGTAATCTTTCAACCTTGGTTCAAGTGCTCGGCAGGATAGTTACAAATCACGGTTACACCTATTTGAAAGATTTGCTGAGATTCCAATTTCCTCACTTATCAGACGAAGCCGGATTGCTTGCTAATGACTGGTACCATTCTATAGGTTCCTTTCAGGCATCAATGCGAAAATGACCTGCCAATTTCTGCAACTCATCTGCCATCTGCGCCAGTTGGTTTGCAGAGGAGGCTGATTCTTCCGTACCCCTCGCAGTGTCCTGTATCACCTCGGAAATCTGTTGTATGTTGCCGGTTATCTCCGAGGTTGTGGCTGTCTGCTGTTCGGCGGCAGTTGCCATCTGGTTCACGTCCATAACCAGGTCATTGATCTGATCAAGAATATTTTTCAGGGCAACACCCGATTTTGTCGCCTCGCGTGCCCCGCATTCCACTTCATTGACACCTTCTACCATGGAATCAACCGCATTCTTCGTCTCTGCCTGAATCATTTTTATCATTGTGCTGATCTCATGCGTCGCTCGTGTGGTTCTTTCAGCCAGTGCCTTGACCTCATCAGCCACCACGGCGAAACCCCGACCCTGTTCACCGGCTCGTGCAGCTTCAATTGCTGCATTCAAAGCCAAAAGGTTTGTTTGGTCGGCTATGTCTTCTATTGTGCCGATTATCTCACCGATCTGTTCGGACTTGATGCCCAGGTTTTCAACGGTTGATGACGATTCCTTGACCCTGTCGGCAATTCGAGCCATTACCGTTATTGTCTCATCAACGACCTTTTCTCCTGCAACGGCTGTGTTTTTGGACTGTTCTGCGTTTTCCGCCGCCATGCAGCAATTCCTGGCTATGTCTGCAGATGTTGCTGCCATCTCTTCACTTGCTACGGCTATGGCCCCTGCCTGGGCAGCTATCTCTTCGGTACCGGTAGCCACTTGTTCCGCACTCGCAGAAAGCTGGTTTGCTGCAGAGGATATGGTGTCTGATGCTTCTGTCATTTTGCTAAGTACCTCACGCAGTTCATCGGACATTTCATTCAAGGCGTTTGCAAGATGTCCGAATTCATCCTCGCGGTCTTCATCCAAACGATGTGTCAAGTCGCCTCTGGCAACGGCTTCGGCAAACTCCACCCCCTTTTTCAAGGGCACTGTTATTGTTTTGGCTATGAAGACTCCCAGCATTGTGGCCAGAATTACCCCAAGGGATGAAAAGAACAGGGTGAATAGCACTGCAGCGTGCGCCTTGTCGGCATTTTGCTCCGCCAGGTTTTTTGCCGACTTGCTATGGTAATCGATCAACTTGTCGATCGCCGCTTGTTCATCCAGTGCCGCTCTGGTTGCCTCACCCTCATATAAGGCCCTGGCTTCGTAGTCTTTTCCAGCTGTTGACAGGCTAATAATGCGATCAATGACCGGCCTTAACGTATCGCGTCTTTCCTGTAATCCTTTGAAAAGTTGTTTTCCCTCGGCAGTTGCGATGTTCTTCTCAAGATTCCCGCTGAGCTTGGTGATGTCATTTCCAAGGGACTTTATTTGTTCCCCGTACTTAATCTTATTTTCTCTGTCAGAAGATAAGAGGAATTTTGCCAGATTCACCCGGACTCTCTGGAACGCAGTTGAAATCCTACCTATATCTGCGATCGGGAGCAGCGCATTTTCATACATAATGGCGTCTTTGGCGGCAATCTTCTGAATGTTTCCGATGCCAATCAACCCGATTAGCCCTGCAATGAGGGAAACCAGTACAAAGCTGGATAATAATTTCAAGCCGATCTTCATATTGTAGAACCATCTCATTTTCATACCTATCTCCCTTGTCTTTCGGCACTAAACATGGTAAAGGTCGCGGGTTTCCCATCTGGTTCAGCTAGTTAGATGAGTTCATCGATCGTGTATACATGTATATCGCCAAGAAATAAATTTAGTAAAGCTAAAGTTTTAGAACATATTTTCAGCTGTAATAATAAAGTGTGTCAAATTCTTAATGAAGCTGCTGCATCGGGAGCTGAAGGCGATTGGACAAATGCCGCGTTTTTTGCAATCAGCTATGAGGAGAGATGGTGTATGTATTGTTAGATATTACAAAAACAAGATTAGATGGTACTGATTAATGCATTAGGCTAAGCGAAGGCGTGCAAAGGAGTGGATGTTTTGCATTTTTAAAACATTGTTTTGTGTTGGCGCTGAATTTTTTTTCATTACGTAAGTCTGAGCAAGAAAACGATAGTTGGCTGGTTCCTCATGCTCGGATATACGAAGCGGATCTTATTCCTGGACATGAATCAGCAGGTGGCTTTTGGGGAAAGCAAGACCGCACCGTGAGAAAAGCGCAAATATGACGTATAATTGAAACAACAATGATGCATGACAGGGAAAGGAGTAATGTGCAATGGCAAGGAACGATATGAGTGGCCACAACGACCC
>CAZPGZ010000052.1:0-9427 GCA_964586075.1 uncultured Nitrospiraceae bacterium | reverse complement strand
CGATTGCCCCTGCGGATGCGGACTGCCGCGGCACGACAAGATACTCGGCAGGTCGGATGACATGTTTATCCTGAGGGGTGTGAATGTGTATCCAGGGCAGATTGATGAGATATTGTCCGGCATCAGTGGAACAGGCAGTGAATATCAGATTCACCTTGAACGGCGCGACGACGGGAAAGATTACATGACGATCAAGGTGGAGCGCGGCGCCAACGGTCATGAAATCAGCGACAAGACCTTGTCTGAGGCTATTGCCAGAAAACTGAAACACATCCTTATGGTCTCGAGCGCGGTTGAGATTGCGCCTTACGGAAGCCTGCCGAGGTCGGAAAAAAAGACAAAGCGCATCTTTGATGCGCGGTCATACTAAAAACGTGCCGGGATAAACATCCGATCCCCTGCACGCAGACGGCTCATCAAGAAGGCATTCAGAAAGCATCTGATGCGCATAATCGCGTGTTTTCCAGATTGAGCAAACAGCAGCCATGAAAAAAGTCAACACCTGGCTCAACCAGCATATTTTCCAGTCCGTTTTATTTATCCTTGTGTGTGGATATTTTTTCCCGCTCACGCCGACTCCGTTTCTTAAAAATATTATTATTGCGCTGTTCACCTGCATGACATTTTTCACATCGCTCGGAACCAGTCTCCGTGAGTTTTTCACCATCTCCCGCAATCCGAAGATCCCCTTGTATATTCTGTGCGTTGTGCATGTTGCGACCCCGCTTACTGCCTGGATAATAGGCCTTCTTTTTTTCTCCGATCACCACCTGATCCGGATCGGGTATCTGATCAGCGCCGCGATACCGGTGGGGGTCACCTCTGTCGTGTGGACCTCCATCGTGAAAGGAAACGTCCCGGTTTCGCTGGTCACGGTCACGCTGGACACCATGATCGCTCCGGTCCTGCTGCCGGTGTTCATCTTTTTTATCGCCGGGGTCGCCGTCAGCATCGATTATACCGCCATGATAATTGATTTGCTGATCATGATCACCCTCCCGAGCATGCTCGGCATGCTGGCTCATGATTTAACAAAAGGGAAGACTGCACCTTTTGCCAATGGTGCCGGCGGCATTCTGTCCCGTTTTTCCCTTTTCGGCATCATCTTCCTGAATGCTGCGTTTGTTTCCACCTCGATTATATGGAGTTTTTTTATCGTAAAGATTTTACTTGTTACCGGCCTTATCGTGGCCATCGGCTATTTTGTGGGTTACACGGCGGGGAAAATAATTCGGACCGACCATCCGACAACTCTTTCGATCATCTACAACGCCGGCATGAGAAACATCGCTATGGGTCTTGTCATTGCCACCAGCTACTTTCCCCCGGAGACGGCCATCCCCATCGCGCTTGCCATGCTTTTTCAGCAGCCGCTCGCCGCCCTGACGGCGAAGATATATGCATGGAAGTTTCCGGGTTATCCAAAAAATGCCCGCCAGCGCTGATCAGGCTTCATCTCCTATTCGCGGGGAGGCTTTGTTTTAGAATCTGCAATAATTCCTTCAACTTTTGAGATTTCAAACGGATACAACGTGTTCGGCACGTTCCCTTTGCCCAGCGCCGTGTTTACGATATATCGCGCGCAAGACTCAAAATTATTTCTGCAATATTTGTCTTTCATGACGATTACTATATCCGGCAGCAAAGGCATTTGATCTGTGAAAAAAATACACGCACCTATCATCGGGCAATCTCCCATCGTCCCCCCCCGTAAGGAGCAGGCGAAACCGCTCCCTGCCTAGCGACTTAATCAGCAGAATTACTGCAGTTTTCCCAATCGGGATGCCAATTCCTGACATGCTTTACTTTCTCTAAGCATAGTAGATACTGATGCGTTTTGAGTGGATATCGTTATGAAAATCGAGGCAACCTATCGGGCATATATTCCCCATACTATATTGTTCCCTAATCCGTTTGCGGTGGTATAGTTGGTGAAAGTCATGCCGCCGTTCGTAGAAATGGATAATCCGCCGGTAGTTGCCGCGTATATAGTTGCCCCGGACACAAAGACACTTTCCACGACATTGCTTCCCAACCCATTTGCAGTGGTATAGTTGGTGAATGTCGTGCCGCCGTTCGTGGAAATGGACAAGCCGCCGTACGTTGCCGCATAAACAGAGGAACCGGACGCAAAAACGCCATGTACCAAGTTATTGCCTAATCCATTTGTAGTTGTGCGGTTGCTAAATGTTGTGCTGCCGCTGGCTGCAATGGACAGTCCGGCGTCAGTCGCCGCGTAAATGGTGGAACCAGAAATATAAACATCATAAACATAATTATTTCCCAGACCGTTTGCTGTTGTATAGTTGGTAAACGACATGCCGCCGTTAGTCGAGATGGATAAACCTTCATCAGTCGCCGCGTAAACAGCTGCACCAGACACAAAAACACTTTGGACTTCGTTATTTCCCAGACCATTGGCTGTTGTATAGTTGGTAAAGGTCGTACCGCCGTTGGTCGAGATGGACAGCCCGCCGAGAGTCGCCGCGTAAATAATGGAATTTGACACGAAAACATTGTGCACAATGTTGCTCCCGAGTCCGTTCGTGGTTGTTCGGTTGGTAAAAACCGATCCGCCATTGGTCGAGATGGACAACCCGCCCTGGGTTGCAGCGTAGATCGTGGAACCCGATATAGTTACGCCCCCTATGCTGTTATTGCCTAATCCCTGTGCGGTTGTCCGGTTGACAAAAGTGGCCCCACCATCCAGCGAGATGGACAGCCCACCCTGCGTTGCCGCATATATATTGAGGAAGCTGTTATCACTGCCGCTGCTGCCGCCGCATCCAGCTAAAGACAGTGCGAAAAATAAGAATTGCATACCGACAAATAATAGAGAAAAAAAATTTTTCATTTCACTCCTTTGCGCATCGTTGAAGACGGGATACCTTTCTCATCATACAATTGTTTCACTCGCAATATGTTTTGGTATTATTCGGCATCTAGTGTAGAACGGACCAGTTTTAGAAGTTCTTTCGGTGAAATTGGTTTGCTGGCGACAACAGCAGTGTCATCAAGCTGAAATCTCTGACGGACAAGTTCAGGAGCGTACCCGCTCAAAAAAATAATCTTGATATCAGGCCGAACCGATCTGATTTCGTCATACGCCGTTTTCCCGGTTTTCTTGGGCATAATACTATCAAACACGAGGAGTTTGATAGTATCTTTGAATTGCAAAAAGCTGTTTACCGCATTCTCACCGTCAATCGCCTCGATTACTTTGTAACCGAACTCCTCGAGCACCGTTTTATTGAGATTTCTGACCATTTCATTGTCTTCCGCTAGGAGAATGGTCTCGGTGCCTCCTTGGGGAGATGGCTCTGCCGCTTTTTCGGCTTCCGCCTGTTCCCTGTCCAGCACCATGACCGGTAAATATATTTTAAACATCGTACCATGGCCAGGCTCGCTGTACACATTGATGAAGCCTTCGTGCTGTTTAATAATTCCGTACACTACTGCCAGCCCCAGGCCAGTGCCTTTGCCCACATTTTTAGTCGTGAAAAACGGTTCGAAAATGCGTTTCCTTGTGGTTTCATCCATTCCCATGCCTGTATCCGATACCGTGAGCAATACGTAGTTACCGGGCCTGATATCACCTCTCATGGAAAGGGTGCCTTCATTCAACCGCATCTGGTCCGTTGTGATGGCAAGGGTGCCTCCTCCCGGCATAGCGTCCCGGGCATTTGATGCGAGATTTATCAAGACCTGCTCAAGTTGGTGACCGTCGGCAAGAACCGGCATCACGTTCGCGGAGAGCGATATCCGGCATTCTATGTCCTCGCCTATGATCCGCTTCAGAAACCGTTCTACTTTTTTGACGATTTCATTCAAATCCACGGTTTGCTTTGCGCTCTGCTGTTTACGGCTGAATAAAAGGAGGTCCTTCGTCAGATTTGCAGCATGATTGGAGGCATCGAGTATGTGCTCGATGTTCAGGCGTCTTGGGTCGTCCTCCGGCATCTGGATCTGGGCTATATTCGCGTATCCTATAATGGCGGTAAGTATATTGTTGAAGTCATGGGCAATGCCTCCCGCGAGGGCACCAAGCGATTCAAGCTTCTGGGACTGGCGAAGCTGATCCTCCATTTTTTCCTTTTCCGTAACGTCTGTAATAATGGTAGCAAATCGACCGGGCTGCGGAGAGTATGCCATAATTTCATAGCAACGTTCAAGGTTCTTATTGAATTTCGTGAAATGTTCTGATTTGCCGGTTAGGGCGACCCTGCCATAGGTTTCTATCCACCATTTTTCTATATCCGGCAATACTTCAAACACGGTTTTTCCGATGACGTCCGCGGCTTTTAATCCCGTCAGCTTCTCAAATGCGGGATTCACTTCCAGGAACCGATAATCACGGGGATTCTTCTGTTCGTCACAGATAATCTCATGCAAGGCAAACCCGTTCGTCATGGACTCGAACAGCATTCTGTAGCGTTTTTCATTTTCATTTTTCTGCGCTTCGTTTTTAAGCGTGTCGAGGCCGAACGACACGGTCGCAGCAATCTCTTCGAGCTGCAATACTTCGCGGTCTCCGAAATAATTTTTTTCAGGCGCATACACCGTCAATGCGTAGCGCACTTCATTCTCGAAACGGATGGGAAACGCGGCAGCGGAGCGCCACGATGTAAGAGCAGCTGCTTTGCGCCAGGGCAGCGTGCGCGTGTCGTTGAGAAAGTCATTGCTGACAAAGGGCTTCCCGTCTTTCATGGCCGTACCGGTCGGACCGCAGCCTTCGGGTCTGTCATCGGCGTAAACACATATGTTTTTTAGATACCCGGTTTCATCACCGAACTGTGCAACGACCGGTACCCGATGATTTGCCGGATCATGCCATCCGATCCATGCCTGCTTAAGTCCGCCGTATTCCACTAAAACGCGGCAGACTTCGTAAAAGAGCTCTTGTTGCGACTGAACTTTCACAACGGTTTGATTGATGTGGCTCAATACCGAATAAAGCCGGTTCAGACGCTCGATTTCTATCACGTGGGCTTTATATTCAGTAATGTCTCGGGTAATACTGGCATTGTACAACACGTGATCGATTTCGACGATCCTGGCGGACATGAGTCCAGTGAGAATTCGTCCATCTTTTGCGCGGAACAACGCTTCATAATTTTTTACTTCTCCATTTTCCCGTAATTGCCTTATGACATTCTTGCGATCTGCCGGATTAACCCAGATATTCAACTCCAGAGAAGTTTTGCCGATGACATCGGCCTCTGTATAACCGGTCATTGCGGTGAATCCCTGGTTGATGGAAACATACATGCCGTCTTCGAGCCGGTTGATATTAATGGAATCGGCGCTGGCAAAAAAAACTTTTCTGAATTTTTCTTCGCTCGCCCTGAGTGCCTCTTCCGACCGTTTTTTATCCGTAACATCGCGAAGAAAAGCCACCAACCGTCCTTCTCTGCCGGCTTGGTACTGTGCGCTGACTTCGAGGTCATAGACAGTGCCGTCTTTTCGGCGATGCTTCGTTTCAAATCTGGTCCGCCCCTCAGCCATTACCTTCTTGATATGCGCAGCGGTATCAACAGAAGTTTCTATCGCTTCGACATCAGATACGCTCATACTCAGTAATTCCTGGACGCTGTAGCCACTCATCCTGCAGTAGGCTTCATTGACCTGTAAAAAACGCCCCTGCAGATCAAGCGTCCAAAATCCCTCACTGGCCATCTGGATAACGGCCCTGTGCTGATCTTCGCTCTCCCGGATATTTCTATTCGACTCAATTTCTTGCAGATTCCTAAGCCCTGTTTCGGCTATTACTGCAATCAAGCCTTTGACAAAGAAAAGGTACTGATCCAGTTTTTGCTGTGTCCAGACCGGCACTTTTCGGACTGCCTCAAGATATTGTTCTTCGTCAAAACCATATTTCATAGCCTGTTTTTTAAAGAAATCCAGGTCCGGTTTTTCAAGGAAAAATTGTCCGGTGAAAAAGCTTCCCAGGTATTTTCCATCTATGATCAGCGGGGTTGCGCTTTCTATGAGACCATGAGGACAGCGGTAGATTACAGTGGGATTAGCTTCAGCAAGATGACCGAGAATATACTGGTCGCTCTTAATGCATTCAATCTCAGATATTTTGTTTTTTCTGTGAAATTTCGAACAGATGTCTTGCCACGCTGTGGTGGTCAGAATATTTCCCTCATTATCCACAATCGCAGAAGGGAAAAAATATATTTCGTTTAATCGGTCCAGCAGCGATTGGAAGTGCTTGATATCTATCAGTTCTTCGAGTTTGTATTCCATAAGTCGACTGCTTTCAGTTTTAATTACCCGTTTTGTACAGCCTTCACAAAATTGGACCTATAACCGAATGATAATAAACAATATTCATAACTGAGGTGTCTGTTCAGGATTATGCTTTAAATAAAGGATCCTTTTTTATGTTAGCATAAAGTTGCATTAAGAGCAATTATGCGATAACGTGATATACATGGGCGCCTTTGCAATATTAACTCGGACTGCATTCACCAGCAATAGAGTGGATAGAATTGTTGATTTGTTTAGTTCTTTCCGTACGAGGATGCGTGGAATCCCCTCCAGCAGAAGCGTGCGGATTCTTTGTATAGAGATGGAATGGTCACGAGATAAGACTGAAATTCATCAAGAAATGAGCCTCTCTCTATATGAGTAAATGCAATTTGTAGCAATGCAAATATCAGTTGTTGACGCTTTATACCATTGATGGCATGGGATTATGATTCAAATTAATAATTTACCCCCTCGACTTCTTAAATATCTATTTACGGTTAGCTCTATAGGAAAACCTTGCCTGTCAGGCAAAATTTTCTCCTTGTTTTTTGCGTTTTTCATCTGTACCGGTTTATGCTATAAATAACCATAAACAAAATTCCTGCAATAACAACCGCTTCGTCCAGATGCTCTCTTGGCATCAATATTGCTGTTAAAAATCTCGTTTTGATTAATAATTAATTACCGGGAGAAGAAACTATGTATTCGCTCATAGTTATTTTTTTTCTTACTGCACTTGTACTGTTTTCTGCAACGATATTCAGAAGCATTGGACTAACTATGATTTTTAATATGGATGCATTGATGATCGTTGGAGGAGGAACAATCGTTGCGCTTTTTTTAGGCTTCTCGATGCACCGATTGAAAAAGACTTTTGCAAACGTACTCGATTCATTTCATCCAATGAAAGACAGGCAGGAGTTGGCGAAAGAAATGCTCGACTTGGCACGCACGTCAAGAAAAGCAGACATCCGTGGACTGGAAAGAAAAATACGAGCAATCAAGGACGAATTCCTGCGGCTGGGAATGAACCTTTTAATCAGCAACCGGACCAGCAGAGATATAAGAACCGTCATGGAACGAGAAATGTCGACCCGGATAACGGACTATCATTTCAGCCAAAATGTTTTAAAAACCATTGCACGGCTTACTCCGTCCCTCGGCCTCGCCGGGACCGTGATCAGCCTCATCAAAATATTCAAGATCAGTCAGTCGATAGATGATGTCGTACCTCTTATGGCTGTCGCAATGATGTCTACATTCTATGGAGTGATCATATCGAATCTTTTTGTTCTTCCACTCTGTGCAAAACTGGAAGAGCGCACTATCCAGTCTGAGGCGATTATGCAGGGCATCATAGAAGGCGTTATATCAATGAATGAATGGCAAAACCCATTGTACGTCGAGGAACGAATTAGCGGAAATTATGAAGGGAATGTTTTGAGTCGTACAAAGATGAACGTGGATCTCGTGTTGTCAAGGGCAGGACAGACCGTGCATTCGGCATAAAACTGTACCAGACACGGAGAAAGCAGCATGGAAGAAAACCAAAAAGAAAAGTTACTCGAAGCACAGATCATGCAGTCATTTCCATTAAAAACTCTTAAAAAGCAGAGTTTATCAGCACCAAACGATTTTGACAGCAACTGGCTTATTACTCTCAGTGATGTTCTTTCCTTGCTGCTTTTGCTCTTCGTGGTATTTACGGTCATGACGAGAAACGCCGGAGCGACTGCTCCAAAAGAATCCAGGCCGAATCCGCGTGAAACAGCTCCACTCTCAGGCGGCCAAGATACTGCCGCCACAATTCAGAAAAAAATGGTCGAGGAAATGAATGCAGATATAAAACGGTTGGAGTTGGAAAATGAGGTTTTTGTTCACGCGGTGGACAAAGAGGTCGTTATCACCCTGAAGGAAAAAGTCACCTTTCGGCCGGGTGAAGCCGAACCCCTGCAGAGCTCTGAACCAATCCTCGACAACATTGCCCTCATCATTCAACAGCATCCTGTATTTCAGGTTGAAATAGAAGGGCATACAGACAATGTCCCGATCCGAACCCACAAGTATCCATCGAACTGGGAACTGTCCGTCGCGCGGGCAACAAATGTGCTGAAATATTTCATCATGCGCCACGGCATAGATCCTTCACGTCTTTCCGTTAAGGGCAATGCTGACCAGAAGCCGCTTGTACTGAATGATACACGGGACAATAGAGCCAGGAATAGAAGAGTCGAGATTCGACTCAAAGAAAATGGTACCTAAATTGGTTCATAAAATGAAGCAATTTAAACAACCATATTTACTAAAGGTGCGCTGAAAGTATTTTTAGTTTTAAACGATTCGTCGTGCGCGAAACTTAAAATCGATTTTTATCCCTCGTTAATTACAGACAGTTTTTGTAATTATTTTATACAATCGGTTCACACTTTTCCGTCTCGTATTATTTCGCGCTGTTTTTCGAATATGATATCACTTCCTTCCTGCTTCGATAGATTTATTTCTTGATATTTTTTATCGTAAAACCTGTGCTGTAAAGCCTATCTGCGAGTCACAATATTTTACTTATTACAATTCCCGCAACAACTCTGAACCAGGCATCTTAAACTCTACATACAACCATAGGTAAAGAAATCCCAAAAGTCCCCCGTAGGTCAATATTGAAGCAATTTCTAAAAATTTTTTTACGCAAAGAATCATCCTTGGATGCAACTCAAGCAGATAAGAAGGGAGTAAAGTAAGTAATAAAATTATCAACCCATAACTAAATACGATACACACCCATATCCCAAAAGATAAGTAGAGAGACCTTGGGCAAGTAAGTGCACCTGAAAAAATAATGGCAGGGACAAGAAAAAGAATCTGTATAGAAGGCTTTAGCAATACATTAGATCTTTTATTTTCATCTGTTGTTACATTTTCGCGCTGAACGCTACCCTTAAAATCACTCATTATTCGCACTCAAACGGGAGTTGAAAACTCTCTTAATAAACACGACCTCACATGTGACTTACTGCATTCTTCTCAAGGCAGATAAAAGTGGCGATAGAACTACGTATGGCTAGCGCCATGTAATACTTTAGTTGAAGATATCAGCACTTCACTCAAATGTCAAACAATATTTAATGTTTTAAACACTATTTTTTTATACATATTTCTGCATTTTATTGCA
>CAZPGZ010000051.1:0-10888 GCA_964586075.1 uncultured Nitrospiraceae bacterium | reverse complement strand
TTTTTTTGTGCTGATGCACTTTTTTTCAAAGAACGCGAAAGTCTAAAGTCCAGCTATGCATGGATCGTAGAGGAAATGGATAGGGAACCTTTTGAAAATAGGGATGCCGACCGTTTCCTCATCAATGAAGAAACAAAAGCGGACCTCCGGGGACTGGTTGATTTCTGGAAAGGCAAGACGGTAAACGATTTAACCATCAAGTCGCTACCTGAGGAAACATTTGCAACGATCAAGAACTCATCCGTGTTTACGTTTGCCCCGGAAGTTGTGGTCTGTTCTGGTGTCGGCCATTATTCACCGCACTACAAGAAAATCCTGGAAAAGGGTTTCAACGGCATCAGGAAAGATGCCGAAGACAACCTGGCAAAACTGGGCATCCCCGCGGGCGGTAAGGATGTCGAGAAGTACAACTTCTGGAAAGCCGTGATACTTTCCTGCGATGCTGTTATCGCATTCGCCGAGCGCTATGCAAACCTGGCAAACGAGAAGGCAGCTGTTGAAAGTAATGCCGAGAGAAAAGCCGAACTTCTAAAAATTGCCGAGATCTGCGAAAGAGTGCCCGCCAATCCTGCGAGTACTTTCCAGGAAGCTTGCCAGTCGTTCTACTTTTTCCAGCTTGTTCTGCAGCTTGAGTCGAGCGGGCACTCCATTTCCCCCGGCCGTTTCGATCAGTACATGTTCCCGTACTTCCAAAGAGATATGGATGCAGAGCTCATCACCGAGGTTGAGGCCCAGGAGTTGATTGAATGCTTATGGATCAAGTTATCGGAAATCAACAAGATACGGCCAATCGGTGTGACCAAGACAGCTGGTGGCTACCCGATGTTTCAGAACTTGTGCGTCGGTGGACAAACCCGGGATGGCAAGGATGCGACAAACAAGCTTTCGTTCATGTGTCTGGACGCTTCGCAGAATGTCAAGTTACATCAGCCATCGATTTCCGCGCGGTTGTGGAACGGCACTCCGTACCTATTGTGGAAGAAGATAGTAGAGGTTACGAAAAAAGGCCTCGGCATGCCAGCCTTGTACAATGATGAGGTAATTATTCCGGGCTTGCTCAACAGAGGTAAATCAATTGAGGACGCCCGCGATTATGCTATTGTCGGGTGCGTTGAGCCCGGTCCCCAGGGGTACGAATACGGGTGGTCCGGGGGAAACGGTGATGCTCCATTCTTTAACCTTCCATCGTGCCTGGAATATGCCATCAACGACGGAAAGAGCCTGTTGTCTGGTATGCAGGTTGGCCCGCCGACGGGCAGCCTTGCCGAGTTCAAAGACTTTGATGAAGTAAAGGCAGCTTACGAAAAACAGGTCCAATACTTTGTCGATCATTTCGCGGTAATAACCAATACTGCGGATTTGATCCACCAGCAAGCTTGTCCGTTGCCTTTCCTTTCCTGCGGAATGGAACCTTGTGTCGCGAGAGGCATCGATGTCAGCGCTGGTGGCGCAAAATATAACGCCACCGGTACAGCGGGAGTCGGCGTAAGCAATGCGGGCGACTCGCTGATGGCCCTGTCCCAAATTGTTTTCGACGAAAAGAGAATCAGTGGCGCAGAAATGCTGGAACTGTTGAAAAACAACTGGGAGGGACAGGAGGTTTTACGGAACGAAATCCTGGCCAAAGTTGCTCATTATGGAAACGATATTGCCTCGGCAGATGAAATGGCGGCGTGGGCAGCTGGAACTTACTGCAAACTGACCGAAAAATCAGTTGGACCGAGAGGCAAGTATAGTCCGGGGCTCTATCCGGTTTCAGCAAACATTCCGATGGGGCTGGGTGTAGGAGCATCCGCCGATGGTAGGAAAGCGGGAGAGCCTCTGGCTGATGGAATTTCCCCGGTGCACGGCAGAGATGTAAACGGTCCCACCGCTTTGCTGAATTCAGCATCCAGGATTGATCACCTGATCAACTCCAATGGGACGCTGCTCAACCTGAGGTTTCATCCTTCGGCAATTGAAGGCGAAGTTGGAGAGGCGGCATTGATCGCGGCGCTTAGGTCCTACTTTGATATGAAGGGTCTGCATGTCCAGTACAATGTCGTGAGTTCCAAGAAGCTCAGGGATGCCCAGATAAATCCGGCAAAATACAAAGATCTCATCATCAGGGTTGCCGGCTACAGCGCCCTCTTTGTCGGGCTTGATCCGGTTCTGCAAGAAGACATCATTACCAGGACGGAATTCGAAGAAGTCGCGCCCAGCTGCGGCTGTGGCGACTAAATCTCAATCAGGGACCAGATGCAGGGGCACCATGCCTTGCCTTTTATATGACCAGTCGTGGTTAGCCCCTGCTAAGAAGTCCCTGCCAGACAAGGTTTGGTGTCAACAGATTGAAATGTCAATTAATCTTAAATGCTATAAAAATTATTTGCACAGTACCAATTTGCATTCATATTAGCAGCGGAACTGTGAAGTATAGGGAGGAATTAATGCAAACTATTCAGTGTGTAGTAAGAAAAAAGGTGATTATTCCACTTGTAATGTGTGTCGGTCTACTTGTGCCAAGCATTCTTTTTGCCGCGACGAATGCCCGCGATTATATTCCCATGTCTCCCGGGACATTACTCTTCTGCTCCTATTTCAAACACATTACTGCCAATACTGCATTCTCTAACGGCACAAAAGTCAGCAGTGACTATAATTACACGCAAAACCTTGGGATATTGCGTCCGGGTTATTACGCCAACCTCGGGAAGGCTTTGTACGGTGACGGCGGCCTTACCGTTGATCCTTAGGCACTCATCCTCTTTGGTGATGCAAGTGTTGACGGCGCAGCGGTGGGAAACCAACAAATATCATCTTCCGGTATCGCGGATCCCATTCTTCTAGCAACGTTCTGGTTTGTAAACGACCCGAAGAACAAGTTCTGGGTTGGCTTTACACCCTACGTGACTTTGCCGTTGGGCGATTATGACAAGGGACGGAGCTTCAATCTCGGCAATAACCGCTGGGCGTTTAAGCCCGAGCTAGGGATCGTCAAAGGGATAGGCGAGAAAACCTATCTGGATTTCGTCCTCAATGGCGAGTTTTACTCTGATAACAAGGACTTCAATACCGGAACCAACCTAGTTAAAAAAGAACAGGACGCGATATTCGGCATTGAGACTCATCTCAGTTATGACGTCACCACGAACTGGTATGTTTCATTGGACTATTTTTATACCCATGGCGGCAAAACCAAGCTTGCCGGCATCAGTCAGGACGATATGCAAGACTCTCATGGTCTCGGATTATCGCTCTTCTGGCTGATCAATGAACACAATCAGTTAATGGTCGAATACCGTGATGACTTCGCAGTGAAAAATGGCCTTGGGACCAATACCTTCGGGGCACGTTGGGCTTTCTTCTTCTAACCGGTTTTCAGTCGCCATGACTGCTTCGACGCAATCATATGCGCGTGATGTGGACAGGCTGGATGGCATGATTTTACACTCATTCGTACTATTCAACGGGGGGAACATATGACAGCAGCAATTCTCATAGCAATTGGCGTGATGTTTATTCCTGTAGCAATGCTCAATATGGGGAAAGGAGAACCAAAAACTACCGGAGGCATGGTTTTGGTAGCAGGAATTATAACCGTTATTGGTGCATTTCTTCAGGGGGCTTTGTTTAAGGACGTTTTGACCGCAGCAGTGCTGTTTTCTTTTGGAATTCTCTACTTAACCATTGCTCATGCGCTGTTAGCAGATATCTCGGATTGGAGATCTGTCGGCCAGTGCAGTTTTGTCGTGGCAATTATCTGTGCGGTTTATTCGTACCTGTTCCTGGTTGGAACGGAAACAATTACTTCAAGCAATTACCTGTCTTTTATGTATGCGGCTTTTACAATTCTGACAATTCAGGTTGGTTTCCTGGGGTACGGTAAGGTTTCTGGGAAGCAGGTGGCATGGAGCTTGTTTCTGATAACCACTATTTGTCTCTTTCTTCCGGCGTTTGATCTAATGGCGTATGGTACTTTACCATTTTAGGAATGTTGCAAACATTTATGTATTACTCGGTAGTTTGTTGGATACGCCCTGACCTTACCCCATTGATTGAACCAGTTCTGGGTTAGTGATTTCGGTCTGTTGTTCTTTGAAACGAGCTGCAAATTCTTGAGGCGTGATGTTGTTCAGTGAACTATGCGGTCTTTCTGAATTGTAATCCTGCCGCCACTCTTCAATTATACTCCGGGCACTGTCCAAGCTGACAAAGACGTTGTCGTTCAGGCATTCATTCCGGAATTTACCGTTGAAGCTTTCGATATACGCATTTTGGGTCGGTTTGCCTGGTTGAATGAACCGGAGTTTCACTCCATGTTCGAAGGCCCAGAGATCAAGCGCTTTGCTGATAAACTCCGGTCCGTTATCTACAGTTATCACTTCGGGGAGTTCGCGAGTAAGGGCGATCCTGTCGAGAACTCTGGATACCCGTTTGCCGGTCAAAGAATGATCGACTTCAAGCGCCGGGCATTCACGGCTAAAGTTATCTACAATGGTCAGTACCCGAAATCGTCGGCCGTTATAAAGGCCGTCAGAAACAAAATCCATGGACCAGTGGTGGTTGACCCGTTCCGGCCTGTCCATGAGCACCCTGAGATGGCTGATGCGCTTCTTGCGTTTCTTCCTGCGCAGAGAAAGCCCTTCTTCACGATAAAGACGCTCGGTGCGCTTGTGGTTGATCAGGAAGCCTTCCCTGCGCAATAAGGTATGCAGCGTTGGAGCTCCGGACTTGCGGCGTTTCTCGGCAAGCTCGCGCAGACGTGCCCTGATCTCTTCATCATTCTTTGGTTTCGCCTGGTACCGGCAACTGTTCCGGCACAGCCCGACTATTTTGCAGGCTCGTCTTTCGCTGAACTGGAACGCCTCTTTAAGGTGAACCACGATGTTTCGGCGAGCGGCAGGCGTTACCACTTTTTTGAAAGAACGTCCTTGATAGCCTTGTTTTCCAGCATGGCGTCGGCCAGCATCTGCTTCAGCTTCCGGTTTTCATCTTCAAGCTGCTTCAGTCGTTTGGCGTCAGAAACTTCCATGCCGCCGTACTTGCTGCGCCAATTGTAGAAAGTAGCATCACTGATGCCGTGGATGCGGCACAAGTCAACGATCTTCATGCCTGCTTGTGCTTGTTTCAGGATGCCGATGATCTGTTCTTCAGTGAATCGTTTTGCTTTCATGTCTAGTCTCCTTCGGGAGGTTCTAGACCAAAATCACTAACTTTGCAATGGCTCAGTTTTCGGGGGTAAGGTCAGCCCGAACTGGTCAAGAAGATACTTATTCAAACAGGTTTTGTACGTATGTGCTCGGAGTTAGCTTGAGGATCTTCTTGACCAATTTTATTATGTGGCTATTCCACCTGATTTCTTAATTGAATTGTTTGTTCGAGTTAAGATTGTCTTTCGAAGGAATTCAACAGACTCTACCTGAAAAAGGGGTTAATGATGGGAAAAAACATAAAAGGACATGTATTCGATATCCAGAGATACACTCTTCACGACGGACCAGGTATCAGGACGGGGGTTTTCCTGCAGGGATGTCCGTTGCGATGCTTATGGTGTCATAGTCCAGAATCTTGTTCTGATGCCGGCGAGATTGCCTGGATGCAGATGCTCTGTGTCGGGGTTGAGAAGTGTGGTGAATGTCTCAACGCATGTAAATCAGGAGCTCTAAGCAAGGGAAATGAAATTTATTCCAAAATTGCCAAAGAGAATATCCAACTGATACGCATAGACAGAACAGCATGCACCAAATGCGGTGAATGCGCAAAATTATGCTCAAGCAAAGCACTCTATCTGACAGCAAGAATGATGAGTGTAAATGAAGTCGTAGACATAATCATGAAAGACGAAAGATATTATCGGAGAACAGGTGGTGGTGTGACTGTTTCAGGGGGTGAGCCCATGCTGCAGGACGTTTTTACCAGCGCTGTCCTGAAAGAATGTAAGAGCATGGGGTTGCACACCGCGCTTGACACTTCCGGATTTGCCGAATGGGCGAAGTATGAGAAAATTATGAAATTTGTCGATCTTGTTCTGTTCGATCTCAAGCACATGGACAGCGCCGCATCATTGGAAAGTACCGGAGTGAGAAACGAACTTATTCTTGAAAACTTGAAAAAACTGGCTGACTGGGGAGCATCCATCCAGATCAGGATACCTGTCATACCTGGTTACAACGATTCGGAGAATAATCTTGAAGAGACCGCCAACATGTGTAGGTCCCTGGGGTCTTCCGTGAAGCTGGTCCAAATTCTTCCGTATCATAGACTGGGTATCGCTAAATACGAACGGATCGGCAAAAGCTATGCCATGCCCGCGGTTGAGCCACCTTCGAAATCGCAGATGGAACAGCACAAAAAGTTTTTCGAATCGTATGGACTTACGGTCCAAGTGGGCTGATGAAAGTTAAAGAAAACAGTCATGTCAGTTGAGAGCGAATTGACGCAAATTTAAGCCATTACGTCCTATTGCAAAAGCTTATCGTACTTTATAATCCGAATCCCCGAATTGCGCCCTAGTGTTACGCACGAAAAGAGTCTTCCTCTCCTCCGGGCTCCTGGGCGTATTACCGACAAAAACAGGGTTAGACCTGATTGATTTCTAATTTTAATTGGTGCTGGGACCCAATAGTTTAAGATTTAATACGTTGTTGTAAATAAATGATTACATTTTAAGCTGACCATCCAGATCACAGGAAATGGATGGCCCCCACACGGTGTTTTCAATGCGATCCTGCGGCTCCACGGATGCAGTTTAAATTTGATAGCCGCGCCACTGGGAGTGAACACCGTCGGACTTACGCTGATCAAAACCGCGGGGAAAGGGTCGAACCAATCAGGGGGCTTTCCCGGGCAATTTGCATCCCCTCAGGCCTGGCAGAGATCGGAGTCGAAGAAAAGAATCTCGAGATTCTGGCGCAAAATTCCATCAAAGATATCTGCTGCCAGTTCAACACGCGGAAAATTAAACTGGAGGTCTGTGAAAGCCATGTAAGGATAAATATAATCTGCTATAGGTCTGTCAATACAGTGTTAATCTTAATCTCGAAATCTCAAGGGCTACCTATATAGAGAGATGGATGGTACAAAATATAGTTTGCTCGAGATTTATAAAGCTTCATAAGCTGGGAATTCCCGGCACATGAAGGTTCTCCTCCATCATGTGATGCTCCCTCTTCTACATATTCTCACAAAAGAGGGAGCAATTTTTTAATAATCACTAAATTGAAGTGATCAGAAAGTTGTCACATTTGGCGAAGCTGTTTTCAATCACATTCGTGAGGATAGTGAAATCAGACCGATTACTTCTCAAATTTTGAAAGAAAGAGGGAAACTATCCAAGGTTTTTCTAATGCGATAAACTCTTTGAGCAAATAAAATGACCACTATCACTGCACACCTTCACGTTAGAAAGTCAATATTGTTGCCAAACAGTTTGTCGAAAATCCCTGCAGATAAGATAACGACATAAATTTATTTTTATCTTTACCAAACAGTTATATTCTAATCAGAACATCAATATACAAGATTGTCACGATTGTTTTTTGGAATGACAATTTAGGATAGATTCCAATGGTCAAAAAGTTAAATATCCAAGATAAATTGTCTGGAAATAACTTGTGTATGCCTACTCTGGATTCCATGGAGCGCATTAAAGGTTTTCGTGAGGTTGAACTGGGACTGAGCAGAGAACACGCAATACAGGAGGCAACTCGCTGTTTACAATGCAAAAGCGCTTCCTGTGTAGCAGGTTGTCCCATCCGGGTCAATATCCCAGAATTCATCGGCGCCCTAGCTGATGAGGAACTATCTCGTGCGGCACTTATTCTTCAGCGTGGCAATCCCTTCCCCTCCTCGTGTGGTCGGGTATGTCCTCAGGAGACGCAGTGTGAGGCCAAGTGTATCCTTGCCAAGGCAGACGCACCTATAGCGATAGGCGCACTTGAACGTTTCGTAGCTGATTGGACACTAGATAACGAAATCGAAATCGGCACCGGGTTGCGAAGTGCCGCTTCTGGTAAAAAGGTAGCGGTAATCGGCAGCGGACCGGCAGGTTTGACTACAGCTGCTGAACTTGTTCTCAAGGGACACTCGGTAAAAATTTTTGAAGCTCTTGATGGGAGCGGCGGTGTTCTGTTATTGGGCATTCCCGAGTTCCGGCTCCCGAAGAGAATTGTCATCGCCGAAATTTCCCGTTTATTAAGTCTTGGAGTCAAAATAGAGTGCAACGTTGATGTCGGTAAGACTGTTACCATGCACGAGTTGTATAAGGAATACGATGCAATTTTTGTAGGTAATGGTGCTGCTTCAATATTAAAGCCTGGTATACCGGGGGAAGCTCTCGAAGGTGTATATTCTGCTAAAGAATACCTCGCCCGTACAAACCTTGCGTGGATTAACCAGAGAATCAATGGTTTGAGCCATTCAATTCTTGGCAGGAAAGTCATCGTAATCGGTGGCGGGAATACGGCCATCGACTGTGCCCGTGTTGTACGTAGACTGGGGGGTGAGCTGGTAAGGATTGTCTACCGCCGCAGTGAAGAAGAAATGCCTGCACGTCTGAAGGAAATCATGCATGCAAAGGAAGAGGGGATTGAGCTGATCACACTAAGCTCGCCTGTCAGAATACTTGGTGATAGCGAGGGAAGGGTTACGTCTGTGATTTTCCGAAAAATGGAGTTAGGCGAGTACGATACCTCCGGACGGAGGCAATTCTACCCCATTGAGGGGGAGTTAATCAGAATGGACTCTGATTTGGTGATCTATGCACTCGGTACGGTTGCTGTTCCAATTATGACAGACCTGTGGCCTGCAAAAAAACATGGGAATAAAATTGTTGTTTATGAGACTGGAGAAACTGAAATATCCGGAATATACATGGGAGGCGACAACATCCGGACAAATGGAACGGTTGCTCAGGCCATAGCCGACGGGAAAAAAGCTGCATCGGCCATTCATACTTTTTTTGCCCCAAAATAAGACGTGATTAAAATAGGGTAGGGTGTTGATGGAATGATCAAAGTTGCGGTAAGCGGTGTCAGCAGGCTTATGTTTCGGATTGTCGCAACAGCTCTTCTAGATGATAATCATCTTGATTTGGCTGGAGGTTTGGCCAGACCAGGGAAGCCCTTTTGTCTGTGAGGATGTGGGACTGATTGCCGGACTTGCTGTCGTGGCACTACTATCTCTGATAAGCCGAACGAGATACGATGTTCTTGTGGCCTTCTCCGCTTCGGCTATTTCTTTGAAATACCTCGAGTTATAGCAAGGCTGCAATTGTCGGTACGACTGGTTTCTCCTTTGTACAAATGGTTTTTACCAGGAAATAAGCTTTGGATATCACAGTTGTATTGGCTTCCAACATGTCAATCGGGGTGTCGATGTTCTCCTTAAAGTCCTCGGTGACGCAGTAAAGCTCTTAGTGATGATTTTGATGTAGAAATTATTGAGTAACACCACAAGATAATAGAAGACAGTCCTTCGGTGACCACAGTCCGCATATGTGCCTGGAAGAAAATTGGAGTGAAGATCAGTCGAGGTGGAGAGGTTATTGGCGGCCACTCGATCTGTTTTATTGATAGAGGGGAGCGTATAGAACTTACTCATCGTGCATATTCAACGGACACGTTTGCCTGAGGATCCGTCTTTGCCGCCAAATAGGCAGTTGAGAAGCAACCAGGTCTATACGACATGCTTGAAGTTCTTGAACTGCGCTAAAAAAGGAGGGGTCAGGTGATACATGCCAAGGGATAGTAACCACACAATTTTGACTATTACACGTCGACGAAGCACAAGACTGTTTAATGATAAGAGCGTGTCCAAAAAAGACATTCTTGCGGTATTGCAGGCTGCCAACCAAGCACCTTCCGCACATAATCGGCAGCCATGGCATTTTTTTGTTGTAAGTGAAACATTGAAAAATGAACTGTCCAGCCTGGCCAATACGCTAGCTGTTGAATTTCCGAAACCTTACTCGACACTTTTGCGGTTGGCATCTAGGAGTGTCACGTCAGCTCCTGTCGTTGTCGTTGTGACCAATACCGGGGATCTTGTTCAACATGGATCTGAATTGTTTAAAGCCGATGGATACCATGCCGATTTCTTCCGCACTATGGAAGTACAAAGTTCGGCCGCCGCGGTACAAAATTTAATCCTTGCCGCAACATCTCTTGGTTTGTCAAGCGTATGGTTGGGTATCTTTTGCCTTATTAAAGATGAAGTGCTGAGTTTACTAAAGATGCGGGATTGTCAATTCATGGCTATCGTTCCTCTAGGCTATTCTGCGAGACAAAACACAGCACCTCGAAAAAAACCACTAGATGCAACAGTGACTTATTTTGAGTAAGGATTCCAGTCAGGTAGTTTGTTCCAAATAACATTATCATGTCATGAACGTTTTATTACCGTGATCCACGATCAATTAGAGGATGGAATTATGCCAAGAAAACCATTGCAATTTAAATTAACCAGAGATGAAGTAGATAAAATATACTATCACCTTAATGATATAGAGTCAGACAGTGAATTTGTCAAAAGATGCCTTATCATACTTATGACTGAGAATGGAGTGCATCTTAAGGCTATCGCAAATTTGTTAAAAATAAGCAAAACTACTGCAAATAGATGGCGCCAGGCTTTTTTGTCTGACAGATGGGAGGCTCTGAAAAGGAAAAAAGTTGGCCGTCCACAAAAGCAGTTAGAACAGTCTACAAGAAAATATAGCAAAACCAAAATTACAAGCTCGCCTCTGAAAACAGTACATAATGTTAAAATTAGAAAAAGGGTCTATATGACAAAATCTGAGATTTATAAATCTGGCGAAGAAAAAGAACCTAGCCTTTAAACAATCTGAGACAATTATACTGGACTTTAGAGTTACAGCCCACCCTTACCAGCGTCGCAGTGGGTCAAG
>CAZPGZ010000050.1:0-11474 GCA_964586075.1 uncultured Nitrospiraceae bacterium | reverse complement strand
CTGGGGCTGAAGTAGGTCCCAAGGGTTTGGCTGTTCGCCAATTAAAGCGGTACGAGAGCTGGGTTCAAAACGTCGTGAGACAGTTTGGTCCCTATCTGTTGTGGGCGTAGGAGATTTGAGAGGATCTGTCCCTAGTACGAGAGGACCGGGATGGACGAACCTCTAGTGTGCCAGTTGTCCCGCCAGGGGCAGTGCTGGGTAGCTATGTTCGGTCGGGATAACCGCTGAAAGCATCTAAGCGGGAAACCCACCTCAAGACGAGATCTCCCGGGGAGCAATCCCCCTAAAGACCCCCGGTAGACTACCGGGTTGATAGGCTGGGCGTGTAAGGGTGGTAACATCCTAAGCTAACCAGTACTAATAGGTCGTGCGGCTTAACCACTAAATTTTCTGCTTCTGACAGATTCGGCTTTTTGTTTATCTTGCTTATTCAGTGTCAAATACATATATCGTTTAAGGTTTCTCGGCGTCTATACCGGAGGGGTCACACCCGTTCCCATCTCGAACACGGAAGTTAAGCTCTCCTGGGCCGATGATACTATGACCGAGAGGTTATGGGAAAGTAGGACGTCGCCGGGATATTTTTCAAGCCCATCATTCATCTGAATGATGGGCTTTTTTAATATCCGAACTCTGCGCTATGTCTTGAAATCAATACGTCTATCGTTTTTATATTTATAAAAAGCAATTCTTCGTGCTATACTGTCGGCCATGCGATTTATAGCAGACCTCCATGTCCATTCCCATTATTCCCGCGCAACAAGTAAAGATATGTCTCCTGAAGGCATCTGGAGGTGGGCACAACTCAAAGGTATTTCCGTTATTGGCACCGGTGATTTTACCCACCCACAGTGGCTTAAAGAACTGCAGGAGAAAACTGAACCAACAGGGAACGGCCTGCTCACGCTCAAGAAAGGATTTCAGACTGCCGACGTTCCTGCATCATGCAAGGCCGATGTGTCTTTCGTTCTCTCCGCGGAAATCAGCTGCATCTACAGTAAAAACGGAAAGACAAGGAAAATACACTCAGTCATTCTTGCACCGGACTTTGCCAGTGCTGCACGGCTGAATCTGGCGCTGACAAAAATCGGAAATCTAACCGCTGACGGCAGGCCCATTCTCGGCCTCGATGCAAAAGAGTTGTTGAAAATTACGCTTGAAGCTTCCCCCGCGTCTTTGTTCATCCCTGCTCATGTGTGGACCCCGCATTTTTCTGTTTTTGGAGCGGCCTCGGGGTTTGATTCCCTGGAAGAATGTTTTGAGGAGCTGACTCCGCATATTTATGCTGTTGAAACAGGGCTTTCCTCGAATCCAGCGATGAACTGGCGACTTTCCATGCTTGATCGAATAACACTTGTATCAAACTCCGATGCTCATTCAGCAGGGAAAATCGGACGCGAGGCGAATATTCTTGACACCGACCTCGCGTATTCGTCTTTAGTGGATGCAATCAGGACACGGAAGAATTTTCTCGGCACTATTGAGTTTTTCCCTGAGGAAGGAAAGTATCATTTTGACGGCCACCGCGAGTGCGGTGCCAGTTTATCACCCCTGGAAACGATTCATCATAACTATCTCTGCCCGGTCTGCGGCAGGAAAGTCACGGTTGGTGTGATGCACCGGGTTGAAAAACTGGCCGATCGGCAAGCAGATTTCAATCTTTCCGGTGCCCCCTCGTATCTTTCTATTATTCCGCTGCCTGAGATTATTGCAGAAAGCCTGAACGTAGGCGTAAACACAAAAACAGTAAATACTCAATATTTTCGCATGCTCGAAAAACTGGGCAATGAATTCAAAATACTCTTTGATACCACGCCGGAAGATATCGAATGCGCTGGTACCCCTCTGATTAAAGAAGCCATCTCCCGCATGCGGAAAGGCAATATTCATATTGCGCCGGGATACGATGGTGAATATGGAAAGATCAGTATATTTAAAGACACGGAACGAACGGTGGACAAGAGGCAGATGAAATTACTCTAAGATCCCTGTTACGACGCAAATACGCAAGTTTTATCGTACACAGTCGTCCGGAGCGATCACTCTTCCAAAGGCTCTTCACATGCAGTTTACACGCCAGATACTTGATGGATTAAACGAAAACCAAACAAAAGCCGTTACTGCACCAGAAGGCCCGCTGCTGATCGTTGCGGGGCCGGGAACGGGAAAGACGCTGACCATTGTTCGCCGGATCGCTTATCTTGTAGAACAGGGAGCTACTCCGGAGGACATTCTTGTCGTGACGTTTACAAACCGTGCGGCGCAAGAAATGAAAACTCGGGCAGAAGCGCTGCTGGAAAACAGAGCATTACGCCTCTTTATAGGCACGTTCCACCTTCTTGGGCTCAAAATTTTAAAAGAAACTTCCGGGGAAAGTTTCATTCTGCTCGACAAAGAAAGCCAGTTGCAACTCATCAAAACTGTTTCGAAGCTTCCGAACAAACGAGCAGAAAAACTGATGGAAAAAATATCGAGAGTGAAAAATTTTCAGGAGGATAACGACGGAGAGATACAGGAGATTTTCACGCTGTATCAATCTGCGCTAAGGCAGCGCAACGCCTATGATTTTGATGATTTGATTCGTGTTCCTCTTGCATTGCTTGAGAGTAACCTGGAAATTCGCAAGAGATATCAGAAGAGGTTTAAATACATCGTGGTGGATGAATACCAGGATATTAATGCCGCCCAATATCGATTGCTAAAAATTCTTGCACCAAACGACAATATCTGCGTTGTGGGAGATCCAGATCAGGCAATCTATGCTTTTCGGGGTGCGGACGTCCGGAATTTTCTGGATTTTGAACATGATTTTCCCGGGGCAACAAAAGTTACGCTTACAGAAAACTACCGATCCACCGGCAGTATTCTTCAGGCTGCTGGAACCGTAATAAAAAACAATGCAAAAAGGATTGATAAACCCCTTGTTTCCAGACAGGGAAAAGGCGCAGATCTTTCGATTATTTCGGTTCCTGATGAAAAAAGCGAGGGGAGTACTATCGTCAGGGAAATCGAGAGGAGAATCGGAGGAACGAGTCATTATCAAATGAGGCATGATCATGCCATTGAATGCGGTAAAAACAGCTCTCTCAGATTTTCTGATTTTGCCGTGCTCTTCAGGACCAATGCCCAGGCAAGGGTTCTGGGAGAGGCGTTTCGCACATCGGGAATTCCTTATCAAGTGCTTGGCCGCAGTAAAAACGCACAGACAAAAGAAAGAGAAGAAACGGTTGCCTATCTTCGCTCCCTTCTGCGAACCGAAGAAAGCCCCGGCTCAACTCCTCCGGAAGATCAGGAAGCAAAGCTTATCACGCCGGAGGACTACTTTGACCCGCGGGCAGATGTTGTTACACTTATGACAATGCACTCAGCGAAAGGACAGGAGTTCCCGGTTGTATTTATAGCTGGGTGTGAAGAAGGACTTATTCCATACACCGCGATGCAAGACAGCATGGATATTGAAGAAGAGCGCAGGCTTTACTATGTGGGAATGACTCGCGCAAAAGAGGAGTTGCTGATCCTGCACTCAAGAAGGAGGTTCCTTTTCGGCTGCCAGTCATTGCCGGGGCCTTCTTCTTTTCTTGACGAGATTCCTGCCGCACTCGTGCAACGAAGAACAATACCTGACAAAAAAGAAGCAAAGCAGAACCGGCAGATCGGATTGTTTTAATTCGGGGATCCACTTGCGTTCTCACTTTTTTTGTGATAGAACAGGGGTGCGTATCGATGACGATCCTTTTTAACGAGTGTTCTGCCGGATACCAGGAAGAGGTTGATTCCATGCCAACGAAAATAAAAATTTCAATTCAAAATATCTCGCTTGATGCTGAGCTTTATGATACTGCCTGTGCCAAGGCAATTGCAGCAGTGCTCCCTCTTGAAACAACACCCAATAAATGGGGCGATGAGTTTTATTTCGGCATTCCGGTGAAAAACGGACCAGATGAGACGGCAACATCAAAAGTAAAAATTGGTGATATCGGCCTTTGGCCTCCCGGAAATGCACTGGCGATATTTTTCGGACCCACGCCCATGAGCAGCGGCAATGATCCTGTACCGGCAAGTGACGTAAACATAGTTGGGAAAATTACCGGTGATGCAACAGCGCTGAGAAAAGTAAAAGGGACAGCAACGATTAAAATCGAAAAATCCTAGGAGAGGACTGCTTCCGAGACGTTTTCCGGGGCGGCTCGCGAATGCCGATGCTCCGCCCTTGCATCTTTTGTCTCTTTCGTTTCCGCTTTTCTTGTGTTAATATAATCCACGTGAATAATACACAACCAACGCTCATTCCCCGTTCTGCACACACGCTTTCCCGTAAATGGATCAGCCCTAACGCACTCCGCGTACTCTACCGATTGAAGGAAGCCGGATACCTTGCCTATCTGGTGGGCGGAGGCGTGCGCGATTTGCTGCTTGGCCGTGAACCCAAGGACTTCGACATCGCAACGGACGCCACGCCGGGAGAGGTTAAAAAACTATTCCGCAACTGCCGTCTCATCGGACGGCGTTTCCGCCTTGCCCATATTTACTTTCATAACGAAATCATTGAGGTTGCCACGTTTCGTGCTCAAATTGCCGCAACCGCAGACGCTGCCCAGGAGGCAACCACAGCAGAGTTTCCCCACGGTTCCTCCTCTGCCTCAGCTCCGGCATGCGCAGCGGGCGGATCGTCAATTCAAACCGCCGACTCTCAAGCCAACCAGCCACAGCAAAAGCCGGTTCCTCCCCGTGTGTTGAAGACCGAAGAAGGAATGATCCTGCGCGACAATGAATTTGGCTCACCGGAGGAAGATGCGCTCCGCCGGGATTTTACGGTAAATGCCTTGTTCTACAATATTGCGGATTTTTCCGTGATTGATTACGTAAATGGAATGGGGGACCTTCAGAGTGGCGCGATACGGGTCATCGGCGATCCGGTGGTGCGTTTTACAGAGGACCCGGTGCGGATGGTGCGCGCGGTCCGCTTCGCCGCCATGCTTGGATTTGATATTGAGGAGACTACCTACCACGCAATTGCACAGCTAAAGGAAAAAGTTTCCCTTGCCTCCCCCGCGCGCATGTATGAAGAGGTGCTGAAACTGTTTTTGCTCGGCGAAGGGGAAAAGACGTATCAACTGCTGAGGAAGACAGGCTTGTTCGGCGTGATCTTCCCCCTTTTGAATGAATGGGTGGATGCGGAATCGAACAGTTTTCCCCACACGTGGATCGGAAAAGTGCTCGATTGGGTGGATGCTGCCGTGCAGTCCGGGAAGCCGGTGTCGACGACCCTTTTGTTTGCACTCCTGTTCGGCCAATGCATTGCTGAGAAATCCGCCGAGTTACGAGAAGACGGCCTTGCACGGCTTGATGCCGTCACCAAGGCAGTTCATGAGGTCCTTGCCGTACAGGCGCCGCGGGTGCAGATACCGAAAAAAATCGGACTTGCGATGCGTGATATCTACTGGAACCAGCAGCGTTTTGCGAAGCGGGAAGGAAAATATCCGCATTACTTTCTCCACCGTCCCGGATTTGGCGATGCATATGAGTACCTGTGTTTTACGAGCGAAGCCTTGGGTGAACATAAGGATCTGTGCGCGTGGTGGAAGACCTTCGCTCTGACCAATCCCCCAGCGATTGCTCCGAATGAGCATAAGAAAAAACAGGCACAGGCCGGAAAGACCTCGTCTGCCAGACGAAGGAAAAGACCGAGGAAACAGCACGGAGCGCAAAAACAGAAATCGGTAAAAACGTTACCGGAGAAAAACGCAAGACCCGCAAGTATTGCGGGAACGCACATCGAAGATACCTATCGGAACCCTAAAAGATCGAGTGATGCTCCCGAGACAGCCCGTGCTCCGGAGCAGGGGCATTAACTATTCTGTGAGAAAAGCAGATGTCGAAACCTCCGCGCTATTTTGTAAAACCGGAACAGATTTCCAGCACGAGCATTCTTCTTTCTGATGAAGATGTGCGGCATATTGCCACTGTACTGCGGATGAAGCCCGGTGCGATATTGAGCCTGTGTGATGGCATCGGTTCGGAATACACGGCAAAAATTATCGATATCGCCCGCATAAAAATTACCGCAGAAATTATCAGCACGTCCAAAGCAGCTTTGCCTGTCCCCTCCGTAACCCTGGCCCAGGGTTTGCCAAAATACGACAAAATGGATTGGATTGTACAAAAAACCACGGAACTTGGCGTCAGCCGGATTGTGCCGGTGGAAACTGAACGGACAATTGTTAAATTAAAGGATCAGCAGAAACGCCTCGCACGGTGGCAGAAAATTTCCCGTGAGGCTGCCATGCAAAGCCGGAGAGCCAGTATCCCCATTATTTCTCCGGTGACTCGATTTGATGATTTTGTCGGAACTTCCGCTCACGCCGGACAATCTGTGCTAAAACTTCTCCCGTGGGAAGAAGGCGTACAGCCTATTCAAGAAGTTCTTCAATCGCATCCAGGCATACGGGATTGTATCGTTCTCATCGGCCCGGAAGGAGGATTTTCAGCGTCAGAAGCGGACCGGGCAACGGCCAGTGGTTTCCACTTAGTGAGCCTGGGGCCGAATATCCTTCGGACCGAGACAGCAGCCGTCGCTGCCGTGAGCATGCTTCTCTATCATTACCAATTCCGATAATGGGTGGCATGATCAGGGAGCGGCATATTCAGCGCACGCCATGTTTTCCCTGAATTTATGTTGAGGTTTTTGCGAACAGGTATTTCCCTTGACACAAAAACAGGAGAGATGTTAATATCAACGGCTACGAAAGGCGGTTTCATGAAGCTTGCTCTGGGCTCTGATCACGGCGGATGGGAATTAAAGGCCGAAATTATAAATTTTCTCAAAACTTTCAAGAATATCGAGCTGAATGACTATGGTACGAACAACGGTGATTCCGTCGACTACCCTGACTTCGGCAAGAAGGTTGCCGAGGCCGTCTCCGGGGGCACGGTTGACCGGGGCATTCTGATCTGCGGCACCGGCATCGGCATGTCTATCGTAGCAAACAAATATCCCCGCGTGCGTGCCGCGCTCTGCCATGATCATTTTACAGCCCTGATGAGCCGTCTCCACAATGATGCCAATATTCTGGTGCTCGGTGAGCGGGTACTTGGCAAGGGAGTGGCGCTCGACATTGTAAAAACCTGGCTCGAAACGGGGTTTGAGGCAGGAAGGCATCAGATCCGTCTTGATAAAATACGGACACTTGAACAAACAGTAAAGGAATAGAATGGCCATGTCTGAACTGCGGGAAACAGATTTCGAAATATACAGTGCAATCAAGGGTGAGGAAGAGCGTGAGCTTTCCAAAATTGTCCTTATTGCTTCCGAAAATTATGTAAGCCGTGCGGTGCTTGAGGCGCAGGGGTCGGTCTTCACGAACAAGTACGCTGAAGGGTATCCTCACCGCCGCTACTATGGCGGATGCGAATTTGCGGACAAGGCGGAGGAGCTTGCCATCGAACGCGCGAAAAAGTTGTTTGGCGCCGAGCATGTAAATGTGCAGCCACACGCCGGTTCGCAGGCCAATATGGCTGTGTACTTCAGCGTGCTGAAGCCCGGCGACACGATCCTCGGAATGGGGCTTGCGCACGGTGGACATCTGACGCACGGTGCATCGGTGAGTTTTTCGGGGTCGCTGTTTCACGCGGTCGCATACGGTGTGGACAAGGAAACGGAACTGCTCGACTACGACGAGGTGGAAAGGCTCGCGCTTGAACACAAGCCCAGGCTTATTGTCGCAGGCTTCAGCTCATATTCGAGAATACTTGATTTTGCCCGGTTTCGAAAAATTGCCGACAAGGTCGGTGCTTATCTGATGATGGATGTTGCTCACATCGCCGGTCTTATTGCTGCCGGAGAACATCCCAGTCCGATCCCCCATGCAGACTTTGTCACCACCACAACCCACAAGACCCTGCGCGGCCCCCGCGGCGGCATGATTATGTGCAAGGAAAAATTTGCAAAGGCCGTTGACAAGCAGATTTTTCCCGGACTGCAGGGCGGTCCGCTCGTGCACGTGATTGCGGCCAAGGCGGTTGCATTCAAGGAGGCGCTCACGCCGGAGTTCAGGGAATACCAGCAGCAGATCATCAAGAACGCGAAAGCGCTTGCCAAACGGCTGACGGAGGAAGGATTCCGCATCGTTTCCGGCGGAACAGAGAACCATCTCATGCTGGTTGATTTGACGCCCAAAAACATCACCGGAAAAGACGCGGAAACGGCCCTTGATGCCGCCGGGATCACGTGCAACAAGAACAGCATTCCCTTTGAACAAAAACCGCCGATGATCACGAGCGGCATCCGCCTGGGAACGCCGATTGTGACTACGCGCGGCATGCGTGAGCCGGAGATGAAAATTGTCGGCGACCTGATCTGCGAAACCCTGAAAAACATGAATTCTCCGGAGAAGCTTGCCGCCATCAGAGCGCGGACAACCTCTTTCTGCAGCAAATTCCCGATGTTTGCTATGGAAAAAGCAGGCGTATAGCGCACAATACCTGACCATAAGACATCAGTCTCCTTAGATCAACGAGGTACGAATATGCCCCGTCCTTCCTGGGACGAATATTTCATGGAAATCGCCCATCTGGTAAAGAAGCGATCCACCTGCGTCCGTCGCCAGGTCGGAGCCGTGCTGGTAAAAGACAAAAATATTCTTGCCACCGGATACAATGGCGCGCCCTCCGGCATCCGGCATTGCCTGGACGTCGGTTGCCTGCGTGAACAGATGGGTATTCCCTCAGGCGAACGGCACGAGATATGCCGAGGCCTTCACGCTGAACAAAACGCCATTATTCAGGCGGCCAAGCATGGCACGGGCATTGAAGGCTCGACGCTCTATTGCACGAACCAACCCTGCGGCATCTGCGCCAAAATGATTATCAACGCGGGGGTCAACCGCATTATTTTCGAGGAAGGCTATCCCGACCAGCTGGCAGCCGAAATGCTGAAGGAATCAGGCATCACGATTGTGCACTACAGGAAAAATCACGAACAAGAAAACGGCTGAACCGATTTCCGGCGTTCCGGTCTTGATGCAGGAGTTGTATGCGCTGTCCTTATTGTTCCAGTCTCGATAACAAAGTCGTGGACTCCCGCATGGGCAAGGAAGGTGAATCCATCCGCAGGCGGCGTGAATGCCTGAAATGCGGAGGGCGGTTTACCACCTATGAACGCGTTGAAGAGATGCTGCCGTCGGTCATCAAGAAGGACGGCAGGCGGGAACCCTTCGACCGGAGCAAGATACTGAGCGGGCTCAAAAAGGCCTGCGAAAAGCGGCCTATCAGCATGGAGGTCCTTGAACAGACTGCGGACGCAATCGAGAAGGCGCTCCAGGAAAAAGGGCTGAAAGAAGTACCGAGCACGCTCATCGGAGAACAGGTCATGGAGCATCTCCACAAGCTCGACGAGGTCGCGTACGTCAGGTTTGCCTCGGTCTACCGGTCGTTTAAGGACATCAACGAGTTTATGAGCGAACTCAAAGACATCCTGAACAACAAGGAAATTGCGCCGAAAGAAGGGCCGGTTGAAAAGACCGGAAAGGCGGAAACCAAAAAACCTGAAAAATTGTCCCTCCCGCTGGATTCCTAATCAAGGCAACTTTGCCAATGCCCGATCTCGTTGTTGATATAGCCGTAGGCGTCTCCGTCAATAAAACCTTTCACTACCTCGCTTCAGAACCTGTAGCCAGTCGACTTGTACCGGGTTCCCGCGTCCTTGTGCCGTTTGGAAGCAGGCGTCTCATCGGCACTGTTGTCGGTTTTCCTCGGACAGCCGAGAAATCAGACCTCAAAAACGTTATCGAAATCGCCGAAGCACCGGTTCCTGCCGATCTTCTCTCCCTGGCGCAGTGGATGGCCGATTATTACCTGTATCCGCTTGGACAGACGATCGAAACCATTGTACCCAAAGCCCTCTCGCGGACGAAGCCGAAGAAGGAAATATGGATCCGCTTGCTTGCTGATCCCGCTTCACTCCAGCTCAGGGGGAAGAAGCAGACAGAGCTGGTGACAATTCTTTCCGAACGGGGAGAAGTGCTGCGCGATGACCTTGACGGCATTCCACTGCAAACAATAAAGGCCCTCCACAGCGCCGGCATTATCGAGATTACCGAGCGAAACACGGCAGCGGCGCAGGCAGCGGACAGTGTTGTACCGGGCAATCCGCCGCCGCTCATGCCCGAGCAAGCGGAAGCCGTGCGAAAAATCAGCGAGGCCATATGCAGTGAGGATTTTGGAACATTTCTTCTGCATGGTGTAACCGGGAGTGGAAAAACCGAGGTATATCTTCACGCTATCGCGAAAATTGCAGGAACCGGTAAAGGCGCAATTGTGCTGGTGCCGGAAATTGCGCTGACCCCGCAGCTGGTCAACAGGTTTAAACAGCGGTTCGGCAGCCGTACGGCTGTCCTGCACAGCGGCCTCACGGACCGCGAACGGGCAGACGAATACCGAAGAATTCTGAGCGGCAGTGTGGATGTCGTCATCGGCGCCAGGTCCGCCGTATTTGCGCCGTTTGACAGGATAGGGATCATTATTGTCGATGAGGAGCACGAGAACTCCTACAAGCAGGACGAAGGCCTCCGGTATCACGCCCGGGACGTGGCCGTCATGCGCGCGAAACTGCAGAATGCCGTTGCCGTGCTTGGTTCCGCCACCCCCTCGCTCGAAAGCTATTACAACGCAAAAAACGGCAAATACACATATTTGCATCTCCCGAACCGTGTTGACCATCGGCCCATGCCTGAAGTGACCGTGGTAGACGCAAAAACACTGCAACCCGCCTCGCTGTATTCCCCGCTTCTTATTGAGCACATCAGGCAGCGGCTTGCAAGCAACGAGCAGACGCTTCTTCTTCTGAACCGCCGGGGATTTTCGTCCGTGCTCATCTGCCGGGATTGCGGCACCGCCGTCAAGTGTCCCAGCTGCAGCGTCTCACTCACGTATCACAAGTCGGAGCAGAAATTGAAGTGCCACTATTGCGGCTTTCACACCCGTCCTCCGGACAAGTGTCCTGTCTGCTTCAGCATCGAGATGAAACTCGTCGGCTCAGGCACACAGAAAATTGAAGAAGAACTGCAGGCGCTCTTCCCCGAAGCGCGGTTGCGCAGAATGGACAGCGACACTGTAAAGGGCAGAAATGCCTATGATTCCCTGCTGCAGCAGGTCGACCGCCGGGAGATCGATATTCTGCTCGGCACGCAGATGATAGCCAAGGGCCACGACTTCCCCGCGGTGACGCTGGTGGGCGTGGTGGACGCGGACACAGGACTGAATCTGCCGGACCTGCGGGCCGCGGAAAAAACCTTTCAGCTGATCACGCAGGCGGCGGGCAGGGCGGGACGGGGCGAACTGGGCGGCGGGGTGATTATCCAGACTATGAATCCGGGCCATTACTCGATCAGGCACAGCAGGACCCATGATTACGAAGGGTTCTACAACGAGGAAATCGCTTACCGAGCCGAGCTCCGCTATCCTCCCTTTACCCGCAT
>CAZPGZ010000049.1:0-12144 GCA_964586075.1 uncultured Nitrospiraceae bacterium | reverse complement strand
AGATCAGTCAGAATCTCTAATTGCAAGTGTCACTATACTTGGGGGTAGCTCCAAGCAAATCTGGGGCCGGATGTGACCTTTAATCCGGGAAGAGAACCATCATGGTTTGCTGAAGCAGGCATAAAATACAGAATGTTTAAGGCAAGTTTTTACTACGACAGTATGCTTTTTTCGAGATCAGGCATTGCTTACTCCGGCAGCACTCCGTATTACCAGCCGAAATCCCAGGCGGATATTTACGGAATCAAACTAGGCGCCTCGTTCTGACGGCGCTCCTGTCATACTCTGCTACAGCCTCGGCATGGGCGCATCAAGCGTGCCGCCGAGGCTGAGCTGATAAAATCCTTCAGGGTCCTTGTTCTTTATCAGCGACAACAGCCCCGCCTGCTCCCGCGCAAGCCGCTCGGACGGCTTCAGCTTTACAACGATATTCAGCGTGCCCCGCTCCCGAAGAACCACGTCTCCCTGACAGCGGACTTTAAGCTCCTTTCCGTCAAGGTCCAGTTTCCGGATCGTCAGCCTGTCGCCTTTGAGGTCCGCCTCCAGCCAGCACTGATCAAAATCCAGATCAGGGACGGGAAATCCCTTGAACTTCAATTCCCGTGATGCCAACCCTTTCAGCCAGAGCTTCCCCCTGCCCGTATCGCCGGTTATTTCGACGTTGCCTCCCAGCTTTCCGAACAGGCGAAATCCAAACTCTTTGAGCAGAGAATACGAACTGATATCAAGACCGTTTGCATCGATATGGAGATACTGTCTGCCCGGGCCCTGTTGCGCCTTTACGAGCAGTTCCCCTCCGTATGCTTTCGCTTTCAGGTCCAGGGAAACAAGATTCCGCAGCAGATCAAAAAGGGAGATCGAAGTCCGTACTGACTGGCTTTCGAACAGAACTTTGCCGCTTCTGTCCGAGACCACCACATCGCTCAGCACGAAATGATTGAAGAACAGCGGAGAAATGCGCGCCACGTGCATCTCATAGGGCGTACGCTGCCGCACTTCTGCTTCGAGTTTTGTCTTGATCCGGTCAACGGGAAACAGGACGACCAGGAACACCAGAAAAGCCGCAAAAAAGTATACGGCAAAGAGTGCACGTCTGATGAGAAGTTTTCTGTCGATCATGTCCTATCCGGCGCTTGAGACAAGAATCGTGGCATTCAGCAATTTCGGGTTGTCGAACCGGGGCTTGAAATACAGCTTCCTGATGCGAAGAGCGTTTTTCTCAAGCAGAAAAACATAGTTGACGACATCGTACAGCGTTATGTTGTCCAGTCTTATTTCGACAATGCTTTCCTTGAAGGATTCGGTCTGTATCCCGGTCTGCGGCTTCAGCGATACGATTTTGCTGCTCAGATTCGCCCGCCGTGTAATGTTCTCGATTTCCGTCAGCAGCGGCCCGCGCTTGGAAGCGATTTCCTGCACCTGCTGCAGGCGCTGCTGCATCTCAAGGTACTGCTCCTTCAGGACGCGCATTTCCGCAAGGTCCCGTTCTTTCCGCGGAATCAAGTCTTTCTTGCGGGCCAGATCGGACAGAAGCGGAGACAGGACGAAAACGGACAGCAGAATCAGCGCTGCCGCAATCCCTCCGATAATGAGTACTCTTTTATCTCGCTGTTCAAGTTTCATAGTATTGCCGTGGATCTACATCGCCTGTTTGAGTTTGATATCAAAACGGAATTTCACCTTGTTGTCCACACCCATTCTCGTGTCCTGGACCAGCACCTCGGCAAAGGCTGGCGCTTTTTGCAGCTCTGATTTCATCTTGTCCACAGACTCGAAGGAAGACGCTTCACCCTGCAGCTTGAGACGGTCGCCTTCGAGAAGAAATTCCTGAAAGCTCACCCGGACTTCCTTCGGGATGCCGTCCGTCACTGTTTTCATAATATCCAGCGCGGACGTTCCGGATCCCAGCACACCGAACTTCTTTCTGGATTCGTCGATTTTTTTCCGAAGCTGCTCCACCGGGTCGCCCACGAGTTTCGAATCCGGCACGGTCTGGCGGTATATTTCCTTGATTTCCCTGTCCAGCTTTCCGTAGCTGGACTGCGTGAGATAAAATTTCAGCCCAAGGCTCGCCAGCGCAAGCAGACCCGCTGCCGCCCCGGCCATGACAAGGGTGCGCCGCCTTCTGCGCCTGCCCTCGTCGACCAAATGGTATGCGAACTCCTCCTTCCGGAAGTTGACGTCGTCGCACAGTGCCAGACCGAGGCTTACGGGATCCGCCGCTTTTTTCCCGCCGAAATCAGGGATGATCCTCTCCACCGCAACCCCGATGTCTCCAAGTTCCGCACCCACGCTCTCACCTTCGGCAAGAAGATACGCTTTGTCGATGCGCGCAGCCAGCTCGGTTTCGAGTCCTTTGTGCAGATGCCGGAGTCCGCCGGTCGAACGCGAAATCGAAAAGCTTCTGCAGGCCTTTATTGTCTTCTCGTCCTTCACGCACAGATCATTGCCGCCTATCAAAACCGCCGTTCCTTCAACAGGAATCATCCTTGCAACATGATAGAGGCCGATATAGGACGGAACAACAACCTGGGGATCGACGCCCGCCGAAGCGAGAAGATCGAGATGGAGCCGCAAAAGGGCTTTCGGCAGCATGATGCCGAGCACCGACGTCTCATTCTTCTCTCCCGACTTTTTGTCCGGCTTGCTCATGACCAAATGGTCGAGCACGACGTCGTCGAGCGGAAACGGAACGCTGTCTTCAATCTCGAACGGCAGCGCTTTCTCCAGGCGCTTGCGGTCGTCAAACGGAAACTGCACCGGACGTTGGCTGAAATACCGGCCCGGAATGGAGGAAACGATCCGCGCCCCTGCCCAGTCCTTGGCTTTCTCTTTCAGGATGTCCACGAGTTCAGCATCCGTCGCGAACGTGCTGCAGAAGGAATCCCTGAGATCGGTCTGGCGCAGGCCCTTCTCAACGACCGTAACGGCCAGTTTGCCTTTCTCTATGTTTAACCCAACTATTTTCACAACGATCTCCAATACACAGGAGTATTGCCATCAATAACAGTTTCTATCTGTTTTGTATAGCCGCCCACCGTAGCAAAAAAATAAACTTTGGATACGTTGCTGCTAGCAACAAAATCACTCATGTCGGTAGTCAACTCCGTACTTGTATACGGTTGATCTTTTCTTCTTGATAAGATCGCGCTTACCGATATAGTGGTTTTTGTCGCTAAAACGCTCCGCAAAACGTCCTCTGGCGCAGTATTAATATTAATTCTATCCGGCGGCTGTGAATAGAGCGTCACATAAGGAGCTATTTTATTATAGTCCTCGTCTTTCATGAATCTGTGGAGCTCGGTCAGCAATTGCCGCTGATTGGTTGGATCAATAAGGGTGTCCAGTATCTCCTGGCTTACGTTCTTTCTTCTAAAGAGCTCCGTTAGCCAGGTAAACGTGGTGTTTCCTGTCTGCAGACCTCGTATGCTAATTTTCCCTGCCTCGTCTTCCCACCGGATCTTGAGTTCGGTATCGCCTGCGCTCACAAGAGGAACAATGCCCCATTCTCCCTGGGGCAGGTTGTCTTTCAGCGCCTTGTATTTTATAAAAATGGCCTGCCCGGAGCGCGCGAGAAAAAAAGCTCTCTGGCTGTCGCGAAAATTCATGGCTGTCTGCAGACTTATCCGCGTCCCATAGGCAAACTCAAAAACAAGAGCAATCAGGAGCGCAGTGATCAGAAGCACGATAATCAGCGCGACGCCCCGCTCACGTCGTATTGTTCGATGCACTCCCGGTCTCAAGGTCCACCTTACCGTTGCATATTCATTTCAGGTTTCACCCGCGTCGTATATGTCATTCCGGAATCAAGCGTTAATGCGATTTCTACAATTGACGGCAGGGTATTTTTTGTCGTCCATTCGTCGGACCAAGTGTCTCCGCCCCTGTTATAGCGCACTTGAAATGCTGTTATACGATCTGTTATCTGGTATTCGACGCCGCCTTCGCCTGCGGGAACGTCCTTGCTTAATTCGCGCTTTTCCCTGCGCATCAGAACAAAACCTTTGCCATCCGGTTTTTCCTTGAAGAAGTAGCCGACTTCCCAGAGATCCGTCTCCTTTGAATCCGTCCTGCGCCAGTTCGTAAGCGTCGTCAAAGAAAGCGAGTCATGTCTTTGCTTATCGTTCCCTGCCCCGGACCCTTCTTTCTTGCCGTAGAAAATAGTCTGATTCAGCATAGCAGAATTAATGTACGCGTTTGCTATGTCGTTTGAAATTTTTGTCAGAAGCGTGCGCGCCAGGTCCGTGCTGTCGCGCCTTGTTTCCGCCTGTTCCACATTCCGTCCTGTCGTCGAAAAAACCATGTACACGGTCGCAAGAACCGACGCAAGAATGGCCAGCGCAAGGAGGACCTCGAAAAGAGTAAATCCATTTTCCGTGCGTCCTGCAGTCCGCAAGCAGCATTCCGCTCTACTGTTCATAGCTCACCAGTTCGACCTGCTCTTGCCGGTCACCTTCTTTCCACAGCGTCGCGACGCGGACTTCCGTGAGAAAACTTCCATTCGGAAGAGGAAATTTTGAAATCGTCCTTTTCCAGGTGTATTCTTTCAAGTTTTCATCGTCCGCGAAGTCGCCTTCCTCTTCCAGCGGCGGCTGCAGCTTTTTCGAAACAATTAACGGCAGCGTATCGATCATCTTGTTTCTTGCAAGCAGCGTCGCGGTGGTGATGTGTTCGGCCAGCAGGATGTCCTGCATGCTCCTGTTTTTCAGACCGATAAGCGTTATCAGAACCGTGGCCATGATGACAACAGCCACCATGACCTCAAGCAGGGTGAAGCCTTTGCAGCTTTGCATTCCGGAATACGGGGCGCGGTTTTGGAAAACGTTCTTCTGTCTCTTATGTGAAGCTCCCCGTTCCGTGATGCCCATCATTACCGCTCTTCCTCATATCCTTCGCGCAGCTCGGTATTACCGGTAAGAGAATTCACCCACAGGGTAAAATCCTTATTCGATCCGTCGCGGAGATGAATCGCGGCCCGCTCCACCCATCCGTCCGGTGTGAACAGGATATACGGGTCCTCGGGGTGGCCGGCAACGCGCACATCCTTAAACGTCGTGCTGCCCGAGAGGCTGTCCTCGCCCGCCATCACCGTATGGTACCGTCTGAATTCCATGGTGTTATTGCCCGTCTGGGCCAGCACTTCCGGCCAGTAGTGCCCTCCCTGGATATCAAAGCGGAGGCGATATACTGCTTTTTTTGCCTGTGCATCATCCTTCAGAAAGCGGATCACGCCGGTAAGATGCCGTGCGCTCCGCTTCAGGTTGGCTTCGCCGATCTCTCCCAGCTTCGGAATGACAAAAGACAGCACCACTCCCAGCACAAGGATGACGACCAGAAGTTCTACAAGCGTGAATCCTTTCGGCTGCAGACTGTGGATCTCTGATTCCGGACTATGCCGCTTCTCCGTGTTCCGCATTCCGCAACCCGCGTGTTACTCCATTTTCCAGCTCTGGATGTCGGCATTATTGCCTTCGCCACCGGGCTCGCCGTCCGCGCCATACGAAATAATTTCATATTCTCTGCTTTCACTGCCCGGTGCGATATACACATAATCCTTGTTCCAGGGATCTTTCGGAATGCGGGCTGGCTTCAGATATCCGCCGTCCCTCCATTTGGCCGGAATGCGCCCGGCTTCGGGCTTTTTAATCAGCGCATCAAGACCCTGGTCCGTGGTCGGATAAAACCCGTTATCGAGTTTATACGAGTCCAGCGCCTGCTCCAGGGAGCGGATCTGGGTCTTTGCCACTTCTCTTTTCGCCTTCTCCTCCTGCCCCAGAAACTTCGGGAGCACCAGGCCCGCGAGAAGCCCGAGAATAATAATGACAACCATGATTTCAATAAGAGTGAAACCTTCTTGCCGTTTCCTGTTCATGTGCATTCTCCTTTTCTGAATACCGTAGCCGATCCCGTTTGGAACGCTACCGCACTCCCGAGCTCATTTCGAGCATCGGCAGCATGATCGCTATCACCACAAACCCGATGACCAGTCCCATTGCCAGAATAATAACCGGCTCCATGAGCGCCATCAGCCCCGTGATGCGCGTTTCGACGGTCCGGTCGAAAGAGTCCGATATTTTGAGCAGCATCTTTTCGAGTTCGCCGCTCTTTTCCCCGACCGCCACCATCTGCACGACAACCGGGGGAAACAATCCGCTTCTGCGGAGGGGATCGGCAATGGGCTCGCCTTCACGCACATTCTCCCGCGCCTTTTGGACGGCGTTCGCGAGAACGCTGTTCCCGACCACGCTCTTGACGATATCAAGAGCGGTAAGCGCAGGAACCCCGCTCTGGAGCAGTGTTCCAAGGGTCCGGGTGAACCGCGACACCGCGATCATCCTGATGAGCCCGCCGAACACCGGCAGCCGGAGCAGGCGTGCGTCCAGCATCTCCCGCCCGGCCGGGGTATTGATATGTTTCTTTGCGTAGTAAACCGCCGCCCCCAGCGCGATCAGGATCGCCCACCAGTACGACGAAACAAACCGAACAGTGGTCAGCAGCATGATCGTGATGAACGGCAGCTGCTGCTTCATGTCTTCGAACATGCCGACCACGCGCGGCATCACGAAGCTGAAAATAAAGAACAGCATGCCGATGCCGATTATTGTCATGAAGGCCGGGTAAGCCAGTGCGGCAAGAATTTTTCCGCGGAACCTGACCTGTTCATCGAGAAAATCGGAAAGCCTGTCGAGCGTGATTTCGAGTGTCCCGCTCGCCTCACCTGCCGAGACCATGTTGATATACAGCTGCGAAAACGCCTTCGGGTTCGCCTTGAGGGCATCTGCAAGCGATGCGCCCTCCCGCACGCTGTCGCGAACCGACGACAGCGCCCCTTTCAGCGCCTTGCTTTCCTCCTGCTCCACAAGCACCGACAGCGCTTCCATCAGGGGCAATCCGGACGACAGCAGCGTGGCGAGCTGCCGCGTTGCGTTCGCAAGATCGACAAGCTTCACCCGGTTTCCGAAACTGAGCGAGACCGTGCCGCGCCGTGCGGCGCGCGCCGCCGATCCTTCGCTGATTTCCAGGACGACAACGCCCTCTTTTTTCAGCCGCGTTTTGACGGTTTTCAGGCTTTCTCCGTCCTGGGAGCCGGAAACTTTTTTCCCCTGGGCGGTAACGCCCTTGTATTCATAAACTGGCATGGTTGCAATACCGAACACAGAATGCCGGGCAGGCTCGATTTCGGTTTCCGGCTACGATTCCTTCTGCGTCACGCGCACCACTTCTTCGACAGACGTGATCCCTTTCAGAATTTTATCGGCGCCGTCCTGCCGCAGCGTGGTCATTCCCTTTTCCATGGCCGCCGCCTTTATGGTGGATGCGTCGGCGCTCTTCATGATCAGCTGCCGGATGTCATCATCCACGCTCAGCAATTCATAGATCGCAGTACGTCCGAGATATCCGGTTTTAAAGCAGGCATCACAGCCACGGGCCCGATACACAGTCATGTTTTCGGTCTTCCCCTTGATCTCCAGTTCGCTGATCTCGTCCTGCGTAAGCTGGTATGGTTCCCTGCATTCCTTGCACAGGACGCGCACCAGGCGCTGGGCAAGAATGGCCATGACCGACGAAGAGATCAGGAACGGCTCGATTTTCATGTCGATCAGTCTCGTTATCGCGCCGGCCGCATCATTCGTATGCAGCGTGGAAAAAACCAGGTGGCCGGTCAGGGCAGCCTGGATCGCGATTTCAGCGGTTTCCGAATCACGGATCTCGCCCACCAAAATGACATCAGGGTCCTGCCGGAGCACGGAGCGAAGCCCGGCCGCAAACGTCAGCTGAATCTTGGAGTTTACCTGGATCTGTCCGATGCCTTTCAGCTGATATTCGATAGGGTCTTCAATGGTTATGATGTTCTTGTCCGGGGAGTTTATTTTCGAAAGCGACGCGTACAGGGTCGTGGTCTTGCCGCTGCCTGTGGGGCCGGTCACCAGAATAATGCCGTGGGGCCGCTCGATAAAACCGTTGAACGCCGTCAGCGTCCTCCCGGAAAAGCCGATCTGATCAAGGGGAAGCAAAGCACTCTCGCGATACAGGAGCCGCAGCACAATGCGCTCCCCGAAGGCGGTCGGCACGATCGAAACCCGGATGTCCACGTCTTTGCCTGCGATCTTGATCCGCATACCGCCGTCCTGCGGCAGGCGTTTCTCGGCTATGTTCAGGCCGGACATGATCTTGACACGCGATGCAATGCTTGCCTGAAACCGCTTCTGAATTGTAAGAATATTATACAGAATACCGTCGATGCGAAAGCGGGCGACCATTTCCTTTTCGAAGGGTTCGATGTGGATGTCGCTTGCCCGCTCGCGGATTGCCTGCGACAGAAGCGAGTTCACGAGGCGGATGATCGGTGCGTCATCGGTGACTTCGAGCAGGTCTGTGGGCTCGTCCAACTCCGCGGCCAGGAACGACAGGTCTTCTTCCTCCATTTCCTGCACCGTGTCCTCGGCTTTGTTCATGCCTTCACTATGGAGACGGTTGAGCGTGTCGAAAATTTTCTCGGTGGGGGCAAGGCAAAGTGAAATGTCGCTGCCGAACAGCACGGCCAGATCGTCGATCACGGAAAGATTCAGCGGTTCCGAGGTGGCAGCAAGGATGGCACCGTCTTCCTTGCGGAGTGGAAGCACAACTGCTTTTTTGGCATAGGTAATCGGCAGCCTGAGCGCCAGTTCCCGGTCGATTTCTCCCAAGTCGGTCAAAAACGGCAGCCCCAACTGCGTGCTGAGCGCCTTGAGAACCTCTTCTTCCTTTACCGCGTTCAACCGCATGAGAAGCGTGCCGATCCGGCCGCCGCGCTTTTTCTGATGATCGAGCGCTTTTTTAAGGCGGTCCGGTGCCAGTCCGGAATCAACGAGTATATCGCCGAGCAGGCGTTTCACCTCTCACTCCCTCGGGGAGCGTTCTGGGCTGTGCCGGTAGGGGAAGAAGCCGGCGTGCCAACGGCATCCTGCATCGATGGGGTGTAGGTGACGGGCGCTTTTGAGACAGGGACGTCCGCCGGTATTTTTATAGTTGCGGTGGGGGCCGTCTGAAGCACACGCCCACTCACCCCTGTTTCAGGCGAATACGTAGCAGTGGATGTTTGAACAGCACTGCTTCCCGCCGCACCCGCCGTCGTGGTGGGGACAGTCTTCAGCATGTTTTCATCAGTTTTCTTAGGAAGAGTACTGGTCGGCGCAGAGAGAACAGCCCGCTCACCGTCTTTCGTTGCCGCGGTGCCCGTGGCAGAAGATTTCAGTGCATCGTTATTGGTAGCGTCCCCGCCTGTTCCGGTCGGCGCTGTCCGTTGAGACTCTCCAGCCGGGGTCTCTTCAAGCACTTCATCGTCCTCGTCTTCATCTTCGCCTTCCTCATCTGTAGCAGCAGGTGCGGATGGCTGCCCCAATGTCTCGGCAGGCTTCTGCAAAGCAGGCTCCACATTTTTCTTTTCAATTCGGTACTCCTTGCGGAAGTTTTCCTGCGCTTCGCCTTTTTTCTTCGTCAGATCGCCGGCGTCTCCTTCATTCTTGATAATATACGGCGTGATGAAAATCATGAGGTTTGTTTTTTCAACGGACGTAGACTTCGATTTAAAGAGCCAGCCGAGCACCGGGATGTCTCCGAGAAACGGGACCTTGGAGACGGTCGAGGTAACGTTGTCCTTGATCAGCCCGCCGATGACCATGGTCTGCCGGTCCTTTACCACGACCGTGGTGCTTGCCGAACGCTTGCTGGTGCTGGGCCCGACCGTGTTCACGTTCAATCCGGAGGGCGAATCAATAATTGCGGAAATCTCCTGATAGATATCAAGCCGTACGTTGTCGTCGGAGGTGATCTGCGGAGTCAGCTTCAACGTAACCCCGACGTCTTTCCGCTCCACGGACGTCAGAATTGCCGTGCTGCTCGTCGTCGCGTTCTGCGTCTGGCCGGTGATGAACGGAATATTCTCTCCGACCATGATCTCGGCCTTCTGATTGTCCGTGGTGAGAAGATTCGGGGTGGAAAGCACGTTGACATCACTGTCGCTCTGGAGCGCATGGATCAGCGCACCGACATTCAGAAATTCAGTGCCGTTATACGTGAAGACCCCCTTGACGGCTGCTAGGGTGAGTCCTTCCAAATTGGTAAGCCCGGCAGGCCCGTTCGCGATAAGGCTCGCTATGTTGCCGAAATTCGTCCCTCCGAGCGCGCTGGTCGTTCCGCTGTTGACGCGGTTGAACGACTGAAATTCGAATCCGATCTCACGGGATTTTGACAGGCTCATCTCGATGATCGCGGCCTCGACGTACACCTGTCTCCGCCGGATATCCAGTTTCTGGATCACGTCTTTCATGGTTTCATAGTCGCCGGGCGAACCCACAATGATAAGCGAGTTGGTCGCCTTGTCCGCGGTAATGGTAACGGCCCCTTCAAGCAGCGTGGTTGCCCCAACCTGGGCCGCTCCTCCCGTTTGCGCGGCCGGCAGCTTTGAAACAAGCCCCTGCATCAGTTTGGCAATGTCTTCCGCGTTCCCGTTTTTCAGATAATAGACATTGATTTTTCCTTTTCCTTCCGGTGCCGGTACATCCAGCGCATTCAAAAGCGTCTCGATTTTCCGGATATTGGAGACTGAGTCGGTGAGAATGACCGAATTCGTGGTCGGATAAGCAATCAAATTGCCGTCCTTGGTCAGAAGCGGCGTTATCGTCCGCACAATCTCCTGGGGATTGACGTAATTCATCCGGATAAGCTTGGTGACGAATCCTTCCCCGCGTATGTTGTCGTCCTTAAACACCTTGAGCCCGCTCTGGCGTGCTGTTGCCGTGGGTATGATGCGGATAACCTTGCCATCCTCCACTGCGGTAAAACCTTTGATTTCGAGGGCCGAAAGGAACACCTGGTACGCCTCGTCCGGCGATATTCTGGTGGGAGTCATGAGGGTGATCTTGCCGGTAATGCGCTCATCCAGAATGAAGTTTCTCCGGGTCAGTTCGCTCATCACTTTGACCAGGGCATTGATCTCGACATTCGTGAAATTAAGCGTAACGTAATTATCGGCGGATTTTATCTTCTGAATGTCAATCTGCTCTGAAGGTGCAGGGGTTGGTTTGGGGGGAGGTGTCTGGGCAGAAGCGTCTGCCGCAATTATAAGCCCTATAAGAAGCAACAGGGCGGCCGATTTTCTCACAATAGAGCCTCCAAAGTCAAATTCTCAAACTTCATAATAAGAAACACGAGAGGAATAATACCGGTTGTAACAGTCTGGATCTGAAATTTTGGATTAGGGATTTGTTCCTGGTTTTTAATGAATGAACAGATGCTCCATACCGTCGGCAAATGCTCAGCGGATCTCATAATTCAATGTTTGCCGCTGACCGCCCCGCACCACATCGATCGTAATGTTCCGTTCGTTCTTCAGCCCCTGGTAAAGCTGGAAGAACTTTGCGGGATCGTCCACATCCTGAGAATTGACACTCCGTATTACGTCGCCGTTCTGAAGTCCGATTTTTTCGTAGATGCTGCCGGGTACTATTTCGCTCAGGCGGAATCCCACCGTCTTGCCGTTTTCCAAGTACGGCAATGCCCGCGCCTGCGTCAGGATCTGGCTCATGTTCTCGGTGCTCGCAGCCACTTCCTTCTGATCGACCGCCCACTTGCCTTCGGAAAGTTTTTTTACGCCGGCTTTGGATGTAATCGGTTTCTGAACATTGACGATCTTGGTGTCATCTGCAACCTGGACGTCCATTACAGAGCCGTCAGCCCTTTTGATCGTGATTTTATCGCGCATTACTTTGATGATCATGGAACCGTCCGGAAGCTTTTGGTTGATGCGGTAAAAAACCTGTTCGCCGGCATCTTCAAGCACCGCGCCCGCGAAGCTCTGCCCTTCCACCGTTCCGATCAGTCTATACGACGATGATGCAGCCGCGGGTCCGCTTGATGGTCCCCTGCCCTCACCGAACAGCCCCCGATCCAGAATCGAGGAATACTCGCTCAGTTCTCGCCGTGGCTCCAATGCGGGACGTGTACGCTCCTGTGACGCGGAAAACTTGGGAGAGGCCTCAAGGGTTCGTCCGATCAGAGAATCGACAATGTCGGCTGAAAAATATGCCGAAACGGTCAACAACGCCGCAAGGGTCAGCGTATATGTCGTTTTATTCTCTTTCATATTTTATTGTTATTTTGATA
>CAZPGZ010000048.1:0-12237 GCA_964586075.1 uncultured Nitrospiraceae bacterium | reverse complement strand
TCGTGAAGGCGGCAGGACCGTGGGCGCCGGCGTCATCACGGAAGTAATTGAATAAATCAACAACGGATTTCCGGTTGACAGTTGATTTTTTATGATGCCTTCCGGGATTCGTGGTGGAAATTATAAAGAAAGAGGCAAGAGACCATGCGGGAAATCGTTCTTCTCGCCTGCAGTGACTGCAAGCGTAAAAACTATTCTACAACCAAAAACAAGAGAAACACCCCGGATAAACTGAATCTTGAAAAATATTGCCGGTTCTGTCGTAAACATACCACGCATAAGGAAACAAAAGCGTAGTTTGTAGTTTATGGAAGCCATATTACAGGCCAGTAGCTCTAATTGGTAGAGCTCCGGACTCCAAATCCGGCTGCTGGGGGTTCGAGTCCCTCCTGGCCTGCCATATTTTTCCTACACAGAAAGAGGCCTCTTCATATGTTCAAAAAAATAGCTGAGTTTTTCAAGGAAGTAAAGCTTGAGCTCAAGAAAGTTGTATTTCCGACGAAAAAAGAGGTTATAGGCTCTACGTGGGTAGTGATCATTACCGTGCTTATTTCCGCCTTTTTTCTGGGTGTGATTGATATGACGCTGACGAACGTTATGACGACCGCGTTCAGATAGAGATTAAATATGCCGATGAATTGGTATGTTGTTCATACATATGCGGGTTTTGAAAACAAGGTGAAAAGCAGTATTCTTGAAACTGTTTCCAAACTCGGGTTGCAGGAAAAAATTGGCCAGATTCTTGTGCCGACTGAAGAAGTTATGTCCATTAAGGCCGGAAAAAAACGCAAGTCACAGAGAAAGTTCTTTCCTGGATATATTCTCGTTGAAATGGAGATGGACGATAATTCCTGGCATATTATCAAGGAAACCCCCAAGGTAACGGGATTCGTCGGCGGCAGCACGAACCCGACTCCGTTAAGCGATGATGAAGTGAAAACAATCCTGAAGCAGACTGAAGAAGGGGCCGTTGCTCCAACCCAGCCAAAGCAGGCATACCAGAAAGGCGACCGGGTCAGAGTGATCGACGGGCCGTTCAGCAGCTTCATAGGAACCGTGGAAGATGTAAATCCTACCCATGGCAGACTCCGCGTGATGGTAAGCATTTTTGGGCGTTCAACACCGGTAGAGTTGGAGTTTCTCCAGGTAGAGCGGGAAAAAGAAAAATAGTACTACTTATTACTATTGTTAATTAAGGTAAGGTGGGAGCATATCAATGGCAAAAGAAATTACAGCGAAAATTAAACTTCAGGTTCCGGCAGGAAAAGCAAACCCGGCTCCGCCGGTAGGGCCCGCGCTCGGTCAGCACGGCGTCAATATCATGGAATTTTGCAAGGCGTTCAACGCAAAAACCCAAAAAATGGGAGAGACGATAGTTCCTGTTATTATTACGGTGTATTCGGACCGGTCTTTTACGTTTATAACGAAAACGCCGCCAGCGGCGGAATTGCTTAAAAAAGCCGCCGGGATCATAAAGGGCTCCGGGACACCGAACAAGGAAAAAATCGGCAAAGTAACGCGCGCGCAAATTAAGGAAATTGCCCAGACAAAGCTTCCGGATCTTAATGCGGCAACTGTTGAATCGGCCATGCGTATGATCGAAGGTTCCGCAAAAAGCATGGGGCTTGAAATTACCGAATAAGTTTGCAGGTAACGTTGAATCGCAGAGGCAATTCGTATAAAAAGCGGGAGGCCGACAACGGCCGTGAACACCGCGAGGAGGACTGATGTCAGGAAAGAAGTATAAAGCTGCTGCAGCGCAAGTTGACCGTTCCAAGCTTTACGGCATTGAAGAAGGGATCGGGCTTGCTAAAAAGGTCGCCAGAACAAAGTTCGACGAGACGGTTGATCTCGCATTGAAGCTCGGTGTCGATCCAAAACAGGCCGATCAGATGGTGCGGGGAACCGTTGTGCTTCCTCATGGTACGGGGAAAAAGGTCAAAATTTTGGTGTTCGCCAAAGGGGAGAAGGATAAAGAAGCCAGGGACGCCGGCGCAGACTATGTGGGCGCCGAAGATCTGGCAGATAAAATTCAGAAAGAAGGCTGGGTCGATTTTGATACCGTGGTGGCAACCCCGGACCTCATGGGTCTTGTGGGTAAACTCGGAAAAGTTCTCGGCCCCCGCGGGTTGATGCCGAATCCTAAAACCGGAACCGTTACGTTCGACATGGCAAAAGCCATCAAGGACATACGTGCCGGTAAAGTTGAGTACCGCGTAGAAAAAGCCGGAATCGTTCATGTTCCGGTGGGAAAAGTTTCTTTCGACGAAAACAAGCTTGTGGAAAATGCCAAGGCTGTGCTGGAGTCCATACTAAAAGCAAAGCCGGCGTCGAGCAAGGGCAAGTACCTTATTAGTGCGTATGTTTCCTCGACCATGGGGCCTGGCATTAAGATGGATCCTGCGCAAATCGAGAAATTGGTCGGCTGATTCCGTTTTGCTGGAACCAAGTAATTGTATATTGCCGTTTACAACGCAATTTGCTACACCATAAAAAATATAAAATTTAGCAGATAATGGTCGATCTCTGAAAAAAACAGAGATGCGGTCCGAGACAGCAGGCGCTAAAAAATTTTTCTTTCAGCTTAATTCCTGAAGCGGGGCCTGCCGAGACCCGGGTAAAAAAGAACGCACGCAATGCCGCTTTCTTTTAAGATTTCCGGGCGGATCATCAGGAACTCTTGAAAGAAAGGAGGGCTCAGTGAACAAGCAGGAAAAACAAGAAGCAGCCGATGTACTGCACGAAAAATTTGCACGCGCCAAGTCCGCAATTATTACGGAATACGCCGGTATTAATGTGGAACAGATCACGGACATGCGGTCAAAGTTGCGCAAGGCACAGGTTGAATACCGAGTGGTAAAGAACACACTGGCCAGAAAAGCGGCAGAGGGCACCAGCCTTGAACCGCTCAAAGATCATTTTGTCGGTCCCGTGGGAATTGCGCTCAGCTATGATGATGTTATTGCACCTGCACGAGTACTTTTTGATTTCAATAAAACACAGGCAAAACTTCAACTGAAAATCGGGATACTCGACGGAAAACTGCTTCAGCCGGCTGATATCAAGGCGCTGGCAACGTTGCCGCCTCTTAATGTACTGCGGGGGAAGATTATCGGACTTCTCCAGGCACCTGCATCAAGAATTGTTGGTACGCTTGCAGCACCTGCAGGCCAGGTGGCGCGAGTCATACAAGCAAAAGCAGACAAAGGATAAAGACGCAATCCCAGATAATTTAAAAGATAACCAGGTTCTAGGAGGATAATTCAATGGCAGATTTAGCAAAATTGGTTGATGAACTGAGCGGCCTGACCGTTCTTGAAGCAGCAGAACTCAGCAAAATGCTTGAGGAGAAGTGGGGTGTTTCAGCAGCAGCGCCTGTGGCTATAGCGGCAGCGGGCGCGGCGGGCGCGGCAGCAGGCGGCGCAGCGGCGGAAGAGAAGACGGCTTTTGACGTTATTCTGGCAAATGCCGGCGCCCAGAAAATCAATGTGATTAAAGTGGTACGCGAACTTACCGGACTTGGCCTGAAAGAAGCAAAGGACTTGGTGGAGGGAGCACCCAAGCCTGTGAAAACAGGTGTTTCAAAGGAAGATGCAGAAAACATGAAAAAGAAACTTACCGAAGCGGGTGCCACCGTCGAGGTAAAGTAAGATACAGACAGTTTTTTGTTTTGAGTCCTTGCCCTTCGGCGTTGGTCCGAAGGGCAGAGGACTTTTTGCGTTTATGGATATAGTGCGCGGAGACTGCAGAAACCATTGATTTCATGAAACACAAAATAAAAAATGTAAAGAGAACGGCCGCAATTTTATGTTTTTTTCTGTTTGCATTTTTCATTTTGTATTTTACGCTGCCTGAGAGGTGTGAGTATGTCTAAGGAAAAAAAAGAATTTGTTCGCGAACGGAAAGATTTTTCAAAAATTCCTACAATTCTTGATATCCCTGATCTTATTGAAATTCAGAAGCGGTCATATGATTTCTTTCTTCAGAAGGAAGCGGCTTCGGAAAAACGAAAAGACATGGGGCTTCAAGCCGCATTTAAAAGTGTATTTCCCATTTACGACTTCAATGAGACCGCAATGGTTGATTACCTGGGCTACTCTCTTGGGGATCCCAAGTACAGCATTTGGGAGTGTCTGCAGCGCGGAGCTACCTATGCGGCACCGCTTAAAATCAAAACACGGCTGGTTTTTTTCGAAAAAGACGAACAGACAGCCACCAAACGGGTAAAGGACATTAAAGAGCAGGAAGTATATGTCGGCGACCTGCCGCTTATGACGGAAACCGGAACATTTATCGTTAACGGGACAGAGCGTGTGGTCGTAAGCCAACTTCATCGTTCTCCCGGCGCGTTTTTCACGCACGATAAAGGCAGAACCCATGCGAGCGGCAAGATACTCTATTCAGCCCGCATTATTCCTTACCGGGGGTCTTGGCTCGATTTTGAGTTCGACGTCAAGGATATTGTCTATGTAAGAATCGACAGGAGAAGAAAAATACCGGCCACTATTCTTCTCAAGGCTTTCGGCTATTCCAACGAAGATTTGCTTCGCATGTATTATCCCATCGAGGATATCCGGATAAAAAAGGAAGGCTTCACGCGCAGCATTCATGCAGATGTTCTGGCAGGCATGAAGTCTCCCATTACGCTTACCGATAAGAACACCCGTGAGCAAATTGTCAAGGAAGGCGCTAAGATCACACGCCTGGCCGTCAAAAAAATGGAGGCGGCCGGAATCACGGAAATTCCCATCCCCCGTGAGGAATTGATTGACCGCGTGGTGCTCCGCGACGTAGTGGACCCCGAGACCGGCGAAGTGCTTCTTCCCGCAAACGAGAAGATTACGGAAGCCTTCCTGACCCGTATCGTGTCTACAAAAGTGGAAAAGATTGAAGTGATTTACATGGACGGCATCCACGTAATCGGCGCCATCCGCGATACGCTGCTGTCCGATAAGGTTCAGACGCCGGATGAAGCTCTGCTCGAAATCTACCGCAAGATGCGGCCTGGAGAGCCGCCGACGGTGGACATGGCGAGAAACTTGTTTTCCAGTATGTTTTTCAATGCTAAGCGCTATGATCTTTCAAATGTAGGCCGGCTGAAGCTTAATAAAAAATTGAAGTTGGACATCGCGATTGAAAAAACAACGCTTACCGCCCAGGATGTAGTCGAAGTGATCCGCTACCTTATCAATCTCAGAACGGGCAAGGGCGAAGTGGATGATATTGATCATCTGGGAAACCGCCGCGTGCGATCCGTCGGAGAACTGCTCGAAAATCAAATTCGGGTCGGTCTCGCGCGTATGGAACGCGCCATCAAGGAGCGGATGAGCCTTCAAGACATCGATGCGCTTATGCCGCACGATATTATCAATCCCAAACCGGTGATTGCAACCATCAAGGAATTTTTCGGATCAAGCCAGCTTTCCCAGTTTATGGATCAGACAAACCCCTTGGCGGAGATTACACACAAACGCAGATTGTCCGCTCTGGGACCAGGCGGTCTTACCCGCGAGCGGGCAGGGTTTGAGGTCCGCGATGTGCACACGACCCATTACGGCAGGATTTGTCCTATTGAAACCCCGGAAGGTCCGAACATCGGACTTATTGTTTCACTCGCAACATATGCCCGCGTGAATGATTATGGTTTTATCGAAGCTCCCTACCGGGAAGTCAAGGCGGGCAAGGTAACGGATGAAATAGAATATCTTTCGGCTGTGGATGGCGAGAATTACGTGATAGCTCAGGCCAATACGCCAATCGACGGCAGAGGGAAGATTGCCGTTGACAGCGTGTCGGCGCGCGTCGGCGGTGAATTCAAATTGGTGAGCGCAGAAGAAGTTCAGTTCATGGACGTTTCGCCAAAACAGATTGTTTCAGTCTCTGCAGCGTTGATTCCATTCCTTGAAAATGATGATGCGAACCGTGCGCTGATGGGCTCAAACATGCAGCGACAGGCAGTGCCGCTTCTTCGGCCGCAAGCACCGGTTGTCGGTACCGGTATGGAACGGGTTGCCGCACGGGACTCAGGAGCCATTGTCGCAGCAAAACGTGACGGCATGGTAGAAGCCGTGGATTCGACCCGGATCACCGTGAAGGGTGAAGATGCCAAGGGAAAGACGGTCATTGACAATTACCCCTTGACGAAATTTTATCGGTCCAATCAAAATACCTGTATGAATCAAAAACCAATCGTCCGCGTAGGCGATAAGGTGAAAAAAGGGCAGGTCATTACCGATGGACCTGCCACGGACCTTGGCGAACTCGCCCTTGGACAAAATGTTCTCGTGGCGTTCATGCCGTGGAGCGGCTACAACTACGAGGATGCCATCATAATCAGCGAACGATTGGTAAAAGAAGACCGCTATACTTCCATCCATATCGAAGAATTTGAGATCGAGGCGCGGGATACCAAACTCGGCAAGGAAGAAATTACTCGCGACATCCCGAATTTGGGAGAAGAAACGCTGCGCAACCTTGACGAAAACGGAATTATCCGTATCGGCGCTGAAGTAATGCCCAGCGATATTCTCATCGGCAAGGTGACTCCGAAAGGCGAGACGCAACTTACTCCAGAGGAAAAGTTGCTTCGTGCCATTTTCGGAGAGAAGGCCGGTGACGTGCGAGACGCTTCGCTGTATGCACCGCCGGGCATCGAAGGAACGGTAATTGATGTCAAGGTTTTCTCCCGCAAAGGAGAAGACAAGAATGAACGGCTGAAAACTCAGGAGAGCGAGGAAATCTCGCGGCTTCAGAAGGAATATCAGGATGAAATGCGCGCGCTGAAAGAGGACCGGTATAAACGGATACGCCGGATCCTTATAGGGAAAACTGCCGCGGATAAGGTCGTCAATTCGAAAACAGGAAAAACCGAGCTCGCAAAAGGAAAGAAAATAACGGTTGAAATTCTTGATAAGGTGCCGGAAAAAGATTACGCAAAAATCAAGGTAGAATCGGATGATTATCCCGCAAAGCTTCAAGAAATATTGGACATCTCGGAGAATCAGCTCGGCATTCTGGAAGCCATTTACGATGAAAAAATCGGCAGGCTGAAGCGCGGAGATGATCTGCCGCCCGGCGTTGTAAAGCTCGTAAAAGTATATGTCGCCATGAAACGGAAACTCTCCGTAGGAGATAAAATGGCAGGAAGGCACGGCAACAAGGGTGTGGTTTCGAGGATTGTGCCTGAAGAAGATATGCCGTATCTCCCGGATGGCACCCCTGTCGAAATTGTCCTGAACCCGCTCGGTGTGCCGTCGCGTATGAATGTGGGCCAGATATTGGAGACGCATCTGGGATGGGCGGCGAAAGCACTCGGTTTGCACGTTGCGACACCGGTATTCGACGGCGCGACCGAAGAACGAGTCCGCTCTCTGCTGAAAGATGCGAAGCTTCCGGTTACGGGCCAGTCCGTACTTCATGATGGGCGGACCGGAGAGGCTTTTGATAAACCGGTTACTGTGGGATACATGTACATGCTGAAGCTGCATCATCTCGTCGATGACAAGCTGCATGCACGCTCCATAGGACCTTATTCCTTGGTGACCCAGCAGCCCCTCGGCGGAAAAGCTCAATTCGGAGGCCAGCGATTGGGAGAAATGGAAGTCTGGGCGCTCCAGGCGTATGGTGCCGCCTACTGCCTCCAGGAATTTCTTACGGTAAAATCGGACGATGTCTCGGGAAGAGCGAAAATATACGAGGCCATTGTAAAAGGTGAAAATACTCTGGAACCCGGATTACCGGAATCCTTTTATGTGTTGATCAAAGAACTGCAAAGCTTGTGTTTGGATGTAGAACTTATTGAGCGTAGGAACGAGAAAGAACGAGTTATCGGACTGGAAAAAATTTCCTCGGCAAGATGAGGTAACGGTAGAGGGAAAAAGTTTCACACTGTAATTCTCACAGACTGACAAACGCTTGTGCAACTGCATGCATCATTGGTTTGTTAGGACGTGAGATTTGGTTGATTAATGGAGGTCCTCTGTGGAAGAAAAACAACTGTCTGAAAACAAGGCCAGAGCGGATGTCATAAACTTGTTTGAAAAACCAAAAGATATCAGCTTTGACGCAATGCGCATAAAAATCGCTTCACCCGAACGCATTAAAGAATGGTCATATGGTGAAGTCAAAAAACCAGAAACCATTAATTATCGTTCCTTTAAACCGGAACGGGACGGCCTTTTTTGCGCAAAAATATTCGGGCCTATAAAAGACTGGGAATGCCTCTGCGGAAAATACAAGAGAATGAAACACCGCGGCATTGTCTGCGATAAATGCGGCGTCGAGGTGATTCAGTCCAAAGTTCGCCGTGAGCGCATGGGACATATCGAACTTTCTTCACCGGTCGCTCATATTTGGTTTCTGAAAGGACTGCCGAGCCGCATCGGAACGCTTCTTGATATGACCCTCCGTCAGCTCGAAAAGGTCCTGTATTTTGAAAGTTATGTGGTGGTTGATCCCGGCGATACCCCGCTGAAGGTTAAGGAGCTCCTTACCGAGGAAAAATTCCGCAAGATACAAACGGAATTCGGTCCCGGATCGTTCAAAGCGGGCATGGGCGCAGAGGCAATTCGCGAAATGCTCAAAGCCATTGATCTGGAAAATGAATCCGTCGAGATTAGGGGAAAGATCGATACCGCTACGTCAATGGCCACAAAGAAAAAATTGACGAAACGGCTCAAGGTCATCGAGTCCTTCCGTAAGTCCGGCAATAAGCCTGAGTGGATGATTCTTGATGTTATTCCCGTGATACCGCCGGAACTGCGTCCTCTTGTTCCACTGGAAGGCGGGCGTTTCGCAACATCCGATTTAAATGATCTTTACCGCCGTGTTATCAACAGAAACAACCGCCTCAGACGGCTTGAAGAGCTCAAGGCGCCGTCTGTTATTGTCAGAAATGAAAAGCGTATGCTGCAAGAAGCGGTGGATGCGCTTTTTGATAACGGCCGGCGCGGCCGGGTCCTTCGGGGACCGAATAAAAGACCGCTCAAGTCTCTCTCTGATATGCTGAAAGGCAAGCAAGGCAGATTTCGACAGAATTTGCTCGGTAAACGCGTTGACTATTCCGGACGTTCCGTTATTGTGGTCGGTCCCGACCTTAAACTCCATCAGTGCGGTTTGCCGAAAAAAATGGCGCTTGAGTTGTTTAAGCCGTTTATTTTTAACAAGCTCGACGAAAAAGGCTATGCAACAACAATAAAAAGCGCAAAGAAGATGATTGAGCGTGAACGGCCGGAAGTCTGGGACGTGCTGGAGGAGGTTATCCAAGAGCATCCGGTCCTGCTCAACCGGGCTCCGACGCTCCATCGTTTGGGCATTCAGGCTTTTGACCCCATACTTGTGGAAGGCAAGGCCATCCGGCTCCATCCCCTTGTGTGCGCAGCATTCAATGCCGATTTTGACGGCGACCAAATGGCCGTTCACATACCCCTCTCGGTAGAGGCCCAGCTTGAGGCGAGAGTGCTTATGCTTTCGGTCAACAATATTCTTTCTCCTGCAAACGGACGGCCTATTACGGTGCCGTCGCAGGACATTGTGCTCGGTTGTTATTATCTTACCAAGGTGCGTTCGGGCGCTTTGGGAGAGGGGAAAATCTTCTCGAGCCGGGAAGAGGTCCGTATTGCCTATGATCAGCGCGAGGCCGAAATCCACGCCCGCGTTAAGGTCCGGATAAACGGAAAAATAGAGGAAACCACGATAGGACGAGTTCTTTTCAGTGAAATATTGCCGGAAGGTATTCCCTTCTCTTCAGTGAACAAAGAGATGAATAAGAAGGAACTGGCCAAACTCATTGACGAATGCTACCGGAAACTGGGACTCAGGCGCACCGTTGTCCTTATTGACGACCTGAAGGAAATGGGATTCAAGTTTGCTACGCGTGCAGGTATATCTATTTGCATCTCCGACATGCATATCCCGAGCAAAAAACAGAAGTTTATCGACCAGGCCCAAAAAGAAGTGATGGAAATCCATCACCAGTATACCGAAGGATTAATCACAAACGGCGAGCGCTACAACAAGGAAATCGATATCTGGGCGAATGTAACCGAGAAAATAGCCGACGAAATGATGGGTGAGCTCGGCATGGAGGCGGTTGAACTCGGAGATGCCAAAAAATCAGAGCTGCAGGAAGCCCGTTCATTCAACAATATTTTCATGATGGCCGATTCGGGCGCACGCGGCAGCACCCAGCAGATCAGGCAGCTTGCCGGAATGCGCGGCCTTATGGCGAAACCGTCGGGAGAAATTATTGAAACTCCGATTACCGCCAACTTCCGGGAAGGCCTCACCGTGTTGCAGTATTTTATTTCGACCCACGGTGCGCGCAAGGGACTTGCCGACACGGCGCTCAAAACGGCAAACTCCGGATATCTTACCCGCAGACTTGTTGATGTTTCGCAGGATGTGATCATTACGCAGGATGACTGCGGCACGTCGGACGGTATTATCGTTGGCTCGCTTGTGGAAGGCGGAGAAATCATTGAGCCGCTGTCAGAGCGTATTCTCGGCCGTGTTGCCGCAGAGGATGTTAAGGACCCCATCACGAAGGAAGTTATTGTCGGAACGCATAGAGAAATTAACGAAGATCTCGTCAAAAAGATTGAAGAGGCGGGCATCGATCGAATCAAGATCCGCTCGGTCCTCACGTGTCAGTCCCTGCGAGGGGTATGCAAAATGTGCTATGGCCGCGATCTGGGTCGCGGAAAGCTGGTGGAAATCGGCGAAGCCATAGGCATTATTGCCGCGCAGTCTATCGGCGAGCCGGGCACTCAGCTTACGATGAGAACGTTCCATATCGGCGGTACAGCAAGTAAAGTTGTCGAGCAGACTGTTCTTGAGGCGAAAAATCCAGGCATCGTAAAGTATATCAACCTGAATACCGTGAAGAACAAAGAAGGCGACTATGTAGCCATGTCGAGAAGCGGAAGTATCGCTATCTATGATGACACCGGTCGTGAGAAGGAAAAGTATGCAGTAATTTACGGTGCCCGAATCAAAGTGGCGGATGGACAAAAGGCTGATATCGCCCAGAAACTTGTAGAGTGGGATCCTTATTCATTGCCTATCCTTACGGAAATAGGCGGGAAAATTGCTTTTGGAGATGTTATCGAAGGCGTCACCATGAGGGAAGAGGTTGATGAGATTACCGGTTTGTCGCGCAAGGTGATTATTGATTACCCGAACCAGAATCTTCGTCCGAGGATTTCGATTAAGGATCAGCACGGCAAGACGGCGAAACTGCCGGGGAGCAATGTGGTTGCCCGCTACTTATTGCCTGCTGGTGCGCATATTCTTGTGGACAAGGGTGACGAGATATTCCCGGGTGATATTCTGGTTAAAATTCCGCGTGAAACGACCAAAACAAAGGACATTACCGGCGGTCTTCCGAGAGTGGCCGAACTGTTTGAAGCGAGAAAACCGAAGGAACAGGCGATTATCAGTGAAATTGATGGAACCGTGGAGTTCGGCGGATTTGTGAAGGGCATGCGCCGTATCCTTGTAAAGGATGGCATGGGAAATGAAAAGGAATATCTGATTCCGAAAGGCAAGCACGTTAATGTGCACGAAGGCGATTGGGTAACGGCCGGGGAGCCTCTTATGGACGGTCCGATTGATCCCCATGATATTCTGAGTGTGCTTGGTCCGCGAGAACTCCAGAAATACCTTGTTGATGAGGTGCAACAGGTTTATCGTCTCCAGGGTGTGAGTATCAATGACAAACACATTGAGGTTATTGTCCGCCAGATGCTGCGCAAAGTCAGGATCGAAGATGCAGGAGATACCTCATTCCTCATCGGAGAGCAGGTGGATCGATTTGCGTTTTCAAAGGAAAACGAAGCGGTGATTGCAAACGGCGGCAAGCCCGCGACCGCGCGACCGATACTTCTTGGCATCACCAAGGCCTCCCTTACCACGGACAGCTTTATTTCTGCGGCGTCATTCCAGGAGACCACTCGGGTGCTGACTGAGGCTTCTATCACAGGAGCAGTGGATGAGCTTGCCGGATTAAAAGAAAATGTGATTATGGGCAGACTGATTCCTGCAGGAACAGGCATGACTGAATATAGAAACACCTATGTCGCCGTTGAGGAGGAAACACAGCAGGCAGCCGAGCAAAACTAGCAATGTGCACATATAATTGTCATTAAGCAGAGATATTGCTCTAAAATGCAACTAAAAAAAACCTTGACAAGTGGTCAGTAAATAGTTATAATCACCGGGTTTTGACTCAACTTTTCT
>CAZPGZ010000047.1:0-13819 GCA_964586075.1 uncultured Nitrospiraceae bacterium | reverse complement strand
GGGTACAGGATATTTGGGGTGAATCGGTCGTTGCCCCGATTGAAGGCGAGGCATGTTTAATTCCTGTTGATCCTGCGAAGAGCATGCAGGCAAAGACCGCCGAGGAAAAATGGATGGGATAGCTTGCTGTTGACTGTTTCCCGTTACCTGAGAGCCTGTCCGGCCTGGTCCGGACGGGCTCTTTTTATTTTACAGATAAACGCCGGAATCATGCAGCCCGATAACAACAAAAAGGCTGTTGAACAGCCGCCTAGTGGTTTGCGGTTCAACAGCCTCCGTACAATGTTTTATATATTGTGCTTATTTGCTTTTCGACGTCTTAATACATTCTACCGTCTGCTGTGCGATCTCAAGCTCTTCGTTCGTCGGAATAACCATAACCGTAACCTTCGAGGAATCCGGAGAAATGATCCGCTCCTGCCGTAACTGCGCGGTATTTTTATCTCCATCAATTGCCACGCCGATATTTTCGAGATCGGCACAGCACTGTCTTCTGATATTGACCGCATTTTCGCCGATACCGCCGGTGAAGACGAGGCCATCAACCCGCCCGAGCGCTGCAGAATACGAACCGATATATTTTTTGATCCGATAGCAGAACATATCGATCGCAAGCTTTGCATTGTGATTGCCGCTCTGTGCAAGGCGTTCGACTTCGCGCATGTCGTTGGTTCCGCAGATGCCTTTCAGGCCGCTCTGTTTGTTCAGAACCGCATCAAGGAGCTCGTATGACAGACCCAGCGACTTCCCGAGAAACGGGATAATCGCAGGATCGAGGTCTCCGCAGCGTGTTCCCATGACAAGACCCTCCAGCGGTGTCAACCCCATGGAAGTGTCGACGCACTGCCCGTTTCTGATGGCGGAAGCGCTGGAACCATTTCCGAGATGAAGCGTAATGAGATTGCAGGAACCGATCGGTTTCTTCAGCAGCAACGCGGCCTGCTTTGAAACATACTGGTGAGAAGTGCCGTGAAAACCATAGCGCCGCACCTTCAATTCCTTGTAATAGCTGTACGGAATTGCATAATGGTATGCATAGGGCGGCATGGTTTGGCCGAAGGCTGTGTCAAAAATCGCGACTTGCGGGATATCCGGAGTCATCTCCAGCATAAATTCGATGCCCATCAGATTGGCAGGATTGTGCAGAGGTCCCAGAGGGATCATTTGGCGGATGACTTCAACAACCTTGCTGTTGATGAGAGTCGGTTTCCAGAACGCCTCGCCCCCGTGCAGCACGCGGTGTCCGATGCCGAACAGATCGTTGATATCGTGAATAATGCCAAGTTTCATGGTAATGTCAAAGATCAGTTTCAGTCCAGCGCTGTGGTCCGCAAAATGGCTCTCTTCAACGTTTTCCTGCGCCTCATTGTTGCTGTCGAGCCATTTATATTTAAGCCGGCCCGTCGGCTCGCCGATCTGCTCCACCAGGCCTGAGGTGAGCACCACCTTTGCTTCCATGTCAAAAAGCTGATATTTAATGGAAGAACTGCCTGCATTCAAGACAAGTACTTTCATTACGACCTGCTCCTTTGCGTATCTCCGGCTGCCTGAGCCTGTATAGCTGTAATAGCAACGGTATTGAGTATATCTGCTACCGTGCAGCCTCTGCTGAGATCATTTACCGGTTTGTTCAAACCCTGCAGCACCGGACCGACAGCGACTGCATTGGCAGAACGCTGCACCGCTTTGTATGTGTTATTTCCGGTGTTCAGGTCAGGGAAAATGAATACCGTCGCCTTTCCGGCAATTTCACTGTTCGGAAGCTTGATCTTGGCGACTTCCGGATCAATCGCCGCATCAAATTGGAGCGGCCCCTCAATTTTAAGGTCAGGACGGGCTTCCTTTGCTATTAATGTCGCTTCCTTGACTTTATTGACCTCATCACCCTTTCCTGATTCCCCGCTCGAATACGAAAGCATCGCAATGCGCGGCTCGATTCCGAATGCGATTGCGGTTTCAGCGGAACTGATGGCGATATCAGCAAGCTGCTTGGCATCCGGATTGGGATTCACCGCACAGTCGCCGAACACAAGCACGCGGTCCGCAAGACACATAAAAAAGACGCTGGAAACGAGTGAAATCCCCGGCTTTGTTTTAACGAACTCCAGAGACGGCCGGATCGTATGCTGGGTTGTATTCACCGACCCTGAAACCATGCCGTCCGCCTGCCCTTCGTACACCATCATGGTGCCGAAGTAGCTCGGGTCCGCCATGGTATCATATGCGGACGCCTTCGTTGCCCCTTTCTGTTTCCTGAGTTCATAGTAGATTTCCGCGTATTTTTGATGCAATTCTGAAGTCGCCGGATCGATGATATTCACCTGATCAAGCTTAAGACCAAGCTCGGCGACTTTTTGCTTGATTTTTTTCTCATTCCCGAGCAGCGTGAGATCAACGACCTGACGAAGCAGCAGGAGTTCTGCGGCCTGAAGAATACGGGGCTCCGAGCCTTCCGGCAGGACGATGTGCCGTTTTACGGACTTCGCCCTTTGAATAATATCGTATTCAAACATGAGCGGAGTCACGCGCTGCGAACTGGACACGGCAAGACGCTCCCTGAGTTCCTGAACCTTGACTCCCGACTCGAAAATACCGAGAGCGGTCTCCATCTTGCGCTTGTTCTCGGGGACCAATGCCCCTTCCATATCCCGCACTTTCACCGCAACGCTGAACGTGTCGGTGTTTACTGAAAGAATGGGAAGCGACGTCTTGAAACCTTCTATCAGTTGCTGCACTTTCGGGGCAGGAATGACTCCGCAGGTGAGAATGATCCCGGCCATGCGCGGATAGGTGCTGGATGCATCTGCGAGCAGACTCCCGAGCAGAATGTCAGGACGGTCACCGGGTGTAATGACCAGCGTCCCCTCTTTGATATAGCCAAGAAAATTGGAAAGCTCCATGGCCGCAACCTTATAGTCGCCTACCGCCCGTATGGCGCAGTCCTGTTTGCCGTTCAAAAACGTTGCATTGAGCGCCTTTGCGATTTCACAAACCGTGGGATTCCAGAGAACCGCGTTATCGGCAAGAGCGTATACCGGAATATCTCTCGGAACAATATTTTTCAAGCGTATCGGAGCGTCCACCACCAGATCGGCCGGAACCCGGTTGACAATGATGGCAAGAACATCGCACTTCCTTCTTTCCAAGCCGTCGACAATTGCGGCAAGCGCCTCGCTCATTTCCACCAGAGACCGGCCGTATCCTCGCATAACAGGCACCAGCAGGCAGCCGAGGTTGTTCGCCACATCCACATTAAAATCGAATTCAAGAGGGGTCGATCCGCCTTCAAACGACGGGCCTTCGCACAAAACAACGTCATACTTTGTCTCCAGCGCCCGGTATTTTTCCATGATGCGCGTAAGCAGCTGATCATGCTGATTTGTAGCCATCAGTGTGCTGGCTGTCTCATGCGTGACTCCATACATGCTTTCCAGGGAAGTCCAGAGTTTATAACGGCTGGAAATAAGATGAATGGTGGAATCTTCTTCGGGATTCGCGGACAGCACCGGTTTAAAAAAACCCACTTTCTGGGCCTGGTGCATGAGGAGTTCCATCATCCCGAGAACAACAATGGATTTATAGCTCGATGGTTCTGCGCTCGCTACATAAATGCCTTTTGCCATATCAATCTCCCTCCTGAAATCGGTTGAGCTTTTATCGTTTCTGGATTGCTCCGGCTCAATATTCAGCAATGCAGCCAGGGGAATTGCAGACAGCGCAATCCCCCGCGAGGAACAACAACGCAGGCAGCATACGGAGCATCAAACTGATGCATGCTCCGAAATGTCCCTCTGTTTCCTGCCTTGTTTCTGATCGCGATTCGGTCCCCTTTCGGACGAAACGCTGGAAAGTTATCCCTGACGGGTGAACACGTGCGGGTAAACCAGGCACCGACTGTTGCAAGATGAATATGACTGGAAATCATTCAACTGAAGGGGATATGGCGGCGTGCAAAAAACTCCGGCGCAGAAGGGTCGCCGCCTGCAATACTGATACACCTCTCGGTACCAAACTTCACCTTTCAATAGTCCGTTGTGCTGAAACCTGCTTCTGCATTTCCATCAATGCAGAACTCAGTCAAGTTTTGCTTTTTTTTTCGTATACGCCATGAGCCCGCCGGCTGCAACCAACTCCTGCATGAACGCCGGCACCGGCGTAGCGGTAAATTCCCTGCTCGTGGTCAGATTGCGGATCACACCGTTGTCGGCGTCAACTTCTATTTCGTCGCCCTCTCCAATACCATCAACCGCTTCCGCGCTTTCAAAAATAGGCAGCCCCATGTTGAATGAATTCCGGTAAAAAATCCGGGCAAAACTTTTCGCGACAACACAGGATACGTTTGCGGCTTTGATTGCGATCGGCGCGTGTTCGCGGGAAGACCCGCATCCGAAATTTTTATCCGCAACAATAATGTCTCCCGGCTTCATTTTTGCGGCAAAGTCGGGATGCACTGAATCTTCCATGCAGTGTGCGGCCAGCTCCTTCGGGTCTGAAGTATTCAGATAGCGTGCAGGGATAATAGCGTCCGTATCGACATCTGAGCCGAATTTCCATGCTTTGCCAGTAAATTTCATGCAATCCTCTTTTATTCCGTATTTTATGCGCGGAAGTGTTTACCGCAGTTCTTCAGGCCTTCCAATTCTGCCCAGCACGGCAGATGCTGCCGCAATTGCGGGGTTGGAAAGGTATACTTCGCTTTTTGTGTGCCCCATCCTGCCTACAAAATTCCGGTTCGATGTACTGATGGCGCGCTCCCCGGCAGCCAGAACACCCATATGACCGCCAAGGCAGGGACCGCACGTCGGTGTGCTGTAAGCCGCGCCCGCATCGATGAATATGTCCACGAGACCTTCCTTGATTGACTGTTTATACACTGCCTGTGTCGCCGGAATCACAATCATACGGACATAGGGATGGACTTTATGCCCTTTAATGACTTTTGCCGCCTCTCTGATGTCCTCAATTCTTCCGTTGGTACAGGACCCGATCATGGCCTGGTCGATATTGACCGAGGCCAATTCGCTCACGGGCTTTACATTCTCCGGCAGATGAGGGCAGGCAATCTGCGGTTCCATGCCGCTCAGATCATATTCGCGTACGTCGATATAGTTCGCCTTCCGGTCGCTTTTGTAAAACTTATATTTACGCTTCGCGCGCTTGGACACGTATTTTTCCGTGATTTCATCCGGTTCAACAATCCCATTTTTCGCACCAGCCTCAATGGCCATATTGCACATGGTCAGACGGCCCGCCATGGAAAGCTTTCTGATAGATTCTCCGGTAAACTCCATCGCGCGATATCGCGCACCATCAACCCCGACATCGCCGATAGTGCGAAGGATTAAGTCTTTGCCGCCTACCCACTTGCCGGGTTTGCCTTTATAAACAAACTTCATGCTTTCAGGAACCCGGAACCAGGATTCGCCCGTAATCATCGCGGCGGCCAGATCGGTACTCCCGACACCTGTGGAAAAAGCCCCCAGTCCGCCGTAGGTGCAGGTGTGGCTGTCGGCACCGATCATTGCATCCCCCGGAACGACGAGCCCCTGTTCCGGCAGGAGTGCGTGCTCAACACCCATTTTCCCCACATCGAAGAAGAGCGAAAGATTATATTCGCGGGCGAACTGTCGGATCATATTGCACTGCTCTGCGGATGCGATGTCCTTGTTCGGCGTAAAGTGGTCGCAAATGAATGCAATCCTTCCCGGATCAAAGACTTTCCTGGCCCCGGAAGCGCGGAACTCCTTGATTGCAATCGGCGCAGTAATATCATTTCCCAGCACCAGATCCAGCTTTGCGTTGATCAATTCGCCCGGAACAACTTCTTTTTTGCCGCAATGCGCGGCTAGAATTTTTTCAGTAATTGTCATCATAATATAAAAATATACAATATCCATCACTATGTTGCAACAGTTTTTTATACTGCACATGAAGCTTATAGCCGTAAAGCAGCGAAAAAGCGCTGGGCATGCTGAACTGGCAGGATGAATCAGTGAATATATACTTGTCCCGAAAAAACAGAAAGCCTGGAATAAATGCTCTCCAGGCTTCTTAGCTGTATCAGCAATATTTTGAGTATGCGTCGCTGGCACCCCGTCCGCACACGCAGCATTAAAAACCGAGATTCTCACCGACAATGACAACATGATAATCAGTCAGCGGCGGCTTCTTTCTGATAATCGTGGTGATATTGCAAATTCTGGTCGGCCCCTGGCAATTCATGCAGACGCCGGTTTGCGTACATGGATTGGGCTTGTTGATCCGTTTGTTGTTAATCGGCGCTGCATAGAGCTCGATTCTCTCTTCGGCTGCCGCGACATCACGGACGATCTTATTGATTCCGGCGACGACGATTACCTTTTTCGGCCCGAAAATCATGGCGGCAACCCGATTGCCGACACCGTCGACATTCACCAGTTTGCCGTCGAGCGTTACCGCATTGCTGCCGGAAAGAAACACATCGCAGGACAGCTGTTTGTGGCGGTAATCCAGAACCTGTTCAGGAGTGAGCCCCGGCTTATTATGGTTATATACCGTGTGACCGCGTTTTTCCAACAGGTCACCCAAAGCAAGATCAGCGGTCGTGGTCCAGGACCCTCCCATGCCCACTGCTGCTCCTTCCGGAATGGCGGCAAGAACACGTTCCACCGCTTCGCTGCGCGTTTTTGCGTAGACTGCCTTAAAGTTGTTTTTCATCAGTGCATCAACAGCCTTCGCTCCGAGAGCATCTACATGCCAGCTTTGTGCTTCATTCATATTCATTTCCCCCTTTTAGAAATTCTTTTTACCGTATCATATTGTACCATCACCGCAGAAAAAAACACTTAGGCTTATCGCTTGCTTAAGAATAAATTCCGAGCAACGACTTAACCTTCCCGCCGGGTCATGGTTTCTTTTATTTTGATAAGTCCCGTGATGGTCTCGTTCACAGGAACCTTAATGGCTTTCTCATGCGCAAGTTTGACAATGGCGCCGTTTAATGCATCTATTTCGAGCCGTTTGCCTGCCTGGACGTCATAGTACATCGAAGGAAAGTGTTGGATTGTTGGAGGAAGCAGGCGGGAATAAAAATGCTCGCAATACGCCTGCGGGGAGGACCATCGCAAGACGATGCCGTGCGCGCGAGCGACCTGAAATATCTCGTCGATGATCTGGTCCATAATCCAGCGTGTTTCTGGATGTGCGGCAAGCTTACCATAATTGCACTCCAGTATTGCCCCAAGAGGATTTAGCGCAGAGTTGTAAATGATTTTGTCCCAGAGAGCGGCATACACATCTGTAGCATGCACGGCAGGGATGCCGGCGGCAGAGACCGCGGCGGTGATTCCGCTGACCCGTTCCTGAGGCACCGCATTATGCGGCTGGCCTATCTGCACCTTATCAGCAAGTACCGTGACTTCCGCCAGGCCGGGTGAGCTCAGTTTCGCGCCGAAATAGACACCGGCAAGGAGCGTGTGTTCTCTGCCGATTGTTTCAGACACGAGTTCATAGTTGCCATATCCATTTTGTGCCGTGATAACAACCGTCGAGTCTCGTATGAGCGGTTTCAGCTGCCTGATTACAGATTCCGTATCATATGATTTTACCGTCAAGAAAATGAAATCAAAAGCAACTGGCTGCAGAGGAGCCGTAGAGTCGTAAAGACCGTCAAGCTGCGCCTCGTGTTCTCCCCAAATGCCGGTGACCTGGAGTTTCCGCTGTCTGAAATCTGCGAGTTGTTTTTCACGGGTGAGGGCAAAAACTCTGTGCCCGGCGTTTTTCAGAACTGTCGCGAAAACCGTTCCGATAGCGCCGAGACCCACGATCAGAATGGTATAGGATGGTGAAGAATGCATAGGGCCATAAGGAACTCAATTCAGGTTCGTTTGAATTATAACATGATTTTTCAGGGCCGCCCGGTTTTTCTTAAAAAAAGTAAGCCGGTATTCTGATGCTTTACATTTTTTCGCCCTTTCGTATTGTCCAGAAATCGTCCGAAAAATTCCTGTCTGCGAGATACGCATAGGGCATTGTAAAGTAGCCCTTCATTCCCCATCGTATGCCCCAGGAATTTCGCACGATAAATCTCTTGACAGCGTCATCGTATCCGACAGCCATGACTGCATGCCCTCCGACAACCCGTTCGTCGGGATGCGGCATGTCTACAACGCCGGTCAGTGCAACTTCATCCATTTCGAAACTTTCATACACGGTAAATCAAAAAACAAAAGGAAAGCCCTCGGCAAGGCAGGAACGCATTTCCTCAAGGGTAAGTATTCGGTGATACAAAGTGATCTGATGATTTCCAGCATCTGTATAGCAGCCCGCACCGGGCTTAGCGGCAAACTTTTCCGGAACATATGGCCACATTTTCCCACGACAAACACCTTGTTTCGCCAGGGTTTTAATTCCATCCCGAAGCATCGCTCCTGCATCCGACCGCACGGAATGCTCGATGACCCGCTCGTTATAATAGAGGAAAAGTCTGCTCAAATCCGCATACCGAACCTGATTTTGTATTTCGAGAAATTCAAGCGCCCCCACAAGAGCCTGAGCGGTGCAACTCCCCAAGCTGCCCTGGTCCTCCACCTTGGAACAAAAAGAACGCAAATCAACTCGCAACGGAAGTGCCGGCGGTACAGGCCGCCTTGCACTGTAGAGATAGTCACGATGATCAGGCAGATCAGGCACCCATCCGTAAGCATTCGTGGTTTTCCTTTTTTTTCCCGAAACTTTCTTTTTATTATATGCATTCCGCATAAATATACCTCCTGTTTAGTCTATATGGCTGTAACTCTATAAAAAACAACTAATGACGTCAATCGCCATATATGGGTATTTTTGGGGTATAAACAACAGGAGGTGGAAAACCGTAATCGGCGAGTGGAGCCCCCTCCGGCAGGAGCCAGGGGATTCCATGTCGCAGGGATTGAGTGCCTTCCCTTCCGTCTGCTATTGGTTGTTCCCTGCTACGGGGATTGACTGCGCATCGTGCTATACTAATTTATAGTTTTACTAAAAAATTATGCTGAATGAATCGGTCATTATACGATGCAAGTCCTGCAAAACACTGAATCGCGTGCTGTTTAATAAGTTGCAGGTTCACCCCGTCTGCGGACAATGCAAAACCTTGCTTGACGTGCCTCGCGATCCCATTCATGTAACCTCTGCAAGTTACGACCAGCAGGTGCATGACTGGCCGGAGTTTTTGCTGGCGGAATTCTGGGCAAAATGGTGCGGCTACTGCCGCATGATGGAGCCGTTTATAACAGAACTCGCAAGAAAACGCGCGGGACGTATAAAAATCATTAAAATCGATGTGGACGCGGAATCGGAACTTGCCCGCCGCTTTATCATTAAAGCAACGCCTACCTTCATACTCTACCGCAACGGCGTCCAGGTCAACCGCTTTGACGGTGCTCCCCGCCAAAACATCATGTTTGAAGATTGGCTGGATCACGCCATGATGCAATCGGTCCCCAAATAGTCAGAGTGAAACTATTATAGCCTGCCTTTTTTTGTACAGATCAAACACTGCAAAGAATGCCTGAACAGCCAACTTTCTTAATAGAAATTAAAAAAAAACACCATCATGATATTTTATTCTAAAATATCAATTGGTTATAATAAATCAAAATCACTTGACAATTTTTTATCTTTTTGGTAAATAGGAAATTAGCACTCTAAAGCATAGAGTGCTAATACATAAAAAAACCTTTAGAGAGGAGGCAGTACACCATGTTGTGGTCAGAAATGGAACGATTTGGCAGATTTTTTGATCCTTGGAAGGAGTTTGAACGAATGCGCCATTCATTGGCAGCGGCTCGAGCTGCAACACAGCAAACCACGGATTTTCCACTGGTAAATGTATGGGCTTCCGCGGACGCTGCAACAGTTACAACCGAAATACCCGGCATAGACCCAAAGACATTAGATATTTCCGTTGTTGATAATACGTTGACAATCCGGGGATCTCGGCAACCGGAGACTCTTGGCGCTGAAGATACATTTCACAGACGGGAACGGTGGTATGGACAATTTGCGAAAACAGTTCAGCTTCCATTCAGCATTGAAGCAAACAACGTGGAGGCAAAATTTACAAAGGGAGTTTTATATATATCCCTGCCCCGGGCAGAAGCTGACAAACCGAAAAAAATCATGATTAAATCTGTATAACGATCAGGGAGGTGCAAATCATGGCTGAAGCAAAAGACATTCAAAAAAAGGAAGCGAGCTCAACCGAGCAGGGAGAACGCACCCGTGAACGGAGAGTGTATTCGCCGAGCGTCGATATAGTAGAAAGAAAGTCCGATATTGTTGTCTGGGCGGATATGCCCGGTGTCGATGAAAAATCAATTGATATTACGCTTGAAAAAAATGTGCTGACTATTTCCGGAAAAGTGGAAGCAGAAATACCGGAAAACCAGCAACTCTCAGCGTTGGAGTACGGAATCGGAGATTATCAGAGGACTTTTAATCTCTCTGATGAGGTTGACAAGGACCGGATTCAGGCAACAGTGAAAGACGGCGTACTTCGCCTCGTGCTGCCGAAGATGGAAGCCGTCAAAACCAAAAAAATCCTTGTCACTGCAGCGTCATGACGCTGAATTCTTCTAAGCACTGGAGGTTTGATGCCATGAATATCAAAGACTTTTTGCCGTTTGGGAAAAAAACTGTGCCTATAAAGCAAGATGATTACAATCCGTATACATTGCTAAGAAAAGATATCGATTCTCTCTTTGATAATTTTTTTCGCAGTTTTGAAAATATTCCTTTTGGAGGTCAACACGGTTCTTTCATGCCAAAAGCCGACGTACGTGAAAACGAGAAGGAAATCATCGTTTCGGTGGAACTTCCGGGAATGGACGAAAAAGACATCGATATATCGCTCACCAAAGATGCCCTAACAATAAAAGGAGAGAAGAAGGAAACCACCGAAGAAGAGGGGAAAAATTTTTATCGCCTAGAGCGTTCCTACGGGTCGTTCAATCGTACGATACCGTTTCCCGTTGAAGTGGAGACGGGAAAAACCGTAGCCCACTTCAAAAAAGGTGTTGTAACGATAGTACTTCCAAAATCGGCAAAAACGGTGGCCGAAACTAAAAAAATTCCCGTTCACAGTGAATAGAAACGCTGGCTGATTCTTTTCTGTTTTTTGCATAATAATGAGTTTTAGTCGATGAACTGCCCACCGGCGAGGTGGGCTTTTCTTTTAGCTCGGCGGATTGCACCGAACCATTATAAGCTTGAACCCCCTAGAAAATTCGGGTATAGTTTTGACGTGGATCAGGCAGGCCTGATTCAGGTTGCTGCTCTCACGCTAATCAATTATGACCTCCTGTACAGTCAAAAAAAACATCCCGATCAGCATCGTGCTTATTTTCTTTCTTCTATGGATCACGCCCGGCCTCGTAGGCCGCGATCTCTGGAAAGCCGATGAGCCGTATAGCTTCGGCATGGTGAACCATATCGTCAAAACGGGTGACTGGGTCGTTCCTACCCTTGCGGGAGAACCATTCATGGAGAAACCGCCGCTTTTATATATCACGGCAGCAGGTTTCGTCCGGCTATTCTCCCCTTGGCTGGCGCCCCACGACGCTTCCCGCCTTGCCACTGCCTTTTACATGCTTCTGTGCGCACTCTTTCTGGGCCTTGCCGCGCGGGAACTTCTGGGCAAAGGTTTCTTCGGCATCACCATAGTCATTCTGATCGGAAGCGCAGGGCTGCAGGAAACCGCGCATAAGCTGATCACGGACATTGCCATGCTAGCGGGTATTTCCATTGCCTTGTACGGTTTTTCCGTGAGCAGACGGAGGTCCGTGCTGGGGGGAATTTTGATCGGGACGGGAGCGGGTATCGGCTTTCTGTCCAAGGGACTGCTCGCGCCCGGCATGCTCGGCATCATCGCACTTGTTCTTCCGATTATATTCGCTGCATGGCGCACAAAAAGCTATGCTCAGGCATTGGGCATCGCCCTTGCCGCTTCACTCCCCTGGTTTATAACGTGGCCGCTGGCATTATATCTGCGTTCACCGGAACTGTTTCATGAGTGGCTCTGGACGCAGAATATCGGCCGGTTCCTGAGCAACTCACTCGTAGGACAAAGGCATTCACCGGCGTATTACCTGACCCAACTCCCCTATTTCGCGCTGCCCAGCCTGCCTCTTGCACTCTGGGCTGTCTGGAGCAACCGGCGTTCCTGGCGTGATAACGCGGGAGTACAGCTTTCGCTCACCGCATTCCTGGTAATGCTTATTGTTCTCAGTTTCTCGTCCAGCATACGGGACATCTACGCGCTCCCCATGCTGCTGCCTCTGGCACTGCTCGCCGCGGCAGGCACGGGTTCTGTTTCTTCTCGCGTGGGAAAAATGCTCTCGGGGGCCATTCTCTGCTTATTCGGGGTCGTCGCCTGCCTGCTTTGGGCCGGTTGGCTCTCGATGCTCAGCGGTTTTCCCTCTTCTTTTGCCAATCGCCTCTATTCGCAGCAGCCTGACTATGTCCCCGCGTTTATCGGACTGCATTTCATTATTGCTTGTCTATATACCGGGCTTTGGCTGTTTGCCGCCGCGCGTCTAATCCGGTTCAATCATTCCTATCTTGTCACCTGGACATCAGGAATCGTGCTGGCCTGGGGGCTGCTCATGACCCTCTGGCTTCCCTGGTTTGAATCCGGCTCAGGATACCGCGCAATGTTCACATCGCTCAAGGAAAAAATTCCATCGCGCTGCCAATCCATTATGTCCTGGGGGCTCGGCGAGTCAGAACGCGCTCTTCTTGAATATTATACCGGCGTGATTCCCAAGAGGATTGAACAAAACGGCGTCTCTGACTGTGATCTTGTGCTGGCAGTAAGCGGCCGCACAAAGGTGGAACCGCCGATCGGTCCCGGATGGCAGGTTGTGTGGGAGCAAAAACGCCCGGCAAAACCGGGCAGCCGCACAAAAGAAATCTACACTCTGTTGGAGCGGGAAAAAGATTCTGAGATAAAAAAAGAGGCGAGGAAATGACCCCGAGCGAACTTCATCAGGGCTTTTGCTGAAGTTTGTGCAGATGATCCAGTGCGGTCTTCTTCATTTCAGGATACTGTTGCGCGAGCGCCTCAAACTTGGCGCGTGCCTGTTCCCGTTCTCCCAGTTCCGTATAGGCCAAACCAGCATAATAGAGCGCGTCCTTTTCAACGGACGACGCAGGGTAGGATTTCAATATCTTTTCACATCTTCCTGCTACCGCCTTGTAAGCGTCCTTCTTGTAATAAAACTTCGCAACATAAAACTCATACTGTGCAAGGCGGTCAAGACAGTTTGCAATAAAGGTATCCGCGTCTTCCGCATAGCTGCTCCGCGGATATTTTCCCTTCAGCTTGCGCAGTTCCCTGATCACAACCAGGTTGGGCACCGGATCACGATCAATACTGGTCAATTCCTTGTAACTGCACATGGCAATCTGGAACTGGGCGTACGCAGCGTCCTTATGCACGGGATGATAATTGAGAAAAGCCTGGTATTCCACCTGTGCCTCGCTGTAATTTTTCTCTCCGAAATAGGTGTCTGCGATCCTGAGCATCAACACGGGATCATAGGTTCTGTCCGGAGATTTTTCCTGGATTGACTGGTACTCTTTGCGCGCGTCCTCAAATTCCCCGCTCTGCATATTTTCTTCGCCCTTGCTGAACGTGGCTGCAGCATTGAAAGGCGGTTCCTTCGGAGCGCATCCGGCAAAAAGCACCAAAAATGCTATAAGCAATATTTTTTTCATAAAGGTCATGGCGAGAGGAAAAACTTCCTGCTCAAGCCGTTGCACTATAACACAATTGTTTCCGGGCTGTCAATGAGAATGCCCG
>CAZPGZ010000046.1:0-16066 GCA_964586075.1 uncultured Nitrospiraceae bacterium | reverse complement strand
TCAGATTCAGCAGCTCTTTTACTTCTGTCTTAAATTCTATTTTTTCCGCAGTCATACAAACACCTCGTTTTTGTGGTTCCGTACAGCGCAAAACCAATCCGTCTGTACGTTGTCATATTATTCAAAAACCGCCTATATATACCAATTCGATTTTTTTTTGTCAAGACTCTGTGGAGGGGCAACAGCAATGATGAACGCTTGTGACTAGCTCGCATCGTGCAGTCAGATAAAAAAAGGCACCGACCCGGCGTCGGCGCCTTTTCGTCGGATCATCACATGCAGGAAAGAACTTTCTCTCCCATGGCAGAAGTTCCGATGAGTTTCTTCGGATCATCTGCTTTTGAAAAAAGATCTCCCGTCCGGTAACCGGCCTGTAAAGCGCTGTTTACCGCAGTTTCAATGGATTTCGCACCCTTTTCCGCCCCGAGATGCCGAAGCATCATGGCTCCCGTAAGAATGCGGCCGAGCGGGTTTGCCTTATCCTGTCCGGCCAGTGTCGGGGCTGTTCCGGCCCCGCTTTCGAACATCGCTGCCCCGGAATCGGGATTGACAGCAGAACTGCACATCATCCCCATGCTTCCGAGGGCCGAGGCGGCGCCATCCGAAAGAATATCTCCGTGCTCGTTTCCACAGGCGATAACGCCGTGAAGTTTTGCGGGTGTAAAAAGAAGTGCATTGGCCGAATCAACAAGCTGGTGAATGAGTGTGACATCAGGGAATTCTTCCTTGCCGATGCGGGTGGCGATTTTTCTCCAGAAATCATACCGCGCCATGACATTCGATTTGTCAATGGAGATCAGCGGCAGGTTGAGCTTTCGCGCATAGGAAAAAGCAGCGCGCAGGTATTTTTCAATCGTGTTTCTGCGGAAATAGGCGACATCCGACACGATCTCTTCCTTGCCTGTCACTGTCTTTTTCAGTTTTATTCCGAATTTACCGGCAATATCAGCCGGTATGTCGTTGATAAAGTCCTGATTTCCAAAATAACTGTCCTCAAGCAGATAGCGTATCCATATCTGCTGGATGCCCTCATCCGGTATCATTTCGGGTTTCACGTTGGCCAGCGAAGCAAGCGACTTATAATATATCATGGGACGAAAATTCAACAGCAGCCCCATGGCGCTCCGAATTGCAAGCAATGCGCGGGCCTCAGGTCTCATCTCAGGCTTCTCTGCGCCGATCGTGGTGTCGAATTTCGGATCTCCCACTCCCCCGAAAAATATGGTGCCGATCTCCACTGCTCTCTTGAAGAACTGGGGGGGCAATGTGTCTCCATATTTTTCATAGGCATTCCACCCCATAGGGGTTTCTTCGAAGATAATGTCCATCCCGTCCATTTTTGCGGCTTTGACGACGATTTTACACGCCACTGCCATCATATCCGGCCCTGCCCCGTCACCGGTGACAAGGGCAATTCTTTTCTCTGACACGTGTTCCTCCTCTAAATATATATACTGATTTTTACTTTTGGGCCGCGGCCTTGTATGCCTCAATGACCCTTTGCATCTTTTTTGAAGGCTTTCCAATTGTTATAAGTCCAAGCGGTCTGTTGACGGTTCCGGATTTAAGAATTTTCACCTTATTCATGTCAACAAATCCTTTGCCTATTCCGCCAATACCGCCCGGTGTATTGGCAATCGCATCATTCATTTTATTTATATTATCGAGAACCACGGCATTCTGTACGTATTCTGAACCGCCGAGCACTGCCTGCTTAATAAAACCCCGGGTCGCGCTCGTGAGCGAATCCGTAACAACGACGATGGGAAGGTCTTTTCCTCCCACTTCCTGCCAATTTTTTATTTTCCCGGTATGAATATCTTTGATCTGTTCCAGCGTCAGGCTGGTAACGGTGTTTGATGAATTGACAATAAAGGCAATTTCATCACTTTTCAGTACATGCATTTTCAGCTTGGCGATGTCAACTTCTTTGCCGGCAGTTTTTGCGGCCTGGACAGTGGTTTCCAGAGATGCCGAAGACATGGAGGCATCACATCTGCCCTCTACAAGATCAATCAATCCCTTGCCCGCGTTATTTACCACAACAATAAGCTTGTCACCGGTCGCTTTTTCTACCGTGCTTTTAAGGGGGGTAACAACCCGATCCGCTACAGTGGCTGCGCCGTTTAAGCGCACCTCATCCGCCGTGGCCATGCTTAAACCGAAAAACATGACTATCATTGAAGACACAAAAAAACAAAAAAATGCACTCTTCTTCATGAGCGACCTCCTTAGTTGATTATCGTGAACTTCTTTGTAGTGACTAGTATACCATGTTATTTGTATATATTGATAAAATTTAAGGTATCATGCAATGGATTTTTCTGGCTGAATACTTGGGGGGGTGGATTTCTGTATAAAAAACCAACCATATTGATACCTTAAAATATTTCAGGACCCTGCTGCAAAAAAGACATCGCTCGATCCTCGGACCAATAGGTTTTATTTTTATTAAATTGTACGAAACCAACATGCCCGCCATACTCCGGCATTTCCAAAAAAACAGTGGTACTGGCCGACACCTGTTTAACGGGATAACAGTCTCCCGCAAGAAAAGGATCATTTGAGGCATTCACAATAAGAGTGGGAATCTTAATCCCCGGTATATATTGCGCACTGCTGCAGGTATGCCAGTAATCTTCAGCATCTTTAAAACCATGAATAGGAGCCGTATAGCGGTCATCGAAGTCTTTAAAATTTTTTATCTTACTGTAATCATTATCATGAATCCGGTCAGGAAATCTTTTCATTTTTGCCTTGATTTTTTCATGCAGAGAAGCCAGAAAATTTTCCATATAAAGTCTGTTTTCCAATCTTGTCAGTTTCCGGGCGCTTGCTTCCAGGTCGCAGGGCGCGGAAAAAACCACGGCTTTCCGCACTCTCCTGTCAAGAGCGTTTCCTTTGCAGCCCAAATACACCAGCGTCAGATTGCCGCCGAGGCTGTAACCGATAAGCGCAAGCGTGTCGTACCGGTTTGTTTGCAATACATGCCGGATGACACAGTCCAGATCATCAATGGAACCGTTATGGTACATTCGCAGCTGCCGGTTGATCTCGCCTGAACACCCCCGATAATTCCAGGCTGCGGCGTCCCATCCATTGCGGTTCAGCATGTTTGCCATGCCGACCACATAGGGCCGGTGCGAGTTCCCCTCCAGGCCGTGCGAGAGAACAGCGAGTTTTCTGCTCCCGACACAGGCCCAGTCGATGTCCAGAAAATCATTGTCCGGTGTTTCGATGCGCTCCCGTTGATAGAAATTTCCGTTTAATCTTCTCATCAGAGATGGGAAAATTGTCTGAAGATGTCCATTCCAGAACAGAAATGGTGCGCGGTAAGATGACATGGGGATAATCGGCATGGTTGCTATTATAGCATGATGAGGCAGGATAACCTAGTTAAGAACCCCGTGTCAAGACGCTGAGTATGCCTAGCACAGCAAGAAGATGCTGTGCTAGGCATCGCCACAAAGTCAAGGATGTTTTCTCGTTCCTCCTGCTCCCCGGCAAGAATAATATTCACCGTTGTGTCAAAGCATAAGGCATACTGGTATTTTTTGAGTAAAATAGAAGCTCTGCAAAGCACGGTCAACGCCCTGACGATTACTTCCCTACCATAATGCTACTTGATTTGATAAGCGCGGTTACCGAATCACCGTCTTTTAACCCGAGATCGTCAACAGCATCTACCGTAATGGCAGCAGTCAAAATATTCCCTCCGCCGATATCGATTTTAACCAATGCCATAACAGCTCCCTTTTTGACGTTCACAACGTTCCCTTTGATTTGGTTTCGCGTGCTCAGTTTCATGGGATTTCCTCCTTTTCTGCTTTTCTTGATATAAGTATACCTTACTTTAGCAGACCCAGGAGTGAATAACCGGGCAATTGTCCAGAGATATAACGAGAGTCGAGTTTAAAAGAATGTATACTAGTTGGATGATACAAGAGAGGGCGTTGTATGGAATGCTGGGGAATACCTGAGAACCCTTCTCCCGCCTTATATCTGGCGGGAGAAGGAAATCATCGTTGCGTGGTTATTTCGCGTTCGGCATAAAAAGCTGGTTTCCCATCTTGTCTTTGAAGGAAGCAATCACCTCCTGTCCATCTTTCGATATGAGCCAATTGACGAACACCATCGCTTCCTTGAACTTTATATGCTTGTGCTTGTCCGGATTCACTGCCATAACGCCGTATTGATTGAACAGAACGGGATCTCCTTCAAGAACGATAATCATGTCCAGTCTGTCCTTGTCTTTTGTGGCCAGCCAGGTCCCCCTGTCTGTCAGTGTGTACGCGCGTTTTTCATTTGCAATTCTCTGAGTTCTTTCCATCCCCTGCCCCGCTTCCAAATACCATTTTTGGTCTGCTGGAACTATAGCTGCAGATTTCCAGATGGACAGTTCTTTTGTGTGGGTGCCGGATTTATCTCCCCGCGAGACGAAAAAAGACCCGGAATTTGGAATTTTTTTAAATGCATCACTGACTGATTTTATGCTTTTGATCTTCTGCGGATCATCTGTCGGGCCGATGACCACAAAATCATTGTACATTACATCATGACGATTGACGAAATAGCCTTCCTGAACCGCCTTGAGTTCAAGATCCTTTGCATGCACAAAAACCACATCAGCATCTCCCCGTTTTCCTATCTCAATGGAAGCGCCGGTGCCGACCGCAACAACATCAACTTTAATACCTGTTTTTTTCTCGAATATCGGCAGGATGTAGTCAAACAGGCCGGAATTTTGCGTGCTGGTTGTTGACGCACAGCGTATCCGTGTTTCCGCAGAGGCTGTTGCTGCAATCCCCACACACATGAGAACCAATATAAAAACAGTAAACGCCCATTTTTTGCCCAGTTTCATAGCAATCCTCCTTGATTATCATAAGCTAATCATCATATTTTTTAGCATATACAGCATCGTTATACAACCCTTCTCCGAATAATTCCTTTCCAAAATCACGAATAATCATCTGGCCCTGCTCTGAGGCCACGAACCGGATAAATTTTGCTGCGGTCTCCGCCCCGGTGGACTGTCCAGCCGGTACTGAGAGGGCGTGGTAGGTGTTTACAAGAAACTTGTCCCCCCGGAAAAGAATCGTGAGGTTCCGCAGGTTCTTCTTTTCAGCAACCCAGGTACTGCTGTCGGTCATGAAATACCCTTTTTCTAGATCCGCCCGGTTTAAGGTTGCAGTCATAAAAGCCTTCGTGACTATATACCAGGAGCCGGATGGGGCAATACCCGCTTTTTTCCAGACGTCCATTTCCTTTTTGTGGGTGCCTGAATTGTCTCCCCGTGAGAAAAATTTTGCCTGTGACTTTGCTATGCGGGCATAGGCTTCGACCGCATTCTTTGCGGAGGCGATCTTTGCCGTATCCGACTTACAACCGACGATAAAGAACTCATTCGATCCTATCAGCGTCCGGTTTGCACCCCAGCCTTCTGCAAGAGCCTTCTTTTCCATGTCAGGCGCGTGGACCATGATCATGTCCACCTTTTTCTCCTTCAGGAGCTGCAACGATTCGCCGGATCCTGCTTTTACCCAGCAGAGTGCAGCATCTGACTGTTTGCCGAACGTCTCGCCCAGAATTTTCAGCAAGCCGAGTTCTCCGGGGCTGCCTGTGGCAAGGGAAAACCTGTTAGCTCCCGTTCCATAGACTTCTGCACATGCTGCATCCGCGCGCGCAAGGGAAATTTCCGAAAGCAGAATACAAACCGTCAGTGCCATGAGAATCAGTAGTTTTTTTTGCATGGAAGATGACCTCCCCAATAATTATGTTGCCGACTTACCAGCAGATTCACCAGCAAACAACCCTATGTTTCTGTGCTTTATGATTTTTTTTAAGAATAGAGAAGAAAGAAAAGAAAGTCAAGTTTCAATCCTTTAACATTGGGGAAAACACGCTATGAAGGCCCCGAAAAAATGTATCGGGATTCTTCTCATCTATTTTGTCCGGTTCTTGACATCGCCATAAAAAATAGATAAAATCCTGAAACTTCCAGTAAATATCTAATCTCATGAGGTGTTGCCGTGAATCAAAAACCTATGACAGCAAATTTCCTGCGTGGCGTTCCGGCAGAAGAAGCATTATCCCATCTGCTGCCCATGGTATCCGAAGGATACGAAAAAATCTGGAAGCGTTACGGCATCGAAGTGCTCCAATATGGACATTTTTCAGGGTTCCGTCAGCTGCGGGATATCCTCGGCAACATGCACAGTGTCGATCCGTCGAGAGTCATTGTAGGCAATGGGGGAATGGAGGTTATTTCCCTTTTTTTCAAGTCCTTGCCGAGAGAGAGCGTCATCCTGATTGAAGAAACGACGTATGATCGGGTCATTTTTGATGCATTGCAGTACGGCCATAAACTGATCGGAATTAAAATGACCGCTGACGGATTGGATATCGACGATTTAAGAGCTCAGGCGAAGAACGTATCCGCCGCCGCTTTTTACGGCATCCCCTACCACCATAATCCCACAGGCATTACCTATACCCCGGAAAACCGTGCGGCCGTGGAAGAATTGTGTAAAAAATACGGTATGCTGTGTGCGTGGGATATTTGCTATGAAGCCCTGCGTTATGATGCAAACAAGAACGTCCCGGTGAATGTTTCAGAATGGGGTCCTGTTCTCATGAACTCATTCACAAAAACCATTTCACCCGGTACGAAGTGCGGCTATCTGGTTCTTCCGAAAAACAAATTGGACCACATGGAAAAAATCGTAAGCAATACCCGGTTGAATCCCAATTTGCCGACCCAGGCATTCATAGCTGATTTCATAGAAACGGGCAAGTATGCCGCCTATCTTGAATACCTGCTCGGTCTCTACAAACCCAAAATGGATGCGCTGAATATTTCTCTTCAGACTCATTTCCCCGGGGCTTATTCCACGAAGCTTGCGGGGGGGTTTTTTGCCACAATCAGTCTGCAAAAAATAACCCGTGATAAGGAAAAAAACTTTCTGAATGCAGCCAAAGAGGCCGGTGTAAACATCGCCGAAGGCTGGGGTACCGTTGCACCTAATTTGCTGGAAGAAAAGCGAAAGGCTGGTTTGTGGATTCGACTGACCTTTCCTGCCTGCAAAACCGAGCAATTGACCTGGGGAATAAAAACATTAAAGGACGTAGTGGAAAACTTTTAAGCTGACGACAGATTTCTAGTTCTTCCCAATGTTATTCAGTATCTCCAGTATCTGGCCGTGTATCTTGCCGTTGCTCGCCAGAATCTCTTCCTCATGCACGCTGAAGCCGCTGCCGGAAAAATTAGAAATGACACCGCCGGCTTCCCGAACAATAACACTTCCGGCAGCTACGTCCCAGGGTTTCAGTTTTAGCTCCCAAAATCCATCAAATCGTCCGCATGCCACCGAACAGAGATCCAGTGCAGCGGAGCCATCCCGACGTACTTCCTGAGATGCCATAAGGAGTTCGCGAAAGTATTTTAAATTATTTTTTTCACTTGTCTTACGGTCATAGGGAAACCCCGTGGCAAGAAGACTCAAAAGAAGCCTGTCCACGCTTGAGACTTTTATCAGCCTTCCATTTAACTCTGCCCCGCGCCCTTTTTGCGCAGTAAACAGTTCATCCCGCATAGGGTCGTATACCACACCGAGAATGACCTCTCCTTCTCGTTCAAGCGCAATCGACACAGAGAAACAGGGATATCCATGAGCATAATTCGTTGTGCCATCCAGGGGGTCAATAATCCAGGTAAACGCCGATCCGTTCTGAATGTTCGTTTCTTCTTCGGCAATTATGCCATGATCCGGAAAAAAAGAATGGAGGGTTTCCACTACAGCCCGCTCTGAACGCATATCCATCTCGGTCACCAGATTAATTTCTCCTTTATGAATAATCTGACGCGTACCATAGATGTTATCTTTAAGAATTTTTCCCGCGCTGTAAGCTGCATTCCGCGCAACAGTCATAAAATCACTCATTCGATATCCTCACCATTTAAAGAAACGCTGTAATCAAAAACAGAAAATTATAATTTTTCAGCTGCCAGGCATCTTCGGCCCACGTACGACGATATGCATGTGTCATGGAACAGCACATGCAGCATGTTTCTTTTACAGTAACAACCCGGGAATAGTACCACATTTTCTCCAAATCTCAAAAAAACAGGGTAGAGCGTTTTAGCCCTACCCTGTTTCAACTGTACTATATAACAATATATTATACTGTATACGTTAGCAGCACAAAAAAAGATTTTTTATTCTACTGGATAATCTTCTCCATTTCGACACCGAGGTAATCCGCCAATAATTTTACGGTTCTCGGCTTCATCGTAACTCCCTGCAATGTCCTCGAAACCGTTACTTTATGCATGCCTAGCTTATCTGCAATATCCGTATAACTCAAGCCTCTTTCCAGGCGTTTTTTTTCAAGGATTTCAATCTTATACATAAACTTGCCTCCCCCAATATAAGTTACCCGGTCCGTAATCTTTAAGCATAATTACTAATAATTATACTTAATGTAATAATATAGCATAACTTGCGGCTTAATGTGCAAAAAAAGAAAAAATAAACAATCTGCATCTTTTTGTTGACAAGATGCAAAAAGAGCGGTATAAATCGATTCATATGATACTCGCCGAAAAACTCAAAAAGCTAAGAATCAAGCATAAGTTGTCCATGAGCGAAGTGGCGCGTTTGTCCGAGCACGCAACAGACAACCGGGGCAGGATTACCCAAGGATACATCTCCCGCCTGGAGTCTGGTAAAGAGACAAATCCAAGCCTGATGAAGCTCCTGACATTATGCAAGATTTACAAAATTGAGCCGAACGGACTCTTTGTAAAAAGCAGCAAAAAAAAGGCCTAATTTGCATTCCGCCGTTATTTGGTCGGAAAATTAGGTTTTTTTTGCTGGCCGTAAGGTCAAAACTATCCGAATACCGAGCTATTGGATGAGAAGCTCCGCTACGTGCACCATATTTAATGCTGCACCTCTGCGTACGTTGTCCAACGAAAACCACAGGTTCATTCCGTTTGGAACTGTTTCATCTTCTCTGATCCTGCCTATATAAACCTCTTTTTTCCCTATAACATCAATCGGCATGGGATAGATATTTCTTTTCAAATCATCATATACGACAACACCAGCCGCAGCAGACAAAATTGACCGTATTTCATTTGCCGTCGTTTTGCTTTCCAATTCGATATTTACCGATCCGGAAAGTCCGCGAAAAACCGGCACCCGCACCGCCGTCGCCGTCACCTGCAGGGAATCATCCTCCATGATCTTCGCGGTTTCATCCATAACTGCTCTCTCTTCCGAGGTATAACCGCTTTCCAGTTCAGCGCCGACCTGTGGAATGCAGTTAAAAGCTATCTGATGCGGATAGGCGTTTTTTTTAATTTCCCGAAAATTCAGAAGTGCCACGGTCTGGCCGGCAAGTTCATCGACTGCCTTTCTCCCTGCTCCTGACACAGATTGAAGCGTAGTCATGACTATTCTCTTTATTTTTGATACTTGATGGATCGGCTTCATTACCGTTGCAAGACCAACAGCAGAGCAGCCCGGACTGGCAATAATTCCGGCATGAGCGGCCACGGCATGGGCGTTTACTTCCGGTACGATAAGCGGCACAGTTGGTTCCAAACGAAATGCGTTCGAGCAATCAATCACCACGGCGCCCGACTTCACGGCAACGGGAGCAAACTCAACGCTGCATAAATCTCCTGCCGCGAAAAAAGCGATGTCCACACCGGCAAAAGAAGTCTTGGTCAATCTTTTGACCGAGCGTCCTTCTCCGCGGAATTCAATTTTTTTCCCTTCCGATCGTTCCGAGGCAAGGAACATCAGCTCTCGTACAGGAAAAGTGCTTTCCTCAAGGACTTCTGTTATCTCCCTGCCAACTTCGCCGGTGGCGCCCACAATGGCAACGACGTACTGATGTTTCTTTTTCAGCATAATTCCAACCCCACAAAATAAAGCAGTATGCCGGCACAGAAAGCCCATCTCTTTGGTCCCTGCGCCCAAGGTTGCTGCAAACTTACTCTTACAGTATTTTTATTTTTCCACAAGAATACGGAGCATGCGGCGCAGCGGTTCCGCTGCACCCCAGAGAAGTTGGTCTCCGCAGGTAAAAGCAGACAGGTATTGTGGCCCCATGTTCATTTTTCGCAAACGGCCGACGGGCACGGCAAGGGTGCCGGACACGACGGCAGGAGTGAGTTCACGAATGGTCGCCTCGCGCTGATTGGGAACCACCGCCACCCACTGGTTGCTCTTTATAATCATGTCCGAAATCTCATCCAGAGGAATGTCCTTTTTGAGCTTTATGGTAAGCGCCTGGCTGTGGCAACGCATGGCGCCGATGCGCACACAGAGACCGTCAACAGGAACCGGATTATCATCTCGTCCGAGAATCTTGTTCGTTTCCGTCTGCCCTTTCCATTCTTCCCTGCTCTGTCCGTTTTCTAATTGTTTATCAATCCAGGGGATGAGCGATCCTGCAAGCGGAACTCCAAAATATTTTTTGGGAAAATTCTCGTCCCGGAGAGCATCGGTAACATGCCGGTCGATATCAAGGATCGCTGAAGCTGGATCATGCAACAGGTTTTTTGCCGCCCCGTAAACCGTGCCCATCTGTTCAAGCAGTTCGCGCATATTGTTGGCCCCCGCACCGGATGCTGCCTGGTACGTCATAGCGCTCATCCATTCCACCACTCCCTGCTGGTACAGCCCTCCCAGCGCCATAAGCATGAGCGACACCGTGCAGTTACCGCCGATATAGTTTCGGATGCCTTTTGCCAAACCGTTTTGAATCACCGCAAGATTGACAGGATCCAGAATGATAATTGCATCTTTTTCCATACGCAGCGCGGACGCGGCGTCGATCCAAAACCCCTTCCATCCTGCCGCACGCAGTTTGGGATATATGTCTGTAGTATAATCACCGCCCTGGCAGGACACGAGGGCGTCCATTGCCGCCAGTGCCTTAATGTTCTTTGCGTCGTGAAGTGCCGGGACATTCTTCCCAACATACGGCCCCTTTCCTCCGACATTTGACGTTGTAAAAAAAACCGGCTCAATAAGCTCAAAGTCTTTTTCTGCGAGCATACGGCTCATAAGCACAGAACCGACCATTCCTCTCCATCCGATAAAACCAACCCGCATCATTGTTCCGCTCCTCTTGCTCTGTAAATTTCTGCACTATATCTTTTTGGAATATACAATATCCTAATCATCGTTGCAACTATTTTCCATTTTTTATCCATACTCTATAAAAAAACTGCAGTTATGCCACAAACCGCCATAAATACAGCTCCCTTGATGAAAAACATGGCGTTCTCAATGCATTTTCTCTGTTTTTTTCGACAGCAAAACATGGTATGATGCAGTCAATAAAATTTCGTTATAACACAATTTTCATGGAGCGGAAAACCCGGGAGAAAACCTGTTAAACATGATCCAGCTTTTGATTCAACTCATGGAGCGGCTTGGGATATTTGCCATCGTGTTCATTTTACTCATGCGTTTCGACGTGGTAAAAAAGCTCCTGACGGGAAAAGCTTCCCGCTATGAAAAACTGTTTCTCTCCGTCATTTTTGGTTTGTTCGGGATAGCGGGAACCTATCTGGGGGTGCCGGTACAAAATGCCATTGCAAACTCCAGGATTGTCGGTGTCGCACTGGGAGGAATCCTGGGGGGACCTCTTGTGGGTTTTGCGGCAGGGGTTATTGCCGGAGGTCATCGGTACCTGACTGATATCGGTGGTTTCACCGCGTTTTCCTGCGGCATTGCAACGGTTGTGGTGGGTCTTATCGGCGGCGTTCTGTATCAAAAACTCAAAAAGAAGTCCTTTGATCCTTTGGCGGCCCTGCTCACGGGTTGTGTCGTAGAAGCCGTAGAAATGATCATTATTCTTCTGTTCTCACGTCCGTTCGAGGCCGCAGTAAACCTCGTGCATGTCATGGGGTTCCCCATGATAATCGTAAATTCCATCGGTCTGGCTTTGTTTATTGAGCTGATCTCCACCGTTTCCCGCGAACAGGAACGGGTTGCCGCCTTCCAGGCACAGACCGCCCTCAAAATCGCCCTCAAGACGCTGCCGTTTCTGCGAGGAGGGCTGAACCAATCATCGGCTTCAGAGACGGCACGGATTATTCTGGAGATGACGGACCTCGACGCGGTTTCGATCACCGATGAATCGACAATTCTTACGCACAAAGGCATCGGCGAAGACCATCACAAACCACACGAACCGTTGTTGACCGCCTCAGCAAAATATGCAATTTTAGAAGATAAAATACGCATTTCTTCCCGCAAGGAGGAAATAGGATGCCGGGACAGCAATTGCAAACTCAGTTCATCGATCATCGTCCCGTTGAGACGAAGCGGAAAAACCGTCGGCGCACTGAAGCTTTATCGCGTCAAGGAAAACGGCATCAGTTCCCTCGATATAGAGCTGGCAAACGGCCTTGCCCATCTTTTTTCAAACCAGCTTGAACTGGCCGAAATCGACAACCAGCGCAAACTGCTGAACGATGCGGAAATCAGAGCCCTGCAGGCACAGATCAATCCGCATTTCCTGTTTAATGCGATCAACACGATCATCAGCTATACGCGGACAAGCCCGCAAACGGCAACGGATCTGCTCGTAAAGCTCGCCAACTTTTTCAGAAGCAATATCAACCCCGGAACGGAGAATGTGCCGCTCGCCCGGGAAATCGAACATTGCGAGGCCTATATCGGAATCGAGAAGGCCCGCTTCGAGGACAGGATCAAGGTCAAGTATGATATCGCTCCTGACGTACTGGATTGCAAGCTCCCTCCCCTCACGCTGCAACCGCTGGTCGAGAACGCGCTGAAACACGGTATTCTTCAAAAAGAAGACGCCGGAGAAATCATTATCGGAGCATACCGCGAAAATCGATTTGTCCGAATCTATGTACGCGACAACGGCGTCGGAATGTCGCAGGAATTGATCAGCACCCTTTTTTCTGAAAAATCTGCAGGTCCGAAGCGAAACGGCGCAGGCATTGCGCTCAAAAACGTAACGATGCGACTGGCAGCGCTCTACGGAACAGAGCACATGCTCACCATTCAAAGCAAGCCGATGAAAGGAACAACCGTATCGTTCACCATTCCAGTTTAAGGAGCGGTCATGAATGTCTTTATCATTGATGATGAATCTCCTGCAAGACGGGAACTAAAATATCTCCTCGGTCAAATCGACGATGTGGCAGTGGTCGGAGAAGCATCTGCCGGCGCGGCGGGTCTGAAGGGCGTTCGCGAAACCGGACCGGACGTGGTGTTTTTGGATATTCAAATGCCGGGATTGGACGGTCTGGAAGTATCCCGGATCCTGTCTGAATCACCCCACAAGCCTCTTCTCATCTTCGCCACGGCATTCCAGGAGTATGCTGTCGAAGCATTTGAGGTGGAGGCGTTTGATTATATTCTAAAACCGTTCTCCGCCGAACGCGTCGGCAAATCCATCGCAAAAGCAAAAAAGTTTTTGGCGCAGATTCCTTTGAAGGCCATAGACCTGCTCAGGAACCAGGAGCGCAAAAGCGAACCGGCGTCCGAGTCGGCAAAACGGATACTGCTTTTCAAAGGTGAAAAAATCATTCCCACCTCACCTGACAAAATCCTGTTTATCCGGTGTCAAAACGGGGAGCCGTTCGCCTACACCAGTGAAAAAAAATACAAGGTGAAGTCCCCCATGCATGAACTGGAGCAAAAACTCATTCCCTACGGTTTTGTCAGAACTCACCGGAGTTTTCTGGTGAACATCAACCATGTCCTGGAAGTGACGCCCTGGTTCAACGGCAGTTATAAGCTGACCATGGACGACAAGGAAAGGACAGAAGCGCTTGTCAGCAGATATAACGTAAGAGACCTTAAACAATACTTCGAAATCTGATAGACACAGTATATCGGCTTACCGCAGTGAAGCGACTGCCGCGCCTACAACAACCACGTTTGTCAATCTGGCATCACAGACGTCACACGCTTTTCTTTCTACATCCCAAAAGCACATTCTGTATTTTTTATTGCTTTTTGTCTTGATTTCATATAAACTGTTTTTATGAAAAAGCTGGTGCATCCAACAGCGCCGGAAACTGAACCCCGACATCCCAACCACTCACGGCTCAACGCTCATCGCTTACCACTGTACGTTCCAAAACATCGTCTGTCGTTTTTTATTTTTATTTTGTTTTCTTATATGTTATGCTCTGTAAACAAACATAATTTTTAAATTCCAACTCTAGGAAGGGAGGATTTTTTATGAATGCGTTGACGTTAGTTTTTGTTTCACTCTGTATTTTTGCCATCGCCTACAGATTCTACGGCTTGTTCATCGCGAACAAAGTCCTGGGACTGAGGCAGGACCGTCCAACACCATCCATATCCTGTGCGGACGGAGTTGATTATGTGAAAACCAATAAGTTCGTTCTGTTCGGCCATCATTTTGCAGCCATCGCCGCGGCTGGGCCGCTTCTCGGCCCGGTGCTTGCAGCACAGTTTGGTTATCTGCCGGGCGCCCTCTGGATTCTAATCGGATGCGTGCTGGCGGGATCGGTCCATGACATGGTAGTGCTCTTTGCCTCTGTCAGGCACAAAGGCAGAAGCCTCTCGAAAATTGCGGAAAGCGAAGTGGGGAAAGCCTGCGGTGCTGCCGCTTCTGTCGCGTTCCTGTTTATCCTGCTTCTGACCCTTGCCGGACTTTCTCTCGCGGTCGTGAACGCAATGTTCGAAAGCGCCTGGGGAACCTTTACCGTGTTTGCCACCATGCCGATTGCGCTCATGATGGGACTCTGGATGTATAAAATACGACCCGGCGACATCAAGGGTGGGAGCGCCATGGGTGTTATACTTCTTTTCCTCGCGATTCTCGCCGGTCCGTATGTTGCGGCAGATCCTACCCTGTCATCAATATTCACTCTTTCAAAGAAACAGATTTCACTCATCATCCCGGCCTATGGATTTATCGCCTCTGTGCTTCCGGTCTGGATGCTCCTCTGCCCGAGAGACTATCTTTCAACGTATTTGAAGATAGGAACAGTCGCTGCGCTTATCATGGGTATATTTGTCGTGCATCCTGATTTTCAGATGCCCGCATTGACCCAGTTTATAAACGGCGGCGGCCCGGTTCTCTCGGGACCTGTTTTCCCGTTTGTCTTCATTACAATCGCCTGCGGCGCATTGTCCGGATTCCATGCCATTATCGGATCGGGAACGACACCCAAGATGATCGGGAACGAACGAGACGTTCTCTTTATCGGCTACGGAGCGATGCTCACCGAGGGAGTCGTTGCCATCATGGCGCTGATAGCGGCTTGCGTGCTGGTTCCTGCAGATTATTTTGCGATCAACGCTTCTCCCGCAGCGTTCGAAAAGCTCGGCGTGGCTGTTGTCAATCTCCCGGAACTTGCAACCGAAGTAGGAGAGAAAATCCAGGGCAGGCCAGGCGGCGCCGTCTCTCTGGCCGTCGGTATGGCGTATATTTTCTCTTCGATTCCTTTCATGAAACATCTGATGGCATACTGGTACCACTTTGCCATCATGTTTGAAGCCGTGTTCATCCTGACTGCCGTTGATACCGGTACGAGAGTCGGCAGGTTCCTGCTCCAGGAAATGATCGGCAAAGTTGCACCGAAGTTCCTTGAACGGAGATGGTGGCCCGGCATTATCATAACGAGCGCACTCTTCACGGGTACATGGGGTTATCTCGTCTATACCGGTGAAATATCGACAATCTGGCCTCTGTTCGGCATGAGCAACCAGTTGCTCGCGTCAAGCGCGCTGATAATCGGGACAACCATGATCATCAGGCTGGGAAAGGCAAAATATGCTTGGATCACTGCGATACCCGGCATCTTCATGGCTTTTGTGACCATGTATGCGGGTTACCTGCTCACCTTTAAGAACTATGTTCCCACGGGGAAATACTTGCTGGCCACGCTGTCCATCATCATTATGGTATTGATGGTAATCGTTTTTGTAACAACCATTAGACGCTGGTATGAACTGCTCCAGATCAAAGAGCGGGTACAGGATATTTGGGGTGAATCGGTCGTTGCCCCGATTGAAGGCGAGGCATG
>CAZPGZ010000045.1:0-16159 GCA_964586075.1 uncultured Nitrospiraceae bacterium | reverse complement strand
CAGCGAGGGATTTTAAGTCCCTTGCGTCTGCCAATTCCGCCACAGCGGCATGAAACGTTTGTCCATATCGAATAATATATAATCACAATTTTTTGTCAAGAGAAATGTCTTTGTTGGTGACGCGGCAGGTCTGTAGAGATACTGTCAATTTCAAAATAAATGCGCTCTTTTTATAAACTATCTCTCCTCAATTCCTTTCAAACTATAATGGCGCGACTTTTTAAACATTCTCAAAATCTCGGCATTCGATAATCCTTTTATAGGATGCCTTTCTGAAAAATACCTTTACAAATTCAAGACATTAACATATAATGTCCGCGAAATGGAAATAAAGAAAATACTTTTTTTCAAACCGGGCGCCATCGGAGATTTTCTACATACGCTTCCTGCTTTGAAATCGTTAAAAAAAAAATATCCAGCTGCACACATCACTGTTGTGGTCTCACCGGGATTAGAGCAACTCATTCAGGGAACACCTCTTGCGGACGACGTTCAACTATTCGATAAAACGAAAATAAAAAAAGATTTCAGAAGTTTTCTGGCTATCATGGCAGGATACAGGATTGAGCATTACGATTTATTTCTCGATATGCAGTCATCCCTGCGCTCATTTTTGCTGCGGCGCTTCTGTAATGCAAAGATGGTACTCGCCTATAAAAAACAGAAAAAATTCAAGTCAAGAAATGAGCGCCTGCACGCGGCAGAAAATTTCATGCACGCGCTGTCTCCGCTCGGAATTCACGACCTTGTTGAGCGCATCGAGCTGCCGGTACAAGCTGGAGCTGTAGCATTGGTCGAACGTTTTTTAAACGAACGAGGAATTGACGTGTCGAAACCGCTGATTGCGTTGAATTGCAGTGTAGGTGCGGCCCGCCCGGCGAGAAACTGGTTTCCGGATCATTTCGCGGCCCTTGCCGATCGTCTGGTCAGCCGTCTTGGTGCAAACGTTGTTTATATCGGTGGAACCGAGGACTGCGATCTGGTGCGAAGTGTAATGTCTTTAATGAAAGAAAAAGCGGTGTCTGCTGCTGGAGAACTTTCAATAACCCACTCTGCGGCACTTTTAGCACAGTGCGACTGTCTCGTGAGTTCTGATACCGGCCCCTTGCATCTGTCCACGGCGGTCGGTACCCCTGTGGTTGGGTTGTACGGTTCGACCGATCCCCGACGTACGGGACCAATCGGACAAGGACATCAAGTTCTGATAAAAAATCTTTCCTGCATACCTTGTGAAGAAAAAGAATGCCCTCTGGGAACCAGGGCATGCATGGCTGAAATTTCTGTTGATGAGGTGTATCAAGCGGTCCAAAAGGCAATCTCATGTGGTTGAAGCGATTGCTATTTGTGTGTATTGTGTTATCCTGCATTCAAATCGCATCCGCTTCATCATCACAGCACCTCTCAAAGAAAGATAAGACTTTAAACCACGCTTTTGCCAGGGGAGAAAAGCTTACCTATGTTATCAGTTGGTCAAAAATTATAGATGCCGGCATTGCCGTCATGGAGGTAAAAAACACCACGACAGCGGACGGCAGAAAGGCATATCAGTTTGTCGCCTCGACACATTCTGTGGGGGTGCTTGAACAGTTTTTTCCAATTCGGGATGTCGTAGAAAGCTTGGTCGATGCACACGAGCTGTATAGTTTTTCGTTTAACCTGAAGGAAAGTCACGGCAGCAAAAAAAGAAAACGAACCATTGCTTTCGATCATGATAATAAAACAGCCCTCTTCAGGCTGAACGACGATCCACCGGAAACATACAGCATTCCCAAGGGCATACAAGACGCATTGTCCTCTCTCTATTACGTGAGATCACGTCATGATTTTTTGGTCGAGAAACCCATTATCGTTGATGTGTTTGACAGCGGAAAAACCTGGTCGGTTGAAATATATACGCTTGGCAGGGAACGGATCAAAACACCGGCCGGCGAGTTTGATACCATCAAAGTCAAGACCTACCCCAAATACGAAGGTGTGTTCATGAATAAAGGGGAAATTTTCATATGGATAACGGATGATGATAAAAAAATACCCGTGCTCATGAAAAGCACGATAGCATTAGGCTCGATCGTCGCTACTCTAACCAAAATTGAAACAGGAAAAGAAAAACCATGACCTTAACGAATACAAGGAAACGCCTTAATAAATATATTGACCTTTTTCCCAATACCCGCACCTTGGTAGTAGGAGACATTGTGCTGGACCACTATATCTGGGGAAAAGTCTCCCGGATATCGCCGGAGGCGCCGGTTCCGGTCGTAAACGTCACCAAAGAAAACTTACTGTTGGGCGGCGCCGCCAACGTGGTCAACAATATTCACAGCCTTGGCGGCATTGTGAGCATCTGCGGTGTAATCGGTCATGATAATGCGGGAAAACAGCTTTTGCATCTGCTTCGGTCGCAAGGCATCACTACAGACGGTTTGATCACCTCTCCGGACAGACCGACCACCATAAAAACCCGTATTATAGCTCACAGTCAGCAGGTGGTCCGTTTTGATCGCGAGACAAAAGAAAAAATCGGAAAAGACATCCATCGCCGTATATTCGACTATGTCAAACAGCAGGTGGCCGAGGGGCTCGATGCTCTTGTGCTGTCCGATTACTGCAAAGGGGTTGTTACCAAGGACCTCGTTAAGGATATCGTAAAACTCGCACGAAAGAACAACGTAATCGTATCCGTAGATCCAAAAGTAAGCCATTTCGGCATGTACAACGGCGTCACCATTCTTACTCCCAATGTGAACGAAGCATCCATCGGTTCCCGGGTAGAAATAACCGATCAAGAATCTCTTCTTACGGCAGGCAAGCTGCTACTCCAGCGGTTAAAATGCAGGGCCGTTCTGATTACCCGCGGTGAGCAGGGGATGAGTCTTTTTGAACAAGGCGGAAAAATTACTCACATTCCGACGGTTGCGCAGAAAGTTTTCGATGTGACAGGCGCTGGCGATACGGTCATCAGTGCGCTCACCCTCGCGATGGCCGCAGGCTCTGGCACTGTTGATGCCGCCATAATTTCGAACTATGCCGCGGGAATTGTGGTGGGTACTGTAGGTACGGCAGTTGTGAAGCCTGCTGAATTAAAACAGAGAATTTTAACTGGTTAGTTGATTTTATAAACAGCCTCCAACAGACATGGCAGATTTTTTTAGAGGAGCAACAGTATGAAAGGCATTATTCTGGCCGGCGGCAGCGGGACCCGGCTCTATCCTATTACGAGAAGTGTATGCAAGCAACTCCTCCCGATTTATGACAAACCGATGATTTACTATCCTCTTTCAGTGCTTATGCTGGCAGGAATCAGGGACATACTCATAATTTCCACACCGGCCGACCTGCCCAGATTCAAAGACATTTTCGGCAACGGCACGGATCTGGGACTGCGTTTTTCTTATAAAGAACAACCACAGCCTAATGGTCTTGCGGAAGCATTTATTATTGGCGACGATTTTATCGGGCAGGATACGGTTTCTCTGGTATTGGGTGATAACATTTTCTTCGGACATGGGTTGACAAACCTGCTCAAAAAAGCCGTATTCGATGTAACCGCACAGGGCGGGGCGAGTGTATTCGGCTATTTTGTGAACGATCCTGAACGATATGGTATCGTCGAATTTGACAAAGCAGGGAATGCACTGTCCATCGAAGAAAAGCCACAACAACCAAAATCAAAATACGCGGTGACTGGCCTTTATTTTTACGACAACGAGGTCGTTCGTATTGCAAAAAGCATCAAGCCTTCCGCGCGTGGTGAACTGGAAATTACCGATGTAAATAAAGTTTATCTTGAGAGGAAAAAACTCCGCGTCGAGCTTATGGGCCGGGGATACGCATGGCTTGATACCGGGACCCATGAGAGCCTGCTCGAAGCAGGGGAGTTTATCGCAACAATCGAAAAAAGACAGGGGCTGAAACTGGCCTGTATAGAAGAAATCGCGTATAAGCTGAACTATATTGACAAGCAGAAGCTGCTCAAGGCGGCCGACGATCATAAAAAAAATGCATACGGTGATTACCTGAAGATGGTTGCAGAACAAGAGGTTCCGAATGCCCTTTGAATTCAGGCTCCTGGAAATTCCTGATGTCATCCTGATACAGCCACGGATCTTTGGTGATGACCGCGGTTTTTTTCTTGAATTGTACAAACATTCCGATTTTGTGCAGGCCGGTATTCAGGAGCATCTGGTGCAAGACAACTATTCAAAATCCGCTTGCGGTGTGCTGCGTGGCCTGCATTATCAAAAATGTCCGAAAACACAGGGGAAACTGGTACTTTGCCTCAAAGGCAGAATTTTCGATGTTGCCGTCGATATCCGCAAGGGATCACCCTATTTTGGAAAGTGGGTCGCAGCCGAGTTGTCAGAACAAAATAGGCAGATGTTATACGTTCCCCCCGGTTTTGCACACGGTTTTCAGGTTTTGAGCGAAACCGCTGAAGTGATGTATAAATGTACAGACGAGTATTCCCCCAAGGATGAACGGGGAATTATTTGGAACGACAAGGACGTAAATGTCGCATGGCCGCTTCCGGATCCAATCCTGTCGGAAAAAGACAGGATTAATCCGCCACTTCGGTCCGCAGACAACGATTTTATTTTTCCAAAACCGGCATGAAATATCTTATCACAGGCAGCAACGGCCAGCTTGGCCGCACATTTATCAAAGAATTTCAAGAACGCTCTTTCGACTTCAGCGCGCCTGAAGAGTCGCGGCTCAACATTACGGACATCGGTTGCGTTGCCGAAGCGATTGATTCCTATAAACCGGATGTTATCATCAACTGCGCCGCTTATAATTTGGTGGACAAGGCTGAGCAGGAGCAGGATGCGGCATTCTCGGTAAACGCGATCGGTCCCCGAAATCTCGCTCGTGCTGCCGCAAAAAGAAAAGCGATTCTGGTACATTTCAGCTCCGACTACGTTTTCGATGGCACAAAAGAAAACGGCCTGTACATTGAAAGCGATCCGGTAAATCCGGTGAATACCTATGGAAAAAGCAAACTCGCAGGAGAACACTATGTTCAGGAAGAATTCGATCGTAGTCTGGTCCTGAGGTTAAGTTGGGTTTTCGGGCAGGGGACGCAAAATTTTGTCCACAAAGTCAGGGAATGGGCGAAAACCAGTGCATATTTAAAAATCACCTGTGATGAGTTCTCAGTGCCGACCTCCACAGAAACCGTGGTTGATGTCACGTTAAAGGCGCTTGAAAACGGAATGACCGGCATCTACCATCTGACAAACACGGGCTATTGCTCTCGGTATGAGTGGGCGAAAACGATTCTGGGCAATCTCGGAATCAGCATGTTCATCAAACCGGTAACCAGGGAGATGTTTCAGCTTCCGGCACAGCGACCTTTGTTTTCCGCCATGAGTAATAAAAAAATTGCAGGGCTCCTGAATATTACTATTCCGGAATGGGAAGAGGCAGTCAGATCGTTTCTGTTTAAAACGTAACGCCTGCAATAATCATCACACATGTACGGCGAAGGGGAATCCATGAACAGCAGCAAGTCATCAATGACCAGTGGACCTGTTTTGAAATCTTCAAATATTCTTGTGACCGGCGGTGCAGGTTTTATTGGATCAAATTTTATCCGTTACGTTCTGGAAAAGACAAATTTTGAAGGCAGAATCATCAATTACGACAAGCTGACCTATGCCGGAAATCTTCTTAACTTGACCGACATCAACGAGAAATTCGGCGGAAAAAGGTATTTTTTCGAACGGGGCGATATCTGCGACTACGAAAAAGTCTCCCGAATGCTGACAACATACGACATTACCGTTGTCGTGCATTTTGCGGCGGAAAGCCATGTAGATCGTTCCATATTCGGTCCAAAGGATTTTGTGGAAACGAATATTGATGGAACTTTCAACCTGCTAGAAGCGGTACGGCAGAAATGGAACGGCAGAACCGATGTGCGCTTTCATCATATCAGTACGGATGAAGTATATGGTTCTCTTCCTGCCACCGGCTACTTTTACGAGACGACACCCTACGACCCTCGAAGCCCGTATTCTGCATCCAAGGCAGCCTCGGACCACCTGGTCAGAGCATATTATCATACCTATAATCTTCCGGTTACAATTTCCAACTGTTCAAATAATTATGGACCATATCATTTCCCGGAAAAGCTGATTCCTCTCATGATTCTGAATGCAACGGAAGGGAAACCGCTGCCGGTTTACGGTGACGGGAAAAACGTCCGCGACTGGCTTTTTGTCGAAGACCATTGCAGCGCCATATGGCTGATCCTTGCGGGCGGTGAACCGGGTGAAACCTATAATGTCGGAGGAGAGTGCGAAAAACAGAATATTGAGATTGTGGAAATGATCTGCGATATTCTTGAAGAGCGCTGTCCGGTAAAAAAGAATCCGCATACGCAAAAAATATCCCGGTATCGGGACCTGATAACCTTTGTCAGTGATCGGCTCGGGCATGACCGTAGGTATGCCATTAACTGCGATAAAATCAAAAAAGAGCTGAAATGGAAACAACGTCATACGTTCGAGGAAGGAATTCAATTCACAATCGGATGGTTTTTGAATAACACACACTGGATTAACAGCATCAGAAGCGGTGATTATGTCACCTGGATCGAGAAAAACTATACTTCAAGAAAACAATAAACGAGGAGAAATATGAAGATTGCGGTAATAGGAACCGGATATGTCGGACTTGTTACAGGCACCTGCCTGGCAGAGAGCGGCAATGATGTTATTTGTATGGACATTGATGAAAGAAAAATTCACATGCTGAATTCAGGCATGGTGCCTATTTATGAACCAGGCCTGGAAGAGCTTATTAAACACAACAGGGACCATGAGCGGTTGAGTTTTACGACAGACATGTCCAAAACCGTAAAACAATCAGATATTATTTTCATTGCCGTAGGCACGCCTCCCGGCGAAGATGGCTCTGCCGACCTCAAATATGTGATTGCTGCTGCTAAAGAGATCGGTAAAAATATGAATGGCTATAAAGTAATCGTTAACAAAAGTACAGTTCCTGTCGGTACGGCAGACAAAGTAAGAGTTGCGGTGAAATCAAAAACCAGATTCAAATTCGACATAGTATCAAACCCCGAGTTTCTGAAAGAAGGGGCCGCCATCGATGATTTCATGAAGCCCGATCGTATTGTAGTCGGCACTGACAGCCCCAAAGCCGCTGCATTGATGCAGGAATTGTATGCACCGTTTGTACGCACAGGCAAGCCTGTTTTAGTCATGGACATTAGAAGCTCTGAAATGAGCAAATACGCTTCGAATGCAATGCTGGCCACAAAAATATCTTTTATCAATGAAATGGCGGTCATTTGCGCGAGTCTGGGAGCTGATATCGATAATGTTCGGAAGGGGATGGGATATGACCGGCGCATCGGTTTTGAATTTCTTTTTCCCGGGGTGGGATACGGCGGATCCTGTTTCCCGAAAGATGTAAAGGCTCTTGTGCAGACCGCCCAGGAACACAAGGTTGACGCAAAAGTTTTAAAAGCCGTCGAGGCGGTGAATGAACGGCAAAAATTACTTCTTGCCCAAATGGTTCTTCGCCATTTTGCAGAAAAAAGCTTGAAAAAAGGTACCGCACGAAAAAAATCCCTCGCAGGCGAAACGATTGCATTATGGGGGCTTTCTTTCAAACCGCGGACCGATGATATGCGTGAAGCGCCATCTATCGTAATTATTAACAGCCTTCTCCGTGCCGGTGCTGTAATCAACGTTCACGATCCTGTCGCCATGGAGGAAGCGCGCAAGATATTCGGACGAAAAATAAATTACATGGAAGACGGTTATGATGCACTCCGCGGGGCCAGTGCGCTTGCAGTTGTGACTGAATGGAATGAATTCCGCACTCCCGACTTTAATAAAATAAAGAGTATGATGAAAAAACCGGTTATTTTCGACGGCAGAAATATCTATAATCGAGAGGACCTCCGCAAACTTGGGTTTACGTATTATGGAATTGGAAGAAATTAAGCACGGTAATCACGCTGCCTGGATAGCGTAATTATATTAGTCATTCAAGAAGTGACTTCTGAGCAAAACAGCATTTATGATGCCTAAAAGGAGAAGTACATGCGAATACTGGTTACCGGCGGAGCAGGCTTCCTGGGGTCACATCTCTGTGAACGCCTGCTTTCAGAAGGCCATGAAGTACTCTGTCTCGATAATTTTTTTACCGGAAGGAAAAAAAATGTCCAGCATCTGGTCGGTAATCCAGGCTTCGAGCTTATTCGTCATGATGTAACGCAGCCGATCCTGCTGGAAGTCGACAGAATCTATCATCTGGCCTGTCCGGCTTCGCCCATTCACTATCAATATAATCCCGTAAAAACCATCAAAACCAACATTTTAGGCTCCATAAACATGCTTGGAATCGCCAAACGGGTAAAAGCCAGGATCCTTTTTGCGTCCACCTCAGAGGTGTACGGTGATCCGGCAATGCATCCCCAAAAAGAAGAATACTGGGGCAATGTAAACCCCATTGGAATCAGAAGCTGCTATGATGAAGGCAAGCGCGTGGCGGAAACCTTGATGATGGACTATCATCGGCAGAACGGCGTGGATGTTAAAATCATCCGTATTTTTAATACCTACGGGCCGCGTATGCTGATGAATGACGGCCGTGTAGTGAGCAACTTTATCGTACAGGCGCTGCGGGATGAGAATATAACAGTATATGGCCGAGGGGCTCAGACCCGGTCTTTCTGTTATGTGGACGATCTCATCGACGGAATGATAACAATGATGGACAGCGAGAATTTCACCGGCCCGGTAAACATCGGCAATCCGGAGGAATATACCATCCTGGATCTGGCAAAAAAAATCATCGCCATGACCAATTCAAAATCAAAAATCACTCATAATCCTCTTCCTCCAGATGACCCGGCGCAGCGGAGACCTGACATCACGCTCGCCTGGAACAAACTTGGGTGGAAACCAAAAGTTTCCGTTGACGAAGGCATTCAAAAAACAATCAATTTTTTTAAACAGGAAATTAGCGCGCGGAACACCAGCTTATGAAAAACATGGATGCTGCAATAGTGGCCGTCATACCGGCACGATATGGATCTACCCGTTTTCCCGGGAAGTCACTTGCCATGATCAAGGACAAACCGATGATCCAATGGGTGTATGAGCGTACAAAACGTTCAAAGTTGGTCAGTACGGTTATTGTTGCGACCGATGATGAACGTATAGAGCAGGCTGTATCGTCCTTTGGAGGCGAGGCAATGATGACTTCGCGGGACCATACTACCGGCACGGACCGGATTGCCGAGGTAGCAGGCAAATACAGATGCGATATCATAGTGAATGTGCAAGGAGATGAACCGCTGATCCAGCCGGAAATGATCGATCAGGCGATTCAGCCGCTCCTTGACGACCACACGGTCCCTATGAGCACGCTCTGCAAAAAAATACTGTTGCATGAAGAAGCGTTTGATCCTAATGTCGTCAAGGTGGTCTTTGACAAACAAGGATTTGCATTGTATTTCTCGCGGGCGCCTATTCCATGGGACCGGGACGGATGGGCGGGAAAAAGCTCCTGGAATGAGCTGTCGGTAACAAAACCGCTTTATAAGCATATCGGTTTGTACGTTTATCGCAAGAATTTTCTTTTACAATATGCCCGCATGCCCCAGACGGTGCTTGAAACCACGGAAAAGCTCGAACAGCTGCGTGCACTCGAGTATGGTCATAAAATAAAGACTGTAGTTACCCAGTACGATTCCTTCGGGGTTGACATCCCCGGTGATTTGAGTAAAATACTGAAGCATCTTGAAGAAAGCTGAGTGTATCATGGACAAGAAAACAACCGCGACAAAATACATTTTTGTAACTGGTGGTGTGGTTTCCTCCCTGGGGAAAGGCCTTGCTGCGGCCTCCATCGGGGCCCTTCTTGAGGCCCGCGGACTCAAGGTAACTTTTCTAAAACTTGATCCGTACATTAATGTCGATCCGGGTACGATGAGCCCGTTTCAGCATGGAGAAGTGTATGTGACCGACGACGGGGCAGAGACCGATCTGGATCTTGGGCATTACGAACGCTATACCAATGTTACAACCGGGCAAAAAAACAATTATACATCAGGCAGAATTTACTATAATGTGATCACGAAAGAAAGGCGGGGCGACTACCTTGGCGGAACGGTCCAGGTGGTGCCGCACATTACCGATGAGATTAAGCGTGCAATCACGGACCTTGCTGACGACGAAGATGTTGTTATCGTGGAGATCGGCGGCACCATCGGCGATATAGAAAGCCTCCCGTTTCTCGAAGCGATCCGGCAGCTTCGATACAGTCTGGGAAGAGAAAATGTCCTCTATATCCACCTTACCCTGGTCCCTTTCATCAAAGCGGCAGGAGAGCTGAAGACAAAACCGACCCAGCACAGCGTCAAAGAACTTCTTTCCATCGGGATTCAGCCGAATATTCTTGTGTGCAGAAGCGATCGTCCCATTCCTGCTGATATGAAACGGAAAATTGCCCTTTTCTGCAACGTGGATGAAAATGCCGTCATCACTGCGCAGGATGTTGAAACAATTTACGAACTGCCGCTTTCATTTCATGAAGAAAAAATCGACGAACGTATTATTGAGGGGCTGAATATTAAAACATCAAAAAACAACAATTTAAAAGTTTGGGAAACGATCGTCGAACGCATAAAGCATCCCTCAAAACAAGTCAACATAGCCTTAGTGGGGAAATATGTGGACCTGAAAGAAGCCTACAAGAGTCTTTGTGAAGCGCTGACGCACGGCGGGATTGCCAATGATGCGGAAATAAATATTTGCTGGACGGACTCAGAAGATATCGAAACCAAAGGGGTGCAGGAAATGCTTCTAGGCATGGACGGCATTCTCGTCCCGGGTGGGTTCGGCATCAGAGGAGTCGAGGGGAAAATCAGCACAGTCAGATACGCCAGAGAAAACAAGGTTCCATACTTCGGCATCTGTCTTGGTATGCAGTGCGCTGTTATAGAAATTGCACGGAATCTCGCACACCTTGAAAATGCCAACAGTGAAGAGTTCAACCAGAAAACTCCGCATCCGGTCATTTATCTGATTGAGCAGTGGTACGATTACCGAACCCAAACGATTCAAAAACGGGATATGACAAGCGACAAGGGTGGAAGCATGCGTTTAGGCGCATATCCCTGCAGGATCGAAAAGAATACTTTTGCGTATCAGGCGTACGGAAAAGAAGAAATATCGGAACGCCATCGTCACCGGTATGAATTTAACAACAAATACCTCGAAACGCTGAAAAAAGCAGGACTGATAATCAGCGGAACTTCTCCGGACGGAGATCTGGTTGAAATCACGGAGCTCAAGGATCATCCCTGGTTTTTAGGATGCCAGTTTCATCCTGAATTTAAATCAACTCCACGCAGACCTCATCCTCTTTTTACCGCTTTCATTGCGGCAGCCCTCGCGTATAAAGAGAAAAGAGCAAGATCATGACGCGTGAAATTCAATTAAAAAATATCAAGATCGGCGGCAATAATCCGTTCGTGTTGATCGCTGGCCCTTGTGTGATTGAATCAGAAGATGCAACCTTTGAGGCTGCATCGCGGCTGAAACAGATCACCGCTGCGCTGGATATTCCTTTTATTTTCAAATCATCATTCGACAAGGCAAATCGAAGTTCTGTGAAATCGTTCCGGGGACCCGGCCTGCAAGAGGGCCTTCGGATACTCGCCCGGGTAAAGAGAGAGCTTGATATACCGCTTCTTTCGGATGTGCATCGTTTTGAAGAAATCAGTCCGGCAGCGGCAGTGCTGGATATTATCCAGATTCCCGCTTTTCTCTGCAGACAGACTGATTTCGTCATCGATGTTGCAAAAACAGGCAGAGTGGTAAATATCAAAAAAGGACAGTTTCTGGCCCCTTGGGACATAAAAAATGCAGCTGAAAAAGCGACTTCTACCGGAAATCAGAATGTGCTTATTACAGAACGGGGCGTGTCATTCGGTTACAACAATCTGGTTGCAGACATGCGTGCGTTGCCTATAATACGAGGGTTCGGTTTTCCCGTCGTATTTGACGCCACCCATTCAGTCCAACTGCCGGGTGCGGGCGGCAGTGCTTCATCAGGAGACCGGAAGTTTGTTCCGCACCTGACCAGGGCCGCTGCTGCCGTTGGAATTGATGCTCTGTTCATGGAGGTGCATGCCTGTCCGGAAAAAGCGCTTTGTGATGGACCGAACATGATGAGCCTTGATGAACTGCCCGCATTACTTACACAAGTAAAAGAAATAGACAGGATTATAAAACAATGAAAGAACATGGAAAAAGAGTTCTGCGGATAGAAGCCGATGCTGTCGTTGCGCTTATAGATCGTGTTGATGAACAATTTGAACGGGCAGTAGAAATGATCCTCAACTGCACGGGCCGTGTTGTGGTGACCGGAATGGGGAAGTCCGGGTTGATCGGCAAGAAAATTTCAGCCACGCTGGCATCCACCGGGACTCCCGCGTTGTTTCTTCATCCAGCCGAAGGTATTCACGGAGATTTGGGAATGGTTACACGGGGAGATATCGTCATCGCATTGTCCAACAGCGGAGAAACAGAAGAAATCTCCCGTATGCTGCCTTCGCTCAAACGGCTTGATATTAAGATAATCTCATTGACGGGAAATCCGGACTCTACCCTTGCCAAAAACAGCGATATCGTGATCAACGTCGGCGTCAAGGAGGAGGCCTGTCCGCTTGGCCTCGCACCAACGGCAAGCACCACGGCAACACTCGCCATGGGAGATGCATTAGCAGTCGTTCTTCTTGAGAAACGCGGTTTTAAAGAAGAGGATTTCGCCTGCTTTCATCCTGGCGGTGCGCTGGGGAAACGATTGCTTCTTCGAGTACGTGACTTGATGCATGCAGGAGATGCCGTCCCCATGGTTTTGGAAAAAACCCTGATCAAGGATGCAATCTACGAAATATCGTCAAAAAAGATGGGCGTTACAGCAGTGGTAAATGCATCAGGACATCTGGTCGGGATAATTTCAGACGGCGATCTGCGCCGCTGGATGGAGAAAACCGAAAAAACAGGCGAAAACCTGCTGACAAAAAAAGCTGAAGACATCATGACGAAGAACCCCAAGATTATCCAGCAAGGAGCTCTGGCCGCAGAGGCAGTATCGATGATGGAAAAAAATTCCATTACCTGCCTTATTGTTGCCGCCGGCGATGCAAAACCAGAAGGAGTGATCCATCTCCATGACCTTTTAAAGGCAGGAGTAGTTTAAGCAAAACGATTGCCGGCTTAAAATTTTGGCGCGAGATAAACAGCAGATGACAAAAATAAAACAAAGCCTCCGACTCAAAACGAAGAAGATCAAACTTCTTCTGCTGGATGTTGACGGCGTTTTAACCGATGGCAGGATAATTCTGGACAACCACGGAAACGAATTAAAGGCTTTCCATGTACGCGATGGCCACGGCATCAAGCTTGCCCAAAAAGCCGGTATCACCATTGGAATCATTACAGGCAGGAAATCAAACGTTGTAGACCTCCGCGCACAAGAGCTTGGCATTCAGGAAGTGCATCAAGGCGTACATGACAAAATCAACGTCTATGAATCACTCCTTGAAAAATACCACCTGCAGGACGACGAAGTAGCATATATGGGTGATGATGTCGTAGACATTCCCATATTTCGCCGCGTCGGCATTGCCGCAACGGTTTCTGATTCCGATCCCTTCATACAACCGTTTGTCGATTTAGTCATGAAAACCTCGGGGGGCAGGGGCGCGGTACGTGAATTTATCAACTTCCTTCTTAAAAACCAGAATAAGCTGCACATATCATGAAAGAACGGATAACTAAGATACGCAAATGGGCGGAACTCCAATTTCTGATATGGTTTTCCAGAGCAGTCAAACTCTCCTCCCTGTTTGTTCCATATCATCTGGGAGTGCGATTGGGAGGAATAATAGGGTTCTTTACCTATTACCTGCTTCCCCGCGAGAGAAAAAGAACAATCGCTCATCTGGCATCGGCATTTCCCGAAAAAGAATATTGCTGGATAGTCCGTACGGCGCGACGCAGTTTTATCCACCTCGGCAAAGCAGTATTTGAAATTGCACTGATAACCCATCGTCGTCTGGAAAACGTTTTTGAGATGCGAGGAGAAGAGGCAGCTCGCGCTGCGCTTCAACAGGGGAAAGGGGCGATTTATGTCACCGGCCATATCGGCAATTGGGAGCTTATGGCCTACTCCGGCGTGGCCCATGGTTTCCCGCTCAGCGTGATCGCAGCTCCGATCAGACCGCAAGAGGTCAACGACATGATCGTGGATCTTCGCGCCCGCATGGGAGTGAAAACTATTGTGCGCGGTGGAGCAGGGGCAGCGAGAGAACTGATCAGGATATTTAAGGAAAACCGTGTCTTGGCTGTTTTAATAGATCAAGATACGGATGTCGAAGGTGTTTTCGTTGATTTTATGGGCAGGCAAGCCTGGACGCCTGCTGCCGCAGCCTCTATGGCAATAAAGTTCGGCGCGCCGATTGTTTTTGGCCATACGTATCGTACGAAAGACAATAAACATATTGGCAATATTGAAGGTCCTCTCGACCTCGTCCGGACCGGAAATGATGAGAACGATATATTGACCAATACAGCCTTGTTGACTAAAATGATTGAAAATTGCATACGGAACAATCCCGAGCAATGGGTTTGGATGCACCGCAGGTGGAGGAAGCAACCATGAACATTTTCAATATACCGAATCTGCTCTCACTCAGCAGAATCCTTGCGGTGCCTGTTTTTGTCGTGCTTATGCTCGAACGGGATCCTCTCAGGGCTCTGATCGCAGGCATCGTATTTTCGTTTGCTTCTGCAACTGATTGGCTGGACGGTTATCTGGCGAGAAGGTGGGGCCAGGTAACAAAAATCGGCAAGCTTCTGGATCCTGTGGCAGATAAAATATTGATCATGTCCGCACTGGTGATTCTCGTCGAAATCGATGTGATACGAGCGTGGATAGCAATCGTTTTCATCGGACGAGAATTCGCCGTTACCGGTCTGCGCTCGATAGCTGCCAGCGAAGGCATGGTCATTCCGGCAGAGTCACTCGGTAAATACAAAGTGGTTGCCCAAACCACCGCGGTTATCGCGCTGCTTCTGAATTATTACCAACACACAGCATTATTAAATGGTATCGGCTGGTATGCACTGGGAATAGCGATGATTTTGTCTCTCTATTCTGCCGCTCAATATTTCAAAAAATACGGAGAACAATTGGGTTAGCTTCGATTATTTTGCCATGGAAACCATCTATCAACTCATTTTAATAGCAGCTTCTTATCTTCTTGGCGCTGTTCCGTTCGGGCTCATTTTCAGTAAAATGTTTTCGCGCGTGGACGTTCGAAGCGTGGGAAGCGGCAATATTGGCGCTACGAATGTCCTACGGGCTTCCGGAAGAATCGCTGCATTGCTGACCCTGCTTGCTGATGCTTTGAAAGGATTTTTGCCTGTTTTGGCCGCTAAGCTGTTATTTCAGGCGGATTACGTAGTCGTATTTGCCGGCGCAGCAGCGGTTCTTGGGCATAATTTCCCGATATATCTTAATTTTAAAGGCGGAAAAGGCGTTGCTACGGGCTATGGTGTAATGCTTGCCGTATCGCCCTGGTTAGGTTTCGTTGCGCTTATTGTATGGCTTGCTGCCGCGCTTATTTGGCGGTATTCGTCACTTGCCGCCCTAGTATCCTATATATCGTATCCTGTAATGATTTTTGCGACTACCGCCTCATCAACAGGTGACGCAAGACCTTACCAACTGCTGTCAGTCTTCTTATTTGGCCTTATTTACTACCGGCATCGCGAGAACATAAAGCGTTTACTGGCAGGTATCGAGCCAAAAATTGGCAGCAAATAGTTCTTTTCCTCATCAATTATCAGCAGTCATATCTGCAAGGAAGTAAAATAATATAGTATAATAAAACAATAAGTTAATCGTTCAAAACTAAAGCTTTTATACAGATTCAATATTGTCTGATAATGTATATTATGTCAAATTATAAGCTACAAGGATCTGTAGGATGCCCTTGGAGCTATGGATAAAACTAGTTAGTAGTGTAAAAATCCCTACCCGACTAATCGTTCCCATGGCTGAAGCCTCCCCAGCCCAGCCGTAAGAAACCGGTCTTGTTTCACAT
>CAZPGZ010000044.1:0-16812 GCA_964586075.1 uncultured Nitrospiraceae bacterium | reverse complement strand
CCAAAACCTGAAAAGTCCGACTCTACACCTGGTACAATAACTGGGGGAAGGTCATCATCTTCGAAACGATTGATTAGACGAAAAACTAAAAGGCATCAGCGATTTGGAAGTCCATCATTCAGCAAGTTCAACATCCGAAAATTTAAACCTGAAACAGATGGCGCCGAAGTATTATGGGTTAGCCGCGTTGCGGAGCAACGTCGACTGGCTTTCTAGAACTATTAATATATCGGATTTCTTTGCAATTCAGAACAATGGGAACAATTCGCATCTATTCTTCATATCCCTTACCTGTCATTTGTCGATACAGCTTCTGCGCGCGTTTCCACGACTTTGGAAACTGAACAAAGGAGTTCCCTTTGCCGTCACTCTTGATAGCTCTGATCTGCTGTAACGCATGCTTAGGAAGAATATTAAGATTCTTGATCTTAAACCAAGCCCCCTTCTTTTCAATCAGTCCTGCTTTCTCTAATTCATCAAAATTAATCGGAGTTGCTAGCTGTCTCGCTAGCATCACTGCATCTTGTTTACTATAGCTTTTCTTCAAGAGCCCCTCCAATGCGTTCGTATTAAAAGAAAGTAAGTCTTTGTATCTGACTCTCCATCAATGCATTTATAAGCAGGCCTTCCATTGTCTTAAAGAAAGCATATTGCTGACAAGTTGCTTGTGCACTTTATCGATCGGCTCAGTCCAAAGCTCAGCCAATGCGATCGCACTAAGTTCGGTATCCCATGGCAAGGCCGCTCGACCATTCACTAGCGTGAACGGCCCATCAGACTCAGTCAGTACGTGATCACGAGACATCTTGGCCACGAGTTCTCGTCCCTTTTTCCCTCCAAGCATGGCCTGGTTGATGCTGAACCAACACCTAAGCTCAACTGCACGTTCTAGTTCTCGCATACTTCCTGAAAACCAATGAAGAATTGGGATTCCAGCACCTGAATGTGCCTCTAATGCGTCCAATACTGGCGTAACAGCGCGACGGCTATGAATAGAGAGGATTCTCCCGCCAACCCGTGAGCAACTATCCAGAATTCTTGTGAACACTGTTATTTGATCTGACCAATGGAGTTTAAACTCTGGTGCACCATCCAATCCGATTTCACCTACATAGCGCGTTTTGGGCAATAGTTGGTCAAAAAGAGGTAGTTCGCCCTTTCGCTCGTGAGCGATTTGCGGATGCAGGCCCAAAGCTGTCCAGATACGCTCCGAATCGCGCACAAGCGCAGCTGTCCCGGACCAGGCTGATGGCGTATTTGTAACTGACAATATATAGAGATTACGAGACTGGCATTCGTTAGCGATTTTGTGAGGATCAGGATAGAGGTCAAGATGGCAATGGAAGTCGATCATCTTACACCATATCCTTTATGCAGCGCCTTTAATTCAGCGAGACCTCTTCGAATCATATCCTTTATTGCCGTCCGGTTATCAATCATGGGCGAACTGAGCGCGGAACCGAGCCATGCGTCGAGACCGTCAGCGTCGACTTCGGCAATTGCCATGGCCACCGACCGAACGTCATCGAACCCTGCATGGTCGTTATCGGTCTGACCAAGAGGATCGTAGATGTAAGGTGTTGTGTCCCGTTTTCCCCAGGCCTTAAATGCTCCGCGGCGAACCTGACAGGGCACACAACGGCCACAATGATTATAATTGAAACGCTGAAACCGGCCACAGCTTGTCGAGTGTGCTGCCTCGGCCCTCAGTAATGTCTGATCTTTGCAATTCAGAAGCATCTCTCCCTTTGTCATGGTCCCATAAGGATTTGAAATCAGAACTCGGAGACCAGCCGCGGCTATAATTCGCTGGACTCGGCTCAAAAACTCCGGATGTGCTGTCCGTGTACTCAAACTCCCGATTCTACCACCGGTAAGCGGCGGGTTGATCGCAATGAAGCCATTTTCACAAACGTACAGGGTTACAGTATCGCCGTCGTGATAACGTTGCAGTGCGGTAGCAGCCAAAACGCCGAAGGTGATGAAGATGAGGGATCTTGCCCGTTGTGAAGACTCCGCGACCCCTGGAATCTTGGCATTGTGATTAAATTGAACCAAATTGAGCCCGTCCCCGACTTTTGCGGCAAATCTGGCCTGTTTTTCGGCGTCACCCCGCACTACTTGACTCACGGCGAACGGTTTTAAACCGTCCGATGTGAGATCTATCGCCCCAACAAGGCTGTCGAGGCCTCCGGAGAGCAGGACCACACAATCTTCAACCGGTAGCACCAGCTCGCGCGGCGCAACAGGCAACATCCCGCCTGAGTGAAATTGCAGACGCCAACGATCGGTGGTAAGAAAAGCAAGTGCATCAGACAGCGCGCCGGTCTGGCTGTTCCAAAAGTCGGGGTCTGCAACTGCGACGTCGAGCTCGAATTCTCGTGTCCAGCCGTCAGGACTCTTGCGCCTGAGTCCTGCAATATCAGCGGTTATTACAGAAAGAGCTATGGACAGGAGATCCCATGCTCGCGGCGCTGTTTCCAGATGATTTCGAAGCAACTCGTGTTTGACCGCATCGCCGGCACTCCCATGAGACTTCGCTCTCCGCTGGCCGTAGAGAATGATTCTCATCGCCTTGTCTACGCCGGTAATACGAAACGTATCCGGACCGCAAATCAGCCTCATTCTGTGTACCCCGCGAAAACCAAAAAGGTTTCATGCAATGCATCGTGCACTACCCTGCTGACCAAACCTGCTGTGAATGTTCGGCCGGCATCCCTGAGCTTGCGAAACGACGCGGCAACCTGTTCTTTGATATAATCATGAACCTCTTTCAGTCTGGCAAGTGCAGTCGATGCGCTCGGTGCTTTATCAGATATCGCTTTACCGACATCGAGATGAAAGCGCCTAAACACGTCTATTGCTGTAAATCGTTCGATCGCAAAGTTTCGCTGCTCTGCATTGAGGTTCAAAATATCCGCGTCAGGGAATTGTTTCAGCAAATCAGATAAGGCATCCAGGATCGCCCTGCGCTCAGCTTCAGCATCCTGTGTCCCGTCGACAGGCCGTACCGCTTCTACGACAGCATCCATCACTTCATGTGCGTCACGACCGGACAAGAGAGCGGGATCGAGGCGGCTCCCGGGTGTTGCTGGCCGTCCGGCGGCTATGATCGCGAGGGCTTCACCGAGCGTACCCGCGGTTACTGCAGTGCCGCCGAATCGCTGGGTTGTGATAGCGGCTCCACCGTAGCCAGAGCGGACGTAGTGTCTCAAGCCCTTGCGGAGATCGTCAATGTTACCCGTACGGGCGTAATCCCCGAGTTTAAGCCTGGCGCCCCGGAAACGCCCGGGTGAAGCCGTTTGTATCGGCTGCTGCTGTTGCGCCGGGGGAACTGCCGGCAAACCGCTTGGGTCTGCTTCGCCACCTTCGCCAGCCGGTGATGCGGGCGGGGCAGGCGTCCACGGTGGGACCATCGGCACGCCTGATCCCGGACCTCCGCTAGTTTGGGATGTTCCCATGTTCTCTTTGCCTCTTAATGGCTGTCTTAACGGGCCCAGATATTTGTAGACTGGTCCATTTGCGGAATACATCCTCCGCCCAGGGCTGATCCGCGATTTTCGGTACGATGCTGGCTTTGATCTGTACAGATGGACGGTCTCCGAGAAACGCCGCTAGGCGCACTCCTTGAGAAGGATCGGTCACAGTAAGCACAAGACAGGCTGTCAGGATTGGCGGTGCGCCCCATTCCTGCTCTTGGCGCGCTCGTTCCAGGAGCTTATCCATCATCACCGTTGTTTCTAATCGCGGTAACTTAGCAATTCTACCTTTTAAAGATTCTGCCATTTCAGGCTGTTCGAGCAAAGCCGTAAGCAGCTCTGCAGCTTCTGAGGACAAACGATCCTCGGGTGTGATGAGGGGCGCGTGCTCGCGGCTTACGTAGAGCGCGCCGCGAAGATCCTTGTCCGCGAGCGTCGGAGGAAGTACTAGCCATTCCTCGATAAAGGGATCATCCCACGGCGTTTTAAGGTCCAAAGCAGCTCTCTCTGCAGCTTTCCTCTCCAATTCAGCAAGAAAACGTGGTTTGCCGGCGTCATCAGCGCTTACCGCCTTGATTAACTCTGTATAGGCCTGCGCGTTACCGAGTCGTTCAAACAGCAGAAGCTTTGCAAGGACAGCTTCATCCACCCCGACGCCTTGCGCGTCAGAGATTGCCATCCGAATTGAGAGCGCATTAAGAAACCGCTTTATCAGCCTGGGGTTTCCTGCAATTCCCGAAGCGGTGGTCATGAGTGACGCGAGCCGATCGGCCGTGTCAAACTTGCCAACGAGATCTGGCGGAAAAGAATCGTAAAGCGACTGTACGAAGGCACGATCGACGCGTTTTCCTTGCCATGTCTGGCCTAGTTGCGTGCATATTCCTGCCCGTACGCGCTCCTTGATGTCTTCATCAAGATCGCTGTTATCCAAAAATAGCAGCATCATATAGGCGCGAACTTCCTGGGTCCCGAGCGGAGGAACGCGGATGGGGACCTGGATCAGTTTGTCAAAATAGTTGGTTACGAGGACGTCGTCGGTTACGCCTTCGAAATGCTTCCGAACAGCATGTTTGATCATGTCATTATCGGCAGCGATGACGAACGCAGTATTTTCGAGGAACAAGAAAAGGCGTATCGCTTCTAATGTCGATATGGTTGTTTCCGGGAGGCAACGATCGAGATCATCGATAAGAACTACCAGCGTAATCCCGAGCTCGCTCAGTGTTTCTTCGAAGTCATCGCGTAGCGCCTGAATCTCCTTCGGAGCCGACGTTTCGATCGCTGGTTTCAACAGACCGCCTGCTGTCTCACCGACCTTTTGAACCACAGCCTGAGCCGCGGCGGCCGTTTTATCGTCAACAGATCCCGATAAGAAACCTTTTCCAATTCCCCACATATCGCCGATGAGTCCAGTCGGCGGGAGTCCGAAAGCCATCGGGATCGCTGATCCTGCAATAAGCTTAGCCGCGCGCAACCAGTTCACTCTTTTCAAGAGTACCTTAACTTTGTCAGTACCTCTCTGGCGCGCTTTCGCTTCTTCTTCAAGTTTGGTTGCAATAACATCCATCAACGCGGCACGAGCGTCATCATAGCCCTGATAAAGCCATGCGTTGAACTCAACAAAAACGAAGTCTGGATCGCCTTCTTTTCGTTGGCGCTTGGCCAGCGACGCCCGAGTCAGCTTGATCATCGAGGACTTTCCAATGCCCCATGACCCCGACACGCCGATTGATACGGGACGGCTTCGAGCCTGAATAATAATTTCGGCTATGGTATTTGCTACGCCAGAGAAATTGAGAAAGTCTCTTTCTGTTTCGTTATCTGGCCACATATTTACCTCTACAGTTTATGGAAAACATAAGTTTTTCCGGCGCAATTCTTTCGAACCATTTGGGCCAGCTTCAATGTTGAATAGCCGTGCAGCTTTAAAAATGACGGTATAACCCTCGAAATGCCGCATCCTGGAGACCGGAAATCATTGAAGACATTTATTCTCAAATAATTTTCGCTTTTTTTGGATCCACGAATTGCTGGGAGGTGTTCGGCGAGATGGGAAAACTGCTCAAAGGTGTTCTCCCGTCAAGGTCTAGAATACAGGTTTTTGACGAAAACGACAAGGGAAAAACTAGCAGCCGCGGAGACAGAGAAACAACAGAAAGGCGGCTGAAGCGACAAGGTCGAACGAAGCTTAATCCGAACCATGAAGCATCAATTACGGGACGTAATTTACAACAGCGAGAATTAAAGCCAGCTGCAGACTTCAGGATGAAATCAATAAGACGAACCAATCTGGTGAATGTACCATTCGGTAAGTGGATTGCGTATTATTGATTACAGTACTGAAAAATAGCAATTCTAATTTGATGCGTAAAAACACTATCGTGCGATTAAATGATCAGGAACAATAGTGAAGAAGCATAAAGTAAATCACCATGAAAATTTAAACTTATGCTATATTACTATTATTATTGTTTTATATGCTAAAGCACTAAAGACTACCACCTTTTAAGCTATCGAGAGTCGATTATTAGCTAAGATAAATACATTTATTTTATAATCATCTTTTGCTTATTTTAAGTTATGAAAAATATAATTAAAGGCTGGTTGGGCGAAAAGACCGTTACACTAGGAATGTGGTCATTGCTGGATGACAAGATTTATCATCGTTTTAATGATGTCATCCTTAATATGCCAAACGGAACAACTCAAATTGACCATATTCTTGTGTCTGTGTACGGTATATTTGTCATCGAAACAAAAAACATCCAAGGATGGATATTCGGATCAGCAGATAGTAACTCATGGAGCCAATCCATTTTTGGCAAGAAGAGCCAGTTTCAAAATCCGCTTAAACAAAATTACAGGCATACAAAATCTTTGTCTGAATATTTGAAAATAGATCATCAGGTATTTAAACCGGTAGTTTTCTTTATTGGTGACTGTGAGTTTAAAACACCAATGCCATCAAATGTGCTCAATCACGGCCTTATACCATATATCAAGGAATTCAAGGATATCTGCCTTTCAGAATGGCAAGTTCAGGAAACAATAAGCATCTTAAATAAAATAAAGCAGGATACTACCTTAAATCGAAGTGCTCACCTTGCCTCATTGCATGAACGCTATGAATCAACAGCAATATGTCCCAAGTGCGGAGGCACACTCGTCGAGCGGATTTCAAAAAAGACAGAATTTTCCGGAAAAACTTTTTGGGGATGTAGTAATTATCCAAAATGTAAGTATATAAACCAAAAACAGGATTAAATTTATTAATTGATATATGTAAATACACTCTTCGGACACCAAATATATATCTCACAAGATGTTTCACAAGACTCAAATAATCAACAAAGGAGTAATTGATGGCAAAACTGGCCAATAAATTAATAAACGCTAGAAAGAGACTGAATTTAACAATGAGCGATGTAGAGCGCATGTCCCGGAAGATTGCTACTGATTATCGAGGTAGGATAACGCAGGGGTACATATCACGGCTTGAAACTGGCAAAGAGACAAATCCGTCTTACCTGAAAATTATTATATTATCAAAGATCTATAAGATTGAACCGGGGAGCCTATTTTAGAATAAGATGCAATAGAGCGTATAGCAGGAACTGAGCACTAATTCCCGTCCGCTTTTTTAGTCTGGAAATAGATCTGCATTCATATCAGTATGTAGTCGCAAATGTCAAACCTTCTGAAAAACCAAATACCATGTTGAAATGCGGTTTTATCACCATCAATCCTTCTTTGTTAATAAATCCAAACTTTCTATGAACCCCAACTGCTGCTAGGCCATTGGAAAAGTCACAGACGGCGTCATAGATAGGAGGAATAATAACGTCATCCTGTTCATTCGCAAAACCGTACTTGTCGTTACAAGATATTTTAATTAATCCCTCATAGAAACCCCGACCTACCCATTTATGCGACACTTTATGCTTGCGTCTCGTCTTTGTAAGAATACAGTATTCAGGTATACCACGTTCGATATATTCGTCCCAATTCATATTAAGCTTATAAATAATTGTTCCTGCTTTATCGATAAAACATAGCTGTCTATTATGCATTTCAGCTAGTGCACAGCCCTTTTCAAATCCGTAAATGTTCCTAAATCTGGGTTCAATAACAATTTCGCCATTCCTGTTAATGCAGCCTGCCTGTCCGTTGATATATACTACTGCAAGACCTTCAGTAAAAGACTCTGCAACAATGAATTGCGGTAAAATTACCACATCTCCATTTGTATTAATAAACCCGTATTTCTCATTTATACAGATAGGTGTAAGGCCCTCAGAGAAATGGGCAGAGCAACTAGGCATGAACTTTACGTTATCGCCATTCTTCTGAAAATGTGACCTTGCAATATCCAATTCACCTGACTGATTAATATAGCCTGTCTCACTATTGCGCGTAGTATCATTCTTGAGGCCTCGCCAGTTTTCCATATATGCCAAACCATGAGAGAATTCTCCTATATCAGAACAAGTCGAATGAAGCATTATTTCGCCGTTTTTGTTGTAAAATCCACCGGTAGTATCATTTATCATTATCGGTACATAACCTTCTCTGAATCTATAACTTCGAAGAGAGAACTTTGGTTCAAAAATCACATCTCCAGAAGTGTTGATGAAATACAATTTTTCTTTTAATCCCTTGCCATCTATAAATTCATTTAAGTTGCTTAGGTTTCGCTCTATCAAAGGAATGTTTCCGCAATGAAGTGCAAAACCGGCATACAGTACGTTTTTTAAAAAACCTCGTCTGCTTATCATAAATTACTCCATCGTATACTTTAATGTTCCTGCAGCACAGAAGGGGCTGTTGGTTCTCTTTTCAGCTCAGTTGTAGCTAGTTTATAAATTTTCCATTGTTATTGTCCTGTCCAGCAGGCCGTATTAGGATTTTCTATTTGCCGCCCATCTTGACCTAATTTACCTTCTTTATACAGCTTTACCGTTCTGAATACGGTTGAACGAGGAACTTTTACTCGTTGCGCTATCTGCCTTAGCGATAGCTTTTCGTTCACATGTATATCTATTATCTGTGCAAGATATCGGGGTTCTGTAGGCTTTCGTCCGATTCTGACTCCTCGCAGCTTCGCTAATGCCATACCTGCCCGCACACGTTCCTGGATTAATGACCTCTCAAATTCAGCCATTGCACCTATTATATGAAACATCATCTTGCCCGCAGGGGTCGAAAGGTCGATGTTCTCTTGGTAACTCACGAATGATATGCCGAGGTTTTGAAGTTCACTTAAAGAGTTAATGAGATGTTTCAGTGACCTTCCCCATCTATCAAGTTTCCAAACTATGATGCAATCAATTTTACGCTTTCTTGCATCGTTCATCAGTTTATCGAGCTGAGGTCTCCTGTCTTTTGCACCTGACTGACCTATATCGATATATTCACCCTCTGCGAACCAATTACGAGCTAGACAATATTCGCGGAGAGGATTTAACTGCAGCGAAATATTTTGCCCCTTATCAGAAGTTGATACACGCGCATAGAGTGCAACTCTTAGTTTTTTTTCGTTCATATATCCTTCCTTAAAGGTTCTTTTTTAGTTTTTCTATTAATTCCTTAAGACTGATAGTCTCTATTTTGTGTTTAATAATGATATCCAGTTCATCTTTATTAACAATCCCAACTTCCAGTCAAATCGTTTTCCTATTCCTTTCTGGATGATATCTTCATTTCGATATTTTCCCCTTAGAGAAAGAAACATGAATCGATAATTTTTGAGTAAACTGAAGGTAGACAGTACCATTACAGGTTGGGCAAACATCTAAGAACTGGTTGTTTTGCCAAAGAGTAAGAAGAATACCTAAACGGAGTGGTCCTCCACCACCGGGAAGAATACTTAAAAAAGCACCGCTTATTTGACAGTAAAAGTACTGTTCGTTTTTAAATATTCTTTTAGTATGCTTCTGCATCACCTCTGTATTCTTATTAATACAACCTACATGTGTTATATATGCTCGCCCTTTAGAAGCCTTTCCCATGCCTCTCGTGCTGCTAATGGCCTAAAATATAAATCCCTCTCGATACCAATCCCTAATGGCCCTTTGTACTCAATGAGTGTGGGAAGGTATATGCTGCCTATTTCAAGTGCTATACCTTTTACAATCCCGTAAAGATAGGTATAGTCATCAGGGTCTTGATTCAAGAGATACCAGGTCCAAAAACTACAGGGGTCAAACAGCTTACAAACGACTATCTGGCTATCCAGGTCGCTTCCCAGATGGTACTGTTTTTGTAATTTTAGAGATATTTCCTTCGTGAGGAGTTGCATGATCAGGTGAGGCAGGAGAGAACGCTTGATAACTTGTTAACATTATAACACTTAAAGTGCTTTTTGTCAACAATATAACAAGTTGACAAAATCCAGCATTTCTATTATCTTAATTACAGAAAGGACTTTTATGAATAAGAAAGAATCAGATTCAATATACTCTGCCGGTGAATGGAAGATGATCGGAGTCAGGCTTCCTCAAGAACTGATTAAAGCAACGAAACAGTATGCTCTCGATTACGACATGTCTATGCAAAACGTCGTTGTAGAAGCTCTGCAGATTTTTTTAAAGAAAAACGCGGAGAAAGAACATAAGTAGTTAGTCTTTACTATTCACTGCACCACCGCGCTTTTTTCTACCTTCTTTAAGTAATTCATTAAGGATGCCACTACCTTTTTTATCAACTACGTCTGCTAAAACTTGCGACACCTGCTTGAAGAGCCATTTTATACTTTTATCAAGATTCTCTTCCCTAGATTCCATTTTTACGGGAATTTTTTTTCCTGAACCAAGAAATTCAGTCCACCAAGAAGAAACCGGCCAACGATATTTGTTTGTATCAGCAGTTGGTTCTAAAAACCTTATCTTTTTGTCAATTAAAGAAAGAGCGACTTGCCCTAAATTATTATTGATTAGTGATTTACCAACCATATTTGCTTTAACTTTCCTATATTCTAATTCAAGACGGGTACATGTTACTCGCTTAACATCGTCATATTTCTTATAGCATCTAATCTTCAAATTGCTTTTATTACTGCCCATATATATAGTTTTGGATCGATTTTTATCTCTAGATGTCGAGTTTGTTTCTATTAACGTCCATTTTTTAAACGTTCCTACATATTCACCTTTTTTAAGTTTATCTTGAATAACGTCAATATCAATGTTTTTACCATAATAATCAATAGCTATATCTATTCTATTGACGTGACCATTTTTATCAAAAATTCCTTGAAGTAATGGTACCCAAGGATTTTCACTCTTGGATAAGCGCTCAAATTCTCGGCAACCTTGTCCTGTCATGGTTAGGAGGCTACCCATAGTGGAGGTTCCATTATAATTTATAGAAATATTATGATACTTGATTTGGGTCCTATAATATCCATATCCACTATATGGGGATGTAAAATACTCCTTTGGGATACCTATTAATGCTATGAGAGTATTTTCATTCTTATCTGGAATTGATGCGGATAGGTAATCAATTCTAAACGAGTGGTATGTGTGCTCATCATTCTTGAAATTATTATCTAGAATTACAGGTAATTCATTAGTAGTTTCAATTGTAGATGTAGCACCTGTGTTACAGATAGGTACTGTTGTAGATGCTGTTTCTGAACTATAGGTACTTTCTTGGGCCTCGGCAATTATTTGTTTTTCTGAAATATTGAAGTTTGACATTATAACTCTTTCTGAAATTTGATTTACCGCTTTGGCGTACGGCGCCCTTTAATCAATCAAACGTTCAGATAAGAATTAGTTTTTTCTCAAACAAAACTCGGATTCCTATTTTAAGACAAGGAGCTCCGACATCACTAGATATACCTAATGAACTGAAACTATATGTTGCTTCATTCTTTCTGAAATAATCAAAAAACTTTAATTTCTACCTTTACTAACTACCTATATCTCCTTTCTTAAATTAATAATACGAGAACAGCTGATCCATCATATCATTGAATTTTCTATTGTCAAGTAGTGCAAAAAAACCACACTTTTTGTCAATTCGTGTGTTTAATCGCCATAATTAGGGTCTAGCTTAAATAGCTCGAGCTCTGATCATGGATATAAGCCATAAGCCCCAACTTACACAGGCTATTTGAATTGCTAAAAGGCAAAGTTAGCTCTCCGTAAGTATTTATATATCTACTTTTTTTACTATCCACCAGCAATAACCCCAAAACACAATTTTTTGGAGCTACTCAGATCGGTTCTTGGCGGTTTTTGGGTAAAAGATAAAGAGTCAGAGGTATTATTGTCTCAAAAAGCCTAGAAACCTGTTTTACGCGCTATTAAGGCTTATTTTTAAGGGTGAACGTGATATTTTTTTAGTATTTTGGGTAGGTATTGACTTTAGGGGTGACCATCCGTATAATAATACAAACTTATAGGAAATGGAGGTGAAACTGCGTATTCCGGCGATTCCGGCCACCTCTTCCGGCCTGATTCCGGCCAGTCATTCCGGCGCAATCCGGCCACCCGTGGCCTTCGATTTGACGCTGGGTGATGTCACTATGTCATAGTGTATTCGCTTTGTCAACGGATGCTTCGATCTTTCTCATGGATTCTCCTTTCAGTTCGATTTTATGAGCGTTGTGCACGAGGCGATCGAGGATGGCGTCAGCCATGGTCGGATCGCCCAGCGCTTCATGCCAGCGCGAGACAGGAAACTGGCTGGTGACAACAGTCGACCGCCGTTTATATCGGTCCTCGAGGATTTCGAGCAGGTCACGAAGACCCTCCGGCGTCACAGGCGTGATTCCGAAGTCATCAAGGATCAAAAGATCGGCTCGAAACAAAATGGCCATGAGTTTTTTATAGCGGCCATCGTTACGGGCGACCGGAAGATCGTGCAAAAGCCTCGGAAGCCTCTGGTAGAGCACGATATGGCCATCGCGGCAGGCCGTATGTCCCAGGGCGCAGGCAAGATAACTTTTTCCCACGCCCGTAGGGCCGGTGATCAGGATGTTTTGATGATCCCGGATCCACTGGTTTGCCGCTAATGCCATGACCTGGGATTTGTCGAGCCCGCGGGGCTGCTGGAAGTCGACGTCCTCGATGCTTGCCTGGTGCCTGAGCTTTGCGACCCGAAGCCTCGTGGAGAGCCTTCTGTTATCACGTTCCGTCAGTTCCCGGTCGACCAACAGCCCCAGGCGCTCCTCGAACGAGAGTGCCGCGATATTCTGATTCTGCATCTGTTCCGACAGGGCCTTTGCCATGCCGGTCAGCCGAAGCTTTTCGATTTTGTCCATCGTTGGATGCGTAAGCATCTGCATATCTCCTTTCAGGTTGTGTTAGTGATAGTAATTTCCTCCCCTGATGTTGTCATGGGAGACGGTAAGAGGCAGCGGCGTCTGTTTCGGCAAGGGTTTTTTGTCCAGGCCGGTCTCGAGGATAGACTTCACGCTTTTAAAACTGGTGCCGCCGATGGCGAGCGCCCGTTTGCATGCGGCCTCGACGCGTTCTTTGTCAAAGCGTTTATGAAGTGTTAGGATGCCCAGCGCCGAGCGGAAGCCGTGCTGGGGGTGGCGATAGCGCGCGAGGATGGCGGCAATCAGCTTTGCTGTCGCTTCGCCGGTTTCATTTGCCCAGCGGATGAGCCGTTCGGGAGTCCACTCAGCATAGGAGCGGTGGCCTTTGGGCATGTGCAAAGCGGAGGTTGTATAGCTGCCTTTCGCGGCAAAACGCGCATGGGAGGCCACGCGTTTGGCCTTGTGGAAGCATTCGACCGTTGATTCGGTAAACCGCAGGTCCAGCTCACGGCCTACCAGCTGATACGGGACGCTGTAGAAGTGGCCTTGAAGCTCAATATGATAATCGATGTTCACCCGGGCTTTTTTCCACTGGGCGAACTGATAGACCGTAGCGGGCAGCGGCCGAAGCGCCGGCTTGTCGATCTCCAGAAACCGGCTCATGCGGCAGCCGGAGAGCTTTCTGAACGGCCGGTTGTTGAGTCTGTCCAGAAGTTCCCGGATAGCAGCATTCAGTTCGATGAGAGTAAAGAAGGAGCGATGCCGTAACGCGGCAAGGATCCACCGCTCCACGATCTGGACGGCCACCTCGACCTTCGCTTTGTCTCTGGGTTTTCTGACCCTGGCGGGGATTACGGCCACTTCGTAGTGTTCCGCCATGTCCTGGTACGAGGGGTTGAGCTCAGGTTCATAGCGGCAGGATTTGGATATGGCGGATTTGAGATTGTCGGGGACGACGATTTCAGGCACACCGCTAAGAAACGAGAACGCCCGGACATGGGAGCCAATCCAGTCAGAAAGACCCTGCGTCCAGGTAGCCTCGGCATAGGTGAAGTTGGAAGCTCCCAGAACAGCCACGAAGATCTGGGCCTGGCGCACTTCTCCGGTCGCGGCATCGATAACCGCCTGGGTTTTTCCGCAGTAATCGACGAAGAGCTTCTCCCCGGCCCGGTGAATCTGGCGCATGGAAAGATCAAGCTTTCGTGCATATTGCCGATAGAGCTCGCAGAACTGGCTGTACTGATAGCCTTGCGGGTGCTGCTCTTTGTATTCGTTCCACAGAAGCGAGAGGTTTACGCCTTTTCGTGAAAGCTCCTGATGCACAAGGAGCCAATCGGGAACAGGCCGGGAAGGGTTTTCGATAATCAGCGGAGGATAGAGAAGCTGTTCGAGGGTAGCTTCATCCATGTCCGCAGGCAACGGCCAGGACAGACCTGACTCGGTCGCCCGGCGTACAAGCTCGTCCACCGTGGTTTTGCCGACTTTGACACTTCTGGCGATGGCTCGGCTGCCCAGGCCGGCAGACCATTTGAGACGGAGTATTTCTTTAATTTTTCGCATGGGTGTTCTCTCTTTGGGCATTCTGATCTCCTTTAGGAAAAAATAAGGAGCAGGATACCCTATTTTCAGGGAGTTTACCCAGCGTCAGTTATCGTGAAAAAGTGGCCGGAATGAATCGGAACGGGTGGCCGGATTCAATCGGAATCAGTGGCCGGTTTGCGCCGGAATGGGTGGCCGGATTGGGTCGGAATACGCAGTGAAACACTTCTAGTATTTGAAAACTTAGTACACAGTATTACCTGTTAGCATCGGATTTTATCAGCAGTTTGAGACAAAGCGATACACATGCTATCGGGCAGTCAACGTAACAATTACCCTAAATTTCTATAAAGGAAGTAATTCCAAAGCCAAAGTAAGCAGCAAATGAGAAACAGTGTATGTTATCTCAGGCATTTCAGGAATGAAATGACTGAGATATGTCCAAAAGAAGATTTTCTAATAATTCCTGTCGACTTAACTTAAATAAACAAAATGACCATTCGATTAGTATTTCAGTACCACGAGTAGACACCGATAATAATGTACAATCTAATAAAGATGCTTGGGAATATTGGTATAATAGAACCGGTTCTCAGTTATCTCCTCTAGAAGCTTCTGAATCCATCAAAAATATTATCGGCTTTTTCAAAATTCTTTCAGACTGGGAGGAAGCCGACAGTTAGAAGAGTGTTTTTTAACTCTTTAATAAAGTCCGCAATATATTATGAAGAAAATACCTAATATTCTTTCTACGAGTACTCAAATTAAAGCCCTTACTTACTGTCGTGTCTCTTCTAAGGAACAAGAACGAGAAGGTTTTTCCATTCCTGCACAGAAAAAACTTCTGCAAGACTACGCTTTGCAACATAATTTACATATAGACCCAAGTAACGAGTACGTAGACGTCGAAACTGCAAAACAAGTAGGTCGTACCAACTTTTCAAAAATGATAGCCTTTTTAAAAAGACTAAAGGAACAAAAGACTCAATCCCTCGATGAATATGTTTTGCTTGTTGAAAAAACAGATAGACTTTATCGAAATCTAAAGGACTGGATTACGATTGATGAATTAGAAATTAATATTCATTTTGTGAAAGATAATTTCATACTTTCAAAGAACGCTACTTCTAATGAAAAATTTTTGCACGGCATCAAAGTTCTCATGGCTAAAAACTACATTGACAATCTATCTGAAGAGACTAAGAAAGGGATGTGTCAAAAAGCCGAAGAAGGTATATATCCTTCTTTCGCGCCACTGGGCTATTTAAATGCAATTTCACCTCTTACAGGGAAAAAAATCATTTTACAAGACCCTGATGTTGCGCCTTTGATTCTTCGGCTCTTTGAATCATATGCAACTGCTACTTTTTCCCTATTTGACTTATCCAAAGTTTTTGCTACAGAGGGTTTGCAAAACAGAAAAACGCACAACAAACTTTCAAAAAGCACCATTCATAAACTTTTGACGAACCCAATTTATTATGGCGATTTTTTCTGGAAAGATAAACTTTATCATGGTAATCATGCACCAATCGTTAGTAAAGCCCTTTTTGACAAGGTTCAAAAAGTTCTTAGCGCGTCTGGGCACCAAAAACCAAGGCCGAGCAAACATCATTGGCTTTTTCAGGGCTTAATTTATTGTGGACATTGTGGATGTGCGATGGTAGCCGAACAGAAAAAAAATAAGTATATTTACTACCATTGCACTGGAAATAAAGGTGCTTGCCCTGAACGGTATGTTAGAGAAGAAGAAATCAGCAAACAATTTACTGAATCCCTTAAAAATATTTTGATAGATGGTGATGTTATTACCTGGGTGAAAAAAGCTTTAAAAGAAAGTCATAATGACGAAAAAACTTATCATAACGGAAGAATACTTTTTTTTGAGAATAAATATCGCCAGATTCAAAAAAGACTCGATGCTTTATACATTGACAAATTAGATGGCAAAATTTCTGAGCTTTTTTTTAATCAAAAAAATATCGAGTGGCGTAGCGAACAATCTGAAATAGTGCGTTTATTAAATGAACATCAATCTGCTAACAAAGTCTATCTAGCCGAAGGCATTAAATTGCTAGAACTCGCACAACGCGCAGTTTCCCTCTATGAAAAACAAAATATTATGGAAAAACGTCGGTTATTGAATTTCGTGTACTCGAACTCTTTTTGGAAGAATGGGCATCTGACACCAAATTTCAGAAAACCCTTTGATTTACTTGCTGTTACAAATAGTAAATATCAAAATGAAAGGGCCGCCTTTGATATAAAAGGCGACCCTCGTTCTGTTTGGCTCCCCGGGCCGGACTCGAACCAGCGACAGGGTGGTTAACAGCCACCTGCTCTACCGACTGAGCTACCGGGGAATAGTTTGAAAGTATGATTGATTACTACATTATATTATCAGGCAGGTATAGATACCACATACAACGGCTTCTGTCAACCAGATATTTTTTAAAGGAGCAGCATAGGAGTGAACTACCCCGCCCCAAGGGGCGGGGCATCTTTTAGCGCAGCTTAAAGAAT
>CAZPGZ010000043.1:0-19314 GCA_964586075.1 uncultured Nitrospiraceae bacterium | reverse complement strand
CCCGACTACCCCCGCCAGAGGTACGTCAACTACAGGTTTGCGGATTCGGGTTCAAACGGAATTCTCGATAACGCTTTCAGTTGCATCGTTGAAAGGGGCTTAAAGAAGTATGCGCTAAGAACAAACGGCAATGCTCCCGCATGATTACAACAGGCAATCCACCTTATTCCCGCCGCCTACCCGTCCTACTAACCGGTGCCACCTCTTTGAAGAAAAGCTTATTGTAGATTGGTTGCCCAAGCTAAGCGAGTGTGATGCAGTGTATGAAAGTACTAAATAAGTTAATCATATGTATTTTGACATCCGTATTACTATATTTTTATATATACAATCCACCCTTCAGGTTTTTAGGTATTGGGCCTACAAAGTTATTATGGTTACCTGCGATTATTTATTTACTGTTCAGTGGTAGAATAAGATCATTTATCTCTTTATTTAAAGTCGAGCTATTATTGGTATTTTTGGCCATATATTATAGCTTAGTGGTCGCTGTCGCAAATCCAGAATTAGGATTATATTATATCTATGTGAACATAGTATTTATTGTTGAGTGTTTTATCGTATCTTATTTTATATCGATTATTGTTTACAACAAACCAGATATACATAAGTTGAATAAAGATGTTTATAGGATTGGATTGATAGCTTCTATTATTACTTGTTACTTATTGCTCAATCCGGATGTTAATATCTATGTTAAAGAGAGCTTGATATACGATACCATGGCTGAAAAATATGGGGCTGAGTCGCACCTGTTCCGAGGATTTGCTATTGCCGACGGAGCCTCTTTTGCCTATGGAATAACAAACGCTTTGATAATATTAATTACTATTATTGGATTCAAGAAAAACAGATTCTATCTTTTAGGTATTTTACCATTATTGCTTTCAATTATTGTAAATGCGAGAACTGGTCTGTTAGTGGTGATATATGGATTGATTGTTGTAATGATATGCGAGGCAAGAATAATATTACGGCGGCAATTAAACAGGTCAATCGTAGGGGCTAGACTTGCCTCGCCTTATCGGGGCACAGTGCGCCATGCACCTAAGTCGAGGTTGTCATGTTTAAGTGCCAGAGCAATATATAGGACAGTGACGGTTGCCTTGCTGGTCGCGCCAATTGCCTATTTTGCGCTTAAACGTACTGATTTTAGTGTGATCGATAATAAGACCATAGAATGGGGGTTGTCCTTTTTTAGTGAATCTTTTGAGTTTTTAGTTGGCAATGATGAGGCAACTACATACGATGCCCTTATTGGTGAGATGTTTTTTTTCCCCTCAACTATATTGGAATTTTGTTTCGGGGCCGCGAAAGATGTTTACAACGCTTACTATCCAAGATCGGATGTTGGGTATGTAAATCAAATTTTTTTCGGTGGCATAATGTATTTGTCAATCCTGATGTCATTGTTGTTTTATATGTGCTATCGTCTTGGATTCAAACAAAACTACAGAATGCTTTCAGTAATACTATTTGGAGCATTGTTAATTGCAAACTTAAAAGGGTCATCATTCAACATTGCGTATGGCTTTGTAAAACTAGTGTGCATCTATTATGTTACCATTCTTGCTAATGTCGGGTTTAGTGGGAAGTCAGACAAGTTTAAAATAAGAATTTGAGGTTGAGACCATCTATTCTCATTTCAAAGAACAAAAGCCTGATCTTGCCTGGATTTCTCAGGAGTAGAAGTGCTTACCCTGTGAACGGTTACATCCCGTGTCCTTTCTTGTTAGGATTTCTTTCTCGAAATTCAAAATGCCAGATCTGGAGGCGGGATGCATCTGTTTTTATCAGGAGTCGTACCGCATACCCTGTGATCAGTTCTGAAGTTGCATGGAAGCTAACAATGCAACGCGAAAAGAGGCTTACATGATAAAGTTATCATACGTTGGTAGTGTTGTTCCTGACAAAAGCCCTTATATAAACAAAGCTTTCAGTAGAGCTGGCAATATGTGCCAACATTATCTTATTAAAGGTCTTGTAAATGCTGGATTAAGGCCTTCGGCAGTATTTTCATTGCGCCCTGCTGTTTCATTTCCTGGTTCCTCCAAACTATTTTATCGGTCAGCTTCTACTGTACTTGAGGATACAGTTACCTTGAAATTTCTTTTTTTTATTAATATTACGCCGATAAAACAGATTTGTCTTGGACTATCTACGATATTTTCACTTTTGTCCTGGGGATGGCATTGTCGACATACGCGTCACCGGATTGTTTATGCGTATAATATATCCGTTCCCCCTGGTTTATTTATACTTTTAGGAGCATGGCTAACCAGATCTAAGTGTATAGCAATGATTTATGATATTGGTGTTCCAGGGGAAACTTGTCCTGCGACACTGTTTAATAAGATTAATTTTTGGCTTCATTATAAAACATTACCATTTTTTGATGGATTGGTAGTAATAACCGATGAAATAGCAAAAGATTTCGCGCCGAATGTCCCTGCTATACGTGTTGAAGGAGGGATAAAACCCGATCTTCTAGAACAATATCGAAGTATAGCTGGTTTGCATTCGCCAGACCCTGCTGTTTTTACTATGGTTGCTGCCGGAGGGCTTGATGAGGAAAATGGCATCAGAGAAATTATTTCTGCATTTTCCCTTTTAATTGGCGAGAAATATCAGCTGCATATTGCAGGCGCTGGTCCGCTTGAAGATTTTGTCAAGACGGCAGCCATCAGTGACTCGAGGATACATTTTCACGGCTTTATTTCATTTGCTGATGTCTTAAAACTGTATGCAAGTGCTGATCTCTTGTTGAATATTCGTCTTACCCAAAGAATGAATACTCGATATTTCTTCCCTTCCAAGATTATGGAGTGCTTGGCAAGCGGAGTGCCAGTAATAACGACTTGTCCAGGAAATGTTGCTGAGGAATATGCTGACTTTGCTTTTCTACTGCGACATGAAACTCCTGAAGCATTGGCAGACTTGATTCAAGAGGTCGAATCAATCCCGTCTGAACAACGTTTAGTTCGTGCTAAGGCTGCTTGTGAATACATCGTAAGCCACAAAACCTGGGATGCGCAGGCAAAAAGAATATTAATGTTTCTGCATCAAATTACTGGCTTGGAGCAAGAACATACTATATGAACACTAAACCTCAAATACTTACCTTCACAAGCATTTACCTGCCCGGCTATAAAGGGGGTGGGCCGATAAGAACAATTGCAAGCATGGTGGATATGCTTGGAGACGACTTCAACTTCAAAATACTTGCTTTAGATAGAGACCTTGGTAGTGATGCGCCTTACCCTGGCATCAAGGTTGGCGAGTGGCAACAAGTTGGAAAAGCGATGGTATACTATGTCTCAGCAAGTGCATTGACTTGTAACTTTTTACGAAACTTTATAAATTCTACACCCCATGAAATACTGTATCTGAACAGTTGCTTTTCACTAAAGTACTCAATAATACCACTTTTGCTGAAACGTTTTGGGCTAGTCAACAGTGCTGCTACCGTCGTTGCTCCGCGCGGAGAATTTTCAAAAGGAGCATTAAACCTTAAATATTATAAAAAAAGGTCTTTTTTATCGTTTGCAATGCTGATTAGGCTTTATAAGAATGTTGTTTGGCAAGCATCAAGTCAATTTGAACAAGATGATATTTTGAATATTTTTTCTCAAGAGAGGCTGAGCACTGATACTTCACGGATTGCTATTGCACCGAATCTTTCTCAACAACCCAAGAGTGTCGTTTGTTTAAACAAGGAATCAAAAGAAAAAGGTAAGATTAAAATTGTTTTTATATCACGCATATCACCTAAGAAAAATTTGTATGGTGCTTTAAAAATGTTGCAATGTATAAAAGGTGAGGTGCTGTTTGACATATATGGCCCTATTGAAAATATGGATTATTGGCGGAAGTGCGAGAATATTATTGAGAAATTACCTGCCTCTATTCGCGTACAGTACAATGGGATGGTTTCTCATGATAAAGTAGTTGATATATTTCATCGGCATGACCTGTTTTTATTTCCAACCCTGGGTGAAAACTTTGGTCATGTCATCGTCGAGGCACTAGTCGCAGGATGCCCAATTCTGATCAGTGATCAGACTCCATGGAAAAATCTTGAATCAGCAGGTGTTGGATGGGATATTCCACTTGAACGGATGGAAAAGTTTACAGCCATTCTGCAGCAGTGTGTGGATATGGATGATGCTCAAATGCAACAATTGTCAAAAAATGCGACTGATTATGGAATTCAAAAAGTGCAGAATCCAGAAACCGTCAAACAGAACAGGGAGCTGTTTACATCGATTCTGGAAAAACGGAGTTAAGTATGTCGATATTACCAAGCAAAATAACACTTGCTCTTAAATTTAAAATTGTCGCTATTGTAATACTGTTATGGATACCAACCGCATTAAACGCAACCGAATATATTTTTAATACCGATACTGTACGCTATGCCATAAACGATTCAGGTATCAATAAAAGTTTATATGGAGTCAAAGGCAATAGGGAATGGTTATCCGGTAAAACTACTCCATTTTCAGCTGTTCGAAAAAATAAAAAAATATATCCCGTTTCACGCTTGACAAAAAAAGCGGATTTGTACTACGCAGAATATGGTCTCTCAGACGTCAAAGCTGTCTTTAGAATTTCAACCGTTCCTTCCGGTGTAATAGTGAAGCTTGACAAAATAATAGGCGAAGGTGTTGATGAGGTTATTCTTGCACAATTAAAGCTTATTCCGTTTGAAAATAATGGTTGGTTATTTGCTGTGAGCTGGAATGATGAGTTTGCTGTTTCGCTAATGGCTCTGAGTGATCGAGTACATACGAGATTTGTGAGCGGTCACATTGTTGCCTCCGTATATCCTGAATTTGGCATGGAAAACCAGCAGGTAGCTATTATAGCGGCGCCTACGGCTCGTTTTTTGAATAGTGTACAAAAACTTGAGCACGAGTTTAACCTACCTTCGCCCATGCTAGGAGGGCTGTGGGCTAAAAACTCTCCAGACGTTAAGAAAAGCTATCTTTTTACTGATCTAACCGAAGCAAATGCTAACGAAACCATAAACTATGCTAAGCTAGCTGGTTTCAAATATATCATGTTGTACAGTGGAACCTGGGCAAGCACCAATGGATCGTATCAAATAAATAAATCAAATTTTCCTCGTGGTGAAGAAAGTTTGAAGGCAGTAATAGACAAATGCCATGCAGCCGGGCTCAAGGTGGGAATGCACATGTTAACGAGTCTTGTGAGCAAAAATGATCCCCTAGTTCGACCCCGTCCTGATATAAGGCTCCTTAAAGACGCAGAGTCAATCCTGACTGTCGGAATTGATGAAAAACAAACTGAAATTATGGCAGATGTTAGTCACGGTATTTGGCCGAGAGATTTGACATTATCTGATTCAAGAAATGCGACAGATATCCAGATCGATGATGAAATTATCCACTATAGGACAATCAATATTAAATCAAAGAGGTTTCTTCAGTGTATACGGGGGGCAAGGGGAACCAAAGCTGCTTCCCATAAGGCCGGCGCCAAAATATATCATTTAGCGGAACGCCATGGTTCCTATCTGGTTGATTTACGTTCTTCGTTGAAAGATGAGCTGGCAGATAGGGTTGCTGGCCTTATCAATCGCTGTGGCTTTGATATGATTTATTTAGACGGCGGCGAGGTAAATTCTGCAAATGGACCGGCTTGGTATTGGGTGAGTCAGCAGCAAATATCAATATTAGACCGAGTCAAGCGTGAACTGCTTGTTCAGGGTTCTGGAATGACACACTGGACGTGGCATTTGTTTACCCGAGGGACCTGTGACGATTATGCGGCAATATCTCCAAAAGACTATCTGGATTATCACAAAATTCCCGACTACTGGGAGAAGTTGTACAAGAAAAGCTTTTTCCCATCTGAACTTGGTTGGTGGGGATTCCTTGAATATACACCTTCTCGTCCGGCGACAACACCGGATGAAGCCGAGTTTTACGCAATACGTATGTTGGCAACTGATGCCCCGGTGTCACTTGAGACAAATTTTAGAGCATTGAAGAATAACGGACGAACAACTGAAATACTTAAGCTGCTTGGTAAATATGAGCAGATGCGATTGAGTGGGGTTGTTCCTGTTGCTGTGCGTCAGCAACTGAAACATGGTGAGTGGCATTTGCTTCAAAAACATGGCAAATCTGAATTTAAAAAAATCAGCTATGAAAGCTATCGCTTTAATACGCCTGAAAGTTATATCTTGAAAAATTCATATGCTGCACAACCGTTAAGTTTTCGGTTGCAGACGGTCCCAAGGCTTGCTGCAGTCGGGGATGTTTCAAATATTCAGCTATTTAAGCCGGATAGCCCTTTATTGCTAAAGAATTTTAGGGATAGAGAGCTAATGGCCGGTACCTTAATTGAAAGAATAAATAGCACAAAAAAAAGTAGCGAACTAACAAATCCATCTATGGTGGATGATAAACAAAATACTAAAATGGTTATTTCCGATACCCCCCTTGATTTGACTCGAAACCGCGCGTTGGCAGTACGTATAAAGGTTTCTGGAGCACTACCGAGGCTAGGCGAACCGGTTTCTACCCTGAATGTTCAGCTTGAGGACACTGGCAAGAGATATCGTGATCATTATATCGATATTAATTTTATCGGTGAACGAACGGTAATTATTCCCGAATCAAACGCAGAACGGATGCTAAAAGAATTCAGACCGGCACAGGCTAACTATTCATTCAAGAAAGCTCTGAGTGGCTTTGACTATAAAAACATCATTGCCACGAATCTGCGTTGGATGCGCCAAAATGCTTCTACTCCTTTCCAGGTTGAAATCAGTCGGATAGAAGCCTTGTCTGAGCAGAATATCCCCTTGAAGTCGCCAGCGATTGTTCTAGGCAAAAAAATATGTAGACTGCCGATCACTTTGAAAACTGGGGATTATGCAGAATATTGGTCTGGTGGTCCATTGCGAGTATTCAACAGAAATGGCGTTCTTCTTTCTACAATTAACAAGCTTGATTCTGAATTAGACGTGCTTCCTGGCGAAAATCACATTTCCTTGAAATTCGATGGTGGCGGATCAGCTAAATTTACTGCTATTCTCCTTGGTCAAGGGATGGCATTTTAACATTAAATAATTTATAAGGAACGAGGTTGACATGTTCAAAGGAAAAAAACTCCTGATTACTGGCGGGACCGGCACCTTCGGCAATGCAGTGCTTAACCGCTTCCTAGAAACAGAAATATCGGAGATCCGTGTTTTTTCCCGTGACGAGAAGAAGCAGGATGACATGCGTAAGGTATACAAACACGAAAAACTCCGATTTTATATCGGGGACGTACGCAACGCATCCAGCCTGCACGACGCCATGCGTGGCGTGGATTTTGTTTTTCATGCCGCTGCTCTGAAACAGGTGCCTTCCTGCGAATTTTTCCCGTTGGAGGCCCTCAAGACAAACTCCCTAGGTACGGAAAATGTCTTGAACGCTGCTATCAGGGCTGGAGTGGAGCGGTTAATAGTTCTTTCCACTGACAAGGCTGTTTATCCGATTAACGCCATGGGAATTTCCAAGGCAATGATGGAAAAACTTGCCATTGCCAAGTCTCGTGTCGCTGCTCCTGATACGACGATCTGTGTGACTCGGTACGGCAATGTTATGGCTAGTCGCGGCTCAGTTATCCCCCTTTTTCTGACCCAGATCCAGAGCGGCAACCCAATTACTATTACTGACCCAAACATGACTCGCTTCATGATGACCATTGAGGATGCGGTTGACTTGGTCCTCTATGCTTTTCAGCATGGCAATGGCGGTGATACTTTTGTCCAGAAGGCCCCCTCCTGTACTATCGGCGTTCTGGCAGAGGCCTTGATGAGTCTGCTTGGCATACAGATTCCGCTGGAAATAATCGGTACACGCCATGGCGAAAAGCTTTATGAAACACTGCTAACACGCGAAGAGATGGCGGTTGCTGAAGATCTTGGCGGCTATTTCCGGGTGCCGGCTGATAACCGTGATCTTAACTATGGAAAATTCTTTACTGATGGGGAGGAGCGAATCACGGCACAACAGGACTATAATTCGCACAATGTAAAACTGGAGGATGTTGATGGGATGATGGCTTTGTTGAAGAAGTTGAGTTGCGTTCAACAGGCTTTGCGTGGAGAAAAGGTAAGGGCATAAACCATTGGCATAAGACTGAGTTGCTGGGTCTTAGCCCGTATTTGGACGACAGAACGATCTGAATCTTGAAGCTCCGAGGAGCTTTCAAATCTTGGTCGTGCTACTGCAGAATAGATCGGGGCATCAAATGAAAACAATATTAATTACTGGTTCGGAAGGCTTCGTCGGCAAAAACTTGTGTGTTGCTTTGCAGCGTCAGAATAATGTCGAAATAATCACTTTCGATGTACATGATGATGCATCTTCTCTCGAGACCAAGGTACTGGCGGCGGATATGATTTACCACCTAGCAGGAGTAAACAGACCACAAAAGATAGAGGAGTTTTCCTCAGGGAATTCCGGATTGACACAAACCATCGTTTCCATCTTGAAGAACGAGGGCAAGAATACGCCTCTCGTGCTCTCTTCGTCTATCCAGGCGGCCTTGGACAACCCATATGGGCGGAGTAAGAAGGAAGCGGAGGACGCTGTGTTTGAATATGGTCGGATCACTAGCGCGCCAGTATATGTTTACCGCATGCCTAATCTGTTCGGCAAATGGTGTCGGCCTAACTACAACAGCGCCGTTGCAACCTTCTGCCACAATATCGCGCACAATCTACCCATACAGGTCAACGATCCGAATGTGGTGATGAACTTGGCCTACATTGACGATGTTGTACGTTCATTTATTTCTGTTTTGGATGGAGAGTCTTCTACGCAGGAATGTTTTTGTCAGATTCAACCGATCCATACTGCCACACTCGGCAACATTGCCGAATTGATCCGATCATTCAAGGAGAGTCGCGAACTCAGAACTATTCCAGACATGACGGATCCGTTTGCCAAAAAATTATACAGTACTTATCTGAGCTATTTGCCAACAGACCAGTTTAGTTATCCGTTGAAGATGAACAGGGATGACCGTGGTTCTTTTACCGAGTTTATAAAATCCAGTGATCGCGGGCAGGTGTCGATCAATATTTCGAAACCTGGCATTACCAAGGGGAATCACTGGCACAACACAAAAAATGAAAAGTTTTTGGTTGTGAGCGGTGTGGGTGTGATTCGTTTCCGAAAGATTGGAAGTGATGATATTGTATGTTACCCGGTATCGGGCGACAAGCTTGAGGTGGTAGATATCCCCTGCGGTTACACCCATAACATTACCAATACCGGTGAAACGGACATGGTAACAGTCATGTGGGCCAATGAGACGTTCGACGCCGAAAATCCGGACACTTTTTTTGAGAATGTAGAAAGAGTTTTTTGAAGAAAAGAAATTTGCCTACAGTAGAATTGGACAAAATCTTCTTTGAACTTTTCGTCTCGATATTAATGGAGCTATTATGAAGCAAATGAAGGTTCTTACTGTTGTCGGCACTCGTCCTGAAATAATCCGACTTTCCCGTGTAATGGCCTGCCTTGACCGGCACGTAGAGCACGTATTGGTGCATACCGGCCAGAATTATGATTATGAATTGAACGAGATATTTTTTAATGATCTGGAGGTTCGCAAACCCGATCATTTTTTGAATGCGGCCGGTGCAACAGCCTCTGAAACAATAGGACAACTTATCATCAGGGTTGATGAGGTTCTTGAAAGAGAGCAGCCGGAAGCGATGCTTGTTCTGGGTGACACCAACAGTTGCTTGGCGGCAATCCCTGCCAAGCGGCGTAAAATTCCGATTTTTCATATGGAGGCTGGTAATCGGTGTTTTGACCAGCGCGTACCGGAAGAAACCAATCGTAAAATTGTGGATCATATTAGCGACATTAACCTTACTTATAGCTCGATTGCCAGAGAATACCTTTTGCGCGAAGGACTGCCGCCTGATCGCGTAATCAAGACCGGTAGCCCGATGTTTGAAGTTCTGAACTACTATCTTGAAAAAATTGATGCTTCTTTGATACTTGACCGGCTGGAATTGTCCTGTCAGGGTTATTTCGTTGTGAGCGCCCATCGAGAAGAAAATGTTGATTCGGAAATCAATCTCACCAAGCTTGCGTCAATTCTCAATGGTTTGGCGGAGCGTTACGGTAAGCGTATAATCGTTTCCACTCATCCACGAACTCGGAAAAGGATAGAGACAAAGAGGCTGAGCTTTCATGAAAAGGTTGAGCTGCTGAAGCCGCTTGGATTCATTGACTATGTGCATTTGCAGAAGCACGCATATGCAGTGCTTTCAGATAGCGGCACAATTACCGAAGAATCTTCAATACTTAACTTTCCAGCCCTTAATATTCGTGAAGCACATGAACGACCGGAGGGGATGGAAGAGGCTTCTGTTATGATGACAGGTTTGGAGTTTGAAAGGATACTTCAAGGTCTTTCAATTCTGGATAGTCAGCAAAGAGGTGGCGCACGGACTTTGCGGCTTGTGGGCGATTATTCCATGCCCAACGTTTCGGAAAAGGTATTGCGCATTATTATCAGCTATGCGAACTATGTGAACCACAACGTGTGGAAAAAATACTAAAACAATGCGCATCTTGATATTGACACAGTGGTTTGACCCTGAACCGACCTTTAAAGGATTAGCCTTTGCTAAGGAGTTGTTGAAACAAGGACATGAAGTTGAGGTTTTAACAGGTTTTCCAAATTATCCTGACGGAAAGTTATATCCTGGCTACCGGATCCGAATGCTGCAAAGTGAAACAATTGATGGAATATCTGTAAAAAGAGTGCCACTGTATCCAAATCATGACAATTCAAGCATCAAAAGAATTCTAAATTACGTTAGTTTCTCTCTTTCCGCAGCCTTGCTGGGCCCTTTCTTGGTCAATCCCGCAGATGTGCTATATGTGTATCATCCCCCAGCAACTGTCGCCTTGCCAGGGATAATAATTAGCTTGCTAAGACGTATCCCATTTGTTTACGATATCCAGGACCTTTGGCCTGATACCTTAGAGGCCACAGGAATGCTAAAAAACAGGTTAATTCTTAATTGCGTTGGACTATGGTGTCGACTAACGTATAAATTGGCAAACCATATTGTTGTCCTCTCCCCTGGTTTCAAGAGAAAACTTGTAGAACGTGGGGTTCCAGAAGAAAAAATTGGCGTTATTTATAACTGGTGTGACGAGAACCAAATTGTTCCCATGGATCGCGTTCAAGCTGAGAAGCTGGAGCCAGATATGAGGGAACGATTCAATATCGTCTTTGCTGGAACAATGGGCAAGGCACAAGCACTGGATGCTGTTTTGGATGCGGCAAAAATAGTTGCAGAGAGGCTGCCAAATGTACAGTTTGTTTTTGTAGGTGGTGGTATTGAGGTTGATAGGCTTAGAGGGCGGGTAAAACAGGAATCCTTGAAGAATGTAGTTTTTCTTCCGCGACGGCCACAAGCACGAATTGGGTCGGTACTTTGTGTTGGCGATGTTCTGTTGGTTCATCTAAAAGATGACCCTTTATTTGAAATTACGCTTCCCTCAAAAACTCAGGCCTACCTTTCAATAGGACGTCCCATTCTTATGGCGGTTCGCGGAGATGCTGCCCAACTTGTAGAAGCCGCTGGCGCAGGTATAGCCTGCCTTCCTGAGAATGCCGAGAGCATTGCTTCTGCAGTTGAAAAGCTGGTGAACCTCACGAAGGAGGAACGGGCGAAAATGGGAAAAAGAGGAGCGGCGTTTTACCAACAGGAGCTTTCTATTTCTGTTGGAACGCAACACTTTGAACGTGTTTTCACGAAAGTCTGTAATTCAGAGTGAGACATTAGATGTTCTTCAAATTATGAAAAGAATTCTTGATATCCTTATTTCCATGCTGGGACTCATATTGCTCAGCCCGATTCTTCTTTTAACCGCAATTTTAGTTTGCATAAAGCTTGGTAGACCTGTTCTTTTTAGACAAAAACGTCCAGGCCTGCATGCTGAACCCTTTTTTGTCTATAAATTTCGCACTATGACTGACCAGAAGGATGCAGAGGGGCAGCTTTTGCCAGATGATATACGGCTAACACATTTTGGCAAGCTGTTGCGCAAACTGAGCTTAGATGAGCTTCCACAATTATTCAATGTCATTAGGGGCGATTTGAGTTTGGTTGGTCCAAGGCCTCTCCTCATGGAATATTTGCCGCTCTATTCTACGGAACAGGCCCGGCGGCATGAAGTGCGCCCGGGCATCACCGGTTGGGCGCAGGTGAACGGTCGAAATGCTATCAGCTGGGAGGAAAAATTCAAACTGGATGTGTGGTACGTCGATAATCAGTCTTTCCTGCTTGATGTGAAGATCCTCTGGATGACCCTTGTCAAAGTCTTTATACGTGAGGGGATCAGCCAGGAAGGACAGGCAACTATGGAGAAATTCACGGGTACGCCAGGAGACGCATGAGCGACGGCATGGAAGAGATCTTTGTCTTTGGCGCCAGTGGCCATGCCAAGGTAGTCATTGATATTATTGAGAGGGAGGGGCGCTTTCGAATTGTCGCGGTTGCTGATGATGATCCGGTTCTCGATGGGAAAGCACTCTTTGGCTACCCAATCATAGGCGGTAAGTCGGCCCTTCTTGCTGCGGGCATCCGTCGAGGAATCGTTGCTATCGGCAGCAACCGTGTTCGTGCTGCCGTCGCAAAGTGGATTGAGGACCACGGGTTCGATTTGGTTACGGCTATTCACCCTGCGGCACTAATCGGCAGGGAGGTCAGCATTGGTTGCGGTACTGTCGTAATGGCTGGCGCCATAATAAATCCTGCTACGCATATCGGGCGTAATGTCATTGTCAATACCCGCGCGTCCATCGACCACGACTGCATTGTTGGTGACAATGTCCACATTGCGCCTGGAACCACATTGTGTGGCACGGTAACTGTCGGATCCGGTTGTCTCATATGTGCCGGAGCCACGATAATCCCCAATCTTACTATTGGTGCGGACTCAATCGTAGGAGCCGGCAGTACCGTAATACGAGACCTACCGGACCGAATAACAGCTGTCGGCAGTCCTGCCCGGATAATTTCCCAGGAGTAAAAAGCATATGAAATCTTTAATAAACGGTGAAACACCGCTTCGCGTAACTCCGTTCGCCCCCTGGCCATTTTACGAACAAGACGAAATAAGCGCCGCCACTCTCCCCCTTACCACCGGCAAGGTCAATTACTGGACCGGAACCGAAGGCAAGAATTTCGAAAAGGAATTTGCCGCATACACCGGCTGTGATCATGCCATTGCCTTGACGAACGGTACAGTCGCCCTGGAACTGGCACTTTATGCCCTTGGGATAGGATCTGGTGAGGAGGTAATCGTTACCAGCCGTACTTTTATTGCATCGGCAAGCGCAGCCGTTATGCGTGGAGCGATTCCGATTATGGCCGACGTGGATCCGAAAAGCCAGAACATTACCACGGATACTATCAAGAGTGTACTTACCCCGAAAACAAAAGCGATCGTCTGTGTTCATCTTGCCGGATGGCCCTGTGACATGGATCCGATCATGGCGCTGGCAAAAGAGCGGGGACTCAAAGTCATCGAGGACTGTGCACAGTGCCACGGGGCAACCTACAAGGGGCGACCGGTTGGTTCGCTGGGCGATGTGGCAGCGTTCTCCTTCTGTCAGGACAAGATCATGACTACCGGCGGTGAAGGAGGCATGCTTACCACCAATGACGAAGAAATCTGGCGTAGGGCTTGGGAATTCAAAGACCATGGCAAGAGCTGGGATGCGGTTTACAACCGTGAACATCCCCAGGGTTTTCGCTGGCTGCACGAGTCGTTTGGAACCAACTGGCGACTTACCGAGATGCAGTCGGCCATAGGAAGGTTGCAACTTCGCAAGCTTCCACAGTGGACCAAAAGACGAAGAGACAACGCCGCCATATTAACTCAAGTCTTTTCCAATATTTCAGCGCTCCGCGTCACCATTCCTCCTGAAGATATTGGACATGCATACTACAAATATTACGTTTTTGTCCGGCCGGAGCTGCTCAAGGTTGAATGGAGTCGCGACAGGATTATGGCAGCAGTCAATGCCGAAGGCATTCCCTGCTTCAGCGGCAGTTGCAGCGAGATCTATCTGGAAAAGGCCTTTGATGGTATGCGCCCAGAAGGGCGTTTGTCGGTGGCAAAAGAACTGGGTGAGACAAGCCTTATGTTTCTAGTGCACCCCACACTGAACGCCGCGGATATGGAAGACACTTGCCGGGCAGTAGAGAGGGTTATGCGTGTGGCAATGCGGTGACGATCGCGAAACGGGAAGGAATGACGTCTGAGAATCAACCGCTGAAAACCGTCTCATGCAACGCCGCGAAGACGTAAAGAAATATACCGTTCATAGACGGTGCAGGCTCCTTTTCATGAGGACTCTTGTTGATTGCGCTGGGTTTACATCCCGCAAGTTTGTGTTATATTAACGACCATATTCATGAAGCTTTCAGCCGGTATCGCCCTGAGGGGTTTCCGGCTTTTTTCGTGAGTCCCAGAGGCGTTTTGGGGTGGCTATTGTCCGGGCATTTCGGCCCGGCTAGGAGGATGGTTTATGCAACTCATTAAAAAACTTATGGAAAAAAGGACAATTGTCCTGGTCTTGTTTAAAGTTTGTCTTGTCTCCCTTTCCTTTCTTTTCGCCTTTCTGTTGTGCTACGACCTTCACGCCGTTGCCGCTGACTGGGATCTGTTCGGCCGGCTGTTTTTACCTGTGCTGCTTGTAAAACTGCTTGTTTTCTGGCGGATGGGCCTGGGTCACGGCTGGTGGCGTTACGTCTCCATACCCGATGTGGTGACGCTTTTTTTCGCGAATCTGGGCGCTTCCGCCATTGTTCTTCTGTATGTTGTATTTATCCATGGAATTAAAGGCGTGCCTCGTTCGTTGATTCTCCTGGACGCCATGATCTGTTTCCTCCTCAGTTGTGGTGTCCGTCTCCTAACCAGGGCCTGGCGGGAAAACTACCTGCCCATGGGACCCGATGCGCGTTGCGATGGAAAAAGGGTTCTGATAGTTGGAGCGGGTTCGGCTGGTCAATTGATCGTCAAGGAGATGAGGGTAAATCCTTCACTTTCCTTGAGGGTAGTCGGATTCGTAGATGATGACCCGGACAAACAGGGACAGCGTTTCCAGGGTGTGCCCGTCCTGGGCGCCCACAGGGAACTTCCTGCCATCTGCCGTGATAATTCGGTAGAAGAGGTTATCATCGCCATTCCCTCGGCGACCGGAAAGGAGCTGAAGCGCATTGTCGAGAGTTGCAGCAGCGCGAAAATCAAATTTCGTACATTGCCCAGCGTAGGCGAGCTGATTGACGGCACGGTGACGGTACAGCAGATAAAGGACGTGGATCTGGAAGACCTCCTGGGCCGTGAACCGATCTCACTTGATGTTGAGGGTATAAAAAACTATCTGCGGGGCAAGACTATTCTGGTCACCGGAGCGGCCGGGAGCATCGGCAGCGAGATATGCCGTCAGATCGCCAGATTCGGCCCGGCCCTTATCATTCTGTTCGATAAGGCCGAAACCCCTCTGTTTTTTATAGAGCGAGAACTCAGGGAGCGCTTTCCGGATATTCCGCTGATACCTCTTGTGGGCGATCTCCGGCACAGAGCCCACACCATCTCCGTATTTGATGATTATCAGCCCGAGGTTGTCTTTCATGCAGCCGCCTACAAGCATGTGCCCATGATGGAGGTAAATCCGGAGGCGGCGGCCAACAACAATGTCCGTGGCACGAAGATTCTCGCGGATGCGGCCCATTCCCATGGTGTCGGGAATTTCGTTATGATATCGACGGACAAGGCCGTGAATCCCACCAATGTCATGGGCGCCTCCAAGCGGGCGGCGGAGCTGTATGTTCAGAACCTGGCCAGATTCAGCAAGACCCACTTCGTTACCGTCCGATTCGGCAACGTGCTGGGCAGCAACGGGAGCGTGATTCCCATCTTCAGGGAACAGATTAAGAAGGGCGGTCCCTTGACGGTCACCGATAAGGAAGTAGAGCGCTATTTCATGACCATACCCGAGGCATCGCAATTGGTGCTTCAGGCGGGCAGCATGGGCAGAGGTGGGGAGATATTCCTTCTTAACATGGGAGAACCTGTGAAAATCGTTAAGCTTGCGGAGGAGATGATCCGTCTTTCCGGACTCAAGCCGTACGAAGATATCGACATAAAATTTACCGGCCTGCGGAAGGGCGAAAAACTTTTCGAGGAACTCCTACTGGCAGGCGAAGGGATCAAGGCCACGAATCATGAGAAGATAATGGTGGCACGGGCGGAACATTGCGACTGGAACGTTCTGAATCGCCAGATAGAGGAGTTGTACGAGGCCACCTGCTCACTTGATACGGAAAAGATCCTTGATATCCTTGAGAAAATCGTGCCCGAATTCAGTTGTCAGAGAAACACCGTGGGTGTCCAGCCGAAGAAAGCCGCCGTGATGTCCGCCCCCAGGTCATCCAATCTCCCTGCTTCGACCGGGCAGGGGATATATACCCTGCATCCCGTATGATAATACTTGCGTCCCCACATGCCCCCGGCGCCTGAATTTCCAGGAGTGACGGGGACCTGTGGTGGAAACAAGCGAGCCTTCCCATCTCCCCGGTTGACGCACATTCCCCAGATAGACTATAGTCACACCGGCAGTGAAATAATGAAGCAGGGAGTCTCTGTCATGAAAAGGAAATTCCTTTCCCCGTTGGGTGTTCTGTTTTTTGTCCTTCTGGGATTCTCGTCTCCTTCAGGCGCCTGGACAATAGCGTCCAACAACGTCCCCCTGGACAGTCCGGTTTACCAGTGGCTGGAGAAACTGGGAGGATTAGGGCTTATCTCATCGGATATCAAGGGCATCCGTCCATTTGCCCGCGCCGAAGCGGCGAGGCTTTTCCTTGAGGCTGAAGAAAACCTGGCGAAAAACCCCGAGGCGTCCGGAAACCCCTTTGTGCGGGAAATCATGTCCAATCTCAGGCATGCCCTGCAACGGGAGGCGGGTCTTTACCGCAAGCCTCAGGATGCCCCTGCCTTCGATTATCTGCTCCTGTCTTCCGCACGGGCCCGTTATGTCTATCTTGACGGTGTGCCCAGGAGCTATGAGCGACTGGTGCACGATCCGGGCAATGACGGTGTTTTTGGTATAGGACACGGTCTCCGTCCGCCGAATCCATATCCCACTCCGGTCCGGCAGCACGGCACGGAAGGGACCCCACTCCTGGAGAACAACGAGGGTGTCGTCTATCGACGCGGTTCGAATGCGGACCTCCGTTTCACCTCTGAGCTGTTCCTCGGTAGCTACGCCAGCGCCCTTGTGGAGCCGATGGCGCTTTTTACGGAACGCGGCGGGATGTTCCAGGCCCGCATCAACAAGGGGTACCTGAAGGTCGGCAGCGACGCGCTGGAGCTGGAGCTCGGCCGTGACGCCAACTGGCTGGGTCTCGGCTACAGGGGAAACATAACTCTGACCAATAACGCCATCAATTTCGACCAGATAAAACTCTCCAGCCCTGAACCGATACTCCTTCCGTGGATCGGTGCCCTTAAGTATTCCGCCATCTTCTCCCGTTTCGATGATGTCACGACAACCAAGGGCCGACGCCAGCCATATTTCTTTTCCACCAAGTTTTCGATCAAACCGGCGGATTTCGCCGAAGTTGGTCTCAACCTGGGCCGGCAGGTGGGAGGACCGGGGGTAGACAACTCATTCGGCAGTCTCCTGAGGGGATTCATAGGCGGAACCAACAAGGACAACTCCAACTCCATGGCCGGGCTGGAACTCCGCTTCCGGATCCCCTGGCTGCGCAATACCGAGGTATACGGCGAGTTTTCCGGTGAAGACGCGGCCGCGTTCTGGCCAATCGTGGAGAGTTATGTGGCGGGATTCTATATTCCCCGTCTTACGTCCAGCGGCAAAGACGATTTCCGCTTCGAATACTTCCTGGGGAACGCAATCCTCTACACAAGCGGCACATTTCCCGAGGGCTATATTTATAGAAACATGCCCATCGGGCACTCCCAGGGCGGCGCCGCGGAGGAATTCTTTTTTCGCTACAGCCACTGGTTCAACCCGCGAAACAATCTGGCACTGGAATACTGGCACGGAGAGCGAGGGAACATGGGGCGGCTCGAGGTCAACGGAGTCATGCAGGCTCTGGAGAAAAAGGATGCCGCGCGCATTATCTGGAGCCTGCCCCTCTACAAGGATTTTGACTGCGGGATTACCTATGGATTTGAAAGGGTCCGCAACAAGGACCTGGCGCCGGGGGAAAACCGCACCAACCATCTGGTGAAGCTGGAGGTCAGTTTCCGCTATTGGTAGATGCCAGGGGGAGATTTAGGACTCCTGCCGAGGTACAGTCTCAAAACGGAGGTTGCCCATGTTTTTTCCCGCATACAGAGCCCGACGCATCAGGGGCAGGGATGTCTTCCGGCGGATGGTGCGCGAAACGGACCTCTCGGTCAACGATCTCATCTACCCCATGTTCGTCACCTTTGGCCGGGGCGTTCGGACCGAGGTGTCCTCCATGCCCGGCATATTTCAGCAGTCGGTGGAGAATATCGTCGCTGAGGCCGTTGAAGTCCGCGAACTGGGGATACCGGCGGTTTTGCTGTTCGGCATCCCGGAGACCAAGGATGCGGTGGGGAGCAGCGCCTTCCAGGAAACCGGGGTCGTGCAGGAGGCTATCAGGGAGATCAAGAAGAACGCGCCGGGTCTGGCGGTGATCACCGATGTTTGCCTGTGCGAGTACACCGATCACGGGCATTGCGGCCTGCTCCGGGACGGCGAGGTGGACAACGACGCCACCTTGGAGCTTTTGTGCAAGGAGGCCCTTTCCCATGTCCGGGCCGGGGCCGATATGGTCGCGCCTTCTGATATGATGGACGGCCGGGTCCGCGCCATCCGCGAGGCCCTGGACGTGAACGCCTTTGCCAACGTCCCCATCATGAGTTACGCCGTGAAATACGCCTCCGGATACTACGGTCCGTTTCGGGAAGCGGCCGACTCGGCCCCTCGCTTCGGTGACCGCCGCTCCTACCAGATGGACCCGGCCAACCGGCTGGAGGCCATTCGGGAGGCGGCCATGGATGTGGAGGAGGGAGCGGATATCCTGATGGTGAAGCCCGGTCTACCCTATCTGGACATCGTGCGCGAGGTGCGGAACGAATTCAATCTCCCCCTGGCGGTCTACAATGTTTCGGGTGAATACAGCATGGTCAAGGCGGCGGCGCGCAACGGCTGGATCGATGAGGAGCGGGTGGTGATGGAGACCATGAT
>CAZPGZ010000042.1:0-20421 GCA_964586075.1 uncultured Nitrospiraceae bacterium | reverse complement strand
TATAGGGAAATCTACAGATATCATATCGGCGCTCTAAGTCGAAACTTTAGATGATTCGGCGCTCTAAGTCGAAACTTTAGATGATAATGGCTTTTTTTATGGGGAGGCTTTAAGGATGCGTCACGTAAATTACTGCTATAGAGAGCCATATCATATTGATAAATTAGAGATTAAAGTTTTTATAAAGCGTGCCGATAAAGTAAGTCAAATGGGAGATAGGAATCCGGTCAAGAAAGGAGTGAATGCAAGAATAAAGACCAGCCTGATACCTCAACCAACGATTTGATGAAAAAACACACTACCGGCAAGAAATGCCGGTACAAAACCTAGAAAAGGAGAAACAAAACAATGGCAATCAATGATATCTCATTAACCTCAGGAATGCGGAGCAACCTCGTAAGCTTGCAGAATACCGTTAAACTTTTGAACAGAACGCAGGAGCGTTTGTCCACAGGCAAGAAAGTCAACAGCGCCCTTGACAATCCCACGAACTTCTTTGCAGCCCAATCCTTGACCCAGCGTGCCAGCGACCTCTCATCTCTTAAAGACAGCATGTCGCAGGCTGTACAGACGATCAACGCCGCCAACGCAGGTATTACCGGCATTCAGGCCCTGATCGCGTCCGCAAAAGGTATTGCCCAGACCGCTCTCAGCACTTCTGATGCGACCACTCGCGCAACGTATCTGGCCCAGTACAATACAATCAAGTCGCAGATAGACGCATTGGCGACGGATTCCGGTTACAATGGAAAGAACCTTCTTAATGGCGACGATCTGACCGTGAATTTCAACGCAGACGGAACCTCTTCGCTCACGATTACCGGGCAGGATGCTACGACAGCGGCAGCCGGTCTGAACATCTCCACCGCGGCAGGCTGGACAGCGAATGCGGCTGGTGACACGAATATTAACAGTGCGATTACCGAGCTCAACAATGCAACGACCAACTTGCTGAGCGTGTCGGCCAATCTTTCATCGAACCTGGCTGTTATTAATGCTCGACAGGATTTCACGACTGCAGTGGTCAACACACTTACGACAGGTGCTGACAACCTGACCCTAGCGGACATGAACGAAGAAGGGGCAAATATGCTGATGCTCCAGACTCGTCAGTCACTCGGTACGACGGCCTTAAGCCTGTCTTCTCAGGCAGCCCAGTCGGTTCTGAAGCTCTTCTAAAAGAAGACACTACACTCTTTAGAAGCGAGGGGGCTTCCACCCCCTCGCACTCCTTAAGCTTGGGAGGATCGCATGTCAATATTCGAGATAGGCCAAAACCAGTCGCTCTACAGTTTTGATGACACGAAGAAGGTCATGGACAAACTGACCCAGCAACTGGCCACAGGGAAAAAAATCAATTCATCCGGAGACGATCCCGTTCTGTGGGCGAAGTCGCAACAGGACGCCATTGCAGTGGGAGGATTCAAGAAAATCAACGACAACTTGAATCTTGTCGCTACAAGCATACACACTGCCGATGCCGCCATGGAAGGCATCAATAGTTATATTGAGCAGATGAAAACAACGCTTGACGCCATTATTAAAAATTATCCGCCGTTTCCCGTAGGCAGTCAAGATCGAATCCGGTATTTAAAAATGTTCAACGGTCTGAAACAGCAGATCGATTCGCTGTCCGCTCCCGATGACCAGGGTGCCAACCAGATCATCGGCAATTCGACGACCGTTCCGGGGGACTGGACGGTCTCTTCAGGTGCCGGATCAACGAGCATAACAATCCATAAACAGGATGTTAGTACCGGGACGTCCGGTCTTAATATTTCAGAATTGCCCGATACGGCTTCTGATGCGGACGTTGCGGCGGCCAGGGCAAATCTTGATGCCGCGCTTGCCACGCTTACGGCAAAACGTTCGTCCTTGGGTGCGGATGCGGCGGCCATCAACCGCTCACAGGATTTCGCCACGACCTTGTCCACGGCACAACAGACGGATGGTGAAATGTGGACGACCGCAGACATGAATGAAGCCTCGGCAAACTATAAAAGCATCGAATTGAAAAATGCACTGGCGCTTCAATCGATTTCTAACCTTACGAACATGCAGTCACAGCTCTTGGATCTCTTAAAATAGCCATGGCGCTTAAAATTACCTTAAAACCGCACGAGCGGATGATTGTAGGTGGGGCCGTCGTATCAAACGGCGATGCGCGCAGCAGCCTGATTATTGAGAACAATGTCCCGATTCTGCGTGAGCAGGATATCCTGAGCGAAAAAAAGGCCATAACGCCCTGCACCAGAATTTACTTCGTCATACAGCTGATGTATGTGGACGAAAAAAATCTTGCCGAACATCATACCCTGTACTGGCGGCTCGTCAAGGACGTAGTTCAGGCGGCTCCCAGTACGATGCCCCTTATTGAACAGATTAATGAGTTGATATTGAGCAGCAAGTACTACCAGGCGCTCAAAAAGGCAAAAAAACTTATCGAGTATGAACAGGAGGTAGTCAACCGTGTACGCTAGCCAGCTAGAAGCATACAGAACTGTGCAGAAAACTACCATGAGCGGGCGTGAAATCGAAGCGTCGGTGCTTATTGCAGCTGCCATGAAACTCAAACAATGCCAGGACAATTGGGGTGCCAGGGACCGCGGCAAGAATCTTGACGAAGCGCTTAAGTACAACCAGCTTATCTGGAGCATATTTCAGAGCGAACTTGCGAGGGCAGACAACCAACTCCCGAAAAAGATCCGCGAAGACCTCCTGAGTCTAAGCGTTTTCATCGACAAAAGGATTTTCTCAGTAATGTCGTATCCGTCTCCGGACAAACTTACCATCCTCATCAATATCAACTTGAACATTGCTGCCGGACTCAGAGAAGGGGCCCGATAACCGGCAACCTCTCAGAACGCATTGACGTTGTCCGCGTCAGCGTTGCACCGTCTCGTGACAGCACTCCTTCCTGAGGCGGAGCAGTTCATCATTCAGAATATTATTCCCTATTGCCGCGTCCATGAGCAGCGCGGCATATTCTTTTTGCTCTGCGGAAAGCAGTTTTTTTGCCGTTTGCAGGCATGAATCGGCCGCAACCGAGTTTTTGAAATAGTAGAGTTTCTTAAACAGGGTATCGCTCTGCTTGGTTCTGCCGTCACAGCAGTATGCCATCCACAGGAGTATCTGTGCGGAAGGATACGTGGGCTCGCGGCGGACCAGTTCTTCAAGGACCGTCATCGTCCGAGGAGCGTTTCCGCTGTATAATTCGCAGAGGGCGTAGCTGCATGCAGATTCCTTCATGCGGGGGGCGAGTTGGAAGGCTTTTTTAGTCGCCCTCAGTGCTTCCTGATATTCCCCTTGTTTCAGATAGAGCGATCCCATATTGACGTACGCCAGGGCCATATCGGGTTGGACCGCCACTACCCGGTTCCAGAGATCGAGAGCCTCGTCGAATTTGTTCAATTCTCCCGCCTGAAGGGCCAGTTCGCGGAGTATATCGGGGTTTTCACCCAGCTCCAGAAGCTTCTTTTTGCCGAGTTGATAATATTCCTCCCCCTTGTGTATATTTTTCTGCTGGTCCAGCTTTCCATAGTGGTGAATTGGAATCCTGCACTCCTGTATCGACATGCCGATGCTCTTTACAGAAGGTTCCACCAGTTCATGCACGGGATTGACGAAGCGAATACGGCTGTCGCGGGGAAATAAACGTACTTTGATGCTGCCGGCCCAGCCGGTGCCGGCTTCCTCAAGAGGATATCCTCCGTCATTTGCGGTCCATCCGGTGGTATCGGTCGATGTAATGTAGTTTCTGGTAATCAGCGAATACGCGGCTTTTCTGTTGTTTCGTCTGCCGATCAGGCGCGTTATCTCTGCGTGGTCCTTTTGGGAGATCACTTCGTCAGCATCCAGTAGAAGGATCCAGTCACCGGAGGCATGCTCAAGCGAACAATTGCGGGCTTGGGAAAAATCTCCATTCCAGGCTACATCAAAAACTTTTGCGCCGAATGCCCGCGCGATATCCGGGGTCCTGTCCGTTGAACCGGTGTCAACTACGATCATTTCGTCGACAAGGGACTTTACGCTCATAAGACACTTCGCAAGGTGTTGCGCCTCGTTTTTGACAATCATGCAGAGGGAAAGAGAACACCTATTTCCGGTTTTTTCGACAATTTTTTGCGGGCCGATTTTTTCACGAACATCAAGCGCCGCGGAGAGAATGCCATCCTCGATGCCGAAAAGCATCATTGCCTGTTCGATTTCCTGCATGGCACGGTCATAGTCCACCTGCGTCAGCAGGAGGTCGATAAGAAGAAAGGTGATTCCCCGGTGCATCGGATAGAGCGCTTTTGCTTCCCGGAATACCCGTTCCGCTCTGGTGAATTCTTCCTGTGCGGTGACTGCTGCATGGTATGCGGATGCATTGTCCGGGGATGTAGGCGCCAAAACGAAACCCCGTTCCAAAAGGTCCAGCGCATTTTGTCGTTCTCCCAAGGCCCACGCTATTACTCCGAGATTTGTCTGCGGCTCCCCGTATGAAGGATCAGAAGCAGCGGCCATGTTGAAAAAATCCCGGGCCGCTGAGAGGTCTTCTCTTTTATATGCCAGTATTCCCTGCAGGTTCTGAGCGGGAGCCGATGTCGCCTTGATGTTCAATACCCGCGCTGCATACTTTCCGGCTTCTTCATTATGCCCGAGGCCTTCTTCGCAGTATCCTGCCAGCACGAGCCTTGGAACATCGTCGTCATCAGGCAGCAGTTCCGTGACCACCTTGAGCGCTTCGGTATACTGTTTGGCATCAAGAAGCAATTCAGCCATCTTATAATACGTACTTCTGACTTCCGGAGCCTGATGAATCCCCTTAAGAAGCGCTTCGATTGCTTTCTCCAGATGACCGGAATGGTTTAGTTCCATTGCCTTGTCGCGGGCGTTCAAACCCGTTAGGTTTTTGCCGAGCGGACTTCCGGCGTCGACGCCGCTCCATTTATTCGTAAAAATGCGGCGGTTTTTCGTCAAAGTGGAGCGATAATCGATTTTGTTTCCCGCAAAGCTTACACTGCCGTAGTGGTGAATGAATACATCTCCGGCGATGAAATTCTGATATCCCAGAAGCTCCGCACGCAGGCAATAATCATCGTCTTCGAAATTGCCCGATCCGAAACTTTCGTCAAGCAACCCTACGCCGTCGGCAAGGTCGTGCTTAAAGAGCATGCAGTAGCCCACGATTCTCCGATAGGGTATTCTGCGGTGCCGGTTTCGTTCCCGGAAAGCGTGTGCATAGGAATCCAGCTCTTCGAGGGCCGAATAACCGACAGCAGGCACCTTTTGCGGTCCGCTGATATTATTTGTCATGGGTCCGACGATGCCCGCATTCGGGGAACTGTGCAGGCATTCAAGCATCCCTGACAACCATGCAGGGGTGACCACGACATCATTGTTCAGCAGCAGAATGTATTCACCGCATGATGTCTCTATACCTTGGTTGCAGCCTTTTGAGAAACCTAAATTTACGCTGTTTTCTATCAGCCTGTAGTTCGTATTGTCAGCGACCAGTTTTCTGAGCCATTTGACGGTTCCGTCCGTGGAAGCGTTGTCGACAAAAATGATTTCATGCGGCTCCGTCGTGTGCGCCTGGATACTTTGTATACATTTTTTTGTATATTCGAGCTGATTATAGGTCAGAATAACGATCGAAGTGATTCCGTTCGCGTAGGAAAATGAGTTCTTAGATGGACAAGGGGACAGGGCGGCCACGTCCTCGCGTGAGTTGTAGCTCAGGAGGGTGCGAGCGCGCTCCCGAATTTTGTCACTTCCGTATAGACTTGATATCAAGTCCTGCCCGTTTTTGGACAAATGGTTCCACAATGCTTCATCATTATAGAGCCGCGTGATTTGCTGCACCCATTCCTCGGGTGATTCGACCACAATTGCATGCTCGCCGCTGACTATTCCCATTCCTTCGCTACCGACCGTCGTCGTAATCACCGGCAGGCCGTGCGACAAGGCCTCACCGACCTTTCCCTTCATGCCCGCTCCGTACCGCAGCGGAACAACGGATATTCTGGATTGATCAAGATACGGTTTTGTTTCCTTGACCCAGCCCGTTACAACGATTGAATCGCCAGCCAGCGCTTTTACCTCGTCCGTGGGATTGCTTCCTACAATCCATAACTTTATTCCCGGTATCGCTTTTCTTACCGAAGGAAATATCTCGCGGCAGAAATAAAGCATGGCGTCAACATTGGGCGTATGGTTGAAACCGCCGACAAACAGCAGGTCTTTTCGCTCCTTGAATCCCGCCTCTGTCGGAACGATATCATGCACGTTCGGCAAGACGAATGACGGCTTGTACGGCAGCTCTTTCTGAAGAATCTTTTTGTCGTCTTCAGTGACGGTTATGACGGCATCCGCCTTTGCATAGGTGGCGAGTTCATCACACTTAGTTTGCCTGGCCGCCGCAGCATGCTTCTGGTCTTTGTGCAGTTCGGCCTCCCGTTCCTTGCGCAGGAAATGGATATCGATCGAATCGACAAAAATGATCGCGGCAGGCAGTCTTTTTCTGAGCTCTTTTATGAATAGTGCAGCCACCCAGTAAAAAGCCAGGTAAACGACATCATAGTTGTTGTACTGTGCTTCCAGGGATTTCAATATTTGATCTAAAATTGCTGTTTTTTTCTGGCTCCCGCTATGTTCCCATGATTCATAATTCAGGCCTACTGTTTCTACGCCCATTTTTCTGAGCACATCCTTGTAGTTCTCCGGGTCGGTATTTGACAGGTGAACAAACGTGATTTTATGCTCCAGCTTAACGAGCTGTTTAACGATATGGTTCATTCTAAAGCAGCCTGAGTTGAAATTCGGAAGGGGAAGCAGATGATCGATCAATAGTATCCGTTTCCCTTTTTCCCGCCGTGAAGCTCTAAATACATTTTCATATTTGTTTTCGTAATGATTTTTCTGTAGTTCGTCTTTCCACCGTTCCCGGAATTTTTCCTGGTTGACGACCTGGTACCGTTTCATGCCTTTTGTCAGATCGGTACCGCCGCTCATGCCTTCGAAATGGATGATCCTGGAGAATGGGGTGTACAGGATTTTATAGCCGGCCTGGCGTGCTCTGAAACAGAAATCGATATCATCATAATAGGCAGGGCAATAGTACGTATCCAGTCCGCCGAGTTCATCCCAGATCGCCTTTTTGATCATCATGCCGCCGCCGGGAATATAGTCTGCCTCGCGGATAAAATTATATCGCGGTGACTCCGGATCGCAGCCGCGGCCGTAGTTCCATCCTGAACCGTCTGAAAAAATGATGCTTGATGCTTCAAGGACGGTATTATTCGGGAAAATCATCAGTGCGCCGGTTGCCGCAACGTTATCATACATTCCGAATGGTTCCAGCAAGCCATCTAGCCAATTCGGCTGCGGAATCGTGTCGTTATTCAATAAGACGATATACTCGCCTCTGGCTTGCGAGGCGGCAAAATTACAGTTTAAAATAAAACCCTGGTTTTTTTCATTCCGGAAAGACCGCACGAACGGCTTCACGCTTTCAAGATATTCCTGGGTCCCGTCGGTGGAGCAATCGTCGACCACGAGTATCTCATAATTGTGGTGTTCGCAGGTTGCCAGGACCGTTTCGATGCATTGTTTTGTATAGGCGACCTGGTTGAAAACAGGTATGATAATGGATATTTTGACGCTCTTGCCGGAGTCCGGCGCAGGATGCGTTGTGATCTCCTTCGTGGCAGCCGCAGGCGCGTTTGCGGTGCCGGTTTCTGAATTTGCCGTTCGGACAGTGTCCTGGCTGATTTTCGTGCGGATGAAATCCCTGTCCTGCAGCGCATTGCCGTTCTTCGGATCGATTCGGAGGACCTCCTCCAGAAGCTCCAGCGCAGAGAGGTATTTGCCTTCCTTGATGTCTGCGGTCGCCAGCGCGTGCATTGCCTCGGTATTCGTCGGATCGTCGCCGATCAGAGATACCAGTAGCTGCCGCGCCTGCCGCAATTGGTTTGATTCCAGCAGCGACCATGCAGTTTTCAGTGATTCACCAGACATGCTTCCTCCTTTGCTTCTTCATCGGCAAACTCGATAATGTCCTGCCAAATTACGTCCACGCTTCGCTTTTTTTTCCGTTCAGCGGTCACAATAGTCCGTAGTTCATTCAATGCCGTCTGATCCCGCATTTCAAAGATGTTCTCGTCGTCGAACTGGCCCTGTATCCTGCTGAACATGGGCAGGAACCCGAAGGATTCAGCCATATCGATGAACGCGGGGATTTCTCTGAAATTGCTTCTCATCACGACCATGCTGAGCAGAACATTGCCGAATTTGCTCCGGTTATCCCTGACGAGGTCCAAAACTTTCAGGATGTCCTCCCACTTGCCGCCGGTCCTGATCTTTTCATACACATCCTTGCTGGCGCCATCGACGGATATGTCTATGGATTCAAAGTTCTGGTGTTTTACTTTATCCCAGTACCGGGGAAGCAGCAGCCCGTTGGTAATGAGACAGAATTTTAAATCCGGGTTGTTGCTTTTATAATGCATTAAAATTTCCCGAGTGTCAGGTCGAGCGAAGGGGTCTCCGTTGCCGCACATTAAAACTGTTTTCGCACGGTCCAGATACTGCATGAGGTCTTTCGTTCTTTTCTGAATCATTGCCTTGTCGTCCGTGTAATCCTTGCTCCGCACGACGCCGCACATTTTGCAGGACAGGTTGCATACCTTTGAGTCGCTCAGCTTGAAATAGGTCGGCGTTGATTCCAGACAATCCTTGCCGGCAAGAATTTCTTCAACGTGTTTTGGCGTCAGGTTCTTGTTTTTTTGCAACTCGCTGTAAGGGATAACGGTGCCGTATTTTCGATAATGTACGATCGTCGGGCAATGCGGATTGCAGATATCCTCCCACTCGCCCTTGTACATTTTCCTCCGGACGTATCGCGCCACCTGGCTGTTCCAGACTTCGGCAATGGTCTGTTTTTTCATGTTTCCCAGGCTGTGCCGGAACCATCCCGTACAGCACACAACCACACGTCCGGTGATATCAATTTCGAACTCGAAGAAAGGGTTGAGGCAGATAATGCCGTTCCGTCCTGGAGAGGGTGTTTGTTTTATGCCGACGCCGGTTATGGCCGGAGCTGCCATGGCATTACCTTCCCGGGTGGCTGCTGGAACAACTGTTGATGACTTCGTATCCGGTGCTTTTCCCTCACGGAAGCCGGCATTTCCTGCTAAAGCAGCATCCGTTTTTTCACGAGCCGCCAGAGCGTCAAGGCATTGCCGGGCGTCCTGATTGTCCGGATCAATCTCCAGGATTCGCTCCAGAAAGCGCCGCGCGGAGTCAACCTGCTCGATTTCAAGACAGAGTCTTGCCAAACCGGTTAACGCTTCCCTGTCGTCCGGAGATTGGCTTATAACGCGGTCGTAAAGGCGCGCAGCATTTTCAAAGTCTTTGAGAACCACATAAAGGTCCGCGAGATTTTTTTGGAATGTCACATTCTCAGGCTGTAATCGGACCGCTTCTTCAAACTGAGTTTGGGCGGCGGCAAAATCGCCCTTTCTCTGCAGAAGCACGCCAAGGTCGTTGCGGGCGACGGCATATCCGGGACAGGATGCAACGGCGCATTCTAGATCCTTGATTGCCCCTGCTTCGTCTCCTGCCTGGGCCCTGCTGAGTGCCGATGCGTGGGCAAGTTGCGTTGAAACATCCGGGCTGATTTCGCTAGCATTTACGGATGAAGATTTGTCTCTGTGTTGCAACGAGCGCGCTGTGTCCGGTTCTTCAATTTTGCCTGTCAGGTCCTTGATACTCGCGTTATAAAACGAGATCAATCGTTCCATGCCCTGCATCGGTTCGGACGGGTTGAATTTTTCACCTTTTCTGTAGCATTCCAGAAGAGCGGTCAAGGAATCAGCTGAATAACCATGCTTCAGAAGGTCTTTCTGATAGCACTCGGCAGCGCGCTCATAATCGTGCTTGAACCGGTAATATGATCCCAGAAGTTTCCATTTATCCACTTTTTCTTTTACAATTCCCACGCCGACGAGCCCCAGTTCGATGCAGGTTGAGCAGAACCGTTCATATCGTTCAAACCGTACGGGATAGGTGTTTTTGCCATCCCTGGTGCTCCAGTAGAGATAATGGGGTTTGTCTTCCACGCCGAACTGGCCGGGATTCTCATACAGATATGTGTTCGGGACGATGACGGTAAAGGACTGCGAGGGACTTACGCCGTCAATCCACGGCCTGTTTTTGCGGACGAAGTCCAGCGTTTGCTGGAAATCTTCCTCGGTTTCCGTTGGATACCCGAACATAAAATTCGCATACGCCTTGATGCCGGCATTGTGCGTGTCGCGCAGGTTGTTCTCCGCCGCTTCGCGTGAAGCCAGTTTCTTGTTCATTGATTTCAGAACGGCATCGGAGCCGGTCTCTACTCCGTAGCTTAAATAGGTGCAGCCGGATTTTGCCAAAAGTTTCAACAAGTCGGGCGTCATGTCTTTGCGGACGACGCTCTGGCCCGACCAGGTGATATGCACGCTGTTTTCGACCAGCAAACGGGCGAACTCGCTTAATTCCTTTAACGAGCCGTTCACAACAGAGTCGCAGAAATTGATATACGTGATCCCCGGAAATTTCTGCAGGTTATAGCGCACTTCCTCGAACAGGTTTTTGCCTGACCGAAAGCGATAGCGCTGAAGATATTTTCGTTCATCGCAGTAATGGCATTGGTTCACGCAGCTTCTGCTTGAAAACATGTCCAGACGGTAGGGATGCGTATAGGTGCTGAGATCAAAATCCGAGTAATCAGCGTACGGGATGTCGTCGAGGGAAGGGGCCGGGTCCCGCAGACCGCCGTTTATGATTGAGCCGTTCTCCTTGAAAACAAGCCCCGGGATGCGCAGCAGCCTGCCGGTTTCCTTCAGATTTTTGCACAGTTCCGGCAAGGTTATATCGCCTTCGCGCAGGACGAGCGCGTCCACAAACGGGTTGTCCAGATGTTTGAGCCCGTCGGCATACTCTGCTGTTGAAGGTCCACCCAGGACGATGATGCTGTCCGGAAGCCGCTTTTTGACTCGTTCGGCGATCTCCAGTGTGAAGTGCAACGCGGTAAATACAACGCTGAAGCCGATGAGTTTGCTTTTTTTCTCGACAATCCGGTCAACCATGCTTTCGATAACGGATTGATATTGCTTGATCAGATTTTTTACCTCGACTGGTGAGGACCAGAAGGAATATTGCTCCTGGTCCCAGTACATCTTATGTTTCGGCGCGACCTGATGGTATAATTCATTGTTTAAATCGAACAGGTGCACTCTGTAGCCTTTGCTTCTGAGATTTCCTGCAAGAAGAGATATTGCGACCGGCGGCGTTTCTCTGCCCCAGGCCGGACATTGCACTAAAGTGACCGAAAAATCGCCAGTAATCGCCTGCTCTGAATCTTCGCGTTCGGCGCGTGCCTGGCGCAGAGCGAGGAGTGCTTCCTGATCGTCCGGAACATGCTGCAATATCGCCGAGTACAGCTTTACCGCCTTTTCGGCATTGCCGAACCCCACAAGCAACAGGTCCGCAAGGTTTTTCTGGATCATGATATTTCCCGGTTCGAGTTTCAAGGCCTCTTGATAGTGCTGCTGGGCTTTCGGAAAGTCGCCGCTGTTGCCGTACAGAACCCCGAGATCGTTGTATGCCAGAACAAATTCCGGATGCATCCCGATCAGACGTTCCAGCAGGGCGATTGCTTCACGGTAAAGACCTGCCTGTGCGAGGATAGCGGATTCCTTGTGCAGGAACTCAGGCGACGATGTGGTGGCAACGCTGGCCTGATGCCTGTCTATGGCGGCAATTGCGTTTTTTGCATCGGTGTTTTCCGGTGCAAGTCGCTGCATGGTCGCAAATACCGCCCGTGCAGCGTTGAACTGTTTCTGGGAAACGCAAATATTGGCGAGAATCTGGAGTATTTCGTGATCATCCGGCTGCTGTGCGATGCATCTGCAGTACAGGATCTGGGCGTCTTCGGTCCGCCCCATATCGACGTAATAAAGGTCCGCGAGCCCCTTGAGCACTCCCGTATTTTGCGGAGCGAGCGTTACGGCGCGTTCATAGTGCATAAGAGCGCGCACCTTGTCCTGTCTCCGGGCATGGAGGGCGCCGAGGGCGGCATGTGCGTTTGCATGGTCGGGATGGTTTTGCACGATTCGATTAAGTGCCGCGAGGGCTTCATCAATACGACCGTCCTGAATCAACGTTTGCGCGAAGATATAGTCCGACTCCGAATCATCATTTACTGCAATAGCTCCGGTTTTTGTGTCTTCAGAAACGGTTTTCTCTTCTCCAGGCTGGTTCTTATCCCCGGTTTTCTGCAATTGGTTGATTTGTTGCTGCAGATCATTAATTACATTGTTTTTGACTAAAAGTTCTTTCTCAAGTGCCCTTGCCCACGTTTCGCGATTAGCATATTCCGCGAACAGCTCGTTCTTTTCGCTAGTGTAGAGAGAGATGTAGTTGTCTGGCACCGCCGTGCTGTCCGAACAGACGGCAATATAATACTCCGGATCGAAGGGTGGTTCGTTTCCGGCGGAATATCTCTCATCGGTAGTTCTGCGGTAATGCCTGAACGGGAGTGTGTCCAGGGAATCCATCGGCCACAGATGCGATGAAAAAGCCACGCGCTGTCCCCAGAGGCTGGTTCGTGTGAAATGAGAATTCAGCAAAGCGTTGAAATCGTCTTTGTCCAGTTCGAGCACATGATATGGATTATCGTAATTTCTGTCATCGGAGTATATCTTTTTGTTCGGAGTCGAGATGACGAGAATTCCGTCTTTGACGAGCACCCGCTTTATTTCGGAGAGAAATTCCGCCTGGTCCCGCGTATGCTCCAGTGTCTCGAATGAAACAACGACATCGAATGATCCGTCTGGGCAGGGGACTTTTTTGCATTCGCCCTGGATGAAAGAAAGATTTCCAAAGCCCTTGTACTTTTCCCGGGCGTGGTTGACGGCTTGGTCGGATATGTCGACGCCCACGACCTTCCGGGCAACGGCCGCGAGCAGCGCGGAGCCGTATCCTTCGCCGGACGCGATGTCGAGCACGCGCTTATTTTTTGCAAATTCCGATGCGAAAGCATACCGGTGAAAGTGTTCGTAGGCAATCTGGCCGCTCAGCTCCGGGACGAAACGTTCACCGGTAAACTCCAAAGCGGTTTTTTTCTTGTCTTCTATATACCCCTCGGTGCGGCGGATAAGGTCTTCAAGGATCGCCATGTCGCCATCAATGGCGTCATAGAAATCAGGGCCGATCTTTCCGGATACGTTTCTGGAAATCGACTTTTGAATGAACGCGGTCATCCAGGCGCCGTCGGTGTAATATTTTTCCGGAACATAGTAATGCGTCAGCAGATAGAGCAGAAGAGGATCCTTATCGATAGATCGTTCGTTCCTGTCTGCGTTGAAATCCTCGATACTCTCCCAGTCGGATACTGCGGAAAATGTCTTGCCGATACTGAGCAGTTTCTTGTCGAGCAGGAGCGACCACAGCGCGGTTTTAGAGGACACATTGATGACGGCATCGACGGATGGAATAATATGGATTGAGGTAAAATAGTGATGCTTTTTTGCAAGATACGTTGCATTGGGAAACGCTTCCTGAACCTTGTCGACCAGCTCGGCACTCATCATTTTTTCGTGAGGATGCGTGCTGATAAGCACCCCCGTATCCTTGTCTATCTTCTCCAGAATTGAGAACAGCAGCTCTTCAACGGTGTGAGATTCGATTCCGGGATCGTTGTGCAGGTCAATGATGAACGGAAGCGACAGGAGAACAAGCTTTCTGTATTTTTTCTTAAGCTCCGCAAGCTCCTCCTGAAAGGGATTGTCGAGGGACAGCGCCTCACGTAATTCTTGTCTCAAATGCTGCAAGGCGGTCCGCTGCGCATCGGAAATTGGCGATCCCAGGATCGACGGTGCAAACTGTTCAATGAACGAACTGCTCAATAAACCGGCCGGGTCGAACAAAAGAGAATAAAAAATCGGAAATGTTGTCATCAGGCCGGCTTCCGCATACATCGTCAACGCACTGGGAAACAATACCTTCAGAAAAGGGACGGGGACAGAAGAAAATATGACATCTGGTTTGAAATCATCGATTATTGTTTTGAGTTGACCGGCGAAATGAGCAAGGGCTTCTTTTTTGTGCTCGCCCCGGAAGGATTTAGCCAGTATTTCATATCTGCCTGCGCCTTTATAATAATCAAGAAACAGGTTTTCATCGATTTCTCTGAAACACTCCCTGTACGCTTCGCCGAACATCTCCCGGACCGGGGCAGTTCCTAAAATAAGAGCGTTCCATTGCGCTTGCGGATTGTTTTTCAGCGCATTCATGACAGTCGTGCTGAGAAAGTGGCATCCGCGGATAAAAGCCTCTTTTTGATCATCCAGCAGGGGATCTACATAAAAAAGGATATTGAAGCCGGATGAATCTTTTTGCGGTTGCGCCTGCGGTCCCTTGTTTTCTCTTGATGTTTCCATATCCGGTGTTGTCGCCGTTATTGAGGCCGATGCATGCATGGCGGCAAGCCCCGGGTTTTTCGCGGAAAACAGCTCCTGCAGCGGTTTTTTGGTCAGCAGGTGTTGACCCAGCACGAGAGCATCAAGCCGGGAGCGCTTAAAAAGGTCGACTGCTTCGGCGGGGGTTTCGACAATCGGTTCTCCGGCGAGATTCAGCGACGTGTTCAGAAGTATCGGAACGCCTGTCGCCGTACCTATCTCCTGCAACAGCGCGTGGAGCTCCGGCTGTTCGCTCCTGCGGATCGACTGAACCCGCGCAGTGCCGTCTGCATGCACAATTGCCGGGATCAGTGCTGCTTTATCCGGATGGACGGTTGCATTCAACAGCATGAACGGAGACTGGACACTTAAATCAAAAAAGTTTCCCTGCTCCTCAACGGGGACTATCGGCGCAAAGGGGCGAAACATTTCCCGATGCTTGACTTCACGGTTGAGATATGCCTTCATCTGCGGGTCTCGGGGTAGACAGAGAATGCTGCGGTGCCCCAGCGCCCGCGGGCCGTATTCGGAAGGCCCCTGCACCCATGCGACAAGATAATCATTGGCCAGCAGCCGCGCAACGTTCTGCGTGCTGTATTCTCCGGAGGGACCCCGCCATGCTGTTGAGACTGCTCCTGTCTGTTTCAAGTCGTAGTTCCGGCCGAGGAATGCATGCTCCATGCTCCACCGTTTCGTACCGCCCAGTATGCTGTAATATCCCAAAAGCGCGGCCCCGAGCGGAATGCCCGAGTCGGAAGCCGCCGGTTGTATAAAGAGGTCATCATACAGACCGGAGTCCAGAATCATCCGGTTTGCCGGAATATTGAGAGCGACACCACCCGAATAGCAAAGACGTTTCGCAGGAAGCATGCGAGCGGCGGCGCGGACCATGTGCAGCACGCTGGACTCCAGCGAGGACTGCGCAGCATACGCATATTGCGGAAATGGACCGGAGACAGGGTCGTCCGCCGGCTTTCTTTTTGGTAAATGAGCAGGGGCGGTGAGTTTCAACGCAGGCTCTTCTTCTACAAATTGATCATAGATGATCTGGCATGGGTTGTACGCATCCGTTTTTCCGCGGAAATATTCAGCCCATTTGCCGCCGTCTTTCGCGTGTCCGGCAAGACCCATGGTTTTGCCTTCCTGCAGATGCTCAAAACCGAGCAACAATTCGGTAACGGCGTTATACATCAAACCGATGCCCGGTTTCCGAGATGTCGCTACTTTCGTAATGCCGTTGCCGCTGCAGTTGAAAATACTCTGTGTTTCATAGTGCGAACCGAGTCCGTCAATCACCAGCGCGGCGGCGTCGCCCCAATCCGTGGCGTAATAGGCGGAAGCGGCATGGCATACATGGTGTTCCGCAAAAACGACGGGGATGCCGAGATTATTGATCTCACGGAAGAACTCCTGTTTTTCATCGGGTGCCGGTTGTTCGACCCAGGTCGCCCGGTCGTCAACGGTGGGAGATACAATGAAATCCGATACCACGAGGCTCAAATCTTTTAACGTGCAGCCGGCGGTTTCGAGGCAGTAAGTGATGGCTTCTGCCGGAAAAGCCCTGGAATGTTTTATGCGATCCAGTCTTTCCTGCGAGATGGCAATGACGCGCAATAGTGATCCATCGTCAAGAACGACTGCTGCACCCGTGTCATGCCATGGGTCCAGCTTTAAACCGAGTACTGCCTTCATGAGGAGCCTCCCTCTTATACATTCATCAGTTGAAGAAAATATTTACCTGTTTAACAACCAGTTATGAGCCTATTTGAACAAATAAATAGTGTCAAAAAACAATCTGTTACTACACTGATTATTAATAAATGCAATATAGATACCATGATTTTTTTGTATTTGGTTCCACGCTGAAAATTATAACAAATTGAATATATTCGGTTTTATTGACGGATGAGTTTTTCATCAGGAAATGGGCAGGAGAAACGAAGTCAGATTCTTGACAGCTATAAAAAGAAATTTGAGGATTGCAGGTGAATTCTTCTATATATACATACTTTTATACTATTTTTCTACATATAGAAAATAAATTTACGTTTTGGTTTGTATCAGATGGTAAAAAAGCGAGAAAGGAGCGGTATGTTATCCGCTCCTTTCTCGGAGAATTGAGTACTTATGGTGTATCAATATTATGCAGTCAGATGTTCTGTCTTACCTGAGGTTCGTCAGTGTCTGCAGGATCGAGTCTGATGTCGAGATCATCTTTGAATTGGCCTCGAATCCCCGCTGGGCCGCAATCATTTTAACAAACTCAGCAGCGAGATCCACATTGCTGAGTTCGAGACTGTTCGAACTCACTGAGCCGAGTCCGGAGGTATCGGGCGTTCCCACGATGGCCTGGCCGGAACCACTTGATTCGGCGTACAGGTTGCCTCCGAGTTTCGTCAGCTGGGTAGGAGCAATGAATTTTGCCAGCGCCAATTGTCCGACTGCCCTCGTCTGGCCATTGGTAAACACGCCGGTAATGACTCCGTCCTGGCCGATCTCGATCGTCGAGAGCGATCCTGCTGCGTAGCCGTCCTGAACGATGTTCAAGACTGAGAAAGCGGCGTTGTATTGGGTAGTGCCGTCCAGTCCTGTTCCACCTTCCGCGATGCTTGTTCCGTAATCAAACGTGATAGATCCGTTGGCGACGCCGCCTCCCCAGACAAATGCAGTTGCGGCATCGTTGTCGGCCGTGAGTGCGCCGCTGGTATTGAACGTGAGGTTCTGTGTCGTCGCCGCCTCCCGGTAAACACCCGTGGAATCCGTGTAGACATAGTGCGCGGTCCACGCATTGTTTGCTGTTTTTGAGAGATACACATTCACTGCATGCGCGCCGCCTTGTGAATCATACACCGTTACTGTTGTAGAGTTCTCATACTGGGTATCGCTCGGCGGTGTTGTCGTGCCGCCCGCAAAGGTCCACGCAGCAGAAGTGTCGGCAGAGGCGTTGAGATTGACGAACATATCGGTATTGGCCGTCTGAACAGCCGGGTTTTGCACGGCCGCAACCGTCAGATTGCCGAGAGTGCCGGAAATATTTCCGGCCGTATCTGCGAGATAACCTTGAAGCAGCATTCCCTCCGGGTTTACGATGTTCCCGTCGCTGTCGAGAGAAAACTGGCCTGCCCGGGTATAGGACCGTGCGGTGGTATTGGGATTTGCCACCATAAAGAATCCGTTGCCGTCTATGGCGAGATCAAGGCCGTTGGCACTGGTTTGGAACGATCCCTGGCTGAAGAGAGGGGTCACGCTGGTCATCCTCACCCCGCGTCCGACCTGTGAGTTCCCGGCTCCACCGGAGAGCGATTGACTCAGTATGTCGCCGAATGCTACGTTGCTCGACTTAAAACCGATTGTGTTCTGGTTCGCAATATTGTCGCCTATTACCGAGAGCGACTCGCCGTTTGCGTCCATTCCGCTTACTGCTGTATATAATGCGGTCAACATATTGTGATACCCCCTTCTTTAGTCGTCAATTTTTGTAATATTGCTGAAGGTAACTTTTGTGCCGTTATTCAGCACCAGATAGGTAGTGCCGTTTTCAAAAGCAAGGCCACTGACCGTTCCGGACATCAATGTTGTTGCGGTCACGGATGCTCCTTTCGCATCGGTGGCGGTGATTGTGTACGTATACTGACCGTCGGGCTGTGTGGCGCCTGTATTGTTTTTCCCGTCCCAGGTATAACTCACGTTACCCGCGCTTTCGGCCCCTAGGGATACCTGCCGTACGCATGTTCCGCTTGAGTTGTAAATGGAAAGCGTTGTTTTTGCTGTGGCGCTCGGGAGCGTAAAATTGAGTCCGGCAGTTCCAGAGAGCACGATTTGATTGCCGGCAGCCTCTACATCTTTTCCTATCAAACTCGTCGCCATTACGTTCTGGAGGGAATTCTGATACTGAACGAGGCTGCTCATGCTGCTGTTAAGATTCGTGAGCTGTTCCAGGGAGCTGAATTGCGCGAGCTGCGAGGTGAATCCCGTGCTGTCCATGGGGCTGAGCGGATTTTGATTTTTGAGCTGGGTGATGAACAGCTTCAGAAAATCCTCTTTATCCAGGGTTTGCGTGGTTGTGCTTGTGTCCGTGCTGGTGGTACCGCTTGCAATTGTTGAAATGGACATACTGCCTCCTCTTACACAAACATACTGATCCGGCCGACCGGATCATTCTGATATGTGCTCGGTATGTTTGCGCTCTCTTCTCGGGATGGTTTTACAAAATCGTTCGTTCCCTGGCCGTTCATATCGCCGGTCTCGCCGTGTTTCAGTGATACGGAAAATCCTCCGACATTCAATCCTTCCTTCATGAGGGTATCCATGATCTGCTGCATGTTATTTTCGAGAAGGTTCTTTGCGGCGGGGTCCGCTGCCTGTATCTGTGCATTGACCATTCCCCGGTCAAGGCTTAAATTGATGTTGAGCTTCCCGAGACCTTCCGGTTCGAGGGAAACCGCGAGCCGGTTGCCGGTGCTTATGATGGTCGCTTTATTCTCCGCCGGATCGAAGTTGTTTTGCGTGCGTATCGCGGAGAGGGTGCTTTCAAAATGCGCCGCCTCGCCGGATGTGTTTTTTGTATTTTGCGCCGATTGTTGAAGTGCAGCCGTTTCCTGGTTTGCCAGATGAGATATGTCCGCCTTTGTCTGCAGCTCGACAGTGTTGCTCGGAAGTTGGGCGGAGTCCTGGCTGCTTTTCGTTTCGTTCGGAAGTGAGGCTTCTCCGGAGACGGAAAATGCAGTTACATTCATGCTCTTTTCGGCAAGAGCGGGTTTCTTGGAAAGGGGCGCAGTGTGATTCTCTGCAATCTGTTGTTCTGATTCTGATGCTGAAGCAGAAGTAGCAAATACCCCTTCTTTCTTGTCTGATATCTGTTTATCGGATTCGGGGAAAGATTTTTGCTGTGCAACATCCTGAATTTTTTCCTGCGGCCATGCAGCAGAAACCTCCGTTTCAGAAGAAACATTCTTTGTGTCACGCTGGACATCGCCCGCGTTTTGCGCACCGGGAACAGCTGTATTGTTTTCCGGGCTCTGTTTTACATCTGCAGGTTGTGCACTGTTCTGGACTTGCTGCACTGCATCACTATGCTCTTCTCCGGCAGAAGGGGCAACTGCGGAAGGAGTAACTTCCGTGCTGTTCTGGCCCGTCAGTTGCGCGAGGGCCTGTAGCATAACTGCAACGACATCCGGTGATGACTGATTTGCTTCAGTATTCAATCTGTTTGGATCGCTGACAGTCTGATCATCATGCACGATCGATTGTTGCGCTGTTTGAGATTCTGCAGATGCTGCTGCGGCATCGTTATTCTGGGCCGGCTGCTGCGCCGGTTGGGTATTTGCTGTTTCAGCTGCATCGTTAACAGTGTCATTGCTGTTTTCCGAAACAACATCTTTATCTTTATTTTTGTTGTTCGGGGCAGAAGTATGCGGTGCAGATTTCGCTTTCGGTGCAGATGCTGCCAGATCGATAAGCGTATCGAAATCAGTTTTTGCGGCTGCGCTTTCCTTCCTTCCGGAATATGATCCTGCGGAGAGAGCGCCTGCTGTCAGTGATTCCGTTTGGCTGGTATGTTGAGTTGTCATGTTCATATGCCTGGCAATATAGCAAGCGTTGTGCCATTTCGTTTTTAAACAGCACAAGGAATGACGGTTTTCCTGAATGCTTTGAAAAAAGGCTATTTTTTGCTGAACGTGAAACACAATTATTTTCTGAAAATGCAGGAAGGATATTTGGCCGGATGCCTGTAGTAAGAAAAAAATTCAGAAAGAGGAAAAATTTTCTCACTGGTTATTTCTTCATTCTGATATAACTGCTCTGGAAAATTTCCGCTGTTATTATTTGGGTCCATATGATATAATTATATAATATTATGAAAAAAATCCTTATTGTTGATGATGGGAGCTACCCCCAAGTATAGTGACACTTGCAATTAGAGATTCTGACTGATCTT
>CAZPGZ010000041.1:5479-21148 GCA_964586075.1 uncultured Nitrospiraceae bacterium | reverse complement strand
CCGTTCATGCAAAGGTGCGAGTGAAGGCCTTTAAAGATGTTCGTATTATAAAACTTGATATGTAGAAATAATAGCCGCTGCGGTATTGGCAAGTACCGTCCTTGGCGATAAGGGAATCGGATGTCTGATTGCTCAGTCGTGTACATGACTGCCAGATAATCCGTAGCAGAATATCTGCATAATCCAAATCGGGCGAGCGTGGGCAATTCTTATCGAAAGCCCTGCCAGCGGCAAGAGTGAGGAGGAATAACATGGGAACAAGAGCAGATTTTTATATTGGTCGCGGACCAAAGGCAGAATGGATAGGCAGCATAGCATACGATGGATACCCGGATGGTATTATTCCAAAATCAGAAGAGCGCGAGCCATGGCCGGGGGATTACAAAGATGAACCGTGGCCTACCGGAGAACACCTGTTCGATTCAAAAACCGCAGATGAGTTTCGCTCTAGACTTGAACGGTACTTTATGCGACGCCATGATGTGACCCTTCCTGAACAAGGCTGGCCGTGGCCTTGGAATAACAGCAATACATCAGACTTCGCGTATGCGTTCGACGATGGGAAAGTATACGTCACCTGCTTTGGACATGGTTGGTCAGAGATCGGGGAATACGATCCAGACAGCGATGATGATATACCAAAAATTCCAGACAGTGAATGGCCGGACATGAGCAACCGAAAGCGCGTAGCTCTAGGAAGTAACAGGTCTGGAATTATTATCGTAACTTCTGCGGATTAATGAATAGTACCCCCGGCAAAGGAGAGAGATGATGGGTAAGTATACTCATAAAAAGGGAAAAGGCGCAGGAAGCTATAACGGTATGGCAAATGCCGCTGATTGGAAAGGACAGAGAGTAAGGGCCGTTCGTCAAATTAATAACGGATGCGGACAAGGAGCGAGCAAGGGAACGCTCGGAACTGTCAAGCATGTATATGCGGGACTTAATATCCTCTTCGACGTGTGTACTCATTGCGGAACCGTAACGCATATAAACAGAGTCGGATATTTTGATGTTGAGTTGGCAGAGGAAAACTAAACGATCAGACAATGAAATTAAAAAGTGGAACACCCGCCCGCAGCGGGAGGAGTCACCATGTACGAATACTCTAAAATAGATACCCTGCAAAAGTGTGAGGAACATTATGATAGAATGGCAGCGTGTGCTGAGAGTCTGCCTATTGCAAGTGCTGTAGACAAGCATGAGATGTTAGATGCCATAGGCGAGGTATGGTCTGGAAAGTACTGTGCATGTTGTTTGGCTCAAAATGGAATCTGTGAAGGCTGCATACTCTATGCACAGACGCATATTATGCACGGTTGCTGTGCTGGTCTGTGGAATAAAATGCCTGCTTCCGGTACCTGGGGTGAGTTCGCAGAAAACGCAAAACTAGTTCGTGAGTACATCACTACAATAAAAGTAGCTCTATTGATGGCAACGTAGGGAGGAGAAATGAGCAAGTACAGAAAAAAGCCAATAGTTGTAGACGCAAATCAATGGTTCGGTAGTGGTAATCATCACGCCGTTACTCTATGGAAAGATCATTTTAAAATTACTGATCCACGAGCTGATACTTGTTTGGAATGTGGTAGATCGCTAACAAATGATCATGGATGGGTATATACACTCGAAGGCGGGCACATTGTTTGTCCAGGTGATTGGATTATTACTGGAGTAAAGGGAGAATACTATCCTTGTAAGCCAGATATTTTTGAAGCAACTTATGAGCCTATGTCATGATCACCCCTGCCCTACTCCGTACCTGGGAGAGTGAGTAAGCATGAACCAGTTGACAGATAACATAAAACGGGTATAATCAATGACCAAACGACTTTTTAACGAATACGAAGCCGCCGCCTATCTTGGACGCTCTGTATCTGCAATGCAATCATTGCGGTACAGGAGAAAAATAGATTACATCAAAAAAGACAGGCACATTCAGTACGATATTAAAGACCTTGATAAATTCATAGAGCAAGGAAGGATTCCGGCCCTTGGGAACTGTTTATAAGCGCGGAAATATCTACTGGATTCAGTATTACGATGGAATCGGAAAAAAAACAAACGTGTCGATGGGAAAAGGAAAATCCCACGCCGACGCGAAAAGAGAACTGAAATTTCGAGAGGGCCAGATCGCCGAGGGCAAGCGGCCCATAGCACACATAGAAAAAGTAACTTTCGACCACCTTTCCCAGCTCGTCATAGACGACTACACCATAAACAAAAAACGTTCGCTGGAAGACGTTGAGCGTCATATCAGGCAGCTTTCAGAACACTTCAAAGGCGTTCCCGCCATTTACATTGACAGCGACAGAATAGAAAAATATATCAAGGCTCGTGTTAAGGACGGCCTCACGAATGCGGGAATAAATAGAGAACTTTCGACATTAAAAAGAATGTTTCACCTTGGAGCAAAGCGAACCCCTCCAAAGGTTCATTCCATACCGGTTATTCCACACCTTGATGAAAATAATGTCAGAACAGGTTTCCTTGAGCACAAGGATTACCTGAAGCTTAAATCGCAATTGCCTGAATATCTCCGGTTGCCTCTTACCATTGCCTATCATACCGGCGTTCGCTGGGGAGAGGTATCAACGTTGACATGGAACATGGTCAATCTGACGGACGGGTCCATCCATTTAAAACCGATCAATACCAAGAACAAGGATCCGCGCATAGTGTATCTAACCGGTGAGTTTTACCAGGAGATTGCGACGCAGAAAGATAAAAGAGACTCCTTGTTTCCAGAATGCCCCTACGTTTGCTTCAGAAATGGAAAGCGACTCATTGACTGCGGCACCGCTTGGAATTCAGCCTGTGAGCGAGCAGGACAAGGAGGACTGCTGTTCCATGACCTTCGCCGATCCGGATGTAGAAATATGATACAGGCAGGAGTTGATGAAAAGACGGCAATGCTCATATCCGGGCACAAGACATCTGACGTATTCAAGCGATACCAGATAATAAACGAATCGAACCTTAAAGACGCTTCAGAAAAAGTGATGCTATACTTCAGAAATCAGGAAGAAAAGAAATTGTAGCGGTTTTGTAGTCATGGCATAATGCTTCGTGAAGATTCCAGAAGACTCTGGAAGACAGGCGCAAAAAGTCAAGTATTTGAAAAGACACAAAAAGGCAATCAAATCAACAAGGGAGAGGTTACGGTGCTGGTGCCCGTCCCGGACTTCAAATCCGCTGTTTCCCGGCTTCGGTCGGGAAAGGTGAGTTCGATTCTCATGCTCTCCCGCCAATAAATCGGTACCTTACCAAAATCACCCCCAAGAAACAAATATATGCTAAAAAAAATAACGCTCCTCTTTAAACCTTTTCTTATTTATCTTTTAGTATTTGAAATTTTATGATATATTTTCAGACAATCATTGCTCTATAAGGACGGTACACGCATGTCAACCCAAGAAAGAAGAGAGCCGCGGTACAGCGTTCCAGACCCTTGTCAAAAGTATATTACGTTCAAAGTAAAACACGGCCAGGAACTTGTGCCTGCGGTCATCGGCAATTTCAGCCGGAACGGCATTCTTTTCGAATGTCCGGTGCAATTTAACAAAGGAGACCGCACGGAATGCGTTTTGAGGATCAACCTGGTCATTAACCGGGAGATAACATTCGGGATCGATGTCAAATATTGCTTTGAGAACAAAGGTTCCTTTATTATGGGAGCCGCCATCTATGCGATTTCGGAAGACACCTGGTTCGACGTTTTTGAAGAAATATTCGATTTCATTGTTGTTCGACAAGGAGAAAATAAACCCCCTGCCTGAAATGTGAAGTTATTAACGACACCCAAAAGATGCTCCCTTCCCTACTTTAAAAGTTTTCACGCCTTGTCGGCATGCGAAACTCTTCTCGTCCTTGAAATAATGAACCTTTTATATTCCTACTCCAACCGGTTTTAAGCGTTGGCCAGATTGCGCTATAATCCATGAAGGGCTCCTCGTAAAGTTTTTCACTTGCATTTTGCCGCGGTTTTGCTACAATTTTGGCGCCTTAATCCTCCGTAGGGACATAGCATATTCGTAAATACAGCCTACATCCGCCATAGTCAACAAATGGTCGGGTATCTTTTTTTAAATTTATTCAGTGGTCATTATATCGGAGGAGGTTTATCATGCCCAAAAAAGCTGCAAAAAAGAAGGCCATTAAAAAGACGGCAGGTAAAAAATCTGTCAAAAAAACTCTGAAGAAGAACGCAGGCAAGAAAAAAGCTGCCAAGAAGAAAACAGCAAAGAAAAAAACAGCAAAAAAAGCTTCCCCAAAGAAAAAAGCAACCAAAAAACCGACCAAAAAAAGCGTTGCCCCGAAAACGAAAACTGCAAGCAAACCGACTGTTCCCGTCAAAACATTTGAAATTGAGCCGGGCCCCGCTACCATGATTACCTCGCCGGTGGAAGAGCCGATCCAGCATGAAATAGCGGTCGGCACCGTGACCCATTACTACAGCCATCTTAACGTAGCTGTGGTGCAACTCAACACAGGCACGCTCGATACAGGCGCCACGATTCATATTAAAGGCAATACGACCGACTTTACGCAAAAAGTAGAGTCCATGGAGTTTGAGCACCAGCCTATTTCGCAGGCAACCGCGGGCCAGAGTTTCGGCCTCCGGGTCAAAGAGCATGCACGGGAACACGATATCGTTTATCTGGTAAAATAGTCATACCGACACACAGGTCGGCTGCTGCCCAGCTACTGACTATCTTTTTCAACTCATTATACGTTACCGGTTGTTCAGCGCAGGCATCAATCCTGCGCTGTTTTTTCAGTAGGATTTGTGAAAATACCGTTGTATGAGGAGGTCCTCATCCCCGCCATTCATGGAAACGTAAGCGGTTTGAAACCCGCCGAGATAAAAATGCTGGAACGTCTGTACCGTAGGAAGATGCCTCCCAACACGGTTATTACGCCCGAGGCAGCGCGGACATTAACCGAATCTTCTGCGGCAATAAACCGTCAGGTGGGGCTCATCATCGACCGGTCCGGTAATGTCAAAAATGTACTCATCGGTACCAATAAAGACATTCTTATCCCCGATCTTTCTGAACACCGCCTCGGTACCAGGCGTCTGCGCGGTGTCAGATTTATTCATACTCACTTAAAAGACCAGCCGCTGAACCAGGAAGATCTTACCGACCTTGCACTGCTCCGCCTTGATATGATTGCGGCATTGTATGCACGGCCGGACGGTCTTCCCGGAAATATTTCCCTGGCACACCTCGTACCACCCAATCCTGAGGGAAAGCTCTATGAAGTATTACCGGTACAATCCGTCCACGCCGTCAGCCTAGAGGCGGCTGAATTCATCGCTGACATCGAACGCCAAATGGAGCGTGCACAGGCTGCGGTCGAGGTTGCAAAAAAGGACCGGGCCATCCTCGTCAGCGTTTCAAAAAAATCAAAACAGGAGCAGGAAGAATCCATTGAAGAGTTGAGAGAGCTCGCCCGCTCGGACAATATCACCGTCCTCGACACGGTGATCCAGCGGCTGTACGATATCAATCCCAAGTATTTGCTGGGCGAAGGGAAGCTCAAGGAAATGATCATCCGATCCCAGCAGCTCGGCGCGGACCTCATTGTTTTTAACCAGGACCTGACTCCAGCACAGGTCAAGGCCATTGGTGATATCACCGAAATGCGCGTCATAGACCGCACGCAGCTTATCCTTGACATCTTCGCCCGCAGGGCTCACAGCGGAGACGGCAAAGTACAGGTTGAACTGGCGCAGCTCAAATACCGCCTGCCTCGCCTGTCCGAACGATCTACCGCTCTCTCGCGGCTCACGGGAGGAATTGGAGGAAGAGGACCGGGAGAAACGAGGCTCGAAATTGACATGCGCCGGGCACGCGACAAGATTCGCAGACTTGAAAAACAGCTTGATGCGCTCGGCAAAGCCAGGGATCAGCGCCGGGAAAGACGCGTCCAGAGTGCCATCCCGATTGTTTCCATCGCGGGATATACAAACGCAGGGAAGTCCACTCTCTTCAACGCACTTACCAAATCAACGGTCAAGGCTGAAGATCTGCTTTTCGCCACTCTGGACACTGCTACGCGCAGGCTTCGCTTCCCTCGCGACCGCGAAGTGGTTATTACGGACACGGTGGGGTTTATCAAAGATTTGCCGAAAGACCTTCTGGGGGCATTTCGCGCCACGCTTGATGAAATGCAGGATGCGGATTTGATCATGCATGTGGTGGACATCAGCAATCCGCGATTTGAGCAGCAAATGGAGTCCGTGGACAGGCTCCTTGCGGAAATCGGACTAGAGCATATTTCCAAACTCATCGTCTTTAATAAAACGGACCTCGTGAACCCACTCTGGGCAAGAGCCATCGCGCACCGGTTCGACGGCGTGCTTTGTTCAGCAATCAAACCCGATACATTTGGAGATCTCTTGCGGGAAATCGAAAAGAAAGTGTGGTCACACGACGAGGCATGAGAGTCTGCAGGCAACCACTTCAGCTTCAGCCGGATGAAGTGTGCAAATCAGGAATTATTTTTCTGTTTCAGAATCGATTGCTATCGCACTGAAGTAATCTATCAACGTTTGAATAAACGCCCTGTCCTTGTCCGTCAAGTTGACGAACTCAACCCCAATTTCGTGTGCTGTTTGCCGCTTATTATCCGACATCTGACAGGAGACAACTCTTCCGACCAAATGCATGTCCCTGTCTGTATTCAGGGAAAGCGTCATAGGAATGGTGCTTTCTATCGACAGCGCCTGCTCACTCTCAATAAGCATACCGGTCAGGCTCATTGTTTTCACCTTGAATTGAGCCGGAAAACTGAGAAGTTTTTCCTGCGGCGTCGTGATGCTGAAGCGGATGGAAAGCCTCCGCTCAACGGCCACCGGTTCTTCCTGCTCTCTATTCTGCGTAGCCGATTTCAGAAATTCAGAAATGGTATTCGATTGTCCGTCTTTAAACATCATTCCTACTTTATAGACCATGCTCTGTTGCCCGTTGGCGCGATCCTCGATTCCGCTTAACTGAGAACGCACGACAACACCCCTCACGTCGATGCTGCCTGCTCTATCGCCCAGCTTCAGCATGATTTCTTTGCCGAAATTCAATCTTCTATCGGCCTTCAGAGAGACTCCGCCAATGCTGATATTGTCTATCTCAACTTTTTCAGCTAAGCTCATTTTGCCGTTTATATCCAGCAAATCCAGCCTTAATCTTTTATACCGTCTTCTGTCTTCCATCATCCTGTGCCTCCATCACGCTGCCGACAGCAGCAGGAGATCATCACTCTTGGAGCGCTGATCTCCCTCATTTTCCACCGACAGATAATGTTTTTATCCGTAACGATGGGCAACCAAGCCGGCCAAAAAATCTGATATTGCTGCCCACAGCGTCAATGTGCTTCATAAAATCGAGGATATTGCCCGCAATAGTAACTTCGCGCACCGGGTGGATTTTTTTCCCTTTTTCGATCCAAAAACCCGTGGCACCTACTGAAAAGTCGCCGGATATGGCGTTCGCGGTATGCATACCCATAACTTCAGTAACCAGCAGTCCTTTATCCACAGACTGGATCAATTCGTCCAAGGAGGTCTTCCCCGGTTCTACATACAGGTTAGTGATGCCGACTCCCGGAATGCTTTTAAAACCGCCGCGCATCCCATTCCCCGTGGATAGGGTCTCCGCTTTGTTTGCCGTATAGCAGTTATGCAGGAACATGACAAGTCTGCCTTTGTCGATAAGGACCTTATCTTTTACAGGTACGAGTTCGTCATCACAGGGAGCCGTTCCAAGCCCCTGTTCGAGAAGACCGTCATCGTGCACTGAAATAAGGGATGATGCAACCTCACCGCCCAACTTCCCTTCAAAAAGAGATCTTTTTTTCTGAACGCTTTCTGCAGAAAAGCCGCCTGCCATGAGACCAAGAAACTCCTGGGCGACGCTGGATTCAAGAACAACCGGCGCCGCCGTGGAGTCGATATGCTTTGCACCGAGAAGATCGAGCGCTTTTTGTGCTGCCCTGCGGCCAACAGCTTCTAATTCGAGTTTTTGATAGAATCTGTTCATGTCGAATTCAAAGCCTGCCTGCGATTCTCTCTTGTCCTCCGCAACAACTTCAATGCTCGATGAACAGGAGGTGCTCCGAAAAAAGATTTCCGCTCCCTGCGTGTTCATAATCAGTGTTTCCGCATCCGAGAAACCAGCGGAAGCTTTCCGAACACGCTTGATTCTGGCATCAACGGCAAATGCCTCCCGCTCCATTGCCATGACGCGATCAATCTTTTCTTTCTCCGTAAGAGCAACGATGTCCGGATCAAAAACAGCGACTTCCCGGTAGGGGGAATCAGGTTTCCCCGGCAAGCAAAGATACGGGTCCGGCTCCGTGTTTTGTGCGTTCATGGCAGCAGTCTGCGCGAGAGTCCTGAGAGCGCCGGTGGAGAAATCTGTTGTAAACGCAAAACCCAAACGCTGCCCCAGCAACACGCGCAACCCTATTCCTATGCCTCTGGCACGGTCGAAGGCATCGATTTTTTGTTCTTTTATCTCTAGGGAAGTTGCGGAATAAGAACGAAGATAGACATCAGCAGCATCAACGTTGCAGTCTCTGGCGAAAGAAAGAACTTTTTCAGCATTTTTTTTTTCCATACTGCACCGAAAACGAGTTGCTAAAAAAACCGCGGATACAACTCTTTGTCCATAAAAATCCAGTGGAGGACCCACCGGCAGGAGCCGGAAGCTCCCCCGATAAATGCAACCTTCCGCAACGTGCCACCTTCCTCCCCCGACAGGAGTCAGGGGATTCCATGTCGCAGGGATTGAAAAGCGGTTTTCAGAATACAAAATCGGGGCGTGGTTTTCGGCTTCTTTTCAGGCATTTACAACATTGTTATCCGGGGAAGATATTACTCGAAATAGCTCGCTGACGCTGTATCCGATTCCCACACGGTGACACTTGCCACCTCGATATTGTCATCGTTTATTTTTTTTGCCATATTATCATAAATCCATTTGGCCACATTTTCCGACGTGGGGTTAATCTGGGTGAAGGGAAAAATTTCATTTAAGCAGGTATGCTCGAGCTGATCAAGCACTTCACGCAGCATTTTTTTCAGATCATGAAAATCCATGGCGATGCCTTGCTCGTCCAGGCGTTCGGCGGTCACGGCCATCGTGACGCGCCAGTTGTGACCATGCAGTTTCTCGCATCCGCCCTGGTAACCCCGGAGTTGATGCGCAGCTGCAAATTTGGATTCGATCATAAGTTCGTACATGGATTTTGAATAATATGGTATACGCCATGAAAAGTCAATAAGTAAAAACTGCTGAGGAGCAACCCGGTACAGGATCATCCCTTTCGAAACTTTTGAAAACAAATATGGAGGAAATATCCGGCAATACGCTCCCGCAAGACTAAATCAGATGAAAATTTTCTTGCAAAAGTCCAGAATTTCAGTTATGATTTTTTCAATGGTAGTGCAGAAGGAAGAATCAAAACAATCCATAGAACCTCAATTTCTGGCGCAGGCGCAGCAAAAAGGCGTTACAGTTCGTATCGGACAAATGAACAAGACCGAGCGCGAAGGTATTATTCGCGATATCGGCCGATATGAAATAAATCTTGAGGAAAACGGACGAATCATAACTCTCCTGAAGCAGGAAATTTCTTATCTAGCAGTTTCCCAGTCCAACCCTTTGATTTCCGCACAACAGCCGGTCATCGCTGAAGAAAGCTCGCCCGAGCCATCCACCGGCAGCAAACCGAATATCCAGCAGGAATTCCTGGACAAAGCCATTCGAGAAAATCAGGTGCTTACGCTCTACCTCATCAACGGGCAGCGTTTCAAGGCAACCATTACGGCGTATGATAATTTTACCATCCTGCTCACCGAGGATGATAAACAGCACCTGTACTATAAACACGCTATTACCACAATTAATCGTTAATCCAAGAGGTTTTCATGGAAACAAATCTTCTCGACAGAATGCTGGACACCTACCTGACCGGGCGGATACCGGTAACCATGACCCTTCAAAATAAGATTCGAATTTCAGGAATTATAAAAGCATTCGACAGCTATATTATTCTCATGGAAGGCCAGAAGCGCGAAATTGTGTATCGTCACGCAATTTCCAGCATCTCCTCCGCTGTTGCGGGTGAGCAAAAGCAGAAACACGCAGCTGCCGATCCCGTGTCATCACCACTTCTCGATTCTCCCCAAACTGCGAAGCATGCTTCGCAAAAACGAGGAACTAAACACGTTCAACCGCCCTCCCCTGTGGCAAAACAGCAAAACCTTAATAATACGTTGAAAGACGGCCTCCTGAAATGGATGCAGGAACAAAAGGCGGCAAAGTAACATGAGTCTTCGCACCATCGTGCTGGCCGCTTTATCAGGTGTTCTTCTCGCTGCATCGTTCCCTTCTTTTGATGCCCATTTTTTAGCCTGGATCGCCTTTGTACCATTGTTATTTGCACTGCAAAAAAAAACCATCAAAGAAGGTTTCTGGCTCGGCGGTATTACCGGCATCGTGTTTTTTACAGGTACTGTTTACTGGGTAACAAACTCAGTGCATTTCTACGGCGGCATCCCTCTTGTTCTTGCATCACTCGTCACCCTTCTACTCTGCGCTTATCTGGCTCTCTACCCGGCAATTTTCGGGGCCGCCGTCGTTCACCTCTGCAACCGCCACGCGGCCTTTTATATCATCATTGTTCCCGCACTCTGGACGTCTCTCGAACTCGCCCGTACTTACCTTTTGAGCGGTTTCCCGTGGTCGCTGCTGGGATATTCACAATATAAAACGCTTTCGGTGATCCAGATATCGGACATCGTGGGTGTTTATGGCGTTTCCTTTCTGGTTGTTTTGGTGAATACGGCCATTGCCGGAGTTTTCCTGAACAAAAAGAAATATACCGGTTTTTTCATCACCCTGCTTGTCATGGCTGCTGTTCTTGGGTATGGCACGCAGAAGCTGCAGGCTCCCGAGCGCACCGAAGAAGTGATCGCGTCGGTCGTCCAGGGGAATATCGAACAGGATAAGAAATGGGACCCTGCGTATCAGGCGGACACAATTGGGGTTTATAAAAGGCTGACGCTGGCAGCAAATACCCAGCATCCCGATTTGATCATCTGGCCGGAAACCGCAACGCCGTTTTACTTTAACGGCGCCAGACAAAGCGACCAGCGTCTGACGGCTGATCTGGTACAGTTTGTAAAGGAACACAGAATACCTCTTCTTTTCGGCAGTCCCACGTTTGAGATAAAGCCCTCCAGAATGATCGTAGCCAGAAATTCAGCATTTTTTCTGTCGCCGGAAGGCGTTGTTACGGGAACGTATCATAAAATACATCTGGTCCCGTTTGGAGAATATGTGCCGTTCAAAAGCATGTTGTTCTTCGTTGAAAAAATGGTCCAGGCCATCGGTGATTTTCAGTCAGGGGACGAATTTACGGTTATGGAAATGCCGTTGCAGAATTCCGGCAATCGAAGCATCAAGGTCAGCACGGTTATCTGCTATGAAATTATTTTTCCCAATTTGGTCAGACAGTTCGTAAACCAAGGCGCGAACGTCGTGACAACAATAACAAATGATGCCTGGTTCGGCAGGACTGCTGCCCCCTATCAGCATTTTTCCATGGCTGTCTTTCGAGCGGTAGAAAACCGTGTGCCGGTTGCGCGTGCGGCCAATACCGGGGTCTCAGGTTTTATTGATGCTCATGGACATATTCTGAACACGTCGGGCATTTTCAGAGAAACATTCCTCACACAAAAAATCAATGTCGGTGCAGAGAAGACCTTTTATACCCGCTATGGCGATTTTTTTAGTTATGCCTGCCTGCTTTTTATCCTCCTGATGCTGGCTCTAAAACCGTACTCTCCCTCTCACGTTCACGGCGCCTCTCAATCAAAAAAGCCGTGAGCCTTGCGTCCTGTCTTCGCGCACATGCCCGGACATCGGAACACCGCTGAATAATGCTACAAACTCTGTTGTTTCCCGCAGATATTATAGGGTAAAGAAATGCGAAGCAGGCATTACAAGGAAAAAACCGTCTGAAGAAATTCCGTGGATTTCAATCTTTTGCCGAGAAGATGGAATATATATGCGGTGAATATCTGTCCCAGTTCCTGCACTATCGCGGGAGAAGGCTTCAGTCGGGATATCTTATCCATATCCATTCTTAATGCTTGATAATAGAACCCTACTGTTCCCGGTGAAACTTTCAAGTCGGTGTCTCCCGAGGAGACCAGGCAAGACGCACACAATACCTCGCCTTTTAATCTGAGAAAGACGACTTCCCCTTTCGGCTGGTTTCCGCAGGAGCAACATCTGTCCAATCTGGGTTGATATCCGAGAAGCGAAAGAAACTTGATCTCAAATATCCTGAGCAGAAAAACAGGATTTTCTCCTGCGTTCAGGAGGATTATGGCATGCGAAAGAAGCCGAAACACTGCTGAGTTCCCTTCACCGGGCGGGGCCAGTTCTTTTATAAGTTCCAGAATGACAGCACCTGCGGCGGCGCGCAAGAGATCGTTGCAAATAGCGGCCGGTTGCATGGTGATGTCAGCAGATTCGATTCTGAGAAGTTCCTGGTGTTCCCGTTCATATAAATGGAGTCTGCAGGTTGTGAAGATCTCAAGGCCCGCCCCGAAGCGTTTGAAAGATCTGCGGGCGTTTTTCGCGACCCCTTTCAGCAAACCCCGTTCTGCTGAAAAAAAGGTGACAAGTTTATCAGCATCTCCGAGGTTCATGCTGCTGACAATGATGGCTTCAGTTTTGGACTTCATAGATTCATATCGGTCGAGAGCTTGGTCAATTACCGCAAACTCCGTCTATTTTCCCGTCACCTTGCGAAATCCTCCGCTTTTGCTTTCTTCTGTGGTTCCAGACATACAGAAGAGCGATAACAATACTCAACAGCACGGCTCCGATAAGCGCCTGGTGTGAGTAACGCATGATCAGTTCACGGTTTGCCCCGATAAAATACCCAATGTACGACAGGACGGTAACCCAGAGGCCGGCGCCAAAAAGCGTATAGAGGGAAAATTTCACATGATTCATGCCCGCAAGGCCCGCGGGGAGCGATATGAGATGGCGCACCACGGGAAGGAGTCTGCCGATAAAGGTAGATACTTCGCCATGATTCTTAAAAAACAATTCAACTTTTGCGAATTTTTCTTCCGTAATCCAGACATATTTCCCGTATTTCAGCACGAGAGGCCTTCCCAGATACCGTGCGGCGAAATAGTTGGCGTAGGCACCGAGAAGGCTGCCGAAGGTGCCGCAAAGAATGACCACAGTCATATCCATCTGCCCCTGCTGGGCAAGGTACCCGGCCGGCGGCATGACCAGTTCACTCGGGACTGGAATGATGGAGCTTTCCATGGCCATCAATAAAAAAATACCCGGATAGCCGAGCGCACCGATGGTTGCGACAAGCCACTCAATAATTTCCTGCACGATTACTCCCCTTCCGTGAGTATCCCGATATTTTTCAGCATACGATCGTCTTCACGCCACCCTTTTTTCACTTTAACCCACAGTTGAAGAAATATTTTGGTTCCCAGCAGCTTTTCCGCATCCTGCCGGGCAAGCGTGCCGATCTGCTTGAGCATATTTCCGCCTTTGCCTATCAGAATGCCTTTTTGTGAGTCCCGTTCCACGTAGATAACCGCGGTAATGCGCGTAATCGCTGTTTCTTCCTTCATATCTTCGATGGAAACTGCCGTGGAATACGGAATTTCTTCCTGGGTGAGTTCGAACACCTTTTCACGAATGATTTCAGCAATAACAAATCGTTCCGGCTGGTCGGTCAACTGGTCATCGGGGAAATATTTCGGTCCATGAGGCAGCTGTTTTTCTATTATTTCCACAAGGCCGCCGAGATCATTCTGGAGTGCTGAGACGGGAATAATTTCCGCGAACGAATACAGTTTGCTGCATTCCCGTATCAGGGGGAGGAGCGATTCTTTTGCGACAAGATCCGTTTTATTGATGAGAAGAAAAACCGGCGTATGGACCGCTGCAAGCGTCTCAATGATAAACTTGTCTCCCGCGCCAGGAGGCTCCGTTGCTTCAACCAGCATCAGGATCAGATCCACTTCGTTATAGGTTGCAAGCGCAGTTTTGACCATCACCTCGTTCATCCGGTGCATGGGCTTGTGTATGCCCGGTGTATCCATAAACATCAGTTGAGCATTCGGTCGGTTGACAATACCGAGAATACGATTGCGCGTTGTCTGTGGTTTGTCGGATATAATTGCGATTTTTTCGCCGAGAAGAGCGTTTAATAGCGTTGACTTGCCGACGTTCGGTCTGCCGATAATCGAAATAAAACCTGATTTGAATTTTTGTGCATCTGCCATGGGGGGTAGAATACCTGAAATTCCACAGTCGCGCAACAGAAAAGCCAAAAAACGGGACAGGCAACAGGAATACAAGGCAAATTTGTCGGAGTCGATATTGGTCATCCGCCAACAGATATCAGTCCCGGTCAGGCTATGGCAAACCGCTCGACGCTGACAGCATGGTGGAAAAATATTCGGCCTTATTGTCTTTATAATGCTTCATAAGGTTGTTAATTACCAGATTTCTGCCGTTAGGAAGCCTGAACATCGATTGATGTTTATAGACAAACCATCCCCTGAGAATAATGAAATAAGGCACCTGTTCAGAAGTCAAATTTATATATTTCTCGACCGCATCAAAAAGAAAGAGTTCGTTGATACGCGGATTGAAATTGATAAGCGCCTTCTCATCTTTGTTTGTCATCTGAAACGATTTCCTGGATTCTTTTATCGCCTTCTGTATTTCTTTTTTGTATTTATCCCGTATTACCAGGTTGTCAATCTGCCCGGAATTGTCATGACGGACATTGAGGTTCTTCTGAAGGTTTTCAAGTATGCCATGAGATGCGCCTGCCAGCGTATAAATGGACATTGGATCTGCATCGTTAAAATAGAGCCGTATGGCCGTTTCCAATTGACGTTTGGCCGCATCCAATTTTGATACTTTTACATTTGATTTTATCGGCATATTTGGGATGCTGTCGTTTCCCTAAGCTCAACCGGGTCTTTGGGCAGTTAAAAAAAATACGTTTTGCTCTATCTTATTTTGTGGAGCTACGACGATCTTCTGCGATTGACGGCAGCTCTTCGTTCTGTCCCGTTTCTACGTTCGGTCCCATTATAATTTTGATTATTCAATTTTCGTCTGTCGGGATTCTTTCTCCGGTTGTCCCCTGACCTGCGTTCTTTTATTTCCATAATCGCCCCCCTAGTCCGTGCATTTATGAGAAGCATGCAACGTATTTTGTTTTCAAGTAATTCTGCTAGTGGAGCCTTCTTCCGGCAGGAGCCTGAGACTCCCTCAATAAACAATATCTCCCGCTTGTACCCAGCGTTAACGAGTCCAATGCACGAGTACAGGGAAACCCCCGCCTGAATCGGGGGATTCCCTGTCGCAGGGATTGAGAAGAATGGAAAAATTCTGATCGCACGCTCACAACAGCTTCATTAATTATTTATCTAGAATATGCTAAATAAATAAAAAAAGCAAGAATTTACAAAACACAACGTTTTAAATTTTCATCTTACATTTTTAAAATTTATTTAGTGGAGCCCCCTCCGTCAGGAGCCCGAGACTCCCTCAATAAACAATATCTCCCGCTTGTACCCAGCGTTAACGAGTGCGA
>CAZPGZ010000041.1:0-5379 GCA_964586075.1 uncultured Nitrospiraceae bacterium | reverse complement strand
GAGACTCCCTCAATAAACAATATCTCCCGCTTGTACCCAGCGTTAACGAGTGCGATGCTCAAGTACAGGGCATGACTTACTGCATTTCTCCTTGGCTGGAGCCAGTAGATTCCATATCGCAGCTATTAACAGAATGCACTTTGCAATAACATTCACTACTCTTCTGGTTGGTTTTGAGTTTAACTGGCATAATTAATGCTTAATAAATCATGAAATTATTCTTATTTTTTTTCATTCAAAGATAACAAATATCTGCATATTACCGAAATTCATAACGCTAAAAAAATTTACAAACGCTTTAGCTTAGTAATTTGTTTCGGATATTTTAACATAAAATATATTTTATGTTAAAAATCAATTATATACAGAAAAAAATTCCATAATATTTTAAAATTATGAGTATGAGCAATGGTTTATTAAAGCAACCTACTGAAACAAAAGTAATACTTGAAACAGCGATGCATTCAATTAGAATTGAGTATTTTTCCCTTCAAAAAAACACTACCATGTGCTAAATTGAAACATGAGCAGCATTCTGTAACGTTTCAAAAATAAAACACGAGGACATCTATGGCAGAAATATGCGTTATAGCTCCCTATGAAGATTTGTCACATACAGTCTTCCAAGTAAGCCAGGAAATGAAAATGGATCTGGATATACGAGTAGCACGCTCTACCGAAGGAGTAATTGCCGCACGCGAAGCAGTAAAATACGGCTGCCATGTACTGGTGAGCCGTGGCGTTACAGCCTGGCTTATCCAACAATCGGATGTAGGAGCGCCGGTAGTAGTAATCCCCATCGGCGGTTATGATTTGCTGCGGGCTTATTATCAGGCCAAAGATCTCGGCGGGCCTATCGCCGTCGTAGACGTTCCCGAAGTAATACAAATGCTGGAAAGCCTTGAGAAGATTATTGGCGAAACGTTTATTAAATACACTTTGATCAATCAGGCAGACGACATATGCAGAGGCGTCCAAACAGTAAAAGAGGCTGGTGCGCAGGTAGTAATCGGGAAGATTGCCATGGCACGCGAAGCGCATAATTACGACCTCAAAAGTGTAATTTTCACCTCCGGCAAGGAATCCGTCAGTCAGGCGTTAAAAGAAGCGCAGAGAGTTCTCTCTGTTTATAAACAAGAGAAACGTCGCTCAGAACAACTGAATGCTATTCTCGATTTTGCTTATGATGGTGTCATCGCGCTTGATGAGGAAGGCCATATCACTGTTTTCAATCCCGTTGCGGAAAGACTCTCCGGATGGAAGGCGGAAGATGCCATAGGACGCAAAGTTACCGATATCATACCAAAAGCCCATTGTCAATTTTTACTCAAAACCAGCAAACCTGAGCTTGGCGAAATTCTCGAACTCGGCAATAACAGGGTTGTCGCCAATCGAGTACCCATTATTGTGGATGGCAAAACAGTCGGAGTGGTATCAACATTTCAACATATAACACAGCTTCAGAATCTTGAACACAAAGTCCGCCGCATTCTTTCAGAAAAGGGACACGTTGCAAAATATACTTTTGACGATATCATCGGTGAAAGCGAGGCAATGCGGGAAGTTACCAACATAGCGCGGGAATATGCAGCTTCACAATCCACAATACTCATTCACGGAGAATCAGGGACAGGCAAAGAGATGTTTGCCCATGCCATGCATCTAGTCGGTCCCCGCCGTCAAGGCCCTTTCGTCGCGATCAATTGCGCCGCTATGCCTGAGAACCTTTTAGAAAGTGAGTTATTCGGCTATAGAGAAGGCGCCTTTACGGGTGCCCGTAAAGGAGGGAAGCCGGGACTGTTCGAATTGGCCCATAACGGCACAATATTCCTCGATGAAATCGGAGAGATGTCTCCCCGGCTGCAAGCCCGGGTTCTCAGAGTGCTGGAAGAACATGAAATCATGCGTTTAGGTGATGACCGCATCATCCCCGTAGATATCTGGGTCTTTGCTGCCACCCATCGGAACCTCAAAGCCATGGTGCGAGATCAAACTTTCCGAGAAGACCTCTACTATCGCATCAACGTTCTCACACTCTCCATCCCTCCTCTTCGGGAGCGGGGAGCTGATATTATCATCCTTGCAGAACGGTTCGCACAGGAATTCTATCGTGAGCTCAACCGGTCCGTTCCCCACTTTACTCAGGAGGCGTATCGAGAGTTATTACTCTATCCGTGGCCCGGTAATATTCGTGAACTGCGCAATGCCATGAAACGACTTTCACTGCGTTTCAATTGTGATACAATTGGAGCCAAGGAAATCATGAGAATCCTCGAATTAGAACCAAGGTCGTGCGGAGAAGAAGAACACGGGAAAGCAGTGAAAAACGCTTCTGAGGAAAAACATATTGGAAAATCACACTTATCAGCCCATGTTGGTCGCCTTGAAAAAAGTCTTATCCAAAAAACCCTGCAAGAAACAATGGGTAATAAAGCAGAAGCTGCAAAACGGTTAAATATAAGCAGAACAACGCTGTGGAGAAAATTGCGCGCAGATGAATATTCTGCATAATGAAACACTGCGCAATACTTATGTTTCTTTTTTGAAACGCTATTTGCGGCAGTAATTTTTAACTATGAATTAAAAAACTTAAAGTTACATTAATATAGTTCCCGTCTTATCATATTAATCAATAGGTTTTACCCTTTCCGCTAGACGTATTCGCACATCGACATAATCATGGCATGCTATTTGTAATGCTTACAACAGCTGTTCAAATAGCAACACTCAACATTCTCGTTGGAAAAGCAGCCAAGATTCTCCACATAGCATAATGGTAAACATTCTAAAGAGACGCGTACGACGAAATAGAATCATGTCTGAAGCAAGAAGTTCCGTCTATCGCATCGTTGACTGGTTGTCTAGTTTAGGACCTGTTCTAGCACAGGAAGACGGTATATCTTCGTTGTACAAATTACTCTCGCTGAAAGAAGGGGGGGATGAGTATAGAAGACAGTACCAGACTATGAACACCAATAAGTTTTTTTGCAAGTTGTATTAAATCAAGGTTATATGATGCTGTATACCCTTGGAATCAAAATTGTCTAATTATGACGGGAGATGAAAGGAGCAATTCATGGAAATGAAGAAAGAAAAGCCCACCAAAATGCGATGGTATGTCCTGTTTATGGCGAGCTTGATGTATCTGGTTACCTATATGGACCGGGTCAATATATCAGCCGCAGCGCCGATCATCAGGCAGGAATTTGGCTTTGATAAAATCACCATGGGCATCATTTTCAGTATGTTTACATGGGGCTATGCCATGTTCCAGGTTCCGGGCGGCTGGTTGGGCGACAAGTTCGGACCGAGAAACGTTTTGACGACAATTGTGACCTATTGGTCCATCATGACAGCAGCAACCGCCCATTGCGTTGGAGTGCTCTCATTCTCGATCGTCCGCTTCCTGTTCGGCATAGGCGAAGGCGGTGCATTCCCCACGGCAACGCGCGCGATGCAGATGTGGTTTACCAGATCAGAACGCGGAATTGTACAGGGCGTGACTCACAGCGCAAGCCGTCTTGGTGCCGCAATTGTGCCTCCTATTACCGTGGCAATCATACAGGCTTTTGGCTGGCGTGCCGTGTTCTACATCTTCGGCGCAGTCGGTCTCCTTTGGGCCTTGGTGTGGTGGTACACATATAAAGATATGCCTGAAGATCACAAAGGGGTGAACAAGGCAGAACTCGGCCATATTCGCGGTATCGATGAAAATGGAAACATAAAAGCTGCGAATATTGTCAAAAACCCGAAAGTGCCCTGGAGCGTGCTCTTAAAACATCCCAATATGTGGGCCATTATGTGCGGATATTTCTGCTATAACTACAACCTGTGGATATTCCTCTCCTGGCTTCCGACTTACCTCGTCGACCATCGCGGTTTTACACTGGTCAAGATGGGTATCTTTGCCTCCCTGCCTCTTCTGGCCGGTGTTGTCGGTGATACCGTCGGCGGCTGGGCAAGCGATAAATTGCTCGAAAAAACCGGCCACACCAAATTCTCCCGGCGCGTGGTGGCGATCACCGGTATGCTCGGCTGTGCGATCTTTATGCTGGCCACCGCTCTTTCAACTGATGCATACATGGCGGTGGGTTGCCTGACGGCAGCCATGTTCTTCCTTGAATGTATCATCGGTCCGGCATGGGCAGTCCCCATGGATGTCGGCGGACCATATTCAGGGACAGTGTCAGGCATGATGAACATGGCAGGAAATACCGGCGGAGCAATTTCACCGTTGGTCTTTGGCGTACTGGTAACGTATATGTCCTGGGAAGCACCTTTTTACGTGGCATCAGGACTGCTCGCTGTAGGTGCCTGCATCTGGGCATTCTGGCTCAATCCTGAAATATCCGTTATTGATAAAGGCAATGTCGTAGTCAAACATCATTAATATAATTAATTATTTTTTCGGGGTCAGCCATCAATGTCCAAAGTGACTGACGCAGATGGCTGACCCCGCAGTGCTCGAAACGTAATTACAGAATAAAACCGGCGGACACAACGAAAACAGGAGGCTGATAATGCAAGGTATGATAGAACTTTTCCATGCCGATTCACTGGGCGGACCCATGAGTGAACTGAAAAAGGCATTTGAGGCCAAGGTTCCAGGAGTCATTGTAAATCTTACTTCAGGCCGATCCAAGGAACTCGCAGAGCGTATCATGAATGGAGATACCTGTGATATTTTCGCCCCCTCCGATCCTCAGGTTATTAAAAACCTGATGACTAAAAGGGTTCAGGATAAGCTGGCTGCATCCTGGTATATTGCGTTTTCGGCCAATGAACTGGTTGTCATTACAAAAAAAGGCAACCCTTACGGCATAAAACAAATGAGCGATCTAACAAAAGACGGGGTCATCCTTGCGCGGGTAAGCGGAGAAACCGATATGGGCACAAATCGGACTATTGAATTCATCCAAAACGCGACGGCAGAGGAAGAAAATCCCGGTTTGGCACAGCAAATAATAGACGGAGCCCTGAAGGCGGGCACTGTTCCCGGCGTTTTGCAGGCAGTCCAAAGCGGCAAGGCGAATGTCGGTATCGTCTATCTCTCAGCAGCAGTGTCGATTGCCAACGATGTAGATATTATTTATTTTCCTGCGACTGTAAACTTAAGCAAAAAAATCGTCAATGTAGTCACCATCCCAAGTACTGCAAAAAATATTAGAGCAGCAGACAGTTTCATAAAGCTGCTTCTGTCTGCGGATGGAAGACAAATTTTAAAGAAAACCGGGCAGCCGCCGATCATGCCACCGCACACAGAAGGCAGCGTACCCCCGAGTCTTCTCGCAGACTGATTATACGATCCGTTTACCAATATCTTGCTGTTCCCTCTTTGGGGCAGTAATTTATAATAGGCAACAGACATTTTACAGAAAG
>CAZPGZ010000040.1:0-22646 GCA_964586075.1 uncultured Nitrospiraceae bacterium | reverse complement strand
TCCCATGGCTGAAGCCTCCCCAGCCCAGCCGTAAGAAACCGGTCTTGTTTCACATCTCTAAACTAAACTTCATTTGACACGATATTTAAATAAGCATAAAATCTTTTTTAATATTAATAGTACTTCATTATGACACTTATTTTGACAGTTAACAAAAAAGAATCAATTTGGATGCTCGCTGATCGGCGCTTGACAATTAAAAATATCCCAGTAAGAGACGATGCCTGCAAAATCATGACTCTCGATGCTACTGATGGAACAGCAATTCTTGGATATTCTGGGCTTGGAGCAACTGTTATCGGAACTGAACCAGCTGATTGGATGAGTGCAACTTTACGTGGTCGTAAAGGCACACTAGAACAGTATCTTGAAATATTGGCGAATGCAATAAAAAAGGTGGTGTTCACAAAATTGGAGGTACACATTATTTCTATACAGGCACAAAACGAGAGAACATAGCACCGGCCTTGCCAATGATCGCAGAAGGTTTTGATGTACGTGCTATCAGCAATATTTCGTGGGAAGCACATCTTAAAATGATGAAATCACGCCAACCATTAACTGACTCGGATAAAAATGAATTTAATAGAAAATTAGCTCTCATCCCAGATGAACCAAATGAAAACCTTCAGTAACATCTACAAATTATAACTCTTTATCTATTAAATATTGTCCCATCATGGCTTTCAAAGTGCCGGGACCTAAAGGCGGTCATGACGGATGAGACCCAGAGAGTCCTCGGAGTCGCAAAACATCCTGTTATTACCACTACTACGGGCGACCCTGATATTTGGAGTATTACTTTACAACAGTAAGATCGACTTTTACTTCTGAGTACTTATCAGCCTGATATGAGCTTCTTACCAGCGGTCCGGCCGCCACATATTCAAATCCAAGACTCAGCGCTTTATCACGAAGCATGTTGAATTCATCCGGATGATAATATTTTTTTACCGGTATGTGTTTTCTACTCGGCTGAAGATATTGTCCGATTGTCAGGATGGAACACCCGACTTCGCGAAGATCGCGCATGACCACTTCAATTTCTTCCATCCCCTCCCCCAGGCCCAGCATGATTCCTGTTTTGGTCACCGTGCCATATTCCCGTGCCCATGCGAGCACGTTTCGTGAACGCCGGTACTCAGCTTGCGGGCGCACTTTCGAATAAAGAGACGGCACTGTTTCAAGATTGTGCCCGAACATGAATGGTTTCGCATCCAGGACGGTCTGTAGTGATTCTCTTGATCCTTTGAAATCGGGAGTAAGAATTTCAACCCGGCTTTCTGGATTTCTTAACCGGACAGCAGACACAGTTTCACCAAAAAGGGTGGCTCCTCCATCAGAAAGATCATCCCGTGTAACCGACGTAATAACCGCGTATTTCAATTGAAGAGATGCTACCGCAGCGGCGATTCGCGCCGGTTCGTGCCTATCAGGCGCTGATGGTATCCCTTTAGTGACACTACAGAAGGTGCAACTGCGGGTGCACGTATCGCCGAGAATAAGAAAAGTTGCGGTACGGGAGTTCCAGCATTCAGTCCTGTTTGGACAGGCCGCGCTTTGGCAAACGGTGTGAAGTTGATTGTTTCGTATCAGCTTTCGGACTTCCGCTAAATTCTGATTTGTTGAAAGCTTTATCCTGAACCATGAAGGAAGACGGTTGGCGTTTTTTGTTGTATGCATAAATTAGACAGAGAACGCAGGGCTAGATCGTCTGCGTTCTCTGTTATACATTGTTAAATTATTTTTCTTTCAGCGCGGCCTTGATCACTTGATCAATGGTATCAGCAAAGATGAACGTCATTTCCTTGCGCAATTCTTCCGGCACGTCTTCAAGGTCATTTTTATTTTTTTCGGGCAGAATGATGGTCTTGATTCCTGCCCGTTTGGCGGCAAGGACCTTCTCCTTCACTCCGCCGATGGGCATGACTTTGCCGCGTAAGGTAATCTCGCCGGTCATGGCAAGATCATGGTTTGCAACTCTGCCGGTAAGCAAGGATACAATCGCCGTCGTCATGGTAACGCCTGCTGAAGGCCCGTCTTTGGGTATGGCGCCCGCCGGAACATGAATATGGATGTCGGTTTTCTCAAAAAAGTCCTTGTTAATGCCGAACAGCTCTGTCTGCGAACGCACGTATGAAAGTGCCGCTTGTGCAGATTCCTTCATCACATCGCCGAGCTGCCCGGTGAGCGTAAGCTGTTTGTTGCCAGGCATCATGGTTGCCTCGATAAAGAGAATATCGCCGCCTGTCGGGGTCCATGCAAGTCCCGTAACCACACCCGGGCGATCGATCATGACGGCAGTCTCGGCAAAAAATTTCGGATTTCCGAGATACTCATGCAGATCTTTCGCCTGTACCGTAATAGGTGCTGGCTTCCCTTCAGCAACGGTTTTTGCAGCCTTGCGGCAGACGTTGGCTATTTCCCGCTCCAGGTTTCTGACACCTGCTTCCCGCGTATAGTCTTTGATGATGCCGATAACGGCATCGTCTTCTATCACAATTTCCTCCGGCTTGAGCGCGTTTGCTTTGATTTCTTTTGGTAAGAGATATTTTTTTGCTATGTTCAATTTCTCATATTCCGTGTACCCGGATAGTTTGAGCACTTCCATCCGGTCAAGAAGTGGAGCAGGAATTGTATCAAGCTGGTTTGCCGTCGTGATGAACATGACCTTTGAGAGGTCAAACGGGACATCGAGATAATTGTCTCTGAAATCCTTGTTTTGTTCCGGGTCAAGCACTTCAAGAAGCGCCGAAGACGGATCTCCGCGCCAATCAGACCCTATTTTGTCGACTTCATCGAGCATGATTACCGGATCTTTCGTTTCCACGCGTTTGAGCGCTTGAATGATCCGGCCGGGCATGGCTCCTATGTACGTACGGCGGTGGCCTCTGATCTCCGCTTCATCATGCAGACCTCCCAGTGACTGTCGCATGAATTTTCGGTCCAGCGCGCGCGCAATCGATTGACCAAGCGAAGTTTTTCCGACGCCGGGAGGGCCGACAAAGCATAAAATCGGCTCACGCATTTTCCCGCTCTCCTGCTGTGTACCGCGTTCTTCGCCCAGTTTTTTTACCGACAGATATTCCAAAATACGGTTTTTAATTTTTTCTAGATCATAGTGGTCTTCGTCAAGAATCGTTTTTGCCTTGGCAATATCAATTGCCGTTGCCGACGTTTTGTTCCAGGGAAGATTCGTTATCCATTCGAGATACGACCGGATGACCGAATATTCCGGCGATGCAGTGGAAAGCTTTTCCATTCGGCCGAGTTCGCGTTTTGCTTCTTTTTCAGCTTCAGGCGGCAAGGCTGCTTTTTCAATCTTTTCACGCAGACTCTTGATTTCTGATCCATCGTCTGATTCTTCACCCAGCTCTTTGCGAATGGCGGAAAGCTGCTGCCTGAGCAGATATTCCCGCTCCGCTTTCTGCATCTGGTCTCTGGCCTGCCCTTGAATTTTTCTTCCGAGTTCAAGTACTTCAACTTCGCGATTCAGATATTGCATGAGTTTATTCAGCTTTTCATACACAGAATCAATTTCGAGGATTTCCTGGCGCTGCGGAAGATCCAGCCTGATATTGGTGGCAATAAGATAGGCAAGCTGTCTCGCATCTTCTATATTGATTGCAGCGGCCGATAGCTCTTCCGGCATATTGGGAGCAAGCGATACCATCTTTTGAAAAACTTCAGCGATTCCCCGCATGAGCGCTTCAAGTTCAACGGATTTTTCGGTTTTATCGGGCAATGCCTTCACGGTGGCCTTTAAAAAGGGACCCGTCTGCACAAGCTCATTGATGCTGATCCTCTCTATGCCCTGCACAAGTACTCTCAGGGTTCCATCGGGGACTTTCACCATCTGCAGTATTCTCGCCATGGTCCCAACTATGTAAATATCAGACATGCTGGCGACCTCTAGCTCCGGTTTTTTTTGTGCCGTCAGGCCCAGTATCTTGTCGCCGACCGTCACATCATTGATTAGTTTTATTGATTTTTCTTTTCCTATGACCAGCGGATACACGGTAAGCGGGTACACAATGGTATCTTTCAACGGCAGCAAGGGAAGCTCAGCCGGCACCGGTGGGGTTTTTTCTTTTTCAGTTTCGATTGTTCCCATGGGTTTACTCCTGTTTTTTTTCAGTAACTTCTCCAAAAGTAATCTGATTTTCAAGTTAGTACCTCAGCTTCAATTGAGTTTATGAAGAGAAATTTTCAATAAGCCATTTATATACTCCGCTTCCACGTTGTCATGGTCCACCGGCGTGTGAATATCTATTTCCGAGCTGAAATGCCCGTAGTTTATGCCCAACTGATGGCAAGCATTCATGTCTGAAACCGGCGGTGTTCTCTGTCCTTCAATGACCAAAAGATTGCTGAACAATGTCACCGTCAGGTCCTCTTCAGCAACTCCTGCAAGCTCAACCACGATAATAATATCGTTTTCAGTTTCATAAATATCGGCAGGCGGTCTCCACGCAATTGCCGATTGCATCGGCCAGGAGCTGAGGGATTCCCATACTCCCTGAAATGCAGTATCAGGCCTCATTCGCCGGGTATATTTGTAGGCTATGTACCGATAACGCACGTGTCATATCTCCCTTCAGTAACATGGATCTTCAAACTGCATTATTATTATAGCGCATTTTATTTGTATGGGGTCAAGGAACAAACACATACTTATGTTTATAGGATAACAAAAGGAGAAATGAATGGCAACAGCGTAGTTTTTTCGGCTATCGAGAAGGATCTATCAGCACTTTTCCCGCTCTATGAACGTCGGAAAGTGCGGTAGGATGTTTTCTGATGGCCCCTTTTTCATCTATATCATCAAATACCATTGTCGTGTGTTGGGAAACATTTACCGTCCGGAAAAAAGCCCGGACAACTATTTCAGCGCAATGGTAGCCTTCATTCTTATCCGTTTGTTTCATTCCTCCCACAAGAATCAGGAGTCCTTTTCTGCCGAATGGTCCCTCCGGGACGGGTTTTTTGTGCATATATTTTTGAGTCCAGAACGGCTGACAACGGTCAATAACGATTTTTAACTGAGCGCTTACAGTAAAGAAAAAAATAGGCGAGCCTACGATTATTCTGTCAGCAGTAATGATATCGCTATAAACAGGCTGCATATCATCATTGATAATACAGCGTTCCGAATCATCGCACTCGCTGCACTGCTGGCAGGGAGTCAGCGACAAAGAATTCAGGTGATACTCTGTTACGCTTCCCCCTGCCTCTTTTGCACCGTTTACTGCTTCTTCAAGCAGAATATCAGTATTGCCTCCTTTTCTTGGACTTCCGTTCAGTACAAGGACTTTCATGCGGTTTTAAATCCACCCGTTTTTTAGATTTTACCTACTTCAAGATCGAAAAACGTTCTGATTCGTTTCTCGAAATCATCCCTGCCGATGAAATGAATTACCTGTAATCCTTCATTTTGTGCACGTTGAACATGTCCGTTATTATCGTCGATAAAAAGTGTTGCCGGCGGCTCTACGGCAAGCGCTCGACATACGTCTTTGAACACCGTTGCATCCCGTTTGCTTTTATGGAGATGAAAGGAGTTAAATACTTCGTCAAAATGTTGAAACAGACTCGTTTGTCGATTTATCTCGTCAAGCCAGTTTGTTTGATCGCTCAGTATGGCAAGAATAAACCCATGCGATTTCAGCATGTCTACAAACGATATGATTTCAGGTCGGAGGATGAATCTATTTAAAATTTCCATTTTCAGGACATCATCACTCATGGATATTCCGGTTTTTCCTCTGACAGCATCCCAAAATTCAGATTCCTCAGCCCTGCCCGTCAGATATCCGGTTTCGGCAATAATCTCCTCTACTGTTTTAAAAAAAGTATGCGGCTCCCTGTTATTCAAACGTCCGATTTCCAAGAGGCCTTCGTAAAATCCTTCTTCTGCAATTACACCGCCGAAATCAAAAAGAATTGCTTTAATCCTCTGTTGCATGAATGGTTTGTATGGCTCCTTTTTCTAGTTTAGAATCGGGCATGTTTTTATCGGAAATAGTGTTGTCTTTCTTTACTGTGAATACTATATCACAAAAAAAATCTTACAGTAAATCAGTTTTTATCACCACCATATAATCAGTCAAGGAACGCTTCGCGTTTCGTATCTGAAAATAAAAAAAACTTGACTATCTGGTCTGAGTCTGTATAATTTCAACCCTTGAGCAGTAAAACCATTGTTTACTCTAAGAAACATGCACCTAAAAAAAGATGATACCCTTCTTTTCTGGTTAGGACTCGGCAGCATTCCAGGCGTTGGAAGAAGCACGTTCAGAAAACTCATCAACCATTTTGGGTCCCCGGAACGCGCACTCTCTGCACCACATAACAGGCTTAAAGAAATCAAACGGTTGTCCGATAAGGTAATCAATAATATAATATCATTTCCCTGGCGTGAGCATGCGGAGCAGGATATAGCTAAAGCCGTGGAAATGAACATTGATATTTTCACGATGAATGATCCGGATTACCCGGAGCATCTCAAAAAAATATCGGATCCGCCTGTTTATATATATGTAAAAGGCATATTGAAGCCTGAGGATTATAACGCCCTTGCAATTGTAGGGACCCGTCAGCCGACACATTATGGAAGGACAATCACCCATCGGCTCTCATACGATCTCGCCGCGGCGGGGCTGACAATTGTAAGCGGTTTAGCACGAGGAATAGACACTCAGGCGCACCGCGGAGCCCTCTCGGCCAAAGGAAGAACCATCGCAGTATTGGGTTGTGGAATTGATATAGCGTATCCGCCGGAAAACAAAGATCTAATAGATGAAATCGCTCATAATGGAGCGATAATAACGGAGTATCCATTCGGCACAAAACCGGAATCGGGTCGTTTCCCGGCTCGAAACCGTATTATCAGCGGACTCGCACGCGGAACCGTTGTTGTTGAAGCCGCAGAAGACAGCGGTTCGCTTATCACGGCAAACAATGCCGTCGAACAGGGACGGAAATTATTTGCCGTGCCCGGCAATATCGGTCATACGGCCAGTCGGGGCACAAATAATTTGATCAAAAAAGGCGCGATACTGATTGAAGCTGCTGCTGATGTTCTGGACATTCTTGGTCTGAGCCGGTCGGTCAAACAATCGATCGCACAACAAGCTCCCCTGCCCCGGCTGACCCGGGACGAGGAAGAGGTCTTCAGGCACATTACGAACGAACCAAAGCATATAGACAGCATCCTGAATGAAGTCGGAGGCACAGCGGGAAAACTGGGGGGCATACTAATCAGCCTGGAATTGCAAAAATTGGTTAAGCAATGTCCAGGAAAATTTTTTATACGTCAGGACTCTGATGTTCCATCGGGCATTCGTCATGAACCATGAAGGATGTGCATTGAGAATGTGAACTTTGTTTATGTTTTTTATACAGCAGGTGATAGTGTGGATGAACTCATGATAAATTTATTTTCAATCATTGCCGAACAGGTTCGGAACAAACAAGAACTGTTCGATAATGAAGCCAAAATAATGCAAATGCTCCTGAACAGCGGTTACCATATTTATGAAGCGGATGCCGCGCTTATGCTTATGCAAACACTCGTACAGGGAGAAGCAGGCCGTCTTTTCGCACCGGAAGCAGCGCAATCTTCCGGTTACTTAAGGGTTATGACCCGGGAAGAACGAGGTCGTTTCACTATTGATGCGTTCGCTTTTGCGTCGAAACTCACGCATCTGGGAATCATCTCGGAGCAACAACGCGAAGAAATACTGGATAAGGCTTTGACTGTTTGTCGGGACAGGATAAAACTCGAACATGTCAAATCGATCGTTGCATCAGTTCTCTTTTCCCAACCGATCGAACAGGATTTGGATGACGATGGCACTCCCGGCATCAGACAGATTAAAAGGACGGCCTGGAATTAAGCTCCGCCGCTTATTTCAAAAGAGTACATTTTACGTCTTTTTGGGAAAAGGTGTATAATACCAATATTATGAAAACACTCGTAATTGTCGAATCACCAGCTAAAGCAAAAACCATTGCAAAATATCTTGGGAAAGATTATACCGTCAAGGCTTCCGTCGGCCATATTATGGATTTGCCGAAAAGCAAACTCGGCGTTGACATTGAAAAAGACTTCGAACCCAAATACATTGTGATCAAAGGAAAAGCCCCCGTCGTTAAAGAATTAAAATCCGCTGCAAAAAAAGCCGATCGCGTTTTACTCGCAACCGACCCTGACCGCGAGGGAGAAGCAATAGCCTTTCATGTCGCGGAAGCCGTTTCCAGCGGCAAAAACGGCAGTAAAAATGAAGGAGAAATCTATCGCGTTCTCTTTAACGAAATCACAAAAAAAGCCGTTGTCCAGGCCGTAGAGCATCCTGGAAAAATCGACATGAATAAAGTTGATGCCCAGCAGGCGCGTCGCATTCTGGACCGTCTTGTCGGATACCAGATCAGCCCGATTCTCTGGAAAAAAGTGCGTCGCGGACTTTCTGCGGGCCGTGTGCAATCTGTTGCGCTGCGCATGATCTGCGAACGCGAAGAAGAGATAAAAGCATTTATCCCGGAAGAGTTCTGGTCTCTGACCGCATTGCTTGAAGGAACGCTCCCGCCGCAATTCGAAGCAAAACTCATCAAAAAAGATGAAGAGAAAATCAAGGCAAAAAACAATGAGGAAGTGCGGCAAATTTTAGCAGACCTTCAGGATGCATCATATGTTGTCTCCAAGATCGATAAAAAAGAGCGGCGACGCAATCCTGTTCCGCCCTTTACGACAAGCAAGCTGCAACAGGAAGCAGGAAGAAAACTGGGCTTTACCGCCAAACGGACTATGGGGATTGCACAAGGCCTCTATGAAGGCGTGGATATCGGCAAAGAAGGAACCGTCGGTCTTATTACGTATATGAGGACTGATTCCACCCGCGTATCCGGTGAAGTGCAGAATGAAGCACGCGAGTTTATCACCCAAAAATATGGAAAAGAATTTGTCCCCGAGAAACCGCCTGTATATGCTTCCTCCAAAACAGCGCAGGAAGCCCATGAAGCCATTCGCCCGACCTCGGTTCTGCGCGAACCGGACGCCATCAAGCATTTTTTACAACCGGACCAATACAAACTCTATAAACTTATCTGGAACCGATTTATAGCAAGCCAGATGAACCCTGCAATAATAGATCAGACTTCTGTGGATGTGAAGTCGGCCCAGTATACATTCCGGGCCACAGGCTCAGTTGTAAAATTTATGGGATTCATGGCCGTTTATATGGAGGAAAAATCGGAAGACCAGGCACCTTCCGACGACGACAACGGAGAGGCGATTCTGCCTCCCCTGCAGGAAGGCGAACCACTGAAACTGGTCAAGCTTGAGCCCAAGCAACATTTTACCCAACCCCCGCCACGGTTTTCAGAGGCATTGCTTGTGAAAACTCTTGAAGAAAAAGGCATCGGCAGACCAAGCACATACGCCGCTATCATTTCAACGATTCAGGAACGCGATTACGTCAGCAAGGTGGAAAATAAATTCAAGCCCACGGAACTCGGCGTCCTGGTGAACGATCTGCTGGTAACTCATTTCCCGCTTATTCTTGATGTAACGTTTACTGCAGGCATGGAAGAAGAACTCGACAAGATCGAGGAAGGACAGATGCGCTGGGTTGACGCGGTAAAAGATTTTTACAAACCGTTCAACGAGAGCCTGGAAAAGGCCCAGGCCGAGATGAAAGACTTCAAGGCTGAGCAGACCCCGACAGAAATCAATTGCGAGAAATGCGGCAAGCCTATGGTCATCAAATGGGGCAGAAATGGACAATTTCTTGCCTGCAGCGGTTATCCTGACTGCAAAAACACAAAACCCTTTATCCGCACAGAGACAGGCGTTGAGGCAGCACCTGAGGAAACAACGGATGAACTTTGCCCTAAATGCAATTCCTCAATGCTCGTAAAACGCGGACGATTCGGGAAATTTCTTGCATGCTCCCGCTACCCTGAATGCAATCACACCCAGGGCATGTCAACCGGGGTTACCTGTCCGGAAGACGGCGGAAAAATTGTGGAACGGCGTTCTCGCTTTGGCAAAGTGTTCTACTCATGTGCAAATTATCCGGCATGCAAATTTGCAATTTGGTACAAACCCATTCTTCGCTCATGCCCGCAATGTAATGCTCCCTTTCTTGTGGAGAAGTATTCAAAGAAAATCGGCCCCTATATTGCCTGCATCAAAAAAGAATGCGGTTACAAGGAAGAACAAAGACCTGATAACAGCGCTGAAGAAAAACAGCCGTCTACGACATAGTCATAATCGATCATATCGGAATAAAAACTGTACGTGCAAATATATGCTTCGGAAAGCAAACCGGACATTCTCTCCTGTCGTGATTTCCTCTCCTGCCCTTCCCTGCATCATTAGTTATTGCAAAAAATGAATTCTTACGATACAGTATCACTATGAACGAGCATGTTTTTAACTTTATTAACTATTTGAAAAACCAAAAGAATACGTCCCCTCATACCGTCCGAAGCTATTTGTCCGACCTGGAGCAGCTATTTGCTTTTCTGGGAAAAATTGAACCTAATAAAGTTGACCACCAGACACTGCGCCAATTTATTGCCCATCTGATGAAGCTCAATATCAAGAAAGCATCCATTGCCCGGAAACTTTCTTCTATACGTACGTTTTTTGCCTATCTAAACCGGGAAGGAATAGTCGCAAACAACCCTGCAAGGCTGGTCTCGACACCCCGCCGGGAAAAGCGTTTGCCGAACGTGCTCTCCATCGATGATACAGAGCGGCTCATGGATGCTCCCGCTACCGCAAATCCAACGATACAGGGTGTTTCCTTCCGAGACAGGGCTATTCTGGAGACACTTTACTCGACCGGTATTCGGGCGAGCGAACTTATCGGGATAAATTTAGAAGATATCGATAGAAATGACCATCTTGTCAGAATCAGAGGAAAAGGTCGGAAAGAACGCATTGTTCCCATAGGGGCCACGGCACTCAATGCCATCGACGCCTATCTCAATCAGAGCAGCAATAACCGCGCTGAAACAAAGGCAATTTTTACAGGTTCAGGCGGAAAACGCTTGACAGCACGAACGGTTCAGCGTATTTTAGAAAAATACAGCAGAAATCTAGGGCTGCTTCAGAAAGCCAGCCCCCACACTCTCCGGCACAGCTTTGCCACGCATCTGCTCGAATCTGGAGCGGATCTTCGGGCTATCCAGGAACTGCTGGGACATGCAAGTCTTTCGACAACCCAACGCTATACGCATGTAAACCTGGACTCACTCATGGAAACATACGATAAGGCGCATCCAAAGTCCAGACTCCGCAAGACATGAAATCTGGATATTGTGTCGTGAACGGTGCAACAAGGGATTTGTAAAGTATCATGAATAAGGATACGTTATTTAAACGGGGGAAAACCATGGAGGATATACTACCTCTGCACGGAACAACAATTATCGCGGTTCGGCGTAACGGAAAAACCGCAATCGCAGGCGACGGCCAGGTGACCATCGGATCTACCGTCATGAAACACAATGCAAAAAAAGTGCGAAAAATGTACAATGAAAAAATTCTGGCTGGTTTCGCAGGCGCGACCGCTGATGCATTTACCTTATTCGAAAAATTCGAAAACAAGCTGGAACAGTACCACGGCAATCTCACCCGTGCAGCAGTCGAACTTGCGAAAGACTGGCGTACCGATAAGATACTCCGCAGACTTGAAGCACTCATGATCATTGCCGACCATGAACGTTCATTCATTCTTTCTGGAAACGGAGACGTCATCGAGCCGGAAAACGGCGTTGCCGCCATAGGCTCCGGGGGTTCTTATGCACTTGCCGCTGCCCGCGCTCTTATCGAGCATACCCAACTGGACGCAAAAAAGATCGTTGAAGAATCCATGAAGATTGCAGCGGAAATATGTATATACACCAATAAAGAAATAACAATAGAAGAATTGTAGCATTTCGGAATTCAAATCACCCTATACACCAGTTGCAGATTGAAGCAGCAGTAATCTGCTGCAGCATGCTGCTATGATTATATATGGAGGCTTCCTTGAAAGATACGTTGACGCCGAGACAAATCGTTGAGGAACTGGACAAATATGTCATTGGCCAGCACAAGGCTAAACGAGCTGTGGCCATCGCCCTGCGCAACCGCTGGAGACGGCAGCGTCTGTCGGAAGAACTCCGCGACGAAGTCATGCCGAAAAACATCATCATGATTGGTCCCACCGGGGTCGGCAAAACAGAAATAGCCCGCAGACTTGCAAAACTTGTACAGGCACCCTTTCTAAAAATCGAAGCATCAAAATTTACCGAAGTAGGTTATGTGGGGCGCGATGTTGACTCAATCGTGCGCGATTTGACCGAAATAGGCATTAACATGGTAAAGAATGAAATGGCGGAGCAGGTCCGCGAAAAAGCGGAAGTTCTGGCTGAAGAACGCCTGCTTGACCTTCTGTTGCCTCCGCTGAGAACGACCGCGGGATATGATGCTCCGACCACGGAACAGCAGGAACAACATACCGGTACCCGTGAAAAGCTCAGACAACAGCTACGGGAGGGAAAGCTTGACACACGCACCGTCGAGCTGGAGACTAAAGAAAAAGTGATGCCCTTTGGCGTTATTTCGAATGTCGGCATGGAAGAAATTGAAATGAATCTTAAGGAAATGCTGGGTGGGCTCCTACCGGAAAAAACCAAACGACGCAAAGCCAAGGTCCCGGACGCCTTGCGGATATTAGTGCAGGAAGAAGCTGCGAAACTTATCGATATGGACAAGGTAACCAAAGAGGCGCTTCAGCGTGTTGAGCAGTCGGGCATTGTTTTTCTTGATGAGCTGGATAAAATTGCCGGTCGCGAGTCGCAGCACGGTCCCGACGTATCGCGCGAAGGAGTTCAGCGCGATCTTCTTCCTATTGTCGAAGGCTCCACCGTTACAACGAAGTACGGACCGGTCAAGACAGACCATATTCTTTTTATCGCCGCAGGCGCATTTCACGTATCGAAACCATCTGATCTGATTCCGGAGCTTCAGGGCAGATTCCCCATCCGAGTCGAACTTGATTCTCTCGGGAAAAAGGAATTTATCCGCATCCTTACCGAGCCACAGAATGCGCTTATAAAACAGAACATTGCCCTGCTTGCCACAGAGGAAATAACCCTTGTGTTCTCCGATGATTCAATTGAAGAAATTGCGGACATCGCAGCAAAAGTAAATGAGCGCACGGAAAATATCGGCGCACGCAGACTTCATACGATAATGGAACTGTTGCTCGATGAAATATCATTTGATGCGCCGGAAAAGAAAGGTTCCCGTGTCGATATTACTGCAGAACATGTCCGTGATAGGATGACTGACATCATCAAGAGCGAGGATTTAAGCAGGTATATTTTGTAGCATATACATGCACAATCATTCGCTTGACGGTAAAATTTGCGAGGTTTTCATGGAAAAACTTATTGAAAAAGCAAAAACACTTATTGAAGCGCTGCCATATATTCAGACTTTCAGAGGTAAAACGTTCGTAATCAAATATGGCGGAAGCGCCATGTCAGAAGACTCATTAAAACAAGGATTTGCGCAGGATATTGTACTCTTGCGCTATATTGGCATCAATCCGGTGATTGTACACGGCGGTGGCCCACAAATTGGAAAAACGATGGAACGTATGGGGAAAATCCCCTCGTTCGTTTCCGGCCAACGAGTCACTGATGAGGAAACGATGGATATCGTTGAAATGGTCCTCGGCGGCAAAATCAACAAGGAGATTGTGCATCTTATCAATCAGGCAGGCGGCAAGGCTGTAGGACTGACCGGGAAAGACGGTGGATTAATCCAGGCTAAGAAGATAACGCTTACCAAGAAATCCGTTGAGACGGGTGTGACGGAAATTATTGACATCGGTTTGGTCGGCGAAGTGACTGAAGTCAGACCGGAGGCGCTGACTGCGCTTGATCAGGGGGGATTTATCCCCGTTATTGCGCCCGTAGGCGCCGGATCAAACGGAGAAACGTACAACATCAATGCTGATGTCGTCGCGGGTGCTGTAGCAGGTGCGCTTAAGGCAAAGAAGCTGATTCTCCTGACTGATCAGTCAGGCATACTGGATAAAGACAAGAATCTTATTCCGGCATTAAATAGAAAAAAAGTTGAGTCACTGGTGCATGCGGGCGTTATTGCCGGCGGCATGCTGCCCAAGACGAAATCTTGCTTCGAAGCACTGGACCTTGGTTGTGAAAAGGTTCATATTATTGATGGACGGGTGCCTCATGCTCTCCTGCTTGAAATATTCACACAAGAAGGCGTAGGGACTGAAATTACTTTGTAAAAGCCGATGATTATTATATAGTAACAGTTCTTAGAACAATCAGCGTATTTCTGGGATTACAAATCCATTCCAAAGAAATTCCTAATTTTTGCCAAAAGTTTGCTCGATGCAGCCTTTTTCCGGTGCGAAAAAGCTTCTGTGTCGAGCTTTTCTTTTTCGGCATCGAGGCCGGCCTGACGTTCGGAAAGAATATGGCTTAACGATTCAGCAATGGAAGGATTATGAATCAAAGTTGATGTAAAACTTTGCTTATCGATAACAATAAATTCTGCGTCTTCTGTAACCAGGATACTGGCTGTTCTCGTTGCTCCGGTTAACAAGCTCATTTCTCCAAAAAAGTTACCTTCTGTGAGCGTGGCCACAACGGCTGATTCGCCGGGTGCATTTTCGACAATTACATCAACTTTGCCGCTCTTGATTATATAAAAAGAGTCCCCGGGGTCCCCTTGGCGCACCGGCATTTCGCCGACAGCATAGGTTTTCACGCTTAATTGTGAAGAGAGTTTTTTTAATTCAGTTTTGCTGAGAGGAGCTAGTATTTCCACGTTTTCCATCAGCCCGATTCGTTTTGCCGTCTGCTGGTCGTTTTCTGCTTTTAAAGATTCAGGCGTGATTTGGCGCAGATTTACATCGCGGATTGGAAGTGGAATATGAATTCCGCTGCGCTTAAAGCGATACCAGAGAAGGTTCATGATCTGGGCGTCAATATCAATGGACCGTGAGAAGTCTCCAATAGCATAGCGAAGTTCATAATTTACGGAATAGTCGCCGTAACTTGCAACCCGAATAAGCGGTTCAGGATGTCTGCACACGTCCGGAATTTCTGCAAGAGCATCAAAAACAACCTGTTTTACCTTATTCGGCGGCGTATTATAACTGACGCCAAACACAAGCTTTTTTACATGTTCCTTGCCCGGCAGACTGAAATTTACCACGGCCTCACTCAATACCTTACTGTTGGGTATGAAGACTTCGTTCTGATCGAGCGTTAAAATCCTCGTGGAGCGGAGCGTGATATCGGTCACCCGTCCTTCATGACCAGCAACCGAGATCCAATCGCCCTGTTTTAAGGGTTTTTCCAGATGGATGGTAAGGCCTGCCAGCATATTCGCCAAAGTCCCCTGAAACGCCAAGCCGATGGTCGCAGTCAGGACGGTTGTTGTTGCAATCAGAGAAGTAACGTTAATGTCCAGTATTTCCTTTAAGAGAATAAGGGCGACCAGCACCAGCGCAGCAGAGATAATGATATTTTTGAACGCGGCCGGAAAACTGCCTTTTTTCCAGCGTACAATGAAAAGATCACCGTAGATATAGAGAATGAGACGGACTGCCGCAAACGTGAAAAGGAGCCAGGAATAGAAGTTCAGATGTCGGGAAAGATGCGGATAACGCTCAGTGGCTCCCCAAAAAAGGGAGAATTGAATGGCAATGAAAAAAACGATGAGTTTCAGGCTGGTGCCGATGGGTTTTAGCTGGGGTGATTTTTTTGCAAAGAAACCGATAGCAATACTGCAGACGACAATAAAAAAAATGCTCAGTACCGCACTCCAGAACAATGCACCGGTAAGCTCTGTGGAAAAATCCATACGAAGGCCTCCCCCTTAGCAAGAAGATCCAGTCAGTGTGAATAGAACTGTCCGCACATTAAAAGGAAAACAGGCTGTTTAGGAAACGTTTATATACGCGAAAATGCTTTTCCAGAGGTCTTTGATCCCGGAGCCTGTTTTTACGGACGTAAGAATCAGCGTTTCTTCAGTTTCCAGAATTCGGAATATTTTTTTTCGTGACTGTTCTGTTTCCTGGCGGTTCAATTTGTCAATCTTAGTCAGGGCTATGATGGCCGGGATATTATACTGCTCCAACCATTCTATAAGACGAAGATCCCGCTTATCCGGTTCCCTCCTGATATCAAGGAGTACCACAACGGCTGCCAACTCGGGGGATTCTTTCAGATAGCGTTCAATCATGGGAGCCCATGCGTCGGTTACTGCATGGGGGACTTTCGCATAGCCGTATCCCGGCAAATCGACAAAATAGAATTGTTCATTAATAAGAAAAAAATTTATCAATTGTGTTTTGCCGGGAGTTGCGCTCGTTTTTACAAGATTTTTTCGGTGCAGGAGGGCATTAATAAGAGAAGATTTGCCGACATTAGATCGCCCGGCGAAGGCTATTTGAGGCTTTTTATCTGTAGGAAACTGTTTGGGAGTTACGGCACTTGTAATAAATTCAGCAGAGAGTATTCTCATGTGTTAAGTTCGGAATAAGGATACGGAAAGAAACCACAGCGTTACGCGATTTTTTCGTAAATAAGAAGCGGTTCTGCGCCGCTGTTGATCACTTCCTCGTTGATGATACACTCTCTGATTCCTGGCTGAGAAGGGATGTCATACATCACATTTAGCATCACATCTTCAAGGATTGCGCGAAGACCACGGGCGCCGGTTTTCCGATTTATCGCTTTTTTGGCTATGGCAATAAGCGCATCGTCGGTAAAGCGCAGTTTGCAGCCTTCCAGTGCGAGCAGCTTCTGATACTGCTTGATAAGGGCATTCTTGGGCCGCGTGAGAATATCGATCAATGCCTGTTCGCCCAGTTCTTCGAGCGTTGCTACAACCGGCATCCGTCCGATAAACTCAGGAATAAGGCCGTATTTCAGCAAGTCCTCAGGTTGAAGGCAGGCAAGAATTTCGCTCAGTTTTCGCTCCTGTTTGCTTTGTATGTCTGCGCCAAACCCCATGGTTTTTTTGCCGATGCGCTGGTCAATGATCGACTCGAGCCCTACAAAGGCCCCACCACAGATGAAGAGAATATTCTTGGTGTCCACCTGGATAAACTCTTGATGCGGATGTTTGCGGCCACCCTGGGGAGGAACGCTTGCCACCGTTCCTTCTATAAGCTTCAGGAGCGCCTGTTGCACTCCCTCCCCCGATACGTCGCGGGTAATTGAAGGACTTTCCGATTTTCTGCTGATTTTGTCGATTTCATCGATATAGACGATGCCGCGTTGCGCGCGCTCCACATCATAATTTGCATTTTGAAGCAGTTTCAGAATGATATTTTCGACATCTTCGCCTACATAGCCTGCTTCGGTCAGGGTGGTGGCATCTGCTATCGTAAACGGCACATCCAGAATTCGTGCCAGCGTCTGCGCAAGCAGTGTCTTCCCTACTCCCGTGGGACCGATCAGCAGAATATTGCTTTTTTGAAGTTCCACTTCATCGCCGATTTCATGGCGGATATCAATGCGTTTATAATGATTATGCACGGCCACGGAAAGGATTTTTTTAGCACGGTCCTGGCCGATGACATACTCATCAAGCGTACGTTTTATTTCCGCCGGTTTCGGCAACCGGGGAATTTTTGTCTCTTTTGCCTCTTCCCATTCTTCCGCGATGATTTCATTGCAGAGATCAACGCACTCATTGCAGATAAACACGGAAGGGCCGGCAATAAGTTTTTTTACTTCATCCTGATTTTTGCCGCAAAAAGAACATTTCAGCTGCGTTGCGGCAGGTTCATTTTTTTCAGTCATGGCCTACTTCTCCTTGGCACTTCTTACCTTCGTAATCACCTCATCTATAATGCCGTAAGCTTTTGCATCTTCACCGGACATGAAAAAATCACGGTCAGTATCCGCCTGTATTTTTTCGATCGGTTGTCCTGTATGCTTTGCCAAGATATTGTTGAGCGTGTCTTTTAATTTCAAAATTTCTTTTGCGTGTATCTCGATGTCGGTGGCCTGCCCCTGGAATCCGCCCATGGGTTGGTGTATCATGACCCGCGAGTGAGGCAGGGAAAATCTTTTTCCTTTGGTCCCTGCCGTTAAAAGCAGCGCTCCCATGCTTGCGGCCTGGCCGATGCAGATGGTCGACACAGGGGACTTCAAATAATTCATGGTATCATAGATTGCCAAGCCGGACGAAACGACTCCCCCGGGGGAGTTTATGTAGAGATAGATGTCTTTACCCGGGTCCTCTGCGTCCAGAAACAGCAACTGAGCTATTACGGTATTGGCAACGATATCATCGATCGCGGTCCCAAGGAATATGATTCTGTCCTTCAAAAGCCGTGAGTAAATGTCATACGCGCGTTCGCCACGGCTCGTTTGCTCTATTACCATCGGAATTAACGACATAGCGCTCCTCTTCATACTGGTTGATGTTTTAATTATAACTCTTCTTCGTTCGCGAAAGCAAGAGACCGAGAGTTTTTTCCTGTATCAGGGAGGACCGCAGTCCTTCGAGACTGCCTTCATTTTTCTCATAATATTTTTTAATGGAGTCAGTGGTCTGACCGGACGCTTTCGCCATTGTCGTGAGCGCGGTGGTTACTTCCTGGTCGGTAACTTCGACTTTTTCTTTTTCCGCGATCACATCAAGAAGCAATTGTCCTCGTACGCGTTTTTCAGCAGTCCCTGTGTTTTCTTCACGGAATTTTGCGATGTCGAACGTCTTCATTACATCCACGCCGCGGCGGGCCATGAAGGTTGCGTGCTGACGCGCCAGTGCCTGCAGTTCGCGGTCGACCATGACGGAAGGTATTTCGAAGGTGTGGTTCTCGATCAATTTCGTCATAAGTTCTTCACGTTGAGCGGTCGCCTGATCATTTCTTTTTCTGGTTTCAATGTCTTTTTTGATTGCGTCTTTTACTTCGTCGATGGTTTTATAATTGCCGAGGTCTTTTGCAAATTCCTCGTTCAATTCAGGTAGAACCTTTTTCTTGATTTCCTTGAGGACAATGGTAAATGAAGCGTCTTTTCCTGCCAGGTCCTTATTGCTGTAGTCGGCGGGAAACGTGACTTTAATATCCCGTGTCTCGTTTCGCTTCATACCGATAATCTGCTCTTCAAAGCCGGATATAAGACTTTTTGACCCGACAGACAGAAGATAATCGCTCGCTTTTGCGCTTTCAATGGGCTTGCCGTCAATGAAGCCTTCAAAATCAATAATAACGACATCTTCATTTTCCACCGGACGGCCTTCGACCACTTCAAGTTGGGCATACATTTCACGCAGCCGATCGATCGACTGCGTCACCTCTTCATCCGTCACTTCAATATTCTGTTCTTTTACCTCAATTCCGTCATACGTTCCCAACGTAATGTCAGGCCGAACCTCTACCATAGCAGTAAAGCTGAGCGAGGATCCTTTGGTCAACGCAGACACATTATCGATGTCCGGCATATCAACAGGTGTAATGTTTTTTTCCTGCAGCGCCTGCATATAATTCTTGGATATGATTCGCTGCAATACCTCTGACTGCACTTCTCCGCCATAATGTTTTTCCACGATTGATCGCGGCGCCTTCCCCGGTCGGAAACCCGGAATTTTTGCTTTCTTCACCACGTCACCTATGGCTTTGTCCAACTCTTGTGTGACAATATCCGGCTCGACTTCTATCGTGAGTTTTTTCTTTACCGTACTGAGATCTTCTACTGTAACTTTCATTGATTGTTCCACCTTATTAATTTTTTGAAGTAATAAACCTTAAAGCAAACCGTTGCGTGTAAGGAACCTGAATCGAACTGGAAACATATTATATAGTTGGTGCGAGAGGGGGGATTTGAACCCCCACGGTCACCCACCAGATCCTAAGTCTGGCGCGTCTGCCAATTCCGCCACTCTCGCTGCACAAAAAATAAAGCAGTGAGCATTGCGCAGTTCAGCGTATATACTGGATTTCTGCCCGTTACTCACTGCCCATTATTGTTATGGTGAGCCGAGAAGGAACTGACCTTTCGACCCGCTGATTAGACTAGAAAACATTTATTATTTTCTTTTTATTACAGCATGTTGGGTAAAGTGTGTTAATGCCGAAGTCTCTAATTATTCGAGAGACTTTACACTGTTAATATCGTTTTTCGATAATCAGCGGTTATCACCCCTTTGACGGAGCTTCAGAAATCGTTGAGAATATTAGCATAAACCTTGAACAGGGTCAAGGCATTTCCTTAATGTTGAACGAAAAAGTGAAACTGTTGTTTTAGACAGCGCCATTTATTTTTTCATCAATTGTAATCTGCTGGTTACCGATTTAACTCCGTCAAGCGCCAAGATTTTATCCACCAGCCGTGATTCGGTTTTATTGTTGGTTACAAAGCCATCCAGCTCAACTTTTCCTTGTATTGTTTTTACCTTGATTTTGAAGAACTGAGCATCCGGGTCATTGGCAATTATCCATTTCGCTTCCGTCGTAATTGTCGAATCATCGACATATTGTGTTACAGGCTCGGTCTTGATATGAGAGCAGCCCGGTAAAAATGAAAATACAAGTACTGCCATCGTTAAAGACAAGATAACTATTCTCATTTTTCCTCCGGATATAATGAATATGGAAACAGTATTGCAAAACGGGGCTTTCAGGTCAAGAAAATATCTTCTTGTATCGATATTTTTTAATGCGGAATAAGTTACTTGTTCGGTTTCTATGTTAATTCAGTTGAAAAAAAGAAGATATAACGAAAAGAAAAAGCCTATCAGGTGACTGATAGGCTTGGAAAATCTGGTGAGCCGTGAAGGAGTCGAACCTTCGACCCGCTGATTAAGAGTCAGCTGCTCTACCAACTGAGCTAACGGCCCATTTCATATGGAACTGCCTAGTGCAAAACGGCTACATTATACTTATCTTCACTCTTTGATGCAACAAAAAAATTAATTTTATCAGATAATTTTAAATTTAGTGACTAGGTAATATTCAGTAAGTATAAAACTGCCGTTTTCTCGTATTAATTTGGCGCGCCCGGCGCGATTCGAACGCACGACCTTTGGCTTCGGAGGCCAACGCTCTATCCAGCTGAGCTACGGGCGCATGAGAAACTACGTGTTTATTTGACACGGAATAATAGTCAAATTTATTTGGTACGCCCGGCAGGAGTCGAACCTGCGACATCCGGATTCGAAGTCCGACGCTCTATCCAGCTGAGCTACGGGCGCATAAAAAAAGGCTTAAAACGATGTAGAGACGGCCTGCTGACCGTCTCTACGATAAAAATTGGGGTGAGCGACGGGGCTTGAACCCGCGACCACAAGGGCCACAACCTTGTGCTCTACCAACTGAGCTACGCCCACCATGAATGATTTTGTTTGTTGCAAAATCTAAGATATAATGATGCAAATTTTATAATTTATTGTATAGCGTTGAAAATAATTTGTCAATAAACAATCCACAAACAATTGATCCGGAAGTGGTACTTGCTAATTGGCGCGCCTGAAGGGATTCGAACCCCTGACCCACAGCTTAGAAGGCTGTTGCTCTATCCACCTGAGCTACAGGCGCATTCTTTTACCGAAAATCTCAATCAAAATGGTCGGGGCGAGAGGATTTGAACCTCCGGCTTTCTGCTCCCAAAGCAGACGCGCTACCGGGCTGCGCCACGCCCCGAGGTAAACACACTGCTTACCTGCATTTCGTAGGCCATATAATACTCACACTCCCCTTTATTGTCAAGTTCTATATGGGTTATCTATGCCTTGTAAGAGATAATGAGAGTAAATGTAGTTTATATTTTTGGTCCGATACTTATCAATATACAGTTATCAATAGCACTGACCAGGGCAGTTTTGTTATAAAATTTCTTCATTTTTATTACCATACCAATTTTTCAAGGCTCTTGCACAATGATTTTTCCAGACTTATCGATTATTGCCTGCTTGCCGTCAATTTTAACTATTGCTTTCCCTTTAACAAATCGCATTGCATTGTCAAACTGTGGTTCGATTGCAATACTTCCGTCTTTATTGATATAGCCGTACTTCTTGTCTTCTGAAATTATTACAGCTAGGCCTTCTGTAAAAATACGCGCATTTCTAAACTGTGGCTTTATGATGAATTGACCGGTTTTATCAATATATCCATACTTGTTATTCACTCGCACATTTGCCAATCCCTCTGAAAAATTACCAGCATATTCAAATGTGGGACGAATGATCCAGTTCCCTTTAGTGTCGATATACCCCCAGTCTTTTCCGACTGTTATGTTCAAACTATTTATTTTTTCAGTCTTCGTACCAGTAGCCACAGCGCTCAGACCTTCGGAGAAACCCATGATATCAGTGAATTGAGGTTCAATAATCATGCGGCCTTGCTCATCCTTGAAACCATATTTCCCTTCAACTTTAACGGACACAAGCTTATTTTTATTAGACGGAGAACTTTCACTATAAGCCTTTTTCATGGTCTCAAACTGTGCCTTTATTTTCTCCAATGCTTGTTTCTTATCTTTTATTTCTTTTTCTTTCTTTTCCCTCTCTGCGTTTTTCAGCCTTTCCTTCTCCCTGAGCTCTCGCAATATTACCTCGAGCCGTTTCCCAATCTCAGGATCATGTC
>CAZPGZ010000039.1:0-23627 GCA_964586075.1 uncultured Nitrospiraceae bacterium | reverse complement strand
CAGCGGCGGGTCCGCTCCCGATTCTCACGGGATTCCCTTCTCCTGTGTGTGGTCGTTTATTCTTTATCTTATAGCACAAAGGAAACACTAATGTCAAAACTTTTTCCATTCCCTTGCTGTTTCACGCTTTAGTTTTGCTTGTTTTTTATCTCTATGGTATAATCCGTCAGTTTTTAATTCATGAGGAGACGGGAATGCTTTTAGAAGATCTGCAGCAGCAACTGGAAAATATCAAAGGCAGGCTTGAAGTCCTGCGGAGGCATCTTTGACACTCCTGCCAAGGAGTCCCGTTTAGCTGAACTTACCCGCCTTACGGAAACATCCGGTTTCTGGAATAATTCAGACAAGGCAAATTCCATTTTAAAAGAGAAAGCGTCCCTGGAACGGTCACTCAAAGACTGGACCGCACTTTCGAACCGTCTGAGTGACCTCGAAGCTATGGCCGAGCTTGCCTCGGAAGAGGGCGGCGAATCCATGCACGCGGAATTAGAATTAGGGATAACCGCCATCCTCAAAGATATCGCCTCCTCTGAAGTGTCAGCCCTGCTTTCGGGCGAGCAGGACGCGTCGAACGCCATCGTCTCGATCCATCCCGGAGCGGGCGGCACCGAGGCACAGGACTGGGCCGAGATGCTGATGCGGATGTATCTGCGCTGGGCCGAGAAACGCGGCTACAAAACCGAGATCCTCGATTATCAGAGCGGTGAAGAAGCAGGGGTCAAATCTGTAACATTCACGGCTTCCGGAGATTACGCGTACGGCAGGCTGAAAGCAGAGGCCGGTGTGCACCGTCTTGTCAGGATATCCCCCTTTGATGCGAATAAACGGAGACACACGTCCTTTGCCTCCGTCTTTGTTTATCCGGAAGTCGAGGATGACATCGATATTACGATCGATGAAAAAGAACTCCGCATAGACACATACCGCGCATCAAGCGCCGGCGGCCAGCATGTGAATAAAACCGACTCGGCCGTGCGAATCACGCACCTTCCCACCAATATCGTGGTGCAATGCCAGAACGAACGGTCCCAGCTCAAAAACAAAAACGTCGCCATGAAGGTCCTCCGTTCACGGTTGTATGAATTGCGGAAAAAAGAGCAGGAAGAGAAGCTCGGTAAACTGGTGAGCGAAAAGAAGGACATAGCATGGGGAAGCCAGATCCGGTCGTACGTGTTCCAACCGTATCAGATGGTGAAAGACCACCGAACCGGAACTGAAACGGGCAACGTAACCGCTGTCATGGACGGAGAACTCGATCAGTTTATCGAGGCCTATCTGATCGCGGGGAATCAACCTGCGGACAAGGGACAGAACTCGGTTGAAAATTAACTACGATCACCATAATCTACATTGCGTGATTTACACGTTGTCTAAATCCCCATCATCTGCGGCGACCGCGCATCAATGAATTTTTTGACCCCCTGATACAGCGATTCGGCAATTCTCTGGCGGTGAGCCTCTGTTTTCAGCAGTTTTTCTTCTTCAGGATTGCTGATGAAACCGACCTCGGCAAGAATGCTCGGCATTTTTGTGTTTACCAGCACGTAAAAGAAAGCCCGTTTAACGCCCAGATTTACGTGTTTCGGTTGCCCAGGTTTTGCGTTTTCCACAAGCGATGTCTGGACAGCATAGGCAAGTTGGTTTGATTCTTCATCTTTCGCCGCATCCGTCAGATCCTTCAAGATCATCTCAAGTTCAGACTTCAGTTCGCTCAGCTTTTTCGTCGTCATGGCGTTTTCCCTCGCTGCCGTTGCCATGGCGTCTGCGTCTGACGCGTTCAACCCCTGGATATAGGTCTCGATCCCCCGGGCTTTGCGTTTTTTATTGGCATTCACATGAATCGAAACAAAGAGGTCGGCCCCCTTTGTTCTTGCTATCGCGGGCCTCTGTTCCAAAGGAATAAACACGTCCTTATTGCGGGTCATGACCACATTACAGCCCAACCGGTCTTTAACGAGAGCCGCAAGTCTTTTGGCAATATCAAGGGTGACATTTTTTTCCCTCAGCCCGTTTTTCCCGATGGCTCCCGGATCATGCCCGCCATGCCCGGCGTCTATTGCGATCGTTTTTACCTTCAGGCCCATCTGGTTCGATAAGGAAAGTTTGTTTCCATCGCCTGCCTTCGGCTCAGGCGCTTTGGCCGCCGGCTGCTTTCGGTGGTGTTTTTCCGGCTTCGGCGGAGCCTGGGTCCCGGTCTGGGCGCTTTCCGGTTTCTGCGGTGCGTCTGTTTCAGTATTTTCCGCCTGCGCGAACGATTTTTTTTCGCTTTCTCCGGTCACGTCGATGACAAGCCGTTCCGGTTCGTGCAGGGGAAATGCGACATAGCTCTGGATGTTTGCGAGATCAAGAACAATACGGACGACATCAGGAGCGTACTGGCTGGCGCGAACCTGCTGAAGAATGCCGTCGTTTACCGGCAAAGGATCCTTGTTGACGGAAGGATCCAGCTGCGTATTCAGAAGATCAAAAACCAGACGGTCCGGTTTTCTCAGTTCGGTCGCTTTAAATTTTATCGGTTTGTCCTGGTCGATGACGATGCGGGTATACGCACCACCGGACCAGTAGCGGATATTTTTTACCGTGCCTTCCGGTTTTTCCTTGCCTGCAGAAGTGATCACCGGCGCAGCAGGCGGTTTTTTTATTGAGGGTTCCTGCTTCTTCGGCCTGGTGATAACCGGGCCGAGTCTCGATCCGGCCTTTTTGGTCCATGCATTGTTCGGGTATGTCTCTGCCAGCTTTGAGTAAACAGTTGACGCCCCCGTCCGGTCTTTTTTGTGGTCCAGCAATATTTCAATTTCTCGGTATAACGCCTCGGGTGCTCTGGCATGTTTTGCATAAGTCGCCTGGCATTTGCCGAATGCTTGAAGAGAATCATTCAAATCCTTTGAAGATTTATTGTGACGGTACAGTTCAAGATAGATGCCAGCACGGTCAAAACAGGCGTCAGCAGCGCTTGGACTTTTCGGGTATTGCTTTTCCACCAGTTCAAACGTCCGGATGCAGTCGATCCAGTAGGAACGGTATTTTTTCTTTTTAGGTGATTTCTTGAGCTCAGCGAGACGTTGGGAGGCGACAGTATACTTATGCCCGGCTTCACTATTGTAAGACGGGTATGCGGAAGCAGCAGCAAAAAACAGGATGGCGCAAGCCGTGAAGGCCGCGATACAGTGACGGCCGCGTATCAGCATAATAATCTTTTCATTTTTTAACCGAATTACGGGGAGATGTCAACAAAAAAAGCCCCGGATGCACCGGGGCTTTTTGTTTTTGCTGGAAAAGCGCAAACCAAAACCGCTACGAGGCTGTTTTGGCCGTCTCTGCGAGCTTTGTGAAACCAGCAGGATCGGATACGGCAAGCTCTGCAAGTATCTTCCGGTCAATGGCCACGCCATTTTTGGCAAGGCCAGCGATCAGTCTGCTGTAGGTCAGACCGTTCAATCGTGCAGCTGCGTTGATACGGGCAATCCAAAGTCTGCGGAAATCCCGCTTCCGGGCCTTGCGGTCCCGATATGCATACTTGAGGGCCCGATCCACCGCTTCGGTAGCAGAACGGAATAGTTTTGATTTTGCACCCCAGTAACCTTCAGCCAGGTTAAGTACACGTTTTCTTCTGGCCCGCGTCTTGGGGCCGCCTTTAGCTCTCGGCATGTTAGAACCTCCTTAAATCATCAAGCGTGATCCACGATACAAATCTTTCTCTGTGAGGCAGCGTTGTACAAAGTAATCGTGTTCTTTCAAACAACTATTTGCTTCCGTACGGCAGCATCTGTTGAATATTCTTTGTGTTGTCCTTGTCGACTTCAAAAGCGCCCGACAAACGTCGCTTGCGGGTGGCGTTCTTGCCTGACAGCAGATGCCTTTTCCATCCCTTGCGCCTCATGATTTTTCCACTGCCGGTCACTTTTAATCGTTTGGCGGCGCTCCGATTGGTTTTTAATTTCATCTTTGCCATTTCTTTTCCCCTTCCGGTAATTTCAATGCTATTTTTCTCTATGTCAGCAGCGGAACGGGTTCATCCCGCTGGAGTAGTCTTGGTCTTTTCTTCTTGCTGCTTTTTTGTCGCAGCATCCTTTGTTTTGGCTCCCAGCAGCAGCATCATGTTCCGGCCTTCCATACGCGGCGGCTGCTCCACAACGGCATCATTTTGCAGATCGGTTACAATCCGGTCGAGCACTGCCTTGCCCATTTCAATATGAGCCATTTCTCTTCCCCGGAACATCACACTGACCTTCACTTTGTATCCGTCGGCAAGGAAGCGCTTAATATTGTTCGTTTTAAACTGTACGTCGTGCTCATCAGTTCGCGGTCTGAGTTTGATTTCCTTGACCACAATGACCGTCTGATGTTTTCGTGCCTCGTTTGCCTTCTTGGCAAGCTCGTACTTGTATTTTCCAAAGTCCATGATGCGGCAGACCGGAGGCTTTGCCGTAGGCGCCACTTCTACAAGGTCGAGTCCGCTTTCTTCCGCCCTTCTGATTGCCTCACGGGTGTCCAAAATCCCCAGTTGCTCGCCGTCTGCAGAAATGACCCGGACTTCTCTTACCTTGATGCCGTAATTGACTCTTGTCGTAATTTTACTGATAAACGATCACCCCCTTAACTATGAAGAGTACATTTTTTTTCACGAATGGCGTTCAGCACATTCTGAGTAAATTCTTCCAGCCGCATGACGCCCAAATCTTTCCCGCCCCGGACGCGCACCGCAACCGCATTCTGCTGCACTTCCTTGTCGCCGACCACGAGAATATAGGGCGTTTTTTCCAGTTCAGCCTCCCTGATTTTAAACCCTACTTTTTCTGAACGGGCGTCAAGTTCTGCCCTGATACCCGCTGCTCGCAGCTTGTCCCTCACCCCTTTTGCATATTCAAGCTGCTTGTCGGTAATCGACAGCACCTTTGCCTGCACCGGGGCGAGCCAGACCGGGAATGCGCCTGCGTAGTGCTCAATCAGCATGCCGAAAAACCGCTCCATAGATCCCAGCAGCGCACGGTGAACCACATACGGTCGATGGGCCTGGTTGTCAATGCCGACATACGTCATATCAAAGCGATCGGGCAGGTTGAAATCAAACTGGACCGTCGAGCACTGCCACAGTCTGCCCAAAGCATCCTTGATTTTGATGTCGATTTTGGGGCCATAGAAAGCGCCGCCGCCTTCATCCATCTCATACGCAAGGTCCACTTTGTCTGCCGCAATTTTAAGCGCTTGTGTTGCCTGCTCCCACCGGGCATTGTCGCCGACAGCGTCTTCCGGCCTTGTCGCAATATACGCTTTAAACTCCTGGAACCCGAAGGTTCTGAGCATCGTGACCACAAAATCGATAACCCGGATAATTTCCTGTTCCATATCTTCCGGAGCAACAAAGATATGGGCATCGTCCTGGGTAAACCCCCGTACGCGCAAAAGTCCATGCAACACGCCGGAGCGCTCAAAACGATAGACTGTTCCCAATTCCGCAAACCGGAGCGGCAAATCACGGTATGACCGAAGTTTGTTCTTGTAGATCATGATATGGAAGGGGCAGTTCATGGGTTTTACGTAATACTCCTGCCCTTCCACATCCATGGAAGAATACATATTCTCCCGATAAAAACTCAGATGGCCGGACGTTTCCCACAGATTGGCGCGGCCCACGTGAGGTGAGTATACAAAATCATAGCCGTTCTTCTGGTGTTCGTCGCGCCAGAAGTCCTCGATGGTTTTGCGGATCAATGCGCCCCGCGGATGCCACAGGGCAAGACCGCCGCCGACTTCTTCCGACAAGGAGAAAAGGTCCAGTTCCTTGCCGAGCTTCCGGTGATCTCGCCGTTTAATCTCTTCGAGGCGGACAAGATACTCGTCCAGCGCTTCTTTCGTCGGGAACGAGATGCCGTAAATCCGCTGCAGCATCTTGTTTTTTTCATCCCCGCGCCAATACGCACCCGCCACCGACACAAGCTTGAACGATTTTATCTTCGCAGTGGAGGAAACATGCGGCCCCCGGCAGAGATCCGTAAAATCGTCCTGTTCGTAGATTGAAATTACATCGTCAGGGAGCTCTTGAATGAGCTCAACCTTATACGGCTCTGCTGATTTTTGAAAGAATGCGATTGCTTCAGCCTTGGATATTGTCTTTCTTCTTATCGGTATGGACGCTTTTGACAATTCCGCCATTTTTGCTTCTATGCGCGTGAGGTCTTCCGGTGTAAACGGACGCTCAAAGTCAAAATCGTAATAAAAGCCTTCGTCAATAGCCGGACCGATTGCTAGTTTTGTCTGGGGGAAAATCCGTTTGACCGCGTGCGCCATCAAATGCGAAGTACTGTGCCAATATACTTCGCGCCCTCCCGGGGCACCAAAAGTCACGATCTCAATTGCAGCATTGTGCTCAAGAGAAACGTTGAGATCCTGAAGTCTGCCGTCAACTTTTATGGCAAGCGCGTCTTTAGCGAGGCGAGAGCCGATTTTCTCGGCGACTTCCTGACCGGTGATGCCAGCGGCATACTTCTTTTCCGAACCGTCAAGCAGCCTGAGTTGTATTTCACTCATAATAGATAACAGATAGATGGATGACTTTGCGTAAATAAGCCATGGTAGGCCCGGGCGGTTTCGAACCGCCGACCTCTACCGTGTCAAGGTAGCGCTCTCCCCCTGAGCTACGAGCCTGTGCCTTCTGTTTGTAAAAGCGGATTTTATTAAATTTCATATAGTTTGTCAAGCGTAAAAAAGCCCTGTAAAAAAATAATTCGATGTATTCTATTGTTTTTTAGTTTTATCTTCTGATATAATAGTATTACTTATACATGTATTCTTTCGTTGCCCAGCTCACACCACAGTCTCTATTGCGTTTCGTCCATGAAACAGGTTATATTTTTTAAACAGACCATTCTCATCCGGCTATACTATATTTTGAGGCATTACCTTACCCTGCATGGTCCTGAATGTGAATAAGAAACACTCTGCATACAAGGAAGTCCAGCGCTACACTCTGGCCAATCCAAGAAGCTGTTCTCTTGGAGTCATTACGCACAAAAACCTTGAGTGGATCGAATACAGCGTCAGGATCGTGGACATGAGCATTCTTGGAATCGGGGTGGAATCGAACCAGCAGATCCCCTCAGGCCTCGTATGGTTCAAAAAACGCGTCGGGGGCCACAAATGCGGAGCCCTACGCTGGAGCACTCAACGGGACTTTCATTTTCGGGCAGGCATAGAGTTCATGGATTTGTCGCGAGATATGGAAGAATACCTGCAGCAACAGATAAAGCAGTCACAACCCCATCAACCCATTACCGACCCGGAACAAATTATCACAACACTGCTGGATGCCGTCAATAAATGAGCCTGTTATGATGCTCTTCGCGCATGGATTGCAACACACCTGCATGCAGCGTCGTTCTGCTGACCGCTTATCGTCGCTCTATGCACAGGAAAATACCCGTCGCGTATTTGCATCCAAACTGCATGTTTAAAGTCCACTCGCCTTTTTCTTCAGTTCGTGCAATTTATTTAACGCATCAAGCGGCGTCATCGCATTCAAATCCAGATCGGAAATTTCTTGAAAGAGCAGACCGGCTTCGCTTGCGAACAGACCGAGCTGGGGCTCTGCTGTCCGTTCTTCTTTCTTGATGGGATTACCGTTCAGGCTGTCGCTCGGAGTGGCATTTTTTTTCCCGCGCTCCCGCTGCGACACGGTCACCGGCTCGCCCAATTCATTGAATTCCGCCTGTTCAAGATTCGCAAGCACTTCTTTTGCCCGCTGGATCACGGCATGGGGCAGGCCTGCGAGACGCGCCACCTGGATGCCGTAGGATTTGTCGGCTCCTCCCTCCACAACGCGGCGGAGAAAAACGATCTGATCGTTCCATTCCTTTATCGCAACGGTATAGTTCTTCACACGGTCCATGGTGAGGGCAAGCTCCGTCAGTTCGTGGTAGTGCGTGGCAAACATGGTCCTGGCCCTGAGTTTTGTATGGATAAATTCTGCGACAGCCCACGCGATGCTGATCCCGTCAAACGTGCTCGTACCCCTGCCGATTTCATCCAGAATGATAAGGCTGCGGTCCGTGGCATTATTCAAAATATTTGCCGTTTCGTTCATTTCTACCATAAACGTGCTCTGGCCTCGCGAGAGAAAATCAGACGCTCCCACGCGGGTAAATATTCTATCGACAAGACCGATCTGCGCTTCCCGTGCGGGAACAAAGCCGCCCATCTGCGCCATCAGCGTAATCAGCGCCACCTGGCGCATGTACGTGGACTTTCCGGCCATGTTCGGGCCCGTTAAAATCATCAACTGATTTTCTTCGCAGTCAAGAAGCGTGTCGTTCGGTATAAATCGCTCCTCAAGGGAGAAGCGCTCTATCACCGGGTGACGGCCTTCGACAATCCGGAGAATGTCGTTGTCCAATATCGCAGGACGCACATAGTTGTTTCTTGCCGCCGACTCGGCCAATGAAATCAGACAGTCGATGTCGGCCAGTTTTCGGGCACTATCCTGGATCCGCACGGTTTCGGCTGATACCGCCTCACGAACCTCTAAAAACAGGCGATATTCCAGATCCAGAATCTTCTCTTCTGCACTCAGCACCTTGTCTTCGTATTCTTTGAGTTCCGGCGTAATGAATCTTTCGGCATTTGCGAGCGTCTGCTTTCTGATAAAATCCTGGGGAACGTTCGCGAGATTTGCTTTTGTAACCTCAAGGTAATAGCCGAACACCCTGTTATAGCTGACTTTGAGTGAGTTGATTCCGGTTCGCTCCCGCTCCCGTCGTTCAATGCCCGCAATCCACCCCTTGCCTTCCGAACTGATGGAGCGGAGTTCATCTAATTCCCGATTGAACCCTTTTTTTATCAATTTCCCTTCGCGCAATGTATGGGGAGGATCATCGAAAACAGCGTTCTCTATGCGTTGGAAGACGTCCTGCAAGTCGTCCCACTTCGAGAGGACGGAGAAAACAAACCGCGATGCACAGGGAGAAAGCAGCTCGCGAATTTTTGGCAGCATGACAAGCGACTGCTTCAACGCAAGCAGATCGCGTGCGTTTGCGACACCGAGAGAAACACGGCTGATAAGCCGCTCGAGGTCATAAATAGACCGAAATGCAGTCCGGAGGTCGGTGCGGAGCTGGTAGCTTTCTTTAAATTCATCCACTGCATCCTGCCGAAGTTCAATCTCGCGTGCGTCCATAAGCGGATTCAGAAGCCATTCACGCAGCCTCCTGCCGCCCATAGGAGTGATCGTATCGTCAAGCACCTCAAGAAGAGTCCCTTTTGCGGAGCCGTCGTAACTGTTTTTAACAAGTTCCAGAGTGCGCTGACACGTTGAATCGAGTATCATATATGCCCGGGCAAGAAACGGTTTTATCCGGCGGATATTGACAAGACTGGTTTTTTGCGTTTCTTCAATATACCGGAGCGCTGCGCCCGCCGCTGAAAGGCCGGCCTTCATCCCGCCGCATCCAAAACCGTCAAGAGAGGCTGTTTTAAAGTGATCCAGCAACGTGCGGAGGGCGGTTATCCTGTCGAACGTCCAATCGTCATATGTATTGACTGCCTGGGTGTATTGTCTCAGCAAACCCGAAAGCCGCGCATCGATAGCGCTGCCTTTTGGCAGCACGATTTCTCGGGGAGTAAAACGCGAAAGCAGAGTATCAAGCTCGGCGAAATTATCCGCTCCGTCCACCTCAGCCATAAAAAAATCCCCGGTTGTTATATCAAGAAAAGCCAGGCCAAAACCGTCCTTGAATACACAGAGGCTGGCAAGATAGTTATGATCCTTATCGTCAAGCAGATTAGCGTCCAGAACAGTGCCCGGTGTCACTACCCTGATCACTTCACGTTTTACAATGCCTTTTGCAAGCTTCGGGTCTTCCACCTGCTCACAGATGGCGACCTTGAACCCCCGCCTGATCAGTTTTGCGATATAGCCTTCAGCCGCATGGTAAGGAAAACCGCACAACGGCGTCTCGATGCCTTTGGACTTATTCCGCGCCGTCAGCGTAATTTCAAGTATTTTTGATGCCGTCAGCGCGTCCTGGTCGAACATCTCGTAGAAATCGCCCATCCGGAACAGCAGAATTGCGTCTACATGCTGCCGTTTAATCTCGTAGTATTGCTTCATGAGGGGGGTCGAGTCGGTCATAAGGAATGTACGCTACTCCGGACAAAGCACCTGTGGTTCCGGATTCAGGGAAAAAACAGTCGTGTAAACAGTGCACGAGTCGTTAACAGCATATGTTCCGATTCTGCAGCCTGATTTTCCCACGAGGTGCGATCCGTTCATGTGCTTTCTTTTTCAAAATACGGCTTCAGCCGTTTATACGTGTCTTCAAGAAGTTCAGGCATTACACGCGCGCCGTCAAAGACTGTTATGAAATTCGTGTCTCCGTTCCAGCGCGGGACAATCTGAATATGGAGATGTTCCGGCAATCCGGCGCCGGCAGCCTTTCCGATGTTGATGCCCACGTTGAAACCGCCGGGATGCATATCCTGTTTCAAAATATGCACCGCTTTTTGCGTCATGGCCATCAATTCGCATAAACCGTCCGGGGTCAGCAGATCAAGATCCGCAACATGCATATTGGGAACCACCATGAGATGTCCGCTGTTGTACGGATACCGGTTCATGATAACATAGCAGTGCTCGGCCCGATGCAGTATGAATGCTTTTTTGTCGTCTTTCAGTGCGAATGCTTCACACAGAAAACAGCCGGATTGATTCTGCGCATTGCTCACAATATAATCCATTCTCCACGGCGCCCAGAGCCGGTCCATAGGTTCGATGAGCCTTGAGCCGAACGCGGAATCCGAGGACTTCCGGTTTCCTGCTTCCGCCCCTATCCTTTCTCCAACTTTTTCACTTCAGCCATTACCAGCTGTATGTCTTTCCATACCAGAGCTTTGTCCTTCGGATTCCTGAGCAGATACGCAGGATGAAACGTCGGCATAAGCGGGATACCTTGGTAGGTCTGCCAGGCTCCCCGAAGTGCGGTAATTCCCCGGCTTGTTTTCAATAATGTCTTCGCAGCGATATTCCCAAGTGCGACGATGACCCTCGGTTTAATCTCCTGAAGCTGTCTGAGCAGAAACGGCTCGCATGATTCGATTTCATCCGGTTCGGGATTTCGGTTGTCCGGCGGGCGGCATTTGACGATATTGCAGATATAGACATCCTCGCGCTTGAGCTTCATGCCTTTCACGATGATGTCCGTAAGGAGCTGACCTGCCGCTCCGACAAATGGCCTGCCTTGCTGGTCCTCTTCGAAACCGGGTCCTTCACCGACGAACACCAGCGCTGCCCTTGGGCTCCCTTCTCCGAAAACAATGTTTGTTCTCCCTGTATGCAACTTGCACCTCGTGCAACCGGCAAGTTCCTCCCGGAGGCTGTCGAGGCCTGTTTTGTTCTGGCCTGCAGAAAGCTGTCCGGCATGATCAGAGAAGGGCGCCGACGCTGCCGACATCATTTTGGGCTCCGGACTTACGCGTACAGGTACATCGGTGCGTACCGGTATTGAACCAACACCAAGCATCTGCTGATATTCGAGATGCATCCGCACTTGGGTGAGAATATCCGCAAACGCGGCCTGCAATTCATCTGTTTTTTGAAGGGAAGTTTCGGCCATACGCTCGTCGGAATAATTTCAATTTCCCCATTTCAATTTCGTCCGAAGTATCTCGTAATAGGTCTTCGTCGGGTGCTTGATCAACCGTAATTTATAGCGGGATTTTCTGATTTCGATAATATTCAAAGGCTCCAGCGAAAATCCGATCTGGCCGTCCAGCGTAAGCGTTACGTCCTCGCTCTCTGAAGTAAGGCAGACAGTGATGGCTACATCATCAGGCAGGCAAATCGGCCTGTTCGTCAGGGTCTGGGGGCAAATCGGCGTCACAATCAGCCCATGAACGGTAGGCTGGATAATCGGTCCGCCCGCGGCAAGAGAGTATGCCGTGGATCCAGTCGGTGTTGCCACAATCAGTCCGTCCGCACGGAGCGTCGTCAGGAAAATGCCGTTCACTGAAACGGTCAAATCCATCATTCTGGCAAGCGCGCCCTTGTTGATCACTGCATCATTCAGAGCCCGGTAGCGTTCCACGTATTTGTCATTGCGGATCACGCTCACGGAAAGCATGATCCTGTCTTCGGTTTCCAGTTTTCCCGCGATCGCCTGCTCAAGGTTCTCATACAGCTCCCCAACGGAAACTTCCGTCATGAATCCGAGGCTGCCGAGATTAACACCAAAAATGGGAACGTTTGCCCGTGATTCCGCAACGCTTCGAGCGGCCGACAGCAGCGTTCCATCCCCTCCCAGCACTATGATCATTTCCGCAAGCGCTGCTATTTTTGCCCGGTCATAACCCGGCCGCTTGATCGCGATGGCGGTTTCCCTGTCGATAAAGACCTTCTTGCCTCGTTTTTCAAGCCACGCAGTCAGGTTCTTCACCGTCTTTTGGGCTGTCGGGGTGTTTTTTGCAATAATGCCTATTTTTTTCATACGACATTATAATCCTGTCAGTGGTAGTATGGTTGTTCGATTATAAACTTGTTTAACCGTTATATGCAGGGGAAACTACGTCTGGAGATCCCGCCTCAGTTCCTCCAGCAGCACTTCATACCGTTTCCCTTCCGCAAGAAATCCGATTTCGCGGCTCCGGTCATCGACATAGGCAAGATAGACGCTCAAGGATTCCTCGGGAAGCTCATCTTCCGCCCTTTCGGCCCATTCTATTACCGTTACGCCGTCGGAATCAATATACTCGTCAAAACCGATATTCACCAGTTCTCCGGGCTCCTGAAGGCGGTACAGATCAATATGATAGAAAGGAACGCGGCCCTGATACTCGTTCACGAAGGTAAACGTCGGACTGGTAATATACTGCGTTTGTACACGAAGCCCCTGTGCAATGCCGTAGGCAAAATTCGTCTTGCCTGATCCGAGATCACCGTATAAACAGACCGTATCGCCGGGACCAAGACGGGAACCGAGCATCTCTCCGATTTGCCAGGTCCGTTCCGGGCTTGAAGTAATTACTGTGAACATTAGTCGGTTTGAAGCGTGACCGCTTTTACCACGTCGCGTTTACCCACTATCCCGGCAATCGCTCCCGCTTTAACGACAGGAAGAAGATGCACTTTTTTTTCAGACATGATCGTGGCAATATCGACGATTGTCGTATCTTCCGTAATGGTGATAACATTCCGAGTGCATATTTCTTCAACCAATGTCGCGGTCATGCGTTTTACTTCCTGCTGAAATTTTTTTGAACTTTCCAGATAAATTGCCGCATCGAGAAAACTCACCACGGTCGGGATGTGGAGCCGCTTGTTTTGACTGATAAGGTCATTTTCCGTTACGATTCCGAAGAGAGCACCCGACTTGTCCACCACGGGAACACCGCTGATTTCGTGCTCCACAAGGATGGATGCGAGCGTGGTTAGAGATGTTGCTGGTCCAACGGTAATCACGTCTTTTGTCATGATGTCCTTCGCGGTAAGCATGAGCCACCTCCCTGAAAAGCGGCAGTGATTATTTAACTGTTTTCAATAGCGCCTCCGGAATCCTTTCAATCAAGTCGCCCGCTGTAAGGCCCATTTCTCCTTTTTCTTTTGCAGCAAGATCTCCCGCAAGACCGTGCAGATAAACCCCAAGACATGCTGCCTGTGTCGCAGGATACCCTTGTGCGAGCAGACCGCCGATCATGCCGGTAAGCGCATCGCCTGTCCCGCCGGTGGCCATGCCCGGATTTCCCGTCGAGTTGACAAACACTTTCCCGTTAGGACACGCCACCACAGTACCCGCTCCCTTGAGGACAAGCACGACCTTATAGGCCGCAGCAAAACCGGAAGCAATGCCGATTCTGTCCTTCTGGACGTCGGCAGAGGAAAGACCGGTAAGCCGCGCCATTTCGCCGGGATGAGGAGTCAGAACGACCGGTGCTTTTATTTTTTTCAGGACATCAACGGTGCGGGCCACGGCATTGAGCCCGTCTGCGTCAATCACCAGCGGAATTTTCAGACGTTGAACAAGGTTGCGTACAACAGCGGCGGTTTCGTGATGGGTGGAAAGCCCCGGACCGATTGCGCAGGCGGCCATCCCCGACGCGAATTTGAGCAGTTCTTCCTCTGATCCGATCCCCAGGGTTCCTTCCATGCTTTCTCCGGAAGGGATGCACATGGCTTCTGCAATGTGCGATTGAATAATCGGCACCAGAGTATGCGGTGTCGCGACACTCACAAGGCCGGTACCTATCCTCAATGCCGATCGGGCAGACATGACGGCGGCACCTGCCTTGCCCGGAGATCCGGCGATGATCATCAGATGGCCAAAGTCTCCTTTATGTGCGTCCCGTTTTCGGGGTGTGAGAACTCCCCATGCGGCTCCTTGCTCCAGAAAAGAGACGGTCAGCTTCTCTTTTTCGATCACTTCAGAAGGGATGCCGATGTCCGCGACGCGCACTATGCCGGCACATTGTGATCCCGGCTGAAGAACAAGGCCCCGCTTTAAAAGCGCCATGGTCACGGTTAGGTCGGCGTTGACGGCAGTGCCCATGACCGCGCCGGAATCCGCATTGATCCCCGTGGGGATATCAACAGCGACCACCGGCTTTCCTGAAGCATTGATCAGTTCAACGGTCTGAGCGAACCGGCCTTTCAGCGGTGAAGAAAGCCCCACTCCGAGCAGAGCATCTACAACGATATCCGACCATTGGAGAATATCGTCGATCGAAGATGCCGAGGCATTCGGCATAATCTGGACATCCGTTTTGCACAAAACAGAAAGGTTGATTTTTGCCTCTCCCTGCAGCGCCGCAAACGGTGCAAGCAGGGCTACGCGCACTGCCACACCGCGGATGCGCAGTCGTCTTGCAAGGGCAAAACCGTCCCCTCCATTGTTTCCCTTGCCGCAGATGATGCCGACCCGAAGCCCATCCAATCCGTCAAAAAACCGCTCCATCTCTTCCATGACGGCAATTGCCGCGCTCTCCATCAGCACCGGGCCCGGTATTCCAAAATCAACGATCGCCCTCCGGTCTATGTTTTTCATCTGCTGTGCAGTAACAATCTTCATAAATGTGAACAGACCAGCCTTTCTCCAGCACGAGGAATAAAAAAGCAAAAAACTTCGGAAAGAATATTGCCTTACGGCTCCTCGCGCATTACCGGCACTGCACCGCCCGCAAGCACGACCTGTGCGACGGCATAGTCTCCGTCATGCGAATAGCTGAGCAAAATCTGGCGCACGCCCTTGAGGTCCATGAGGTCTTTTACCCGCCCCGAAATATTCACGACGGGGCCGCCCCCTTCGCCGTGAAGGACTTCCATATCGGTCCACTTTACTCCCGCGCTCCATCCCGTTCCGACGGCCTTCAACAACGCCTCCTTGGCTGCGAAACGGGCGGCGTAATGTTGTGATGGAAATTTCTGTTTGGAACAGTACTCACGTTCCGATTCAGTGAATACCCGCTCGAGAAAACCGGAATGGCTGGTCCTCGCTTTATGAATGCGTTCGATCATTACCAGATCAATCCCAATACCGATAATCATCCATCCCCCCATCATTGTCTGACCGGCAATTATTCTGTCTCAACTAACGTTTTCATTTCCTTCACTGCCCGCTCCAGCCCTACCAGGGCGGCCCGGGAAATGATGCTGTGACCGATATTGAGCTCCTCTATCTCCGGGATACGCGCGATGGCCTGCACGTTTCTATAATCAAGGCCGTGCCCGGCCCCCACGTGAAGCCCGAGGCTCGCAGCCAGTTTTGCCGCGTCAATAATTTTCTGAAGCTGTTCTGCGATGTCCTTCTCCTGCTTCGCGTTGGCGTATGCTCCGGTATGGAGTTCCACCCACTCCGCAGTCGTTTTTTTGGCGGCCATAATCTGTCGTTCATCGGGGTCGACAAAAAGGCTGACGATAATCCCGCCCCGGTGAAGCCGCTCCGTATATGATTTCAAAAAATCAATGCGGGAGGCCGTTTCCAGGCCCCCTTCCGTGGTAAGTTCTTCCCTTTTTTCCGGCACCAGGGTCGACAAATCAGGTTTTACTTCCAGAGCGATGCGCTGCATCTCCTCGGTTGCGGCCATCTCGAAATTCAATTTTGTATGCACAATTTCTCGAAGCAGCCGCAGGTCCCGGTCCTGAATATGCCGCCGGTCCTCCCGCAGATGCGCTATGATGCCGGCCGCACCCGCGGTTTCGGCAATCACCGCTGCCGCAATCGGATCCGGTTCATTGGCTTTTCGCGCCTGCCGGAGTGTCGCGATATGATCGATATTGACAGATAACTGTGGCACAACGAATCCCCCTGCAAAATAAGCAATATTAATTCGATTCTATCATCTCTCTGTTAAAATATCCACAAAATTTGATCCGCAGCGCTCTTGCAAGAACTGAATCCTCTCATCCTTTTTCCCTGCACCTCTCTCGCACGGTCAAGGTACTTTTCAGGCTGTTGAAGAGGTGAAAATTACCGTCGATTCGGCATTGACCCCAATCCCCTCCTTTGGTATAGTTATTTTACGTTCTTTATCCGGAGGTGGAGTAATGATTCGTCTTCTTAATCTATGGCTCTTCGTGTTTTCATTTCTTGCGGCATCGGCATTTCCACTCTTCGCCCAAGAGACAAAAACCGTAACTGCGGAAGGAGTGGCAGTCATCCAGGGCACCGCCAAAGACATCGCACGCGATGCTGCTGTCGAGGACGCCCAAAAGCGGGCCGTGGAACAGGCCATCGGCATTTTGATCGACTCTCAGACGCAGGTTGAAAACTATCAGCTCATCAGCGACAACATTCTTGCGCAGACCAAGGGGTATATCAAACAATATTCAGTCGCATCCGAGACTGTTGACGGGAACTTGCTGCGCGTCCGGATAAACGCCGAAGTCGCGCTCGATCAGTTGACGGAAGATCTTACCGGCATCGGCATCCTGTTGGGGCGCATGAACAAACCCCGCACCATGGTCATGATCGCGGAGCAGAACGTCGGCCAGGGCGTCTATGCCTGGTGGGCGGATCCTCATGGACAAGAGGCTGATCTGAGCGCCGTAGAGAATGCGTTCATGGACAAATTCACGGGAAAGGGATTTGAGTTCATCGACCACGAGGTCGCCGCAAAAGACATTAAGGTTGCCAAGCCATACCGAGTTGCAAACCTTTCAGCCTCCCAGGCCAAGACGCTGGCCGGCCAGGCGGACGCGGAAGTCGTTATCATCGGCAAGGCCGTTGCAAAACTCTATGGTGAAATCGGCGGCGGAATAAAATCCGTACAAGCGGACCTGACCGCGCGAGCAGTACGCGTCGACACCGGACAGGTCATCGCCACTGCCAGCACGCATGCAGCTGCCGTGCATATTTCCGAAGTCACTGCAGGGACTGAAGCACTCAGAAAAGCCGCCAATGAAGCGGCAGATGATATGATCGGGAAAATTCTTGCAGTGTATGCGAAGGAAACCGGCAGTACTCGCTCGATCAATATTACCATCTCCGGCCTGAATAAGACCCAGTTCGTAAAATTCAAGGATGTGCTCAAAAACCAGGTCCGCGGGATCAAGGACCTGCATGAACGGAGCTTCACCGGGACCACGGCGAAAATCTCGGTGGACTCGAAGAGCAGCGCGCAGACGCTCTCGGATGAACTCGTGCTCAAAGACTTCGGCACGTTTACAATCGAAGTTGTTGCTTCCACACCAAACGTTCTCACGCTGAAGGTGACGCCCAAATAAGACGGCACGACTGGACATCCGCAAAATAAAAATACTCCCTGTGCAGACGACTCTTGAACAGGGATTTTTTATGTGCGAGAGACAGCCGGTATGTTTCCGGCTCGCTTCTGCTCAAAAATATTGATATTACGATTACTTTTCAGCACAGTATTTTCTTGAAGGCAAAAACAAATATTTATCATTACAAATCAAGTGAAGAGCATAAAATACTGTCTTGCAGGCACGTATCCTTCGTGATGAATTCAACCATTCAGAGCCGAAAACATACCATTTAAACCCCTCATAGTGCTCTTCATACCTTTTTCATTGTTTCTCTGCCGCAGTCCCTTTACAGTATAGTCAAACGTAAGCTGTATGACGCCGTTTTTACATCTTGTCTTTTTCTGCCGCTTTCCCGAATTGCAGGGGCTGGTGGAATAGGAAGTCTCTGACATATTTGGGCCTCCGAAAGAGCTTGTGTCAGCTGCATCAATGTCAGCCAATAAGAAAATGAAATAACGCTTAAAAATGGCACCGCGCTATTTCTGATGCAAAAAGCGATGCTGTTATTTGTGCGTGACTTCAGTTTTGAAAAAATCTATCGAAAGAGAGGTAATAAAACCATGCAATGGTTCCATAACTATTCAGCTTTCGGCGGAAGTCTCGGGCTTACCGCTATTGCTGTATCAATCCCGATTTTTTATCTTTTCTGGGCCCTGGCCATAAAACGAATGAAGGGCCACATAGCAGGCATAACGACGTTGTTTCTGACAATTATTATCGTGGTGATAGCCTACGGTATGCCGGTCACCGTCGCAATATCAGCAGCGGCACTCGGAATGGTCACCGGCCTTTTTCCGATAGGCTGGATCATTCTTACCGCGGTTTTCCTTTATAATCTGACTGTTGAATCCGGGCAGTTTGAAGTTATAAAGAACTCCATTTCCTCGTTGTCGACCGACCGGAGGTTGCAAGCGCTTCTGATTGCATTCTGCTTTTCCGCATTCATGGAAGGAGTGTCAGGACAGGGTGCGCCGGTGGCTGTTGCTGCGGCCATGCTGATCGGCCTGGGCTTCCCGGCCTTGCCGGCGGCCGTTATCTGTCTGGTCGCCAATACACCGCCTGTTCCCTTCGGCCCTGTCGGAACACCGACTATCATGATGTCCACGGTAACCGAACTGAACAGTCTGGTCGTATCGAAAGCCATCGGTCTGGACATGACCATACTGGCGCTTATCATTCCGTTCTTCATGCTGGTGGTTGTGGCCGGATGGAAACATCTCGGCGAAGTAGTGCCGGCGGCTTTGGTGGCCGGCATCAGCTATGCCGCCACCAACTGGGTTGTCAGCCAGTATATGGGTCCGGAATTACCGGCTATCCTGTCATCATTTGTGTCAATGATTTGCCTTGGCGTATTCCTGAAATTCTGGAAACCCGCCACTATTTGGCGGTTCCCGAATGACACGGACGCCGCACAGGACAAGGGAACCCGTCACACATTCGGTGAAATCATAAAAGCCTGGTCTCCTTTCATCATCCTCATGATCGTTATGGGCATCTGGGGCATGCCGGCTTTTAAGAAATGGGTTGCCACCGAACTTAAATGGTTTGTGATGATTCCTTCCTGGCCGGGTCTGGATGGAATCGTATACCGCACTGCACCCATTGTAGCCACACCTGCCAAATACGCGGCAAGCTACCGATGGGATTATTTTTCTGCTCCCGGTACCGCGATGTTGCTTTCGGCATTTATTTCGATGGCGGTTCTGAAGATCAGTCCTGCCACCGGCGTAAAAGTCATGGGAAAGACATGCAAACAGCTGATGTATTCTCTCATTACGCTGGCTTCCGTTCTCGGCATCGGATTCCTGGCGAACTATTCCGGCATGTCCTACACGCTGGGCCTGGCCGCTGCTGCATATACCGGGATGTTCTTCCCGATCTTCTCGCCCATGATCGGATATCTTGGCGTATTCTTGACCGGATCGGTCACTTCTTCTGCCGCGCTATTCGGGAAGCTGCAACAAGTGACCGCTACTACATTAGGGTTTAATCCTATGCTGACTATCTCGGCGAATTTGTTCGGCGCCGACATCGGCAAACTGATTTCACCGCAGTCAATCGCCGTCGCGTGCGCCGCCGTCGGTCTCGTCGGACATGAAACTGATATTTTCCGCCAGACGCTCAAATATTCGATCTATCTCCTGCTGTTTGTTATCGCCATTATTCTGCTGCAGGCTTGGATATTCCCGGATATGCTGCCGAAAATTGCAGAGTTCGTCGTTCAACGCGCCGTCTGATAACCAAACCCCCATGACTTGCCGTGAAAGCAAGTCATGGGGGTTCTTAATGACACCAGCAGTTGCCGGTAATGCTATAAAGCATGGTGTCGCTTCTTGTTTTGCCTACCCCATATAATCCGATTCAACATTACCAACTCAAGGAAACAAATCTATGCCATGTTGTTCATTCAGGCTGACGTCGTGGGGGGTGTTTCAGACATTCGGTTTCTTTCTGCAGGTCAGATCTGAACTGTTCTCTCTGTCGGAGTGTTTCTTCTTCGTCCCACAGAAGCTCTTTTGCAGCCATGTCCGCAATTTTTTGGACCTGGTGCATGCCGCGCGATGCGGTGATGCCGAGATATATTCTGCGCAGAATGATGTCCGACAGCGTTTTCGACTCTTCCTCCCTTATGCTGTACAGCACCTGAGCATAGATGTCGCTGCTCTCAGGCGAGATTGCGCCGGAAAAATCCGGCCTCTCCTGCGTTAGGTGAAGCACATCTCCTGCCCTGGCTCCATACAGGCTGATAAGATGCCGCACGGTTTCCGGAGAGACCTTGTAACGGATGGACAGTTCCGGCACAGCTTCTTTTAGATATTCGTTATACTCTGTCGGGAGCCCTCCGGGAAGCGGTTTTTTGTCCGTGATACAGCGTGCATACATTCCAAGTGCGACGCACGCCGCGTCCACCGTGTCCTTTGCCATGTTGCGGTAGGTTGTAAGTTTCCCTCCTGCAATGCTGATTATCCTGCCGGAACGCCCCTCCCTAATCACCCGATGTTTGCGCGATATTTTGGATTCCTTTGCTCCGGAAAAGGCAAGAGGCCGTATCCCTCCATAGGTATATAAAATAGTTTCCCGCCGGAGTCCTATGCCCGGCAGTACACGACTGCTCTCACTCAGCAGATACTGAACGTCGCTCGAATCAGCATGGACCTCATCGAGATCTCCGTCATATTTCGTGTCTGTTGTGCCGATGAGGGAATATTCGCCCAGCGGAGTGATAAAAAACATCCGGCCATCTCTTGATGCGATAAACAGGGCCTGGTCATTCAATCTGGGAAGCACCAGATGTATTCCTTTGGTGGGATGGATGATCTGCGGGCTGTTGATTCCACCTGCACGGCGCACTTGATCGATCCAGGGGCCGGCTGCATTGATCAGGACTTTGGAGCGGAATACGCACTGGTTACCATGAAGTATGTTTTTTGCGGTGACTGTGACTGCGGAATCTGATTCTTCTATTCTTTCCGCCCGTGTATAGTTCAAGACGACTGTTCCCGCGTCCCGCGCGGAAATGATATTTTCAATTACCAGCCGTTCAGGCATGATAATCTGGTGGTCATAAAACAGCGCGCTGCCTTTGAGGCCTTCCTGGTTCAGCCGGGGTTCCAATCCGAGGGTCTTTTCCTTGTTGGAGGTGAAATAATGCGGAATGTCCTTCTCATGCGAAAGCATGTCATACAGATGAATGCCGAGGGAAATCACTGCCCTGCCGTGTGCATCTCCCCGGTAGATGGGGATAAGAATCGGCAGAGGACGGATAAGGTAGGGGGCCTGCTGTCTGAGGACCGCGCGCTCGGTAAGGGACTCGGCAACGAGGTCTATTTCAAAATTTGCGAGGTACCGAAGACCACCGTGGATTAGGCGTGTTGATTTTGAGGAAATACCTGAGGCAAAATCACCCTTCTCGATCAGAAGGCAGGAAAGACCGCGCAGCGCAGCGTCCCGCGCCACCCCTGCGCCTGTAATGCCGCCTCCGACAACAATAATATCGAATAGTTGATCATGCTGCACCGATATATTTCCGCGCAACCGTCCCTCCCGCTCTCAACGCGTTTTGTTCTGCTGTTCGGGAACTATGCTCCGTACCACTTCGGTTAAGAGTTCCGGTTTATTGGAATAAATACCGTCAACGCCCCATGCCAGAAGCTTTTTCATCTCCCGTTCATCGTCCACGGTCCAGACATACACCCGTATTCCTTGCTCATGGCATCTGATGATCAGCGCTTCATCAACCGTCTTTTTGCGCAGACTGACGATATCATAACCCCGGGCCCTGTATCCTGAAACGTCGTGTATGGTGAAATTATCAAAAACGACCGAGGTTGCCAAAGCCGGCGTGACGCGGCGTGCAGCAAGGACTTCCTCCTCATCGAACGAAGAAAGCAGAATATATCCCTGATACGAAGACGAGCGCAGATATTCCGCCGTCAGTGCCCCAGCACCTCTGCTTTTGATTTCCAGATTCAGGCCGCACGTGCCGGAAAGCGCAGTGAGCATGGATGCAAGCGTGGGAACAGGTTCTCCGTTTTTCAACTGAATCCGTCTGATTTCCGTGGCGGTCGCGTTTTCAAGATCGATATTTGTTTTTGCGGTCCGGCCGGTTGTCTTGTCGTGCATCACATAAAGCTGCCGGTCCCGGCTGATGCGGATATCAACTTCAATCATGTCAACGGAAAGCGACACGGCGCTCCGGATGGACTCCAGCGAATTTTCGAGGATACGGGATGAATTACCGCGATGGGCAATAACAAGAGGACGGCGCATGCCGACATTATAACAAAAATGGATTTTGGATTCACTCCAAAATAAGATGGTTTTTGAAAGGCGGATTATTGCTTCATGCCTGCCATCGTTTCCATGATTTTCTCTTTGATCCGTCTGATGTGTTCGGTAAACTTTCTCTGCGGCACCGCCGCTTCGTGTATTATGGCGCGGATCGTATCAAGCTGCCCGGTTGCGGCAACCTCTCCATGCCTGTATAATTCCCTGACATTACTGAAATCCGCCCAGTGAACTCTGCCGACATCCGGATGAATAAGCACATCCGCGTCCTTGCCCACCAGATCATTCAGATATACCCTGGTAACCGCGTCCGCCCGCAGAACGACATCGAGGCCGGATTTGTTGCCGAAGGGCTCCATGACGCTCGAAACGTCCACTGCAATAACGATGTCAGCACCCATTTCCCTCGCGCAGAGAACAGGCACCCGCTCTACCCACCCGCCGTCCACCAGCAGCATGCCTCTGTCGCTTACCGGAGGGAATATCCCAGGCAGAGAGCAGCTCGCGCTGACCGCGGTTCGCAATGATCCGCTTGTGTACAGGACCCGTTTTCCGTTCTGGATGTCCGTCGCCACGCAGCCGAAGGGAATTTTTGTCTGTTCTATGGCGATGTCGGGAATAAGCGGATAGATGAAATCCCGGTATTCCTGTTCGCCGACAAAAGCTGATTTTGTCACCGTAACGCCCCAGAAGTACCCCTTGCGAATCATCTGGGCCATATCGCCGAAAAAACCCTGCTGATTGTTGCCAGGCTGGTCGAGCCGCCTCAGAAATTCGAGGCGCGTTTTGCGCGAGTGAAAACTACGAACAAACTGTTCCGCCCTTCCCATCCAGTAGACAGCATCCGGATGCGAGGCATAGAGCCCACCGATCAAGGCGCCGAGACTCGTCCCGGTAATCATGTGGATGGGAATTTCAGCATTCTCCAGAATCTTGAGGACACCGAGATGGGCCAGCCCTCTCGCCGCCCCTCCCCCCAACGCCAGGCAAATTTTCGGTTCCATCTGAAATCCTCCTGCATCTGCGCCAAGCGCCTTTCAGCATGAATGTCTCAATGATAGCATCGCAGTAAATCGGTGTAAAGATTTTTTGAAAA
>CAZPGZ010000038.1:0-23627 GCA_964586075.1 uncultured Nitrospiraceae bacterium | reverse complement strand
GTCAGAAACAAGTGATGGTAATTGACAAAAAATCCAATATTATTTTAATCGGCATGCCGGGTGCAGGAAAAAGCACGGTGGGCGTCATCCTGGCAAAAATGACCGCTCGAAATTTTATGGACACGGACGTTCTGATTCAGCTGTCGGAAGGCAGGCCCCTTCAAAATATCGTCGATCAAGACGGCCACATGGCATTGCGCAAAATCGAGGAGACTGTGCTTCTCGGCCTGCGATGTGACAACCATGTCATTGCCACCGGTGGAAGTGCAGTGTACAGCCCGGCAGCCATGGAGCACTTGCAATCGCTCGGTGTGCTTGTGTTCCTCCATGTTGATCTGCCCACACTGGAATCAAGAATCCATAACTTCAGCACCCGGGGCCTGGCAAAAAGAAGCGACCAAAGCCTTGCGGATCTGTTTCATGAGCGGTCCGCCCTTTACAACGAATATGCAAACATCACCATCCCGTGCGCAGGACTCTCGCAGGAAGAGGTCTGCGAACGGATTATCCGCTCCCTATAGGAAAAAACCGTGAAGAAAATCGTCGTTTTCGTTCTGGGTCCCGACCGGCCGGGCATTATAGCTGCGGTTTCGAGGACACTCTTTGAGCAGCACTGCAATCTCGAAGATGTGAGCCAGACAATTCTCCAGACGGAGTTCGTGGGGATTTTCATCGCTTCGATGACGGATACCGCAGATGAAAGCTCCATTCTTGCTGCGCTGCGTGGCCGGATCGAACCCCTGGGGCTTTTTGTTCATCTGCGGCCTTTGCAAGAAGAGTCGGCGGCCCCGCAACCTGCCGGCGCCCCATTTGTTATCACCACCATCGGACCGGACAGGCCGGGTCTCATGACAGGCGTTACTGAAGTACTCGCCCGTCACAACGTCAACATCACGAACCTCAAAGCCGTGTTCCGGACTGACCAAAAGCAGCAGTCCTATGTTATGATTTACGAAGTGGATATCCCGTCCTCCGTGGACCAGCACGCCTTCCGAACCGCCCTGTATGGCCAGGCAAAGGAACTGGGGCTGGACATCAGCCTGCAGCACCGGGATATTTTCGAACAACTGAACCGGGTGTAAACCATGCTGACAGACCGTGAGATAATCGCCACTCTCGAAATGCTCAAAAACGAAAATCTTGACGTGCGCACCGTGACGCTCGGCGTCAGCCTGTTCGATTGCGCAAGCCACGATGCAGACCGCTTCATCGCCAATGCCGGGCAAAAAATCGCCCGCTTGGCGGGAAATCTCGTTGATGTTTGCGATGAAGTCAGCCTGAGATATGGCATCCCGGTTGTGAATAAAAGGATCGCCGTAAGCCCCATCGCGGTTGCCGCCTGCGGTTTTTCACCGGAAGAGATGTGCAGGATTGCAACGGCCCTGGATGACACGGCATGCAGGCTCAAGATTGATTTCATCGGCGGATTCAGCGCGCTGGTTGAAAAAGGCTTTACCAAAGGAGATCTCGCGCTCATCGAAGCAATCCCCGATGCGCTTGCGAAAACATCGCGCGTCTGCTCATCCGTCAATGTGGCGTCAACGCATGCGGGCATCAACATGGACGCCGTGGCTCTCATGGGTAAAACCATCAAACGCACCGCCGAAATCACGGCAGACCGCGACGGCATCGGCTGCGCGAAACTTGTCGTTTTCGCAAATATTCCCCAGGACGTTCCCTTCATGGCGGGAGCGTACCTCGGCGTCGGCGAGCCCGACGCAGTGATTAACGTGGGCGTCAGCGGACCGGGTGTCGTAAAAAAAGCGATCGACAGGGCGCGCGAAGCAAACCCCCATCTCGACCTCGGCCGCCTTTCCGAAACGATCAAACGCACGGCATTCAAGGTGACCCGCGTCGGCGAACTCATCGGCAGGCAGGTCGCGGACAAACTCGGCATTCCTTTCGGCGTGGCCGACCTTTCCCTTGCCCCCACGCCCAATGTCGGCGACAGCGTGGGAGAAATATTCCAGAGTCTCGGCCTCAAAAGTATCGGCAATCCGGGTTCGACCGCCGTTCTGGCCATGCTGAACGATGCCGTGAAAAAAGGCGGCATCTTTGCCAGTTCATACGTCGGAGGACTGAGCGGGGCATTTATTCCCGTAAGCGAGGATTTGAACATCGCCGAAGCGGCAAGAAAAGGCCATCTTACCATTGAGAAGCTGGAGGCAATGACCAGCGTTTGCTCTGTGGGGCTCGATATGGTGGCCATCCCGGGCGACACGTCCACCGCGACCATCGCGGGCATCATTGCGGACGAAATGGCCATCGGCGTCATCAACAGCAAGGCGACGGCGGCACGCCTGATTCCCGTTCCCGGCAAAAAGGCGGGCGACAGGGCCTCCTTCGGCGGTCTGCTGGGCGAAGCGACTATTATCAACCTCCCGAATGACGGCGGCTCGGAAGGATTCATTTCTCTCGGCGGCAGAATTCCCGCGCCGGTGCAGAGCTTTAAGAATTAAATGTAGGTTCTCTTTTCCCATTTTTACTGACGGGAGCTTTTTTATTCTCATGACAGTTTCCACCAAAGAAGAAGCGCATGAGTTGCTTGTCAGCAGACTCAACAAGAACGCCACTGACACGCGGTGGTTCTCTGTTCTGAAAGAACGCACGATTGAGAAACCGTTCGGGTGGGTCTTTCTTTATGAAGTAATAGTTTCCTGCGGCGGAAGCGTCTCATCGGGGCCGGCGCGAAGAACCCGGCTGGCAATTATAAACAAATTCTCCAGCCAGGTAATCGGCAATTCATCAGACCAGCCAGCCGAGAGTATTGTTCAAACATATGAGAAGCTGCTTGCCGAGCGCAAGAGCATTGCCAAGGACTGGTGCTTGCCATTAAATCCAAAAGACACAAAAAGTACCGCATTAAAAACTCTGGCTGAAAAAGCAGCACAGGCGGGATTCTATGAAATCTCCTGAAAATTGATCGAAAGCCGGATGCATCTATGATACAATTCGGCAACTGATTGCAGAAAGGAAACCCATGTCATCCAATGCAATCTTTATCGGGGTGAATGCACATGTTGCCGCGGTTGACAAATCGCTCGGACGTGTTTTGTGGAAAACGAAGCTGAAGGGCGGGCTTGCGGGCGGCGACCGTTTTGTGACGCTGCTGGTCGAAGACAATAGGATATACGCGCATACCGGCGGCGAACTGTTTTGCCTCGACGTCGCTACCGGCAAGATTCTCTGGAACAACAAACTTGAGGGTCTTGGCTACGATGTTGCAAACCTTGCCGCTGAAAACGGACTGAGCAGCAGCGTCCCGGTGGCCGAGTATTACCGCAAAAGCCAGCAGGAAGACACCAGTTCCTGAAACTGAAACAAACGATTCTTCGCCTGTCGTTTATAAACATCCGTCTCGAGATACCATACAAGGACCCTCTGCGAGGTGATAACCGTGCCACGACCCCTCAGTGATCAGGAGCGCTGTGATCTAGATAACCGGGTAGCTGAAGCGGAAAAACGAACAGGCGCCCAGATTGTGCTCGCGGTCATCGAACGCAGCGATACATATGCCGAACTGCCCTGGAAAGCCTTTGCGCTGGGAGCATCCGTAATAGGACTTTTCATTACCATTCTGGAACTGGTTCGACCTTCCTGGAATACAGGCCATGCCGTGCTGCTTGCCGTCGTCACTACGCTCATGGCCGGCGCTGTCTGCGCTCTGTTGTGTGTTGCCGTTCCGTGGTTTGCCCGATTCTTCCTTGACGCCCACCACGCAGAAATGGAAGTGCGGCAGCATGCTCAATCCCTCTTCCTTTCCCATGAATTATTTGGCACAAGTCGCCGCACGGGAATTCTGTTGCTCATAAGCCTTTTTGAACGGCAGGTTGTCGTGCGACCCGACACGGGACTGGCTGAACGCCTGGACCGGACTGCTCTGGAAAAAATCGTTTCCCGCATGACAGCTGTTCTTGCCTCCGGACAGGTCGCCCGTGCACTGGAAGAAGGTCTGAACAGCCTGCAGGAACATCTGCACGCAACGCCATCCGGTACACTTGTCAGGAATGAACTTCCCGACGAAATCATCGAGGAGCAGAGGCTATGAAATTCATTTTCCGCGTTCTGTTTTCTGCCCTCATACTCCTGATGACGAGTGATGCTTCAGCGGTGGACGTCCCCTACCTTACAGGACGCATTACCGACAACGCTGAAATATTGAGCACCAACATGCGCCGCTCTCTGACTGAACGCCTCAAAGCGCACGAAGACCGGACAACCAACCAGATCGCCGTCCTGACAATCCCGACACTTGACGGCGAGAGCATTGAGAATTACGCAGACGAAGTCTTCAAGTCATGGAAACTGGGCAAAAAAGGAAAAGACAACGGTATTCTGGTCATTGTCGCACCAAAGGACCGCCGCATGCGCATTGAGGTAGGCTATGGACTGGAAGGCGTGCTGACCGACTCGCTCGCGGGCAGCATTATCCGGAATGCCATGACACCCCGGTTTAAAAACGGGGACTATGACGGCGGCATTGAAGCGGGAGTGCAATCCATCATCACGGTCCTTGAAGGAGGCGCGCTGTCCGGCAGCGCCCAAAACACAGGCCGCGGCGAAAAGCAATCATCGTCGGGCTTCAGCATCGACACCCCTGACCTTCCGATGACGGAACGGATTCTCATCGGCGCCTTCATTTTCGGCATCATCGGTCTGTTCACCGTAATCGGCGTCCTGACGCCCGGCGTCGGCTGGTTTCTCTATTTCTTTCTTATCCCCTTCTGGGCCATGTTTCCCATCATGGTCGTCGGCACAACAGGAGCGCTGTATCTGCTCGTGACCTATGTGGTACTCTTTCCGATTGCGAAGTTACTGCTTAAGAAAACTGAATGGTATAGCAAAGCGCAGAAGGACCTCCTCACCAAGGGGCGGGCTTCGATCGGCGGTTTCACGTTCACGTCCGGCGGTTCCGGCAGCTCCTGGAGTTCAGGAAGCTCCGGAGGCTCCGGTTTCTCAGGGGGAGGCGGTTCATCGGGCGGCGGTGGCTCTTCAGGAAGCTGGTAGTTCATTATTAAAAAAATACGCGTTCCGGCGCTGCCTATATTTACAATAGACGTTTAGTAGGAAAACCCGGATTGCACAGAAGCACAATATCGGCAACCGATCATTAATCGAAACGCACGCTGTGTTTTGGACGCAAACTCCCGCTCTCTCATGTGCAGAGAGTAAATATTCATCATTTACTGAAACTAAAAGGAGGAACAACAGATGAAAAAGTTGCTGGGTTGTTTAATCGCACTCTCGTTCATGCTGTGCAGCACCGGGCAGGCCGCATTTGCGGCTGAAAAACTCATGGTTTATACGTCCATGAAGGAAAGCCTTATTGGAAAACTCCGTGACGCATTCGTAAAGAAGTATCCTGACATTACGTTTGATTATTATTCAGCCGGCGCCGGCAAACTCATGGCAAAAATCGCTGCTGAGCGCCAATCAGGAAAGATGACCGTGGACGTTCTGTGGCACAGCGAAGTGCCGGATTTTTATCAACTCAAAAAGGAAGGCATGCTTGAAAAATATTTTTCGCCCGAAGCCAAAAACGTCAAAAGCACCGTGAAAGATCCTGAAGGTTATTTCACTCCTGCCCGGCTCGGCACCTTGGGGATTTCCTACAATACAAAAAAAGTGAGCGCCGCTCCCAAATCATGGCAGGATCTGCTGGACCCGCGTTTTAAAGGCGGATTCGGTATTGCGAATCCCGCCCTCTCCGGGACGGCGTTCATGAGCATCGCCATGATCGTCAATACCATGGGATGGGATTATATTCATAAGTTGAAGGAAAACGGCGCAAAAGTAGGACAGGGATCCGGACAGGTGGTCGATGATACGGCATCGGGAGACCTCAAAGCCGCACTGGGTGTTGATTATATCGTCACGGATAAGATGGAAAAAGGCGCAAACATCGGCTTCGCTTACCCGAAGGAAATGCTCGTCATTCCGAGCCCTGTCGCCATTATCAAAGGCACCCCTAATCAGCAGGCAGCGAGAAAATTCATCGACTTCCTCCTCTCGAAGGAAGGCCAGACCATTGTCGCGGCATCCGGAACCCTTCCCATCCGGTCCGATGTGCCGATATTAAAGAAATACGGACTTCCTCCAACGGATCAGGCGGTAAAACGCGCGATGAAGCTCGATTATCTCAAAACGATGGAAGAAAAAGAAGCAATCATTAAAAAATTCGATTCCATTATGCGGGCAAAGTAATATCACCTTCGCCTGCCGCCCCAACGATTAACGAGCGCCGGATCTGCTTTGTTCTTTAATATGAAACTTCCGGCGCTGCAAACATAATTTTTTTCAGCTGACCAGGCAGCTCAAGAGGCTGCCTGGTCTGGACAGAGGATCCTTATGGCCGATGTACGACTGCTCAATGTTACCAAATCGTATGGAAAACACACGGTAGTGAAGAACTTGGACATCACCATCAAGGATGGCGAGTGTTTCACGTTTCTCGGCCCATCCGGATGCGGGAAAACAGTCGTCCTGCGAATGATCGCAGGATTCGAGCAACCGGACAGCGGTGAAATATGGATCGGCGATACCCTGGTTTCCAGCCCTGCTCAAAAAATCCATCTCCAGCCGGAAAAACGCCGTATCGGGGTTGTGTTTCAGGATTATGCGGTATGGCCCCATAAAACCGTATACGAAAATGTGATATATCCGCTCCTCATCCAGAAAATACCGAAGGAAGAGGCGGACGACCGTACCCTGAAAACAATCGCCATGGTGAATCTCAATACCCTGGAGCAGCGCCTCCCTTACCAGCTTTCCGGCGGCCAGCAGCAGCGCGTCGCACTGGCACGCGCTCTCGTATCGCGGCCTGAAATCATGCTCCTTGATGAACCGCTTTCCAACCTTGATGCAAACCTCCGGGAGGAAATGCGGTTCGAGATAAAAGGGCTGCAAAAGAACACCGATGTGACCATCCTCTACGTGACGCACGACCAGGAAGTGGCTCTCGCCATATCCGATCGCGTCGCCATTATGGATAAAACCGGGGTCATCCGTCAGATCGGGACCCCGGATGAAATTTTTGAACGTCCCACGGACAGCTTTGTCTTCAGGTTCATGGGTGTTTCCAACTTTATCCCGGTGGAGAACCGGAACGGGCAAGTCTGCATTCAGGGAAGCGATGCTTCCCTTGGTTTTGTTCCACCCGCCGCAAACAACGACATGCTGCGCTCCGAAGGAATGATCGCGGCGTGCCGCCCTCACGATATCAGGATCGGAAGAAATGCCTCCGGCCTGCAGGGAACGCTGAAGCGTGCGGTCTATCTCGGGCCGCAAATCGACTACCGTGTCCTTGTGGGAGATGTGGAAATACGCGTCCAACAGGACATTCAGGAAGCCCTTGCCGAAACAAACATGTTTAAGGAAGGCGACATTGTCAGTCTGCAATTTCTCGATATAAAATGGTTCTCGCAAAAGGAAGTCGCGGCTGGAGAGGTGGTTGCGTGATGATAAAACGGTATCTGAAGTCCATGAGCATCGCCCAAATCCTTCTTGCACTTTCTGTGCTGGTACTGGTCGTTGTGGTGGCAATACCGGTGCTCCTTATTTTCTGGACGGCACTTTTTGTCGATGGTCACTTTAATGTAAACGATATTGTGAAAGTGCTGGGTGAACCGGACACATACGAAGCGCTCAAAAACTCGGTTGTTATAGCCGCAGGGGTAACCTGCTGCTGCACCGTCATCGGGGTTTTTTTTGCCTGGCTTGTATCCCGCACCGACCTGCCGTTTAAAAACACCATGAAGCTGCTGTTTCTGGTTCCCTTCATGATGCCGTCGTTCATCGGCGCTCTTGCGTGGAAAATGCTGCTTTCACCGCGCTCCGGGTATGTAAACAAATTTCTCTCGGGAATATTCGGCCTTGACGAGTCACTGTTCAATATTTACAGTCTTGCGGGAATTATTGCCGTGGAGACCATGTATCTCTTTCCTTTTGTTTTTATCCAGGTTTCCGGCGCGCTGGAACGAATGGACCCCACCCTTGAAGAATCCGCCCGCATTTCAGGCGCTGGTCTTGTTACCATCACCCGCAAAATAACCCTTCCCCTCATGCTGCCCAGCATTGCCGCGGGAGCGCTTCTTGTGGCACTCTACTCCTTGGCACATTTCGGAGTTCCGGCAATCCTCGGCACCGAGGCGGGAATTTACAACATCCCTACAAAAATTTATGAACGCCTGCACCAGAGCGGCGGCAGTTTTGCCGCCATACGAACCGGCACAATCCTCGCGTCCATCCTCGTAATGTCCGCTGGACTTATTCTGTATGCGCAAAATTTCGTCCTGAAAGCCGGCCGCTTCCAGGTAATCGCCGGAAAGAGCATGCGCCCGGTACTGCTGAAACTCCGCGGTTTGAAAATTCCTCTCTTGATTTTCAGCATTCTCTATCTTCTGATCACGGTCATTCTTCCCACAGTCACCATTTTCATGGTCGGCACGCTTAAAACCTACGGGCTCGAATTTACTCCCGAGAACATGACGCTCGACAACCTCAAATATATCCTGTTCAGCTGGAAAATGACAAAGGACGCTATTTTCAACAGTTTCTTTCTTTCACTGGGCGCGGCATTTGTGACCATGATCGTGGGAACACTTATTTCATACGTAATCGTCAAAATGAAAGTCCGCGGAAAACACATCCTCGAATTTCTGGGTGTCCTGCCGTTTTCCGTGCCGGGAACCGTCATTGCGTTGGGGGTAATCCTGATGTGGAGCGGAAAATTCGGCATCAATTTGTACAACACAGCCTGGATTATTTTCGTCGCCTACATCGCGCGGTACATGGCATTTTCGCTCAAATCGAATTCCGCAGCGCTGGAACAGGTCCATGATTCGCTCGAAGAAGCCGCGCGCTCCTGCGGCGCAACACACTGGCAGGCGCTTAAGGACATCGTTATTCCTCTCATCAAACCCGGCATGGCCGCCGCTTTTTTCCTCATTTTTCTGCCGGCCCTGCACGAATTAACGACATCTGTTCTGCTGTACGGTCCGACCACGAGGACTATCGGCGTGGCGATTTATACGCTGAATGAAGACGGTGAGACGGTGTATGCGGCGACGCTCGCATCGGTGGCTCTCTTTATTACCATAGCCGGGCAACTGGTGATCAAGCGGTTGACCCGGACCAAGACAGAGGGGGTGGTTTAGCCGTGTCCTTTGTAAAACTTCAGAATGTAACGAAGCGCTTCGGCGCGGTCACCGCCGTCAACAACCTGACCATCGACATTGAAAAGGGAGAATGCTTCTCCATGCTGGGGCCTTCCGGCTGCGGCAAAACAACAACCCTCAGAATGGTGGCAGGCTTTGAGGACCTCGACGAAGGAGAAATTTCCGTCGGAGGAAAGCTTTTTTCCTCAAGCTATAAAAAGTATTATCTGCCGCCGGAGCAGCGGAACTTCGGCATGGTATTCCAGGCATTTGCCGTTTGGCCCCATCTGAATGTTTTCAACAATGTAGCCTTCCCGCTCCAGATCAGAAAGCTGCCCCGCAATGAAATTGCCGAACGCACGAAAAATGCGATCCTGTACACCGGGCTTGCCAAGTATGAAACAGCGTATCCGAACGAACTGTCAAGCGGACAGAAGCAGCGGATTGCGCTGGCCCGGGCCATTGCAATCAATCCTGATGTAATGCTGCTGGACGAACCTTTGTCAAACCTGGATCCGAAATTGCGAGAAGAAATGCGGTTTGAAATCAAGGATCTGCAGCGCAAGTTCGGCTTCACCATCATATTCGTCACGCATGACCAGTCGGAAGCAATGGCGCTTTCAGACAGAATCATGGTCATGCGGGACGGCGTCCTTCAGCAGATGGATACTCCGCTGAACGTATACACAAAACCGGCAAACCGATTCATCTTCAGCTTTATTGGACTCTCGAACTTCCTGCCGGTCATTATTAAAAACGGCGCCGCATACATTGCCGGAGCAGAGACATCGGGAGCCCTCAGCAAAAACTTATCATCGGATATCACGTCCGAAAGAATGGTTCTTGCCTGCAGACCTTCGGAAATCGACATCCGGAAACAGGGCGGTGTCCAAGCCTTCGTCAAGAGAAAGGTGTATCTAGGGGATATCATCGACTACAGGGTCATGATCGGTAATGCCGAAGTGCGGGTTCAAAAGAACAGAAGGAGCGCGGACTTTGCCGAAGGCGAAACCTGCGGACTTGCATTCAATCATCTGCTCTGGTATCCCCACGAATAGCCGATGTACGGTGTTTGAATAGCCTGTTGTAATTATTCTTTCGTCGGCGCGGCGGCCGCAAGCCGGCTTTTTCTCGTAAAGTCATTATCTTCCATAACCTTCCTTTTTCCCGCAGGATTCGTTATAATAAATCATCTTGCATCTTCTTGCTTTTCCCATTTCATGTTAGCTGTACGGAGTACAGCGTTTACAACCGCTACCGACTTTCCCCATGTACCGGACGGTTACAAACGGGATGGAACGCTCCACGGTTGTGATGCTCTTGCAGTATCACGGTCGTGCTCATCTGTTTTTTTACGGAGATAAGACATTTTGTTTAGAAACCTCTCCTATAGAAGCAAGTTGCTGGTATGGCTTATGCTCATTCTCGTCGCAGAGTTTCTTGCACTCAGCGCGGGAGCGCACTGGTACATCAGCAACCTCATCGAGCGGGAATTAACGACAAGCATGCTGGCCACAACCAGCAAAACCGCTGAAAGCATCAATCTGTGGTTCAAGACTCTGCTGATCGAGCCTGAGACCATTGCCTCAACTCCGGCGGCAAAAGCTATAAACCGGAATTTCGCTGCGCTGGACATGCAAAATATCAACCGGCACAAAATTCTTCATGGAAAGCATCCCGATATCTTTCAGGACATTTATGCGGTCAACCGTCACGGAGAATATCATACGGTGCGACAAACCGGCAATACCTATGACATTTTTGTCGGCCGGATCGCGGACCGTCCTTATTTCAAATCTATTATGTCAGGTGGGGCTGCACAGATTACTCCGCCTCTTGTATCCAGGACCACCGGCATACCAACAATATTTCTTGTGGCGCCGATACAGGATGAACACGACCGGCCCCAAGGAATGATCGGTGCGGGAATTTCCCTGGAATACGTACAAAAGCTTGCGGAGAACCTGAAAGTATACCCAACGGGTTACAGCATGGTTGTGGATGGTGACGGGCTGCTTATTTATCATCCCGACCGTAATTTCTCGATGAAAAAGAATTTGAACGATTTTAAGGAACCTTCTGTACGCAAACTGGCACAACACATGACGTCTGGCGCTTCAGGCATGCACCGCTACACGCTGCAGGGACGAAAAAACGTAGCTTTCTACCAGCCAATACCGATCACCGGATGGTCCGTGGCAACCGTCGTGCCGGAAAAAGAATTTTTTTCCCCTGCTTCGCGCATGGCCAGGTCGCTGCTGGTCATAATGCTGGCCATTCTCATCGCGGCAAGCGGTGCCATTGTCCTGACATCCAGACGCCTGACCCGCCCGCTGCATGACTTGACCGAACACGTCCGGGAAATTGCAGCAGGCAATTTGAGAGTAGAGGCCCTGAAGGTGCAATCGCAGGATGAATTCGGAAAACTCGCGACTAACTTCAATGATATGGCGATCCAATTGGCACAGCGGGAAGCCATCATCCGCAACACGGAGGCGCAATACCGCAGCATTTTCGAAAACGCCATCGAAGGAATCTATCAGGCAGCACCTGCGGGACATCTGTTAAGCGCCAATCCGGCAATCGCCAGCATACTCGGTTATGATTCGCCGGAGGAATTTATTGCGGCAATAACCGATATCAAGCAGCAGCTCTATGTTCATCCGGCGGAGCGGGATGTGTTTATCGCTTCGCTTCTTAAACAAGGAATAGTAACGGGCTTTGAGACCCAGTTTTTCCGTAAAGACGGGGAAAAAGTCTGGGTTTCCATCAACGCCCGCCTGGTGCGCGATCCTGCCGGTGATCCTCTCTTCGTAGAAGGTTTTCTTTCCGACATCACGGACCGGAAAAACGCGGAAGAAGCACTCCAGCGCATAAACGAGGAACTGGAAACCCGGGTCAAAGACCGGACCCATCAGCTGCAAATCGAAATCGCGGAGCACCGGCAGGCTGAAGAGGAAAAAGCCGCTCTGCGGGAACAGCTTCTCCATGCGCAGAAAATGGAAGCCATCGGCACGCTTGCCGGCGGTTTAGCCCACGACTTCAACAACATCCTGCTGATCCTTATGGGCTACTGCACGTTATTGCAGAATGAAATGGGCCAGGAGGACCCGCTGAAAAAACACGTTGACCAGATAGCCGCCGCTTCAGAACGCGCCGCAAACCTCACCCGGAGCCTTCTTGCCTTCAGCAGAAAGCAGCAGTTGGAGCTGAAACCGTGCCAGGTCAATGAAATCGTGCAAAGCATGGAAAAACTTCTGCAAAGGCTTCTCGGTGAAGACATCGCGTTGAAACTGCTGCTGACGGAAGAAGACCCGGCCATCACTGCAGACCGCATCCAGATTGGTCAAGTATTGCTGAACCTGGCCGTTAACGCACGCGACGCCATGCCCCAGGGAGGAACGCTCACGATTGAGACCCGTCGTGCGTCAATGGACAGTGTTTTTTCGCAGACCCACGGTGTCCCTGAAAACGGGACTTCTGTCGTTATTGTTGTCTCGGATACCGGTTGCGGGATGACCGACGCTGAAAAACAAAAAATATTCGAACCATTTTTTACGACAAAAGAGGTCGGAAAAGGGGTCGGGCTCGGGCTTTCGATTGTGCATGGCATCGTCAGTCAGCACAAGGGATTCACCACTGTCTCAAGCGAACCGGGAAAAGGAACCTCGGTTTATATCTATCTGCCGGCCATATAGCCGGACACGAAAGCGGCAATACTCCAAACCCGCCTGAGAAAGAACACTGAACCGGGAAAAACCATCCTCGTTGCTGAAGAACACAGGAATTTGTAGCTGTTCATAACGAACTGTTGGAACATGAAGGCTATACCGTAATAATCGCGGTAACCAGTGAAAAGGCCGCCGTAAAATATGACGACAGCAAAACCGCTGTAGCTCTTTTGCTCTTTGATGCCGTCATGTTCCGCAAAAACGGCACGGACGCCCATCCCGACTGAAACCGGTGCGTAGTATGATCGATAAAGCGTCATAGTAAGCTGCATCTCACCTGCTATTTTCGATAGTATGTCATAGCATCGGGAAGATGCGACTCGATGTTTTTGATCCGCGTCGCATCTGCGGGGTGGGTGCTGAGCAATTCAACCGGCGCCCCGCCTTTTTTGGACGCTGCCATCCTCTTCCAAAACTCAACCGCACTGTGCGGATCATACCCCGCCATGGCCATGAAAATCAAACCCAGCTGGTCGGCTTCCGACTCATGCAGTCTGCTGTAGGGAAGCAGGGCCCCGACTTGGACACCGATGCCATAGGCTGCCAGGAACAGATCGTTTGTCTCCTTCGGCTGCTGGGAAAGCGCGACAGAAAGCGCGAGGCCGCCCATTTGCGCAACAAGCCCCTGGCTCATTCGTTCATCTCCATGGCCGGCAACGGCATGCGAAATTTCGTGTCCCAGGACCACAGCAAGCCCCGCCTCATCGCGCGTAACCGGCAGAATGCCGGTATAGACAACGACCTTCCCGCCGGGCATGCACCACGCATTGATTTCCTTGTCCTCGACAAGGTTGAACTCCCATTGATATCCTTTGAGCCGTTCCGACATGCCGTGTCCTGAAAAATAGCGTTCTACCGCACTCTGAATCCGTTGTCCCACCCGCCGTACCGTGCGTGCATCATCAGTGTCTCGAACTACTTTGTGTTTGCCCATAAACTCCTTGTAGGAAGCAAAGCTCATCGAAAGCACCGTGTCAGCGGGAAGCAGGCTGAGCTGCTGCCTGCCGGTAATCGGCACGGTCTGACAGGAGAGCATGCAGCAAATAAAAAGCACTGCAAGACAAATGCTTTTTTTCATACAGTCCTCTCGTTCAACGGAAATTTATTATTTTCATGCCTGTGTCTAGAGCTAAGTTATTGTAACAACATATTAATTTAGTATAGCAAAATATCATATTACGAGATACAATAGAAACAATAATACATTGGTACCGGGGGGATGGCATTTAGGGGATCGATTCTGGACGTAAGAAAGGATCCGGCCCGAAATGCACATCGCAGGGAAGACATACGGAAGCGCGCTGATATTGCTTCTGACGGCTTTTCTCACGTTATCCCCTCTTGCCTCCAACGCCCAGGAAACCATACGGATTGGAGGTACGGGCAGCGCACTTGGTGCGATGAAATCAATCGCAAAAGCCTTTGAAAAATCAAACCCTTCAATAAAAGTCATCTTCACACCAAGCATCGGCAGCAGCGGTGCGGTCAGTGCTGTTGCAAAAGGCTCACTGGATATTGGCTTAATGGGAAGACCGTTGATAAATGATGAATTAACGCTCGGCCTTGTGCCGATAATGTACGCGAAATCGCCTTTTGTTCCGGTTATTCATAATAAAATGCGTATTAACAATATAACAAGCAAAGACGTCGAATCAATTTATAAAGGCACGCTTACAACATGGAAAAACGGAGAGCGTGTCCGTCTGGTTCTGCGCCCAGCGTCCGACGCCGACACCGGTCTTATCAGACAAATAACTCCGGAAATGAACAGCCTTGTAGATGCCGCGCAGCAGCGAAAGGGAATGCTGCTCGCAAAAACCGACCAGGACAATTTGAATATAATTGAAAAAACGCCCGGCGCATTCGGGTTTACCACACTCACTCAGGTCGTCGTCGAAAAACGCAAGATACGCATTCTCTCATTAAACGGCGTTCATCCAAACCTCAAAACACTCGCCAGCGGCTCTTACCCCTTTTTGAAAACATTTTCAATAATAACTGTCCGACAACCGTCCCGTCCGGTCAAAATTTTTTGCGATTTTGTCCGGTCTGCTGTCGGCCGCACCATTCTTGAGAAAACAGGCAATATTCCTCTTTCCGCAGAGGCTGTAAAATAACTATGCTGTTTGTCAGGAACATAACCCGGATCATCTCGTGGCTCGCTGGCAGCATTATTTCTTTGATTGTACTTATCATTCCGTTCGGGTATTTTCTTATCTCCTATCAACACATATCGGGAAGTGTCGAAACAGAAGCCGAAATTAACGCCCGGATTATCACCCAGTTTATCGGCCAGAACCCCGCCATGTGGGAGTTTGAGCATGTGCGCCTGAAGGAATACCTTGCCCCACGCTCAGAAAACGAGCCAAACGATATCAAACGCATTTTTACGGCAAGCAACAAACTGCTTATCGAGACAAAACAAGAACTGCATCGTCCCGTGATAAAAAAATCCTGTGGGCTTTTCGACGCAGGTACGGTCGTCGGCAGAATAGAAATATCCCGCTCTTACTTTCCCCTCGTCATAAAAACCTGCCTGCTGATAATGCTGATGCTGCCGCTCGGAATTTTTGCATTTTTTGCCCTGCACAGGCTCCCAATCCAGGCTCTGCGGCGGCACGAGGACGCCGTCAAACAAGAGCGGGACACGGCCCAAAAATACCTCGATGTGGCAGGCGTGATGCTCGTTGCCCTGGACGCTGACGAACGCGTCACCATGATCAACAGACGGGGACGAGAAATTATCGGTTGTGACGAGCAAGAAATCCTTCACAAAAACTGGTTTCAAAATTTTGTGCCAGAAAAAAACCGGGAGGAATCACGCAATGTGTTTTTAATGCTGCAAAAGGGGATCTTCGGCCAGTTCAAGCACATGGAAAGTCCGGTGCTGGCCGCGGACGGCAACCAACACATGATTGCATGGCACCACCTGGTCTTGAGGGATGCGGAGGGGACTTTTTCCGGGGTACTGAGCTCCGGGGAAGATGTTACCGACCGCATGCATCTGGAAACTCAGCTCCGCAACGCCCAGAAGATGGAGGCGATAGGGGTCCTTGCCGGCGGCATAGCCCACGATTTTAACAACATCCTTACGGCAATCATCGGGTACGCAACCATACTTCAGATGCAAATTCCAAAAAATAATCCGCTGCTGCACAATGTCGAACATATTCTTGCATCATCGGAACGGGCCGTTCACCTGATCAAAAGTCTTCTCGCCTACAGCAGAAGGCAGATTGTTGAACCCCGGCTGGTCAAGGTCAATGATATCGTACGCACCGTGAAAAAAATATTCCCCTCTCTCTTGAGAGAAGACATAGAGCTGCGCACCACGCTGTCAGACGAGCCGCTGACGATTAATGCGGACCCGGGCCAAATTGAGCAAATTTTAATGAACCTGCTCACCAATGCGCGCGATGCAATGCCGGAGGGCGGAAAACTGTTCATCGAGACCGGAAAGACTGACCTTGATGAAGGTTTTTATTACGCACACGGCTACGGGACGCCAGGCAGTTATGCATTGATCATCGTTTCGGACACCGGCATGGGGATGTCCCGCGAAACAACGGAAAAAATTTTTGATCCTTTTTTTACAACAAAGGAAGTCGGAAAGGGTACTGGTCTGGGGCTTGCGATGGTGTACGGCATCATCAAACAGCACAAAGGCTACATCAACGTGTACAGTGAACCGGGCAGAGGCACAACCTTTAAAATTTACATCCCTCTTGTGCCCGTCCAGACCCAAGCCGCGACAAAAAGCGAACCTCCCCCGCCGACCGGCGGAACGGAAACAATCCTGATTGCAGAGGACGATGAAGCGGTCCGCAGAATGACAACGGCAGTCCTGGAAGATGCCGGCTATACCATAGTAGAAGCTCGGGACGGGGAGGAAGCCATAAAAGAATTCTCGGAATCCAGGAAGCCGGTTCACCTGGTCATTCTTGATGTGATTATGCCGAAAAAAAACGGAAAGACCGTGTACGATGAAATACGGAGGCTGCGGCCTGACGTCAAGGTCCTGTTCACAAGCGGGTATACGGCCGACGTTCTTGAAACGCAGGCACTGGTTGGCCTCGACGTGCGCTTTCTTCAGAAGCCGGCTTCTCCGCGCGTATTGCTGAAAACAGTGCGGGAAACACTGGATGCCGCGTAATGTGCGGGCAGCGCTAATTCTTCATCAGAGATTCCGGTTTGATGCCCACAACGATGGCGCCCCAATGCCTGCCGTTCACATAGATAGGCATCGAGAGGTCGGTAATAATTTCACCGGTATCGCGCTGGTAAGTCTGAAATAAAAACGGCTGGGTGTTCGCCGACCTTCTCTTCTCTGTTTCATTAGAGAAGTACATCTTCCGGTGCCGGCTGTACTGCAGATCCTTTTCATAATCGCCCGTCATCTCCTTCGAAACATGGCTGTGGTGCGTTCCAATATAGCCGTTGACATCGGTCAGAATGCAATAGACGCTTCCTGAAATTTTCTTCAGCGCTTTGTCAAAGTGCGACTGGAGTTCAGTATCGACAAAGCTATTATACGCCGTTGTATATTTCTGCGGGTTGGTGTTCGGTATTGGTTTATAATTCGTATCCAGGACATTGATCCCTTTTTTGTATGCCGCTTCCAGCTTGCTTTCGTACAGGCTTCTGTAGCCCTTGACCTTTAAAAATGTTTCCTCGAAACTGTCCCGTCCGAGCCTGAATTTGCTCACGTTCTCAAGCATTGTTTCGGTGATTTTATTCAACCCGTTGGAAAAGACTGACGACCCTTCAAGACTGTTCGCAACAGAGCGGCTCAAGGCATGAATATCCTCGACCTGTCTGGTGATTTCGCCATTGGTCTGCGACAATTCTTCTATCGCTGACGCTATCCTGTTCAGCTGCATGCTGTTGTTCTCAAAATCCTTGACCATGCGCGTGAAATCTCCCGACGTTTTTGCCACGATTTCCTTTGTCGTCTGCATGTGTTCATTAATCTCGCTCGATTCATTCAGCGTCACCTGCACGCGTTCAAGCATCGTGTTTATGTTTACGGAGATTTCCTCTGTTGCTCCGTTCACTCGTTCCGCCAGTTTGCGCACTTCATCGGCAACAACGGCAAAACCGCGGCCCTGCTCCCCTGCCCGTGCGGCCTCGATGGCAGCATTCAGCGCAAGAAGGTTTGTCTGGTCGGAGATGCCTTTGATCAGCAGAACAATGTCCTTTATTTTTTCCGAATTCTTGTTTAATTCAACAACCGTCATTCCGAATCCGGAAAGTTTTTTCGTCATGTCTCCAATTTTTGCATTGACTTCATCCAATTCCTTCAGAGAAGCAGTAGCTGTTTTTAGGTGTTCCGTCGTCGAGGTTGAAATAGTCACTGCATTCTGGGAAACCTCGTTGATCGCCGCATTGACGTCCTTGCTGGTCGTGAGAATTACGTTGGCGAATTCTCCCTGTTTTTGCGCATCAGCAGAGGAATCCTTGAATCCTTTTGAGACTTTTGTCGATTCGAGAGCGATCTTGAGCGCAGTTTGGCGTGTCGTGCTTAAGATTACCCGGATTTTTTTAATAAACGCGTTATATGCTTCCGACAAGTCGCGGATTTCATCGTGGGTCATAAGCGGAAGATCTTTTGATATGTCTTCCTCGGTGAATGTCCTGGAAATGCCGGTAATGGGCCGTACCATAGAAAACTTCAACAGGGAAATCGTCACAATCAGAAGCACGACTGAGATCACCAGAAGACAGGCCGCCAGTATCGATATAAGATTCAGTTTAGCCTGCAAACCTGCTGAGGCAGCCTCGTCGATTTTGACGGCAACCATGAAATCCCGCACCGATGCGATGCCCCACCAGCAAAGCCCGAAGAGAAGGATCGTCATGATAAAAAATGACAGGATGTTGCCGACGATTTTTTTTACCAGGGAATTGAAAAAATGCGCTTCCAAGTAAGTATAGACATTCTTAAATAGCTCCATGATTACCCTTTCTCATTCTAAGTCCGGCTTATCTGTTCGTAATGCAGGGATCTAAATCAATTTATTTTTCAGGGTATTCGACAACCTGAATACAAGATTCACCAATCAACAATTCGCAATTAGTTGGTTATTGTTTCGGTAAGTTCCGCCCAAAACTTTAGTTCTTTTTCACGTGAACGATACGATGGCCAGAGTGCTGTAGTGGAGGCTCCTCCAGCAGGGGCCGGATGCTTTCGCGACTTACTGCATTTCCCCACCGTCTCAAGCCGATGGATTCCCTGCCGCAGGGATTGAACCATGCAGGAAGGGGCTGCTGTCTACAATAATTTATCAACAGGAAACAACGAGGCGATTTCAGAAGAACGACGTCCGGCGAGGATTATTGCGGGCAAAAAGGCAACGCTGTCGGCCAATACGGTTGCTGCCGCATTGCGGTGGTTTTATCCCGGGATGTTTTTTCAGCCAGCATTTTTCCGGCTAACCGATGCCATTGGTATCGTCCAAAGAGGTTTCCAGACTGGAATCGGAACCTTGTTTATAATATCGCTGCAAAACACGTCCCATCCCAATTCAGCACTCGCATATGCGAGGGCCTTGTGACGGGACTTCCATTCGGCATATTGTATACTGCGTTTTTCAGACGGCGCAGGGTCTCCTGCTTTTATGCCGTCATATTTTATGGCGTTATTATATTCCTTGATTAGATTGTCCGTAAGATCAGCAATAATTTTTCGCGGCGATCTGTTGCGGCAACGGTTGAACTCCCTAAAAAAGCTAGGTTCCGCTTTCCGCCCCAGAAGAATTGCAGTTAATTCTATCACCCATTTATCCATTTTTTTGCGTTCTGCTTTTAAGCAGGTTGCCATTAGCAGCCCGGCAATCCATGCTCCTCGTACATCCGAGGGAACATTCTTTTCGCGGGCCCGCATGCCGCCGGGCAACTCCTGAAGTTTTCCTGTTTTTTCCATTTCTGACCTGATGTTCGGGGCCAACGCATCCACAACCAGTTCAGCTATGGCTGGATTCATCCGGTGCTGCGCATTCCCCCAGGTAAGCCAGCCATAAAGATAGTTCAGGGTCTCCTTAACTATTTTGTCAGGATCGTGCATCCTGAAATAGGAGCCGCATATCACTGCAAGAAAGAGCAGCGGCTCAGGTTCAAATGATTGTTTTTCTGCCACCAGCAGCCAATCTCCCAGCTGTTTTTGGGCGGTCCGGGGAAAAACCTCTTTTACATAGCAATACAGACTCTGACAATGGGACTGGCCCTCAGAGGAGGGACAGGTCGGATCAGCAGGTCCTTTTCGTTTATCTTCTGCCATTGGTTTTTTTTTCATGGAAACCCTTTCCGGATGTGGACTTTGCTTTTTTGCGCCGATGTGCGAATAATGAGTGCTCATGAGATAATGAGTTATTGTAGCGGAGAACATCTGCGAAGGCAATGTTTTTGATGAAATAATGAGCGAAGAACCGCGAATCTTGCGGATGGATTCATATCGGAGCAGCAGGGAAATCGTGCGCTAGGGAACGGTCCACGCCGGAGCAAAAACGCCAATCTACCGTTCTCTGAAAAGCCAGTTTTCCTCTCCCGGCAGTTGCCGGGAGAGGAAAAAACTTTATTTTTCTTTTACCTGCGTCGTCAGGAAAATCTGCAACGACATCTGGTTTATCTGGTCCTGCAGTTCCTCAATTTCATCGAGATGACCATCTTCGTCGTTCAGAATCTGCTGCAGCATGTCCCGTGTCGCATGATCGCGGACTTCACCCGCAAGCACGATGGCGTCATTATACGCTTTGATGGCGCCCTCCTCAGCCGCATGATCGTTCGCGAGCTGCTTCGGAACGACATCACCGATCGCTATTTTTTTCAAATTGGTGACCGTAGGTATCCCTTCAAGGAAAAGAATGCGTCCGATCAGGCTTTCCGCGTGCTTCATTTCGACAATTGCCCGTTTTTCAAAATGTTTATGGAGCTTTTCATACCCCCAGTTCGCGCACATCTCAGAATGCACCATGTACTGATTGATTGCCGTCAACTCGTCTGCAAGAAGCGAGTTGAGTGTTTCGATTAGCTTTTCGTTACCTTTCATTCCGCTCTCCTTTCGATTTTTGTTCTGTTATATTCATGCCTGTTTTCTGCATTTATCGCATATTCCGTGGAATTGAATAATGTGCCCTGAAATAGCGTGAATGGAGATTTTCTGTGCTTCTCTCGTAATCACCTCCTTGATGGGCATCGGAAAATCACTGACGGTACTGCAGCTGCTGCAGATAAAATGATAATGAAAATCTGTTATGGCGTCGTAGTGTTCAGTACCGCCGCCATAGGCTCAGCTCGTTATTTTTCCTTCTTCAACCAGGATATGGATATTTCTGTAAAAATTTCCTAACCTTATGGACGGCGCATCGTTCTTCAGAATATCACGGGGCCATTGCGCCATACGGTGCGGTCTGCTCATCTTGATGAGCTCAAAAATTTTCTGACGCTGCTTGCTGTACCGTCTGACAGGGCACATATTAGTAATCATTCTTAAGATTAGTAGGTGGTTTGTTGTTTGTCAAGTTGCCGGAATAAAAAAGTTGCACTTAATTTTTCAGCTCTTTGTCCATGCATTTCGTATTTGCTGCCACAAGGCATCCAAAAAACTAGGAATTATCCGCAATAAAGAAATGATTTCTGTTTTAACATCACGGTTTTCGCTCGTTTTTTGTTAGATAATACTTTTTTAGCGCAATCGATGGTCAATTTGACAGACCATGTATACGGCAGTATAGTTAAATTAGAAAATACACAGGAGGTGAACACAGGTGAGGTTTTTGCAGTTTATTTAAAAATGCAGTATGGCCGTCACCACAATTGGCATCGGGTATTGAAGGGCATCACCGGCCCAAAACCGCGAAAGCGTGGTAAAGTAAAGGCTCCGATGCCTAGGCCTAAAATCCACATTGGAAGGAGGGATTTCTATGAAAAGCCTGACACGGTGGGATCCTTTCCGGACGATGAAACGGTGGGACCCGTTTGATGAGCTTCGCTCGATCCAGCACGAGATGGACCGGTTGTTTGACCGGATGCTCGGATCGCGGGCAATTGCCGAACATCCGATGCTCTGGATGCCTTCAGTGGAAAGCTACACCAAGGACAATCAGCTCGTGTTTAAGGCTGAACTGTCGGGTGTGGATCCGAAGGACCTGGACGTAAGCATCACAGACCGGGAACTGATCATCAGGGGAGAACGGAAGGCTGAAAAGGACACCCGGGAAGAGAACTACATCCATCGGGAAATCAACTACGGCTCATTTGAACGGCGTTTTGCTCTGCCCGAGGGCATAAAAACCGATGATCTGAAGGCCAAATTTTCGAACGGGATCCTTGAGATCACGGTGCCTGTACCGGCACTGGCCGCGGCCCGGAAGGTTCATATCGAGGCTGCAAAGGAAGAGAAGAAGCAGATCGCGTCCGAATCAAAGAAGGCCGCATAGAAAGATCGTTCCGGAGCAGGCCAATTTTACGACCTGCTCTTTTTTTGTATATCCATCTTATAGGGTTTCTATTTCTCCTGCTTGCCGTAGTGAATACTGACTTCGTAATCTATGCTGGCATGTCCCCTGGGATAATTCGTGCCGCGGCAAAAAATCTTACCCTTGCACGATCTCTTGCGATGTTCGACCAAATCAGCAACCACAGGACCGAGATTGAATCCCCCATCTGTACATCCATACTCCGTGCATTTCAGATTGAAATCAGCATAGTCACGGGGGGTGAAGTTGAGCGTGCGTTTCATGAGCACCGTGTTCTGCCCACTTTTATAATAAGTCATATGAAATTCGATGCCCGTGATCCCTGCGTGACGCTCTGAGATAAGACCAGCGGCGACCAGGGCGGCTTTCTCGATTCCTAATTTTTCCTTATACGATATTTTTGATCGCATGATACTCCTTTCTTTCTGGGGACCTCTGCAAAAAAAAACAGGCCCTGAATACACAGGGCCTGCAATACTGCTGCGAAAGATCAACTAAAGCTTTATAACATTGGCCGCCTTGGGGCCTTTCGGCGAGTCAACGACATCGAACTGCACTTGTTGACCTTCAGCCAATGATTTGAAACCACTGTCCTGTATGTCGCCAAAATGAACGAACACGTCGCCGCCTTTTTCACGGGTAATGAATCCAAACCCTTTGGAATCATTGAACCACTTTACTGAACCTGTCTCCATGATGAGCTACCTCCTTTAGTGAATTGAAGCGACGGAAAAGGACAAAAAAAAGCCGCAAAGTCTATCTGTCTTTGCGGTTTCCCTACAAGAACATCCGGAACTTCTGTAACAACATCTCACTTCTGCCCTTGAATGTCAAGGATTATTATTTCATCCTTATGGTTGATGGCGGAAGTGTATATTGGCCCTATCCCTGCAGGCTTCATCAGTACCGTTTACGGTTAAAGTCCGCTCTTTTTCTTGCTAGGGTGTCTCCCCGATCTCCAGCACGCCCCGCTTCAGGGCATCATCCACCGCATGCATGATTACTCTGCTGCTGTTCGTGGCACCGGTCACTGCGTCCACATCTGCCGACTGTTTGTCGATGATTCTCTGGGGAATCACCGGCACGGCCTTCCTGCCGATCCATGACGCCCAGTAACGCACCACGGCAATATCAACGACCCTGCCTTCCTTTACCGTCACCCGCACCTCAGCCTTGTTCGGCCAGTTGCTGGCGCTTCCCGCGTAGACTCCATCGGGGATCGTCCTGATATCCCTCTGCTCTTTCCTGAGCGGCGCCATGGCACAGGT
>CAZPGZ010000037.1:0-24616 GCA_964586075.1 uncultured Nitrospiraceae bacterium | reverse complement strand
AGTCTCCAGTGTCACCGGCGTCAGCAAGGAAAATCTAACGAAGGTTTATGCTGAGTACAGCTCTACCGGTGTGCCGAACAAGGCTGGAACGGAATGTTATGCCTTGGGCTGGACGCACCATACCACGGGTAGCCAGATCATACGGACCATGTCCATGATACAGCTCCTTCTGGGAAACATGGGAATTGCCGGCGGCGGCGTGAATGCGCTTCGCGGTGAACCGAACGTGCAGGGGTCTACGGATCACGCCATCCTCTACAATGTTCTGCCAGGTTACCTGAAGATGCCTGCGGCTTCCCAGGACACGCTGGAAAAATACCTGGAAAAATGCACCCCGAAAACAAAGGACCCGCAGTCAGCGAATTACTATTCGAACTACCCGAAGTTTTTCGTGAGCTTCCTCAAAGCCTATTTCGGCAACAAAGCGACAAAGGAAAATGGGTTCGGGTATTCATGGCTGCCCAAGCTCGACGACGGAAAACATTACTCCATCCTTCATCTTTTCGACAGAATGTATGAAGGAAAGATAAGTGGACTGTTCGCTGTCGGGACCGACCCGGCAGTCAGTACCCCTAATAGCACCAAGGTCCGCAAGGCGCTGGAGAAGCTTGATTGGCTCGTAGGTGAGAATATATTCGATAACGAGACTCACTCCTTCTGGCATGGTCCTGGTGTCGACCCGAAAAAAGTCAAAACCGAATGCTTCCTGCTTCCTGCAGCGGCCACTATGGAAAAGGAAGGGAGCCAGAGCAACAGCGGCCGCTGGGTGCAGTGGAAGTATAAGGCGGCGGAAGCACCGGGAGACGGCCTCGCAGTAGGAGAGATCACCATCAAGATCATGGCGGCGATTAAGGCGTTGTATGCCAAAGAAGGCGGTGTGCATCCGGAGCCCATTCTGAACTTCAAATGGGATTACACGGACGCGAAGGGAAAATATGATGCTCTGAAAGTCTCAAAGCAAATCAACGGATATTTCCTCAAAGACACGGTCATTGATGGAGTATCATACAAAAAAGGTCAGACACTCCCGAGCTTTGGCATGCTCAAAGACGATGGGTCTACTTCGAGCGGTAACTGGGTTATGGCCGGAAGCTTCGATGAAAAAGGCCTGAACAAAATGGCCAAACGCGGGAAGGACGATCCTACAGGCCTCGGTTTATATCCGAACTGGGTTTATGCTTGGCCGGTCAACCGCCGCATCATTTACAATCGCGCTTCTTGCGATATCAACGGTAAGCCATACAATCCCAAAAGAAAACTTTTAGAATGGACCGGAGACAAGTGGGTGGGTGACGTTCCCGACGGACCTTGGCCGCCCCAGGCAAACAAAGAAAAGGGCAAATATCCGTTCATCATGAAAGCGGATGGACTCGGCGCTCTCTTCGGGCCCGGTATGGCTGAAGGACCATTTCCTGAGCATTATGAGCCTCTGGAAGGTCCTTTGGCAAAGAACCCCCTGTCCGGTCAGTTGATCAATCCAGTCGTAGAAATCTTCAAGAGCGATCTGGACAAAGTGGCCAATGCGGACAGTAAATTCCCCTATGTTTGTACGACGTATTCCTGCACTGAACACTGGTGTTCAGGTGCGTTGACCCGATGGCAGGCATGGCTTCTGGAGATGCAGCCCGAGCTGTATGTTGAGATCGGAGATCTCCTAGCCAAGGAAAAAGGGATCAAGAACGGCGAAAAGGTGAAAGTGTCCTCCATTCGCGGTGAAGTGAAATGCGTCGCCATGGTGACAAAACGGTTCAAGCCTTTTACTGTGGAGGGAAAAACCGTCCATCAAGTGGGTCTTCCCTTTAATTACGGATGGTTATTCCCTGAAGATGGCAGTGACAGCACGAACTTCCTGACCCCAACCGTTGGTGATGGGAACACCTTCTGTCCCGAATACAAGGCCTTTATGGTTAACGTGGCGAAGGCATAGGAGAATATAAAACATGAAAGGCATAGAGCTTGTTAAACTGATAGACACGACAAAATGCACTGCTTGCAGAGGCTGCCAGGTCGCCTGTAAACAGTGGAATGAAATGCCCGGATTGGGCACCAAGAACTGGGGCAGCTACCAAAATCCGCCCAATTTACAATGGAACACCTGGACGCTGGTGCGTTTCCAGGAGTATGTGAACCAGAAGGGTGAATTCAACTGGCTGTTCAGAAAAGATGGATGCATGCATTGCACTGACGCAGCCTGTGTCAAGGTATGTCCGACGAAAGCGCTCTACTATTCTGAATACGGTGCGGTTGGGTTGAAAACTCAACTTTGCAACGGCTGCAAGGAATGCGTGGCAGCCTGTCCCTTTGAAGTTCCCAAGTACAACAAGGCAAAAGACAAAGTTACCAAATGTGACCTTTGCTTGACTAGAATTCGGGACGACCAGCATCCCTCCTGTGTTAAATCCTGTCCTACAGGAGCCTTGACCATCGGCCCGAAAGACGCCATGATCCAAAAAGCCTATGATCGTGTCAAAGAACTCGGAGGCGATGCCAACGTGTACGGCGACAAGTTTGTGGGCGGCACGCATGTGCTGTATGTCCTGAATGAAAAAGCGGAAGCGTATGACGCATTGCCGAAGAGCCCTTCAGTTCCGCTGCCGATTACGATTTGGAAGGATATTCTGAAACCGCTCAGCATGATTGCGACGGGCGGCGTCGTGGCGGGTGCGATTCTGCATTATCTCCTTCACGGACCGAAGAGACCGGATGACCATGGTGAAGGCAAGAAGGAAGGGGGGAACTAATCATGAAAAATGGGTTAATTCAAGCTACCTCCGCATATGAGAGAAAGGTCCATTGGACGCTGGCTATTTCTTGCCTGGTTCTGTGTGTTTCCGGCATGGCGATGATGTTTCAGTCATTGAACTTCATTGCGAGTGCTATGGGCGGCATGGTCGCCACCAAGTATATTCATAATTTCACGGGTATCGTTTTTACGGTGGCCCTTGCTATGTCAATTAAAATGTGGTGGCACGAGGCAGGTTCCTTCTCCATGCCAGAGGATTTTGAATGGATGAAGGTTGCCGGAGGCTATTTATGGGACGCGAAAGTTCCTGAAGTAGGCAAGTACAACCCCGGACAGAAGATGTTTTTTCTGGTTGTGGCCTTGTTCGGCGCAGTCATAGTCATAACAGGATTCATCATGTGGTTTCCGCTGATGTTTCCGACCTGGCTGGTGCGATGGATGTTTGTCCTCCATGTCCTGGGATTCACGGTTATCTTTCCGTTCTTCTTTGTGCACCTCTATCTGGGAACCATAGGCTCACCAGGTTCGCTGCAAGCAATGACGAGCGGCTGGGTTACGCGGCCGTGGGTCAAGAAACATCATCCCAAGTGGCTCAAGGAAATGGAAGAAAAAGGCACTTTGATAGTCTCAGACGGGAAAAAATAATATACTATCCTGAGTAACGATATGCTGTGGCAAGCAAAGAGCACCGTTCGTAATAGACGGTGCTCTTTGCATTTTACGATCAGTATTAGGCAACTGGGCTTTAAACGAGTCAGAACCCATCATTTTGAACGGAATTTTTTGTTATGCGATGAACGTTACTAAACTTGCCGACGGCTTACCGCATTTGTTCAAATTCAGCTATTTTCTTGCATATCACACTCAAAAAATGAGATAATTAAAAAAGTTTGCGTTATGGTTGTATCAGCTGACTGAATAGTGATTCTTGTCCAAGCGACAACATCCATCATCTCGGAACCTGAAAGGGTTGCATATGGAGATTAGATTCAAAGTGTGGTATGAGAACGAAGGAAAGGTCGTCTTCGGGGGTGGGCGCAGAGAACTGTTGAAAGCAATAGATAAATACAACAGTCTTCATGCCGCGTCAAAGCACATGAAAATGTCTTACCGCGCAGCATGGGGGAGGCTCAGGGCGTCCGAGGAGCGGTTGGGCATGAAACTCGTCGAGTCCCATCCTCCAAAACGAGAACTTCAGCTGACCGCAGAGGCACGATTGTTGCTTAACAAGTTTGACCGGTTGGATCAGGAAATCCGCGATCTCCTCCAAAAGATCGGACATGAAGTTTTGCCCGTAAAAAAATGTAAACCCTCTGAGGCTCCGCCTTCTGATTAGCAGTATGCATGGTTCTTCCTAGTCGTGTATGCCGTGCGTTGTCGCTTTTAATCGAATACGGTCCTTTCCAAACGGTTCGTTTGAGGTTAAAAATGAAGAATATAATGCAGAAAAAATTCTCTGTTAAACGATTCCACGCTGATGGCCAGGATGGTGGGTGGCGCGACGAGTTCGCAGAAGTGGCGGTTGAGGCCCCTCTGACGATTGATATTGAAGGTTTAAACTCTTACACAACACTGTGCAGCCCTGGAGACAAGCGCTCCATGGTTGTGGGTTTCTTGTTCACCGAAGGAATAATACAACATATTGACGATATTGCTGTACTCGCTGAGTGCGCGGACAATCCGGATATAATTCGCGTCAGACTTAGTAAAACTGCGCAGGATAACGCGAGTATCTCCCGCCGTAATATGATGATTGTCTCATCATGCGGACTTTGCGGCACGGTTGACATACACAAAAAAATAGCCGCTCTTCCCCCTGTTGACAATACGCTTCGCGTAGATACGAATATCATGAATCGTATGATGGACCTGCTCTACAGTAAACAGACGGTACACAAACAAACCGGAGGCACTCACGCGATTCTGATCTTTAATGCGAAAGGCAATATGCTCTCCTTTGCAGAGGATATCGGCAGACACAATGCCTTGGACAAGGCAATTGGACAGGGCCTGCTCACTGGTTCTGCCATCAAGGGGAGCGGGGCTGTTTTTTCCGGGAGAGTCAGTTTCGATATGGTGGCAAAATGTAGCAGGGCCGGAATTGAGGTAGTGCTTGCGGTGTCAGCGCCGACTTCGCTTGCCCTGAATACAGCATCGGTTTGCGGCATTACGATTTGCGCTTTTGTCCGGAACGGCGGTGCAACGCTCTATACTCACCCTGAACGGATCAAACACGCCTGATATCTTCTCCGTAGTCTTTCAATGCGATACTTTTCTTCTGCATTCTATCAATCATTCGAGAAACCCCGCCATAGAGAGTAATTATTTGTTTTTCCTATAGTTCATTTTTAATAATATTAATTATAACTATAATTTTTTTTATAACTTCATTCACCGTCAAAAAAATACTGTCGTCAAAGTATTTTTAGTATTTTTTCATTTTTTTAAAGATTTAATCTTAAAAAAATCAACAAGTGTGTTTTTTTTAACATGGTATATTTATTGCTTGCATAAAATATAAAATTCTTTTTATTTTACAATGCATTATGTCATTATTGACATATTGACAAACATCAGTAAATTGAGTAATTATGCGTGCTTAGTATTGGATTTATTGTTTATTTCATCGCGCAATGCGCCAAGAATTACTTTCAATGAAATGGAAATCAAGTTTAAATAAAAAATTTGGCATAAAACAGTTTATTGTGATTATCTTTTTTGACTAAATTTGAAAGGGGGCGTTCTGCGTAATAGCTGTTTTTCTATTTTGTAGAGCTACTTTTTTATAAAAGGAGATTATTGAACATGAGTGTATCGAGAAGAGACTTCTTGAAGCTGACAGGGGGGACTCTTGCTCTCAGCACGGTGGGTGTTACGCTTTCTCCCGAAGAAGCGGCTGCCCAAGAGCTGAGAATCAAGGAAGCAAAACAGACAACCACGGTCTGTCCTTACTGTTCAGTCGGATGCAGCATTCTTGTCCATACCAAAGACGGCAAGGTCATCAACGTTGAAGGCGACCCGGACAGCCCTATTAACGAAGGGGCGCTCTGCCCGAAAGGCTCATCGTTGTTTCAGATGGCTAATAATGAGACCCGTTTGCGAAAGCCTCAATATCGCGCGCCTGGCGCAACGGAATGGAAAGAAGTGGAATGGGACTGGACGCTTAACCAGATCGCGCGGCGAGTCAAGGATTCACGCGATAAATCGTTCCGTACGATCGCAAAAAATAAAATCAAAGAAAAAAGGCCGGACGGCACGGAAGTCATGGTTGAAAAAGACTTTGTCGTCAACCGGACTGAAGGCATTGCCCATATCGGCAGCGCGGCCCTTGATAATGAAGAGCTGTATATAATTCAGAAACTTGTCCGCTCCTGGGGCCTTACTTACATAGAACATCAGGCCCGTATTTGACACTCCGCAACTGTAGCGGCTCTGGCAGAGTCGTTTGGACGCGGTGCAATGACGAATCATTGGGTTGACCTTCGTAACGCTGACGTTATCCTCGTTATGGGTTCGAACCCCGCAGCAAACCATCCGGTCGCAATGAAATGGATCATGAAGGCCAGGGAACAACGCGGCGCAAAGCTTGTTGTCGTAGACCCCCGGTTTACACAGACCGCGGCCAAGGCCGACTTCTACACATCGCTTCGCTCCGGGACGGATATTGCGTTCCTGGGTGGGATGATCAAGTATATCATCGATAACAATCTCTATTTCAGAGATTATGTCGTGAATTATACGGACGCTTCCTTCCTCGTAAACCCCGACTTCAAACTTACGGCGGAACTTGACGGCGTATTTTCCGGTTACGACGAGAAGACCCGCAAGTACGATAAGGCGACATGGAACTTCCAGATGGATGCGAATGGTCTTCCGAAAAAGGATCCTTCTCTTAAAAATCCGAACTGCGTGTTCCAACTCCTAAAAAAACAATACGCACGATATACGATTGACAAGGTCGTGGCCATCACCGGCACGCCCAAAGACCAGCTTCTGGAAGTGTACAAAATCATGGGTTCCACCGGCAAGCCGAACAGAGTGGCAACAGAGTGCTACGCCATGGGCTGGACCCAGCATACCGTGGGCGTCCAGAACATCCGCGCGATGGCCATTATCCAGATGCTGCTCGGCAACATGGGTATGGCAGGCGGCGGCATCAACGCCATGCGGGGCGAGGCCAATGTCCAGGGTTCCACGGACTACGGGCTCCTCTTCCATATTCTTCCCGGCTATAATGCGACGCCTACTGCTTCGCTCGTGGACCTTAAGGCGTATAATGACAAGAACACGCCAAAGACCAAAGAACCAAAAAGTGTCAACTGGTGGGGCAACAGGCCGAAATATATCGCCAGCTACCTGAAGGCGATCTACGGCGAGAAGGCGACCAAAGAAAATGATTTTGGCTATGCCTGGTTGCCCAAGGTTGACGAAGGTGCTAATTACTCCTGGTTGAACCTGTTCGACCAGATGTTCAAGGGCAAGTTCGAAGGCTTCTTTGCATGGGGCCAGAACCCCGCCTGCTCAGGGGCAAACTCCAACAAAACAAGAATGGCGCTTTCCAAGCTTAAATGGATGGTGAATGTCAATCTCTATGACAATGAGACCGGATCCTTCTGGAGGGGGCCAGGTATGAACCCCAAGGAAATTCAAACCGAAGTTTTCATGCTTCCCTGCGCTTCCTCCATTGAGAAGGAGGGCAGCATCAGCAACTCCGGCCGTCTTGCGCAGTGGAGATACAAAGCCATCGAACCGATTGGAGAGTCTCTGCCTGATGCCGAGATTATTAATGAGCTTTACTTCAGGGTCAAGGACCTCTATCTGAAGGAAGGCGGCAAATTCCCTGCACCGATCGTAAACCTGAGCTGGTCCTATGGCAAACCCGGACATGATGGCAAGCTCGGCCATATCGACGTGCGCAAAATCGCCCTCGAGATAAACGGCTACTTCACGGCAGACGTATATGATAAGGCCGGCAAACTGGTCGGCAAGAAGGGAGAATTAGTCCCGAATTTTGTCAGCCTTCAGGACAACGGAACAACAGCATCCGGCAACTGGCTCTATTGCGGAAGCTTTACCCAGAAAGACGGCAAAATAACCAACAATTTGATGAGACGCGGCAAAAAAGACCCCACAGGCCTTGGGCTCTATCCGGAATGGGCGTGGGCCTGGCCGCTAAACCGCCGTATCATTTATAACCGCGCATCCGTGGACCCCAAAGGAAATCCGTGGGATCCCAAACGTGCGGTGCTTAAGTGGAATGCAACAAAGCTCAATCCCCAGACCGGCAAAGCCGGAGTGTGGGAAGGGGATATTCCCGATGGACCGGCTGCACCTTTACTGGCCGAAGGCGGCAAACTGCCGTTCATAATGAAGTCGGATGGCGTCGGCTCCATATTCGGAGCAGGACTTGCTGACGGGCCGTTCCCCGAACACTATGAACCGCTTGAATGCCCGATCCAGGAAAATCCGATGTCCAAAAAGCAGCGGATTAATCCCACAACCAAGATATTCTACAGCGGCAAGGAAGGCGACCTGAAGGAAGACGCTTTTGCCTCCTGTGATCTCAGGTATCCCATCATCTGCAGCACATACCGCAATACCGAGCACTGGCAGACCGGCCTCATGACGCGCCATTGCTCATGGCTGCTCGAAGCCCAGCCGCAGATGTGGGTAGAGATGAGCCAGGAACTGGCCAAAGAAAAAGGTATCAAAAACGGCGAGAAAGTGAACGTTACCTCAGCCCGCGGCACCCTTTGGGCCATTGCGATTGTGACCGACCGTTGGAAACCGTTCAAGGTTATGAACCAGACGGTGCACGAAGTAGGCATTCCGTGGCACTTCGGATGGCAGTTCCCAACAGACGGCAGCGGCGGCGACAGCGCCAATATTCTCACGCCGACAATCGGTGATCCTAACACCATGATTCCCGAATCAAAAGCATTCATGGTGAATATAGAAAAGGCAAGGGGGTGACACCATGGCTAAGATGACGTTACTTGTCTCTCCAGAATTATGTATAGGCTGCCGCGCGTGCCAGATTGCCTGCAAATCATGGAATCAGCTTCCGGCGGAAAAGACAAAAAACAATGGGACGTATGAAAATCCTCCCGATCTGAGTGCGGTAAATTTCAACAAGATCAAATTTGCAGAAATCCCTTCAGAGAAGAATCCGACGAGGTGGCTTTTTGTAAGCCAGCGCTGCATGCACTGCGAGGAAGCGGGCTGTATGAAGATCTGTCCGACTCCCGGCGCGCTGACCAGGTCCAAGACCGGTGCCGTGGTGACCAACAAGAACAAATGCGTGGGTTGCCACCTCTGTCTTGCCGGATGTCCTTTTAATGTTCCGCGCTATGGCAAAGACGGTAAACTTGCCAAATGTACGCAGTGTGCTGACCGGATGGAGCACGGGCTTATTCCGTCCTGCTCCAAGACCTGTCCCACCGGCGCAATTGCCTTCGGCGATCGCGATGCCATGATTGCCAAAGCCAGGAAAGCAGGTTACGAAAAGATATATGGAGAGACCGACCTCGGAGGTCTCGGAGCTCTTTTTGCATTTAAAGACGCCCCCAAGATTTATGGCTATGAAGACAAACCCGCGATCAATGAAATGGTCATCTTCTGGCATAAATTCCTCAAACCGGCATCCTGGATTGGAATTGGCGGTGTGGCTGTCCTTTCCGCCCTTCATTATTTAACGGTAGGGCCGCATAAGGCAGAGGATCCTTATAAGGACAAGGAGGAAAAAAATGAAACTAAATGATAGGGACCTCATCAGGAAAGAACCTCCCTTTGTAATAATAAACCATTGGGTGCTGGCCATCAGCTGCATTCTACTGACGATCAGCGGGTTTGCTTTTCTTTACCAAATAGAATGGGTGGCTGCGTTTCTTGGCGGTTTTAACGCCATGAAATACGTCCATAACTGGCTCGGGGTCATTTTCACGATATCACTTATCGTGACCATGCCGACCTGGCTCAAGGAATGCACCACGTACGATAAAGATGATATTGCATGGATCAAGGTCGCGGGCGGTTATCTGAGCCACAAGGTTGCAATTCCTCCGATGCACAAGCTGAACACGGGACAGAAACTGGCCTATCTCGGCGTGCTTGGCATGGGTTTTGGCATTGCTGCCACGGGTTTTGTCATCTGGCTTTTCCCGACAAACCAGACGCTGATGATTTTGTCGCATTTTCTGCATAACGCGTGCTTTGTCGGTATTGCCGTGTTCATCCCGGTCCATGTGTATCTTGGAGCCATTGCAAACCCTGGTACCATGCGCATCATGATTTCCGGCACAGTGCCGGTTTGGTGGGCCAGAAAAAAATCTCCGAAATGGATTCAGGAAGTTGAAGAAGGAAGGTCACATTAAGCTTGCACATATCGACTGTAGTCGATTAAAAAAACGTACTGCATACACTGTAAGGAAGGCATCGAACTATTTGGTGCCTTCCTTTTTTTCAATAGTGCCAAGTAAACGATATATATTATTTTGATTTCAATGCTTATCTCGTTCTGCTCAAGGCACATCAATACCGTAGTGTTTTATTACGATAAAACACGTGCTTTATAAGAGTGAAACTACTTGACTAATACCGTGCTCCATGCTATCAATAAACGTCAATCTAAATGAACGAGGTATTAGCAATGCGCATATTGAAATTATGTACCATTTTCTTCTTTCTTGTGTTTTCGTTTCCCGCTCTCTCGAGTGCCCGTGCTGCATCCGACACCCTGGCCCCTCTCGTAAAGAAGCTCATGCCCTCTGTTGTGAATATCTCGACAAAACAGGTTATTAAGGCAAGACCTCAGTCTCATTTCGGCGATCCCCAGATGGACCAGTTTTTCCATCGGTTTTTCGGAAACGGTCCCCGGCAAGACCAGGTGCGCCAGAGCCTTGGTTCAGGATTTCTCATTAGCGCTGACGGCTATATTCTGACGAACAACCATGTCGTTGACAAAGCTACTGATATCAAAGTTGCCCTTGCAGACGGCAGAATCTTTGACGCTAAGCTGGTAGGAAAATCACCGGACATTGATATCGCTTTGATAAAAATTGAAGCACACGGACTTCCAAGCGCCGTGCTGGGCAATTCGGACGCAGCAGAAGTGGGGGACATGGTCATTGCCATAGGCAATCCTTTCGGCCTGTCGCATACAGTCACCTCAGGCATCATTTCGGCAAAAGGACGCGTAATAGGAATTGGGCCATACGATAACCTCATCCAGACCGATGCAGCCATTAACCCCGGAAACAGCGGGGGGCCGCTTTTCAACAGCAATGGAGAAGTATTGGGAATAAATACTGTTATTATCGCCAGCGGGCAAAATTTGGGTTTTGCTATCCCGATTACGATGGTGAAGGAAGTTTTGCCCGCTATCAAGGCAAAAGGGAGACCGGATATGGGCTGGCTCGGTGTTGAAGCACAGCCGGTCACTCCTGATCTTGCAGCAGCATTCGGTTTACCGGAACCCGTTGGGGCTGTCGTCACCCGCGTTACGAAAGGCGGCCCTGCAGAAAAGGCGGGTTTGAAACGAGGGGATGTGATTGTTGAACTTGATGGAAAAAAGATCCTTGTTCCAGCTGAGCTGCCGAGAATGGTTGCTTTTGGACATATTGGCAAAGCTGTAACGCTTAAAATAATCCGCCAGAACAAGGCTCAGGAGATCAAAGCCGTCATTGAACTAAGGCCGGAGCAATAGCTGTCAATGGAACCCGGAACGATTTCGTATGACAAATAGTTTGAATTCCAGCACTATTTTTTGAGGTGAGTTATGTTCGGTCTTGGATTACCGGAAATAATTGTAATTTTTGTGATTGCCCTGATCGTTTTCGGACCGAAGAAGTTGCCCGATCTCGGCAAATCCATCGGTCGTGCCATAGCAGATTTTAAAAAAGCATCTGAGGACTTCCAGGAAACCGTCCGATCTGAGATGAAAGAAGTAGAAAAAACTGCCGGCGTCGATGATCTGAAGAAACTCAAAGAATTTGACATCACGGCTCACAGCCAACCGGAGCCGGAAAAGCCGCCGGTTGAACAAGAGCCAACAGCTAAACCAAAGGAGAAGAAATCAGTGGAGGCCAAGAAGAATGTCTGATGATGAATTGCAGATGCCTTTCTGGAGCCACCTTGCAGAGCTGAGAAAAAGAATTATATGGTCGCTTGTCGGCGTTCTTATAGGATTCGGAATTTGTTTTAACTTTTCGGAAGACTTACTAAGGCTGCTTATGTGGCCTATGAATGTCAAATTGACAATCATAACATCCTTCCCGTTTGTTTCAGCTACCCCTGCGGAAGTCCAGCAAAAACTGCACTACACCACGCTGATTGAACCGTTCTGGACGCACCTTAAGATTGCTCTTATTGCAGGAATAATGCTTGCTTTTCCAGTTGTCATGCATCAAATATGGATGTTTATAGCACCGGGATTACTTCCAAAAGAACGTCGCTATGCAGGCGTTTTCGTAATTTTTTCGACTCTTTTTTTCGCGATTGGCGTTCTCTTTTGCTTTTTCCTTTTACTGCCCTTTGCCGTTCCGTTTTTACTAACGTATAAAACTGATAACCTTGTTGCCATCATCAGACTTGGCGACTATACTGATTTTGTTATGAAGTTCCTTCTGGCAAGCGGTGTTGTATTCGAGCTTCCTCTCGTTATAGTTCTGCTGAGCCGCATGGGAATTGTAAGCCCAAACTGGCTTGCAAAATACCGAAAATATGCATTCCTGGCGTCCTTTATTCTGGGCGCCATTCTGACGCCTACTCCTGATGTATTTAATCAGACATTGATCTCCATTCCGATTTACATCCTGTACGAGGCGGGGATTCTTTTAGCGCGTGTATTTGGCAGAAAAAAGAAATCCGAAACAACAGAACCGACGGAGACAGAGGCTTGAAAACGGTCTCGTTCGTTGCTGCAGCTTCAAACAGCGGCAAAACTACACTGATCGAAAAAATTGTGGCCCGTCTCAAAACAAAAGGATTGCGTGTTGCGGTCGTGAAACATGCTTCTGCAGGTTTTGATCTGGACAAGCCGGGCAAAGATTCCTGGCGGTTCAGCCAGGCAGGTGCAGATGCAGTCATCCTTGTAAGTCCGGAGCGTCTGGCCCTTTTAAAAAAAATTGATCGGGAGCCAACACCGGAAGAAATCAACCAGCTGGCCCTGGATTCGGATATTATTATCCACGAGGGATTCAAAAAGACGACAAAAAACAAAATTGAAGTTTTCCGGCAGGGTATATCCGGTGAACAGCCGTTTTGTCAGAATGACTCCAGCTTTATTGCGCTTGTGAGCGACAAGCCGTTTACTCTGCCTATCCCCAGATTCGACATCAACGATGTCGAAGGAATCACTTCTTTTCTCCTTACCCATCCTGAAACGTAATAGTATTGCTGCCGGATATTGTTTAATGAAAAGGTTACCATTGACTTTCACAGGCGTTTTCTATATGGTACCCGCGTAAAGCAGTAACACTGAACGAAGGTGGATGCTATGGCAGGAGCACGTTCCAAAAAATTATTTCGTGAATCAAGCACACTTATCCCCGGCGGAGTAAACAGCCCTGTGCGAGCGTTTCGTTCTGTCGGCGGAGGTCCTTTATTTATTCAGAGAGCAAAAGGATCCAAAATCTATGACGTTGACAATAGAACGTATATTGACTATGTCCTGTCCTGGGGACCAATGATCCTCGGTCATGCTCATCCCCGTGTGACTGCTGCACTCAAGAAGGCGATTGAAAAAGGAACAAGTTATGGCGCGCCTACCGAGCTTGAAAACAGACTTGCAAAGCTTGTTAAGCGCGCTTTCCCGTCCATCGCAATGCTTCGTATGGTGAGTTCGGGCACTGAGGCAACGATGAGCGCTATTCGAGCGGCGCGAGGTTTTACCGGCAGAGATAAAATCCTAAAATTCGAAGGCTGTTATCACGGCCATGCAGACAGCCTGCTTGTAAAAGCGGGGAGTGGAGTGGCCACCTTCGGTCTGCCGGACAGTCCCGGAGTTCCGGCGGATCTGGCAAAACTAACCTTAACAGCATCATACAATGATCTTGAGCAGGTAAAAGAAATCGTTTCCCAAAATGAAGATCAGATTGCCTGCATTATTGTGGAACCGGTCGCAGGCAATATGGGCTGTGTGTCGCCAGAGCATGGCTTCCTGCAGGGATTGCGCGAGTTATGCGATCACCACGGCATTGTTTTGATCTTTGACGAAGTGATGACGGGTTTTCGGGTCTCCTACGGCGGCGCACAGAAACTTTACGGCATCAAGCCTGATCTCACATGCCTTGGTAAAATAATCGGCGGGGGGCTTCCTGTAGGAGCGTACGGCGGCAAACAGGAGATCATGGAAAAAATTGCACCGATGGGGCCGATTTATCAAGCCGGCACTCTTTCGGGAAACCCACTGGCCATGACAGCAGGGTTGGTGACTCTTACCATTCTTGCAAAACCCGGCGTGTATGCCAAACTCGAAGAATTGTCAAAAGAACTTCAGAACGGTCTGGTTGCGGCGGCAAAAGAAGCTGGGATACCTACCTGCTTTAACCGGGTTGGCTCCATGTTTACATCATTTTTTACCGGCCAGGCTGTAACAGATTTCAAGAGTGCTAAAACATCCGACACACTGCGATTCGCTTCCTTTTTCCGGGGCATGCTCAAAAACGGCGTGAATATGGCGCCTTCTCAGTTTGAGGCCGCGTTCCTGTCCATTGCTCATACAAAGACGGATATTGCGAAAACCATCGAAGCCGCAAGAAAGAGTTTAAAGCGTCTCTAAGCAGAACCGCATATTCGAGAGTATCTGGTGCTTATGGATGAAGATACAAAAAAGCTTTATCGCATTCTTACTGTGTTGAGCACAGTTGGCCTGGTCATTGTATTTGCTACCGTGATCGGCGTGTACATCGGGTTCAAACTTGATCAATGGCTTAACACATCTCCGTGGTTTACCATCACTTTTTTTCTGTTCGGTCTCATAGCAGGGTTTAAAAATCTATTTAACTATGCAAAGCGAATCGTAGAAGGTTTCAATAAAGACGAGGACAAAAAAAATGGACAATGAAATGCAGCAGCACCATCAAATGGTGTTAAATATCATTAAAAATATATCGATAAAAACTTCCATCGCCGTCGTCGTGGGGACTGTTGTGGCTCTGGCTTATACTCTCTTGAAAACCGGGGAGCCGTCATGGTGGTCCATTCCAGCCGGTGTCCTGTTCGGCGGGGTGCTTGGCTTGCTGAATTTTCGCTGGCTGGCCTTTGCCGTGGAGCGAAAACTTATGAAAAAAGTCATGCCGCCAACCCCTCAAAATCCTTTTGTCATGTTCTTGAACGGGATGAAGCTTGCGGCGATATTTATTGTATTATTTGTTGTAATGAAGTGGCAGCTTGTGAACATATTTGGGATGATAATAGGACTGTCTCTCTGCTTTTGTGCAATTATCTGGGAAGGTCTGATGTGGATTCCGCAGGCGCGCAACAAGGAGTAGCATGCCGGTTTGAAGCAGCCAGCAGAATATTTTTTCAGTTCCGGCGACCAGGCACGGAGGGAAGAGGGACGAGATCCGCAAAAGCCGGCGGGAACCAAACTAGTAGTAAAATACGCCGATCACAATCAGGACAAGAAGGATGACCCCGATCGATAATGCTGTGTATCCAAATGCATATCCCGTTATCGTTAGCCATCGGGTTTGCGGTTTTATTCTCAGCTCATCAAGTCTGTTTTCTGCAATGAGACGTTGATATTCGAGAGGACGTTCGTGCAGTAATTCTTCAAGATGTAGCCTGCCGGTAAAGATGACGGGGTCCATGGGAAATTTCTCCGGCCGCAGGTGGGTATTGAAAAAATGGGTTGTAAAAATAAATACTGCCGCGAGCAGCGCCTCGTCGCTATGGACGATCGTTGCAATATTAAATGTCCAGCCCGGGAAGAACCGTCCAAAAAACTCCGGAAACCAGAGAAAAAGCCCTGATACTCCGATCATGCTGACGCCCCAAAAGACAGCCCAATAATCGAATTTTTCCCAGTAGGTCCAACGGTCGAATTGCGGCCGCGGTCCCAGACCTAGGAACCACCTGAAAGAATGGTAGATATCTGAAAAATCCTTTATCCAGGGTACCATGGAATCCGGTCCGAGGAAATTGAATTTAAATTTTCTTACAACGGCAAAATAATAGACAATATATCCGATATGGGCAGCAAAATAGCCAAATGTTATGACGGCGCAAACACGATGGATCAAGCCAGCGGCTTTGAAGCCTCCCATGGATTTCATGAGCCAGAGCGCCCAGGGAGCAGAGGAGTATTTCAGCGGCATACCGGAGATGACAAGCCCCAGAAAACTGATAACAACAGCCACATGGAGCAGCCGGTGAAAGGAATTCAATCTTTTAATATCGCTCACCTTACTCTCCTTTCTTCTTTTGAAGCCGCTCTCTGAGAGCACGATAAATCCACAAGAGAGTATGGGTAAAGAAGAAGGCAAATACCCCGATGAGAAGCAAGGTCATAAACACAAGGGGATAGTAAATCAGGGGATATTTGTTCCGGTTGTGTTCTTGCGGATGCGCATAGAATTTGGTAAAGCCTGTGGTGGCGGCAGGATGACATTTCTGGCACGTTGCAAGAATATTTTGTTCGGACAGTTGGGAACCGGCAGCCTTTACCTGCTGGATTGTGTGGTATCCGTGGCAGTCGGAGCACTTTGCCATGGTGGTATAGCCTAGTTGTGTCACTTTGCCATGGTACGTTTTTCGGTATGTTTCAATCTCATTGCCATGACAATTGCCGCACGTCCTGATTAGGTTCAATTTCCATTGTTCGTCCCGTGTGCTCGGGTTGAAATGCTCCTGATGGCAATCAAAACAGGTTGCGGAACCGGGATTTTTGTTCTGGATAAACTCTGCTCCATGAATACTTGAGCTGTAAGCCTTAAACTCGGCAGGATGACAACGAGAGCAAAGGGCAGGAATCTTTTCTCTTTGTGCCGTTGATCGTTTGTCGGAAGAATTAAAAATATAGTGAGAACCATGACACGTTTGGCATTTTGGCGCTTTGGGGTTCCCTGACTCCAGTGCTTTACCGTGTACACTCTGTTTAAATGCTTGAGCCTGCTTTGTTTGTGCTCCCCTGGTTCCCGTGCCGTGGCAACTATTGCAATTGACAGAAGAAACTTTGCCATGCGGATAACCGGATATTTTGACATGGCAATCGGTGCATGCGAATTTGCCGTGTTTTGTTTGTTGGAATTTTTTCAGGTTGACATATCCCGGCATGCCCTGCTGGCCATGGCAGGAAAGGCAGTCTTCTTTTGCGATAGCGGCGGAGGAGGGGAGTAGTATGAAGCTTGCAAGAATGAGCAGCAGAGCAGTCTTCATGATTTTTGAGTATATCAAAGCAGTAATACTTGTCAAGAGAGAATAACGCAGGCATGGAAAAATGCAATAAATAATGTATTGACCTGGGGAAAAGGCCATGATAAAATTTTCTGCAATACTTAACGAGGAGGAATATACTGATGAAAATGAAGATAGCGTTGGTGCTTGTCGTTGCACTGCTCATTGCCATGGCAGCGCCTGTCTTCGCGGTAGCCCCTGGCAAGACCGTTGAATATGATGGCAAGGGTGCCGGCAAGGTGATTTTTGACGGCAAGATTCATGCCGGAAAAGGTACAAAATGCGCAGAGTGCCATCCAAAACTATTTAAATACAAAAAAGGTACCGAAGTTTTCACAATGAAAGACATGACTGAAGGGAAATATTGCGGCGCTTGTCATAATGGAACAAAGACGTTCGGTATGAAAGATCAAAAAGATTGTTTTAAGTGCCATAAAAAATAATTCAAATTCTATCTCCTTGCAAAACCCTCATGCGTAAACCGTGAGGGTTTTCTTATGCCAAAAGAATAAATTATCGGCAGCTATATTTTGAAATGCTGATAGTTCCACAAAGCACTTGCACCCACTATGAATCTTCTGCTTCAAAAAACTGCAAAACGCATCGGGTATCTGCTGACTCCTCTCTGGGTCGGAATTCTTACGTTGCCGTTGGTAGGCGCTTCCAACGCTGTCCAATTCGCAGTCCTGGCTGCCGTATGCATGCTTCTGTGGCGATTGATCAGGATAGATGCTGTAACGGTGCTGTTTCGGAAGGTCCTTGCTCAGAGCTGCTCTTTTTTTAAAAGCACATCAACCGGCATTCTCAAATATGCCGGTACTACCCGGACATTACTATTTCTTATTGTTGTGCTGTTATTAATGCCTCTTTTCTTAAATAACTACTATCTTGATATCATGACCTTAACAGGGATATATATCGTTCTTGCTCTTGGGCTGAATCTTATCGCCGGGCAAACAGGTCTTTTAAACTTGGGATACGTGGCTTTTTACGCCATCGGAGCATACACGTATGCTATTTTCTCAACTGGCTACGGTTTGTCATTCTGGCCGGGGCTCGCTGCCGGCGCGCTTTCAGCTGCAGGTTTTGCCATACTACTGGGTCTTCCGATTTTGCGTCTGCGCGGCGATTATTTTGCCATCGTTACTCTCGGACTAGGAGAGATTACCCGTATTGTTTTGAACAATTGGGACGTCGTGACCGGCGGACCGAATGGCATTTCCCAAATCGGCAGGCCCGTTCTCGCTGGATATGTTTTCCAAACAACGGTTGATTTTTATTACGGTGCGCTGGTAATGGTTTGCATAACCGTTTTTGCCATGCACCGCCTTGCTATATCACGTTTAGGCAGGGCATGGATCGCTATTCGAGAAGATGAAATCGCGGCAGAAGCCACGGGCATTGACACGTACAGATTAAAACTGCTGGCTTTTGTTCTGGGTTCTGCATGGGCCGGGTTGGCGGGTGTTTTTTTTGCGGCAAAGATGGCTTTTGTCTCACCGGAAAGCTTTACGTTCATTGAATCGGTCATGATCCTGTGTATGGTGGTCCTCGGCGGCATGGGAAGCATACCGGGTGTTATCCTGGGTGCGGTTCTGTTGACCATCATACCGGAAGTATTTCGTGATTTTCAGGATTACCGAATGCTGGCATTCGGCATTGCACTGGTCGTCTTGATGATATTCAGACCCCAGGGGCTGCTGGGAACCATAAAACGAAAAGTGTAGTTTTTGACTTGTATGCTATTACTCGAGACGAAAAACCTGACGAAACATTTCGGCGGACTGAAGGCCCTTGACGGTGTTGATATCCGCTTGGAACGCGAGCGGATCGTGAGTATTATCGGACCCAATGGCGCCGGCAAAACTACATTTTTCAACTGCATTACCGGCATCTACCAGCCGACATTGGGAAAGGCTGTTTTTCATGACCGTGACATTACCGGCATGCAACCGCATGAAATAACAGCAATGGGCATTGCACGCACCTTTCAGAATATCCGCTTGTTCGGAGGCATGACCAGCGTAGAAAATGTCATGGTTGCAGCACACTGCCGCACAACGGCTGGAGTATTTGGAGCGATATTCCTTCCGGACAAGGTTGTCAAAGAAGAGCGCGACATGAGATATCGCGCTGTCGATATTCTCAGATTTGTCGGCCTCGAGGACAAGCAAGGGGTGCTGGCCGCAAATCTTTCCTACGGCGATCAGCGCAGACTCGAAATTGCCCGTGCGTTGGGAACCGAACCGCATCTGCTTCTTCTGGACGAACCTGCAGCCGGGATGAATCCCCAGGAAACTCTGGACCTTATGATGCTCATACGCAGGATTCGCGACAACGGTGTCGCGATTGTCCTGATTGAACATGATATGAAGGTCGTTATGGGGATCTCCGATCGCGTGGTTGTTCTCGACCATGGAGTGAAGATTGCCGAAGGGGTGCCGAAAGATATCCAGCAGAACACTGCCGTGATCGAGGCATACCTTGGCAAGGAGAGCCACCATGCTTGAGCTTCGCAATGTCGCCGTATCGTACGGTATGATTGAAGCGCTCAAAGGAATCAGCTTGAACGTTGCCCAAGGTGAAATTGTCGCGCTGATCGGCGCAAACGGCGCCGGCAAATCTACAACCCTTATGTCAGTCTCCGGCGTTACGCCTCTGCGATCTGGCGCTATTTTATACTGCGGGCGGGATCTTTCCGGCTGCTCCGTTCACGAAATCGTTCAACTGGGGATTTCTCAAGTTCCGGAAGGCCGGCATATTTTCCCCCGCATGACAGTTCAGGAAAATCTTGAAATGGGTGCCTATGGTAAAAAAAACCACGACTTTTCAAAGGAACTAGCGCAGATATGCGAAATGTTTCCAACGCTGTCTGAAAGATACAAACAGCCCGGAGGGACCCTTTCCGGAGGAGAGCAGCAGATGCTCGCTATCGGAAGAGCGCTTATGGCGAAGCCCAAGCTCCTCCTTCTTGATGAACCGTCTCTCGGCCTCGCACCGATAATCGTGAGCAAAATCTTCAAGATCATCAAGGAAATCAATGAACAGGGGACGACGATTTTGCTCGTAGAGCAGAACGCAAAAGCCGCGCTTCGGCTTGCGCATCGGGCATATGTAATGGAAACCGGCAGGATAGTCATGCAGGGCCAGGCGGCAATACTGGCAAAAGACCCCGGAATTAAGAAGGCATATCTTGGCGAGTAGAGCATGAATCACCATACGATTGTTTTTAGGTGACGCCTGTAAATTTCTTTTGTATCCCTGAATGCCATGAACACTCCGAATACACGGTTACGCAACATCAAACTGATTCTTGAATACAACGGTACGAATTATCACGGTTGGCAGTCCCAAGCCGGAACCGGAAAAGTGACTATTCAGGATACGCTTGAACAGGCGATTTACTCACTGATAAAGGAACATGTCAGAACGACCTCCTCCGGTAGGACTGACGCAGGCGTCCACAGTTGTGGCCACGTAGCAAATTTTTTAACAGAAAGCACAATTCCTCCCGAAGCGTGGGCCCCGGCCCTGAACCATTTTTTGCCCACGGATATCCGCATATTGTCTTCCGAAAAGGTATCCCCGGAATTTCATGCCCGCTACAGCGCACGGGGAAAAATTTATACATACAGGATTCTAAACAGACGTGAACCGAGTGCGTTGAACCGCGATTTCGCCTGGCATGTTAACCGGAAACTGAACATAAAAAGAATGAAACTGGCGGCTGCCAAATTGATTGGGAGACACGATTTCTCGGCTTTTCGAGGATCGGGATGCAATGCAAAAACACCCATTCGAACGATCAGATCAGCAGTGGTCAAAAAATCCGGCGCTTTCATCGAAATAACGGTTGAGGCGGATGCATTTTTGCAGTATATGATGAGAAACATTGCCGGTACTCTGGTTGAGACCGGACTGGGAAGATTTTCTCCGGACGATGTCGGACACATGCTCGAATCGCGTGATCGAACCACTGCGGGACGAACAGCTCCGCCGCAGGGCCTCTGCCTGGTGAAGGTTCTGTATGACAAAAAAGCTTCAGCAGGAAGTAGTACACTGAGCAAGAATGCCGTAAAAAAACGGAGAAATGCCGAAACTTGTGTGTCTTGTGCTTCTCGTGCAAGAAAAACGAATACTAAAAAGAAAAAATAGTTCGAAGAAAGACAACAAAGAAAAAACGACAACAGAACAGCTGTTGCCGTTTTATAACGTTCCCTCCGAACGAATAAAAGTCAAAAATCCTGACAATGCTCTTTGAGACAGTGTCTGTTGCGGATTAGCTGACTTTCTTGACTTTGCCCGAGCGAATGCAACGGGTGCATACATGCATGCGAACATGAGCGCCATGCGGCCCGACTGCCTTTATTGACTGCAAATTCGGTTTCGACACCTTTTTGGTTCTGTTGTTTGCATGGCTCACCTTATTGCCGCTGAGCTTGCCTTTTCCGCAGATTTCACACGTACCAGCCACTTGATATCCCTCCATAAACGGACTTGACAGCCATAATTTTAGAGTGCATACAATACCATAAGGAAGCATCCCATGCAAGCGGAAAATAATGTTTTATTTTAAACTCTTGACATGTTCCCGTGTCTGATATAATGTAAGTACATACTTACAAAAAATCATGAAGGAAGATACTCAACAAAGGCTGCTTGAAGCAACACTCAAACTCATTTCCGAAAAAGGGTACCCAGGTGCTACAACACGGGAAATCGCCCAGGAAGCAGGAGTGACGGAACTGACCCTGTTCCGGCATTTCGGCTCGAAGGAAAAGCTCTTCGAAGAAGTTCTGAAGAGTTACACGTTTCTGCCTGCTCTGAAAGAAATGATTCCTGAGCTGGAGGAATTGCCCTGCCACGAAGCTCTCATCCGTATTGCAACAAAGTTTATCCTGACGCTCAGAAAAAGAAAATCCATGATCAAAATTATGCACACCGAGATAATCCTCTATCCGGATCAGATTCGGGAAGTGTATACCCGTTTCATTGAAGATCAAAGATCCGTGCTTGCACAATACTTCGGCCGGTTGCAGAAAAAAGGAATATTTCGCGGCATATCCTCTGATACGGCAGCACGGATGTTTCTCAGTATTCTGTTTTCCTATTATCGAAATGAAGAACTCGTCAGTGGTCAGGAAATTACCAGAAATAAAATGGATAAAAGCATCCAGGAGTTTGTCGATATTTTCCTTCATGGCACACTGAACGCAGAGCAGCTCTCAGGGTTGAGGTGAACAGTATGCAAAAGATGATGAGATTGAAAAAATGGACAGGTGCGGTCGCATTGACTGGCCTTTGCGTATTCACTGCGTACCCCGGCTCTTTCCTCTGTGCAGACGAAATAACTCCGTTCTCTCAGATCAAGTCGACCGCAACGCCGACAGAACAACCGATGCCATCACCGGTATTGCAGCCATCAAAGCAACTACAATCAACCCCGACAACGACAGAACCGTCCCGTTCTTCTCAAATTCCTCCAACCGCCGGTCAGACAGCATCCGCACCAACCCCGACAAACCAGTTCAAACCGATGCCGTCGCCGGAAAAAAAAGACATCCAAGGACCTCTCAGCGGAGCCCCAATATCCAAAGGAGAAACCTTAACGTTGAACCGGTGCATCGAGATCGCTCAGGGGAAAAATCCGACGATTATTGCCGCAGTAAATACTGTCGATATTAGCCGCAGCAGGGTTGGAGAAGCGCGGGCCAATTATTATCCTCAAGTGAGTGCGTCCGGATCCTATAATAGGATAACTTCCAATCCGGCGCTCTCGGCAAGTGGCATCAGACAGGAATACGATCAGTATTCAGGCAGCATTGATGTCAACCAAACCCTGTTCGATTTCGGAAAAACATGGTCTTCGGTAAAAATCTCAAAATACAATCTTGATTCATCCCGCTCAGACCTCGCTGCCACGCAGGATACCATAACACTGAACGTTAAACAGACGTACTATGGCGTTTTGCAAGCAAAAAGAAACAGAGACGTGGCCGCAGACATTATCAAGCAATTCGAACTGCATCTTGAACAGGCAAAAGGTTTTTATGAAGTCGGCACAAAGGCAAAAATCGACGTTATCAAGGCCGAAGTGGATTTAAGCAATGCAAAACTCAGCCTTATTAATACCGAGAACGCCCTGAAGATAGCGTGGGTAAATTTGAACAATGCCATGGGCGTCCCTGATCCGCCGGAATACTCAATTGAGGATAATCTTCTTTTTGCCCCGTATGCGATAACGCTGGAAGAAGCAACAGCCAAAGCCTTTGACAACAGGCCCGATCTCAAATCAATCGTATCAAAAAGGCAGGCCGCGGAGGAGAATATCAGTCTGCAGAGGTCAGGCTATTATCCGGTCTTGTCCGCCAATGCCAGTTATACGTGGGGAGGGCTCGGAGTATTGCCTGATCGATTCAACAATGGTTGGAATGCGGGTGTCGCGGTCAGCGTTCCGTTGTTTTCGGGCTTCTTGACGAACCATCAGGTTGCGGAAGCAAAGTCCAATCTGTATGTTTTGCGTGCAAATGAAGAATCAATACGGCAGCAGATACTGCTGGATATACGGCAAGCTTATCTGAATTTACATGCGGCAGATTCCAGCATCACAACGACCGATCTTGCCCTGAAACAGGCCAAGGAGAATCTGGACCTGGCCAATGGGAGATATGCAGCAGGTGTAGGAAGCCCTATCGAGGTTTCAGATGCCTTTGCTACTTATATTACAGCACAGGCAAATTATACTGGTGCGCTCTATAACTATAAAATCGCGCAAGCAAGTATGGAAAAAGCAATGGGTGCACGGTAATAGTGGATCATTACTAGCGGTGCTGCCGGGCAGGGAACGAACTGTTTTGCACAGTATTTGCGATGTTAAAAAGAGGCAGGATAAGACATGAAATACAGATATTCGAGTGCGATCATAACACTTGCTGCAGTCTTTTCTTTTGTTTTTTATACGGTAGGCTGCGGTAACAGCAGGGCAAAACAGACTCCGCAGCGGGTGGTGCCGGTTAAAATCGGAGAAGTAAGCCTCCAGCAGGTTCCTCTGCAAATCAGGGCCATCGGAAATGTTGAGGCATATAATACTGTTTCTGTGAAAGCCTTGGTCGGCGGTGAAGTGATCAGTGTTAATTTTAAAGAAGGCCAGGATGTGAAGCAAGGGGCGCTCCTCTTCCAAATTGATCCAAGGCCATATCAGGCCGCGCTCAAACAAGCGGAAGCCCAAATGGCAAAAGATGTGGCGCAGGCAAAGAATGCTGAAGAACAGGCAAAACGATACCAGATTCTTGTTCAGAAAGATTATGTTTCGCGGGACCAATACGATCAGTATCGGGCGAATGCCGACGCTTTGCTCGCCACGGTGGAAGCGGACAGGGCAAATGTGGAGAACAGCCGTCTCCAGCTTGCCTACTGCACCATTCGATCGCCCATTGACGGCAAGGTCGGAAGCGTTCTCGTTAATCTGGGAAATAT
>CAZPGZ010000036.1:0-24944 GCA_964586075.1 uncultured Nitrospiraceae bacterium | reverse complement strand
AGATCAGTCAGAATCTCTAATTGCAAGTGTCACTATACTTGGGGGTAGCTCCATTGATGTTACATCTACTACATGGAGTGGAACCAATTAACAACAGTGACAACAGTGGATTTTAGAGACACATATAGACACTGCAGAAGTTCCTTTTGGGGGCCGTCAAAGACATAAAATGCAAGAGTTCGAAAATATAAATATAAGGAGAAAAAATGAAACGAATACTTTTGACAGTCCTTGTTTTGGTTTTTAGTCTATTTTCAATAAACACATTTGCCGCTAGTCCCACCGATAACTGGACAGGCTTTTATGCCGGATTGCAAGGAAGCTACTTTACCGGCTCATCAGACTGGACTTTTAGCAACGGCGCCACTACAGATCACTCACCTGATGGAGGAATAGGTGGCCTATTCTTCGGCTATAATTATCAATTTCCTTCTAATTTTGTTGTAGGCATTGGAACTGACATTGGCGCGGGTAGTATTTCTGGATCTAATAGCTGTCCTAATGCGGCTTTTGAATGTAAAAGTAACACCTCCTGGCTTGGCGCCACACGTTTTCGTCTAGGCTATGCCATGAATCGCTTTCTACCCTATCTTGGTATAGGAATAGCTTACTCGGAAATAAAACTCACCGCAGATCAACCGACCGTGGAATATAAAGCTAAAGATACATATATCGGTTGGACACCCGCCATTGGTTTTGATCTTGCCATAACAAAAAATTTGCTCGCTAACTTTGAATACGCATATTATGATTTTGGCAAAGAAAATACTATATTGGTAAATAATGTGGGAGCGACCAGTCCAGTGGACAATAAAGTTACATTTCATAGTTTCAAAATCGGCATAGGCTGGAAGTTTTAGCTCGTAGGTTGGGCAATTTTCTCATGCCCAACTCTTTGATAAATGTTGGGCTGCGAAGCGCAGCCCAACCTACTAACTGGTAGGTTTTAGTAGTAAATAGTTCCAGCGCAGTACACCAACAACCGCGTCCACAGCGTCGCGTCAAAAGCGGCGCGTGACCTGCGAGTTAGTCCATGACCGAATCTATTCACACCTGTAAGGAGATTTTCCACAGTGGACATCCCACGGATATTCAACATCACTGAGAGTGCTCACCGCATCCACAACCCGTTCACACCCGAAAAGCTCGCCACTCTCGGCGCGGCACTGCGTCTGGAATCTGGGGCCCGAGTGCTAGACCTCGGCAGCGGTTCCGGAGAGATGCTGTGCACCTGGGCACGCGATCACGGTGTCATCGGCACCGGCATTGACATGAGCAAGTTGTTCACCGAGCAAGCGAAACTCCGCGCTGAAGAACTCGGCGTCGCCGATCAAGTCAAGTTCATCCATGGCGATGCTGCCGGCTATGTCTCTGATGAGAAGGTCGATGTGGCAGCCTGTGTCGGTGCCACTTGGATCGCCGGGGGAGTCGCCGGCACTATCGAGCTTCTGGCGCGGAGCCTGCGCACCGGAGGGATCATCCTCATCGGCGAGCCCTACTGGCGGCAGTTACCGCCGACGGAAGATGTTGCCAAGGGGTGTCTTGCCAACTCAATCTCCGACTTTCTCATGCTTCCGGAACTTCTCGCGTCTTTCGGCCACCTTGGCTACGACGTCGTTGAAATGGTTCTGGCTGACCAAGACGGCTGGGACAGATACGAGGCGGCCAAATGGCTCACCATGCGCCGATGGCTTGAAGCCAATCCCGACGACGAGTTGGCCAAGGAGGTTCGAGCCCAACTGACCTCGGAACCCGAGCGCTACGCCGCTTACACGCGTGAATACCTGGGCTGGGGTGTGTTCGCGCTGATGCCGCGGTGATGAGGGAATCGCCGGACGACTCAGAAAGTGGGGAAAATCCAATCATGCCTACTAACTCATTTAAGCCTATACCGCTTCGCGGCGAGGTTTAATTCAGGCATTAAATAACGAGGTGTATTGAAATTATGGCTCATATCTCGCTGCAAGAACTCCAATCCCGCTGGAACCGCTGTCGAAAGCTGCTGAAGGAGCATGTCCCTGCTGCAGAAGGCCTGTTCGTCTTTTCCCGACTGAACATCTATTACTTCACCGGCACCTTCGGAAACGGCGTGTTCTATCTTCCGCTTCAGGGCGAACCTGTGCTGCTCTGCAGGCGCGGCTATGATCGCGCCTCCATCGAATCGCCCGTGAACAGGATCGTTCCGTTCTACAGTTACAAGGATATTGAAGGTACGCTCCGGGACGCAGGAGCGCCGCTAGGCAAGACCGTTGCCGTGGAGATGAATGGGCTTTCGTGGATGCTGGGGACCAGTTTCTCCAAGTATCTGGCTGGCAGCTCGTTCCTGTCCGGCGACAAGGTGATCTCGATGACACGGAGCCGGAAGTCCGCGTGGGAATTGGAGCGGATTCGGATCGCAGGGGCAAAGCATAAGACCTGTTTGGTCGACCTGCTCCCGCGGCTCCTGCAGAAAGGCATGTCCGAGCTCGAAATGGCGCACACCATTTCTCACCTTTTCTTCTCCCAGGGCCACCAGGGCATCCTGCGCACGGAGAATTACGGGGAAGAGGTCTATCTCGGCTATGTCTCCATCGGCGAGAGCGGAAATTATCCCAGTGTGTTCAACGGACCTCTCGGCCTGCGCGGTGTCCATCCGGCGATACCTCACATGGGTTCCCGGCAGGTGCTCTGGGAAGAAGGAATGCCGTTAACCATTGATAACGGATTCATGCATGAAGGCTATCAGACGGACAAGACCCAGGTCTACTGGCTTGGAGAGAGGAGCACGATCCCCTCTCAGGTCCAGGCAGCGTTCGACTGCTGCGTCGAGATTCAGGCGTTGGCCGCGGAACAATTGAAACCCGGCGTCCGGCCGTCGGACCTTTGGGAGCAGAGCTTGGAATACGCGAAAAAGAAGGGTTTCGAAGACGGGTTCATGGGCCTGGGCCGGAACAAGGTGCCCTTTTTAGGCCACGGCATCGGTCTCGCCATTGATGAGTATCCGGCAATTGCGAAAGAGTTTGATCTGCCTTTTGAAGAGTGCTGCGTGCTGGCCATCGAGCCGAAGATAGGAATTCCCTGCGTGGGCATGGTCGGCGTGGAGAACACCTTCGAAGTCACGGCCAAGGGCGGGAGGTGCCTCACCGGAGAGAACCACGAGATCATCTGCGTGGCATCGTAGAATCTAAGCAGACATCGTAGGGACACTAAATATTATCGATGACAACTATTTCTATCACCTGAAACCTCCCGACTCCTCCAGTATCATCACGCTTCTAAATCTGCGTGAACTGTTCACAACAAAATTTAATAAAAAATAGTGCCGCCAGTACTCAAAAACAGCTTGTACGACGTGCAAGGATGTTCAATTTAATTTCGTTTGCATTACCTCCTGCTCAATGAGATAATGCAAATAAATTTTCTGGAGATTTTTTGTCATTTATTCCCGGCCTTGTATCAATACAAAACTCCACCAATGACGACTGGTGGTTTATCATCTGCGGCTCCAGCCTTCTGGTTACCATGTCAGAAACCAGCGCAGCAGTTCCCCGTTCACCTCAAATAGCGTTTTTGAAAGAAAAACTTTCGAGAATATCATATCTGGGAACATTGGATAATGCCGGATGTTTTGTTGCCGAGTTGCAGGAACGCGGTGAAGAACTTCAAGGGATGCGCTTTCAGGAATTACGCCCTCTTCTCGGGCTGCTGAGCGATGAGATGTTTTCTATTGCCGGCCGCGCATTTCAGCTCCTGCACTGGGAACGCACGCACCAGTTCTGCAGCAGATGCGGGTCGCGCACAGGGACAAAGAAGGATGAACGGGCAAAATTGTGTCCCCAGTGCGGCCTGGTCGATTACCCGGCCATCTCACCGGCAATCATCGTGGCTGTCGTTAAAGATCGTGAAATACTTCTGGCACAGGCACGGCGGTTTGTCACCCGGTTCTACAGCGTGCTCGCCGGCTTTGTAGAGCCCGGAGAAACCTTTGAGGAATGTGTACAACGCGAGGTCAAGGAGGAAGTGGGCCTCGACGTGGACCGCATCGAATATTTCGGCAGCCAGCCATGGCCCTTCCCCAATTCGCTGATGGTCGCCTTTACCGCTGTACACGCGGGCGGTGAAATCAAGATCGACGAGACCGAAATCGTCGACGCGCAATGGTTTACAGCGAATACCCTTCCCGAAATACCCAGAAAAGGTGCGATTGCCCGGCGATTGATCGACTGGTTTGTGGAGAATCAAAAACGCTCTACTGCCTGACGGGCGCATGCCGGTAAAAGCGCTGCGGGAAGCAAAATCATGTGCTTCCCTTCTATAAAAAAAGGCAGAGTGCTCCGCATACTGTGCCTCGCACCCTGCCTCACAAAGAGTTCCAACTATGGTGCAATAGCTTTTATTTTCTCGCTGTATCGATGATGTATCCTGCTATAAGACCGCCTACTTGCAAAGGTAACATTTTATCCGTAGCACCAGCAGAATACGCTCCTGCAAATGGGTTTGTATCCTCTCTGATATCTCGTTCGCTCACAAGGCTTCCCGAAGCAGCATCGATCAGCTTCACATGAACAGTCATCTCTGATCTTCCTGCCATGTCACCGAGCCAGATTCGTGCCCCAGTGCCAACAATCCTCATTTGAGTCAATTCCCCCTGCACGATTAACGTCGAATCCGCCCGTTCTGCAGTCGAAACATATTTTACATTTTCAAACAAATTTGATTTCATCAATTCTGCAGCACAACTTGATTGAGCATCCGCTAACACTCCCTTCGGATTATCAGTTTCCTGCACGCCCTTCGGAGTTATGAAAAAATTTACTAGTTGAACATTTTTATATTTCATATCAGCTTTAGATAGTCTTTCATACGGATTTGTTTTGACTTCTTCGTTACGATGACATGCTGATACAACCAAAAGCACACTCAAGATACCTACCACAACCATTGACAACCGTGCAGAATTTTTCATTATGTCCTCTCCTTTTGCGAACTGCCTCTTAAATAAATTTCATCTGCTTATCATTTTATGCAATTTTATGCAATTTTATGCAATTCTACGCTTTTCTTTGCATTAAATCAAATTTATTTCCTATCTCAATAAGGCCAACCGGCTGCCCACAAGAAAACCAATTTATTTGTTGTTGACATATTTAAATTGTTATTGTATGTTTTATTTTACGTATATTGATATTTATTTCGGATTCTGACTATTTTCACTGTGGATCAATGAAGGCAGGTCGTTTGTATAGAACTACTGAGGAGCATTTACTTTGATGACAGAGCAGTCTTTAAACAGGAACCACGTAATACTTGTTGTTGATGATGATCGTCCGGTACTTGAAGCAATAAGCGCGCAGCTCGATGCATGTGGATATACTGTAATAACGTGCCACAATGCACAGGAAGCCATTGACAAGTATCAATCCACCGACATTGATGTTATTCTCACGGACATCAAGATGCCCGGGTTTTCCGGCATCGAGCTTACTGAGAGAATCCACGCATTAAACGCCGATGTTCCGATCATTCTCATAACCGCATACGCAGATATAAAAACCGCTGTTGACGCGATCCATGGGGGCGCTTTTGATTTTATAACGAAACCGTATAAATTCGATTATCTGAAGGATTCAGTGAAAAAGGCAATACGATTTACCGAAATGATTCGGCATGAGAAGGATTATAAACGCATCCTTGAAGAAGAGGTCAGACACAAGACCAAATCTCTTTCCGATATGAGCAGGGAGTTTATCGTACGGTTGACAACGGTTGCAGAATTCAGAGACGAAGATACGGGCGCGCATATTTCGAGAATAGGATTGTATGCGAAGGAGATTTCCGAAACTCTCGGTATGTCTTTCGACTTCATCGAGCGAATAAGTCTTGCAGGCTCACTCCACGATATCGGCAAGGTGGGGATACCGGACAGCATTCTTCTGAAGCCCGGCCCATTGACGAAATATGAATTTGAAATCATGAAAACACACACAACACTTGGCGCAAAGGTGTTTGCAGGCTCAACACATCCTACCATTCAGCTTGCGGAATCCATTGCATTAAACCACCATGAACGGTGGAATGGAAAGGGCTACCCACGCGGTTTAAAAGGTGATGCCATACCGATCGAAGGCAGCATAATTATGCTTGTCGATCAGTATGATGCATTGAGAAGCAAACGACCGTACAAACCCGCCTTTGACCACGAAGCGGCTTTCAAAATTATTACGACAGGCGACAGCAGAACACTGCCCACACAATTTTCCCCGGCTGTTTTAAACGCCTTCATAAAAAAAGCAAGAATCTTTAATGATATTTTTGATGCCAATCAAGATCAGTTGCAACTTTAATCGTTGCGATGCAATTTGAATTCCCAAGAGAGATCGTCCCCCGCCCTTTTCCATTGCGAATCAACATACCGGAATACCACCTCGCATAAAGGAACTAAAACTTCACCTTATTTTCTGATTACTCAGTCCGGTCAACAAGCTTCATTTGCGATTCCTGATACCGTGCGCCTGCCGTCTGAAAAGAAGCAAGAACCTTGTCCAATTCGGACCAGGCACTATCCGGCAAAACAAGATCAGCAGCTTTCCTGTTTTCTTCAAGATGTCTACTATGAGTTGTTCCGGGAATGGGAACAATGTCTGTGCCTTGCTTCAGAAGCCACGCCAGCGCTATTTGCGCGGGGGTCGCCTGGTGAGCAGAGGCGATTTCTTTGACCAGCCTTACGAGGGTAAGATTGTGCTCCAGATTTTCGCCCTGAAAGCGGGGGTTCTTTTGCCGATAATCGTTTTTGTCAAATGTATCCATGTTCTCTATTGCTCCGCTCAGAAACCCGCGGCCAATGGGGCTGAATGGTACAAATCCGACCCCCAGTTCACGCATCGCAGGAAGGACCTTCTCCTCAACGCCGCGTTCCCACAGCGAGTATTCCGACTGAACCGCGGTAACGGGGTGCACGGCATGCGCCCGCCGGATGGTTCCGGGCCCCACTTCCGAAAGGCCGATATAGCGGACTTTGCCTTGTTGTACCAGGTCGGCGAGGGCTCCGACGGTATCCTCGATGGGAGTGTCAGGATCCAGCCGATGCTGGTAATAGAGGTCGATATAATCGGTGCCTAATCGTTTGAGCGAACCTTCAATGGATTCTTTTATGTGCGCGGGGCTGCTGTCGAGTTTCAACTGTTCGCCGGACGGGCCGAACGTCCAGGCAAATTTTGTGGCAATAACCACCTGCTCGCGCGATTTTCCTTTGAGCGCCCGGCCGAGCAGTTCCTCATTTTTGAAAGGCCCGTACATTTCAGCCGTGTCCCAGAAGTTGATGCCGAGATCGAGCGCGTGGTGAAGAACGCTGATGGATTCAGCATCGTTCGCGTGACCGTAGGCCCACGACATTCCCATGCAGCCAAGCCCCAACGAGGAGACGACAAGACCCTGTTGACCTAATTTTCTTTTTTGCATACTAGACCCTTCCTTTCTTTATTCCGGACACCGCAAAAATGAGCTCAGGTGCGAAAAAATCTTGCCTCCGCATATGATGACGGAATACCACCGTCATATCCAGCGCCGTACACGTTTTTTGTACTCGAGATAGTCCCGTCCGAACGCGTGTTCCAGATACCGTTCCTCCCCCGCGATAACATAGTACCTGACTATTGCGATCACCACGGGCGCCAAAACAAGCGCCCAGAAGACATCAAACCAGAATGCGCACCCCATATAGACAAAAAGCAGGCTGAGATACATGGGATTTCGCGTAAAACGGTATGGGCCTGAAGTGACCAGCACCGTACTTGGTCTGAACGGCAACAGGCTGGTGCGCTTGCGCAAAAACCAGGCGAAACTCCACAGGCCGAGGATCGCCGAAATTCCCGCACAGATGAGAGACAAGCCTCTGCTGAATCCGGATGGAAGCGCAATCAATGGAAAAAACCGCTCCAGAATAAAAGCGATTCCGAATACTCCGGCATAGATTGCCGGCGGAGGTATCCGTATTCCGGCATGATAAGGAGAACTTCCGCCAGATGCAGCATTCATGTTTCAGCACCCTCGCCTGCCGCGGACGGGCAGCAGCCAATGAAAGCCAGCGAGAACACGTTATAATTCCGGTGCGCCTGACGGCACCAGGCAGACGAACGTAAAAGGATCACTCCCGGCATTCCTGATCTGATGCTCTTCGTTGCCCGGGATAAGCACCACTGTTCCGGCTTTTGCTGTATGCCACTGGCCTTTGCAGAATATTTCCCCCTCGCCGGCATGGACAAAAATTTCATGTTCCCATGCATGGGCGTGTTTCGGCGTATTTCCTGACGGAGCGATTTCGAACACTCTCATGCAAAAGTTGTTTGCACCATCAGCTTTGCCGATCACGACGCGTCCCGCGATCCCTTTTGCCTTATCGTTGTTAATATGGGTCGGTTGCACATCAGAATATTTTTTAATCAACATATGTTCCTCCTTGCACATGATACTGACATGGTCGGGTTTATCGCCCCGCGCTCTTTTTTTTCCATACAACAGACAGCAGCATCAGGCACGTTTGTTAACGCTCATCACGCAACCCCGGATATTTGACAAGCAACCCCAGTATGCCTCCCAGAATGGGAAGCACGGTAATAAATTCCAGGGCCGCGGGCACTCCGTATGCGTCAGCAATGACACCCATGATGGTAACGCCGATTCCTCCTGTTCCTATGGCAAACCCGGCCGTAAGCCCGGATGCCATTCCAACGTTGTCAGGCAGCAGATGCTGGGACATTGCCATGGTGACGGCAAAAGATGAAATAAGCGTCAATCCGAGCGCTCCAAAAACAACAAACAGAAAAACACCCTTTGCGACAAAAATAAGGGGAAGGATCACTCCGGATATTATCAGGGAGCCGACCAGAAACTGTTTATGGCCCCAGCGGTCCGCCAGGCGCGCGCCCGCCAGCGTGCCGATAACGGCAGTCAGCAGAAAAACCGACACCAGCATCCCCGCGTACATGGGATCGCCTTTTAAGTGGTCCTTGTAGTAAAAAGGGATATACGTAATCAGCCCGAATTGCGTCCAGGATCTCATAATGACGGCGCCAATGACCAGGGCAAGAGCGACATAGGCTGCTTTCGGAGCCGCTTTTTTCCCTGCTGTTTTCCTGTCTGCTTTTACCCTGTCAGGGACCTGAATGGTCTTCCAGAAAATGCCGACAAGGAAGAGGAACAATATTGAAAAAACGATCATGAGCGGCAGCAACGGAAGGCCATAGTGAGTAATGAGGAAAAATGTGAAAAACGGCCCAAGCGCAAACCCCAGATTGCCGCCCACGGCAAATATGGACATTCCGGTTGCTTTCTTCTCTCCGGTAAAATATGACGCGGTTTTGAATCCTTCAGGATGAAACGCGGCTACGCCAAGCCCGCTCAGCAGAACGAGCAGGAGAATAACGGCATACTGAGAGGAAAACGTGATCAGTGAAAATCCTATTCCGGCAAAGAGACACCCGAACGGCAAAAGCAGAGGCCTCTCTCTTTTATCTGAAATCAGTCCGAAAAGAGGCTGGATAATGGATGAAGACAGATTGGACGCAATAAGGATAAACCCCACTGCGGTATAGGAAAGTCCGAGTTTATCTTTGAGAAACGGCAAAGCCGCAGGCAGGGCGCCCTGGTAAATATCGGTCATGCAGTGCCCAAAGGAGAGCAGGAGAAGAATGTTAAGGTTGAATTTTTTCATTCACATCGTATCCGTGAAATTCAGATGAATTCTTGAATACTATACCATCGATTTAAAAGAATCAATCATATTTAACTCATGATTTGGACATCAGGCAGCCTGCATTTTTTTCTTTCCTTTTTCCATAATATATTGATAATATGGTTCATAAAATTATTGTGCGTCATTATTTTGTCAATTATTCGCTTCTCTATGATAGTATAAGCGTTATAAAATTAACGTATTATTACTGAAAAAAGAATTCAACGTCGCAAATAAAACCATTTTTTTCTTTAATTTCAATACGTTTTCATATAAAATATATTCATCGCATTTGTGGTACAAAAAATGCATTTGTTTGACCGAAATACTTTGTATTAACCGTTTCCGGGTATTTCTATTTTACACTTGAATCTTTTTCCGGAGGTAACGTTATGTATATTGTCTTTCTTATTATCGTGACCATAGGACTGATCGCCACAGCGGCCTATTTTTCGGTATTCGGTATTGCAAGCATGTTCGCGTACAACTATATACCGGCCATGATCATGGGCATTACACTGGAAGCGGGAAAAATCGGGGTTGCAGTCTATCTTTTCCGCTACTGGAAACCGATGACCCGCCTGTTTAAGAGCATTCTCATCGTATTCCTGGTCCTGCTTATGTTCATCACATCGGTCGGTATATTCGGGTTTTTGAGCCAAGGCTATCAAAAAACATCAGAGGAGTTCAATGTTCTCTCTCTTGAGCTCAAGACTCTGGAAGATGAATACAAAATCAAGAAAACGCGGCTGGAAGAAATCAACAGCCAGATAACGTATCTGCCATCAGACTCCGTGACAAACAAAATACGTCTCAACAGAGAATTCAGCGATGAACAGGCCGAAATACGGGATCGTCTGGCCAATCTTGAACCGCGCATCCAGGCATTGAAGGTCAAACGTCTTGCGTATGAATCTCATATCGGCCCGATTGCGTATGTAGCCCGCATGCTGAATGCCCCCCAGGACAATGTGGTCTTTTTTGCCATTCTGGTGCTCGTTTTTGTTGCCGACCCGCTGGCCATTACGCTTACCATAGCCAGCAATATGGTGCTGATTCGCTACTGGGAGCATGCACGGCCACGACCCAGCGCTGCAGGTTCGCGTTCCCCCATGGTTTTTGAAAATTATCTGACCAAAATATGGACCACGACCGTGGAAGCATTCAGAAATACCGTAAAAAAACGGCGCATGAGAATAGCTGCCAGAAAAAAAATGGCCGCTGCCGCCGCTCAAGCAAAAACTAAACAACAACGAAGCAAAACCAGGAAAAAAGGAAGAGGCAAGGAATAGAACACGCTGAAAGCGAGAAAATCATGAAAAGAGCCCTCCTAATCCTGCTCCTGTTTGCAACCGGTTGCGCTACCCTTTCTACCCCTGCACCCGTCAGTCCCGTTGCCGGAACCGATTCGAAGCCGCAGGTTGAACCGGCGCCAGCGCCTCAGGAAATAAAAGAACCGCCTGCAACACCCGCAACACAAGAAACGGTGAAAACGCCTCCTTCACCGTTCACCGCGCAGCCTGCTCCTTCTCCGGAACATCCAGCGCCATCCCTATTACAGGAGAGCACCGCACCATCAAAAGAAACGCTTCCTCCCGCTGTACCTCAGAAACAAGAGAAAACTTCCCGCGCATCCAGAGACTTGCCGGTTCCTGATTACAAATTGCAGGGACTGGTGAACCTCGCTTTGAAAAACGACGATAAGATCATGAATGTATTCGTGGGAATGGATAAAAAAGCGGTCGAAGACGTCATGGGCGGAGGACAGAACCCCTTTAAGCGCCAAACGGTAACCGGCATCGACAATCAAAAATATGAAATCCTGTACTATCTCACCCGGGAACCCCGAAAAGGCCGCCCGATCACGGACCGGATGCTGACGCCTGTCATATTCAAAAAAGGAAGGGTCGCGGCCATCGGTGCCTATCACCTGAAAAAACTGCTGCGAACAGGGACTCTTGGCCGCCAAAAACCCGGTGCAGAAGTCCCTCCTGCTTCCTCATAAAAACACGTCACCCTGAAGTGAGCATATTCTTTCCGTCCTCATTTTTTCAACTGCTGCAAAGGCTCCTGTTCATACCTGAAAGCAGGTATTGCCAATTGAAACCGCTGCGGAAACCCGCATTTTCTAAGTTGCCCGGCTGATCACCACCTATAATTTCATTCCTGCTGTAATGCAGAAATGCATAATAAATTTTTATCACAATTATAAAAACAATTAATTTTATTTATATTACAGCAAGGCATATAATACTGGAGTTTTGAACAAGATCGTCTCTCTTCCGGGGTGCCGCACATTCCGGTAGAGTGGTCCGCAAAACACCATTACGAGACCCAAGAGATCTGTTCGCCATACAAAACAGACGAAAAACAAACTCAATTCTCATCCTGGGAGATATCATGCCGCAGAAATCGGAAATCAAATCGCCCGTTTCATCCTTCTTCAGACGTTGGAAAGTATTGACCATCGGCTGCGTCGCGCATATTGTTCATGACGGCATAACTGCCATGCTGTACATCCTTTTCCCCGTGTGGCAGGCTCAACTCGCTCTCAGCTTTGCGCAGGTCGGTTTTCTGAAAATGCTTACGGACGGTGCTATATCTCTTTTTCAGATTCCGTCCGGATTGATGGCTGAACGCATTGGTGAGCGAAGAATGCTCCTCGCGGGAACGATCCTGACCGGCGTAGCGGTGCTTTTCTTCGGATCGGCCACAACCCTCCCCTTTCTCGCCTTCCTGCTGATCCTGAGCGGCGTAGGGTCCAGCGTACAGCATCCGCTGGCCTCCAGTGTCATTTCTCATGCGTATCGGGGCACGGAGTTGCGAACAGCCTTGAGCTTTTATAATTTCTCGGGCGACATCGGAAAACTGATTATTCCCGCTTTGGCTGCCTTTTTGCTCACCAGAATCAGCTTTTCAGCAACAAGTCATTTCATCGCTGCATTCGGCTTGATTGCCGGTCCCGTGATTTTCTTTGTGTTAAAAGATATGACAGCACCGAGGTCAGAACCCAAAAAAGAAGCATCGGTCACCCTACACCGGAAGCAACCGGTTCGTGCCATTGCAAATCCCGCTTTTCTTTCCCTATCGTCCATCGGTTTTATCGACAGTGCGACTCGCACCGGATTTCTCACCTTTCTTCCCTTTATTCTTCGTGACAAAGGCGCCGGCATAGCGACCATGGGCCTCGCTTTCTCGCTTATTTTTGCCGGGGGAGCGGCGGGAAAATTCGTATGCGGGGTCCTTGCAACTCGGGTCGGAATTCTGCGGACGGTCTGCATAACGGAGCTGATAACAGCCGTATGCATCGGTTGCATGATCATTTTATCGCTCGACAACTCTCTGATTCTTGCGCCGATTCTTGGAATCGTTTTAAATGGCACATCCTCCGTGCTGTACGGCAGCGTTCCGGAACTGGTGCCGGATGATCAACGGCAGAGGGCTTTTTCAATTTTTTATACTATCACGATGGGGTCAGGCGCGCTTGCGCCCTTTTTCTTTGGCTTTCTGAGTGATATTACCGGGGTGATTATGGGGGTGACAATTGTCGCTGTTCTTGTTTTGACGGTCCTTCCGTTGACGATTCCCCTGCGGGGGAAGCTTGCAGACAATTGTTAGGATTTGCAGGAGATAGACGGCCTTTTGCTTGGAAAGTACGGACGCAGTCGGTCTTTTGTAAAAAGAGAAAGTGTGCCGGGAGAAGTTGCTCTGTGAGGTCCCGGTCAGTTCAGTTTTGCGATATTGCGCCGTACCGTTGCCACTGCCTGAAGCGGGTTTTCGGGAGTGTCGCGCAGTACAAATGCATTTTTTGTTGCCGTCCGGTAAAACAGGGACGATGCATCGCGTGCATGGGCAGGCTGAAAGGCCTTATTCTCCGGGACCATAGCATGCCCCGCCCCTGCATCATGTTCATCGGCAAAAAATATAAAATCAGACAGGAACGGTATCAGCGTGCTGAGCTGTTCCATGCGCGCCTGTTTCTCACCCGGGGTATCGCTGTAAGAAGCGAACGATACCGTCAGGGCCTTCGCCCCTTCAAGTACCGACGAACTATTCTCCTGGCAGTCCAGTGAAAGGACCATAAACTCCTGGGGCCGTGAATACTCCGGCAAATACAGAACATCAGCTGACATCCCCAAGGGAACTACTTCCTCCAGAAGCCCCACGAACAGCATTGGCTTCCGTTGACGCGGCAGCGTGTTGAAAAGAACCGTACCCGCTTCCAGCATGCCTTTGCCGGTCTCGATCCCTATCGTACCATGAGCATGGAACGAAATTGACGGTGAGCTCTCATTGTACAAAACCTCTCCGCCGTGCTGCAGGACGATGCGATATAATTCATCGCCGAATTTTTTGAACCCTCCATCAAGATGAAGCGGCGGAGTGCAGCATAATGTTGTCAGGGTCGCCACAGAAAGGTCTGTCACTGGCTTTTGAAAGAAAAAACGGGATTGAATATCAAAAAAAGCGATCAATTCTTTGCTCAGGCCATACCGAGAGAAATAGCCGGCTGAAGAACGGTGACGCGAAAGAAAAGCGACAACACGGTTATCGGCCATTTTCTTTGCAAGACCTTCGATGTCCTGGTAGAATCGGGCGACGCGGTCTATCTCCCGGCGAAATTCTCTCCGTATTTCCTCAAGCGTCTCTGCAGCATTCGCATACACGGTAAGCCGGTGATCCGGAAGCGCCACTTGATAGCAGGGAGTATGGACCGACACGCTTTGCTTAATGCCAAGAGAGGCGGAAAGCTCCCGAAACAACCCTCCCTGCTCGAAGCCGTACGACAAGGCCGGTCCGGTAGAAAAGACAAAACCGTCCTTCTCGACCACGCCCACGGCATTTCCCAAAGAAGCGCCCTGTTCAATGACAATGGTCTTCTTATTCTGACTGGACAACAAAGCCGCGGCAGTCAGTCCACCGAGTCCGGCGCCGAGTATGGCGACGTCATATTTCTGCATATCGCCTCCAAAGGGTACCGGTCTATTATAAAGGAATCAGCTCAGAAAATCGAGCAGAGAATTGGAAAGAATTTTTGCCGAAGATTCACGAAGTGCCGTAAGCACCGCTTCACTTTGTTTCAGTTTGGCGGCCGTTTCCGTGCTGTTGTCATCCATGATCGTCGAAAGAGAATTTTTCAGGTTCAGATTGTTGTCCGTCAGGATGCTTGCCTGGTCATCAAGCCGGTTCATCCACGCGCCCACGTTCGCCTGTACGTTCGTGATCTGCTGCAGGGCAGTATCAAAAGGCTTAATCAATGCCTGGACCCTGAGCGTATTGTCACTCGAAATTGCGGAACTAAGCGTGTCCGTCATTTGAATTACATTGGAAAAACTGAATGTGTCAAGCACGGTCGTGTCATCCGTGTCCCGAATTTCCACATTGATGGTGGTTCCCGCCCCCTGCGTATAATGAGCGTACTGCCCGCTGCCCAGTTTGACCACCTCCGGCGAGGTCAGCGTATAACTGAACGCAGTGCTTCCCGGCACATTTACCGGAATGGTCGCCCCCTTGGCTATCTGAACATTCATGTTTCCGGCATCGCCCTGATACGCGTAGGTCGAGGAATTATAGGCCTGAAGGTTTGTTCTGTATCCGGAAAAAATATTTCTTCCCCTGAATTCGCTGTTCGTCAGGCTGAGCAATTGATCACGCAGCTGTGTTGTGGTCTGGACCAGTGTTGATTTGGTCGTGGCATCAAGCTCCCCATTTTGCGCGGAGACCGCGTCCGTCTTTACCTCCTGAAGCGCGCTTGAAATGGAACCAAGGATCGTGTTGGCGTACGTAAGCTGTGACGAAGCCTCATCAATATTTCTGGAATACTGGTTGTTTGCGCTGATGCTTACATTATAATCCATCGCACGGGAAAGACCGGAAACATCATCTGAAGGTTTGTTTATTTTTTTGGTGCTCGCAATGCGTTCATTGAGTGTCGCATAATCATTCAGATTTTTTTCGAGCGACTTCGTAAGCTTATTTAAAACCATGAAGGGAGTTATTCTCATAGATTAATCACCGTTTGCAGGAGTTCGTCGGTTATCTGTATCAATTTTGCACCGGCCTCGTACGCCCGCTGATACTTGATAAGGTTCGCGGCTTCTTCATCAAGGGAAACCCCGGAAACCGAGTCGCGCTGGTTCGTAATTTCCGTAAGAAGATTCTGTTCAAACGTGCTGGCGTCTGTAGCGGCCTGGCTCAAAGAACCGATTCCGGAGACAATCCCCGCATAATATTCGGAGAATGTATTGCTGCCGAGATTGGATATCGAAGCGCCGGCCGCCTGCGCAATCTGAAGCGCGTTCGTGTTGTCTCCCGGGAGTTGAGCTGCGGAAGAAGCTGCCGCGATTTCGTTCGTGTCGGTAATTGCAACGCCGAAGTTCTTGATCGCGTCGGTCAACGGGCTGACGCCGAAAGTGTCCGTATCAGTTACCGCTCCCGTAATCGTGACCTGGATCCCGTCAAAGTTTATGGCGTTGCCGGAAACATAAGCCCCGGTTGCTGCAACAGACCCTGTTTGTTTGTCCGTTACCGTATAATTCCCTCCGGAAAAACTGATAGTATATTCATCCAGATTCACCTGAGTCAAATCAGTAATGGAAGACGTTATTGCCGCACCGGCCGAATAGTTGGTCGTCGACACCTGCAGAGAATTGAAAAAGTCATTTCCGTGGGACGAATCAAGTCCGTATCCCGACTCATGCAGGAGATTGATTTCTTTTGTTACCGAGGCAACGAGCTTTCTCAGTCCGTACAACGACGTTGAGGTGACTTCACTGTTGGCGGTAAGCAGGCCTCCGATTTCGCCTCCGGTGACCATCGAGGTAATATTGGTATTATCAAGGGTCAGCTGCTTATTTCCATCCTGATCCAGCGAGGAAGAAAGCGCGTTTGTTGATGTCCCTGCGACGAGATTTTTCATCCCAATGGTCACCGTCAACGCACCGTTCTGATCTTCATAGGAAGCATTGCTGACGAGGTTCGAAAGCTGATTCATAAGCTGGTTCCGGCTGTCCCGGAGATCGTTTGCCCGCACGCCGGTGTTGCCCGCTTCCTCCGCTACGATTTTGCCGTTCAATGCGGCGATCTGCGATGCAATCGAATTGATCTGCTTGACGGCGTCGTCAACACCCACGGTTGTCTGTTTGAGTATTTGCAGTGTGCTGCTCTCCATGGTCTGGGCGGCAGAGACAAGAACACCCGCTTTCTGGAGCAGTACTGAGCGTGCGGCCTGGGACGTGGGGTCCGAAGCGACATCATTCCAGGCATCAAAATAGTCTGAAAGCGGTGTCGAAAGACCAATGCTTTGCGATTCGTTGAAGATTTGCTCAACCTGGCTCAGCATCTGGCTGAGGGTGTCCGAGCGGCCCACATTCTGCTCCTGAAGGAGCAGCTGTGCCTGGATAAACTTGTCTGAAGAGCTTTGAATGCCCTGAACGGTCACGCCCATCCCCATGTAGTTGTTCCCCATCGTGACGGGCGTCGAGATGGCAAGAACCACGGACTGCCTGCTGTAGCCGGGCGTGTTTGCGTTCGCAATATTATTGCTGGTCACGCTCAGTCCGGCCTGGCTGGCATTCAGGGCAGAAGTTCCGATATTGAGCAACCCGTACAGAGACAATCAAGCCTCCCGTGACAAAACCGCGCCGGTCTTTTTTCTGTCGGCAGTCATGCGAAAAGAATCGAGAAAAACAAGATTTCTCCGCACGAAATTGACCGAGCGTTCTATCAGAATTTTATTGAATTCGTTAAACTCCGATATGGCCTGTATGAGCGAGAGCATCTGCGACCGTAATGTTGCATAGTCGGCGTCACCCGTCGCTATGTGAAGCTTCTTCAGCGTCATTTCTTCAGTAATCCCCTGTTCGCGGGCAAATGCCTGCACCAGGCGTATCCGCTCTTCCTCCAGCAACCGGAGCTTGAGCATAATGGTGTCTTTGCCTTTCGCAAGCGTCTCAACGCCTTCAGGATTGAAATGGACAAGACATTCACGCTCCCGTTGAAGCACTTCGAGAAGCGTGCGGTACGTTTCGATTTGCTCTCCGAGAATTTTTTTTATACGATCAGCTGTATTCATATCTCTTTCAGCATTTTATCCGCTATTTTGTTGGGATCAATCGTATAGGTACCTGCTTCCAACGAACTCCGGATCGCATTCACTTTATCGTCGCGCACTTCCGGCATCTGGTTGATGACCGACATAAGATCAGCCACTTCCTTGCCGGTATTTGAAATTTCCACCCGGTCAACTTGCGATTTGGGCTGGTTCTGAACGGTTTTTTCTTTGGAGTCAGTTTTTTCTATATTTTTCGGTATGTTCTGGGCGATACGATTCAGTTCCTGCCCATCCGGACCATTGCTCGATATTTTCATGGAGTCCTCCTCTGCGTGCTCATGCTTCAGCTTCTGCCGTACTTATCGGCACATCCTTCTGAATCTTTAAATTTTTTTCCCCAAGAACGAGCACCGGATTAACGTCTGCGCCATTGTATATAACCTCAAAATGCGTATGAGAACCTGTTGATTTTCCTGTGTTTCCGACCTTCGCAATTACGGTATTGCTGGTGACTGTCTCCCCTTCCCGGACCAGATTGGTTTTGTTGTGAGCATATTTTGTCACAAAACCGTCTCCGTGGTCAACGATTACAACATTACCATATCCCGTCTGCGTCCCGCTGAAAACCACCTTCCCTTGCTTGAGGGGATGTATGTCACTGCCTTCGGGCGCCGCAACATCAAGCCCGTGATGAAACCTGTACGCCCCGGTAAACGGATCGGATCTCAGGCCGAAGCCGGAGCTTATTTTGCCTCCCTGCACCGGAAGAGTTCCCTGGACCGTGTTTGTATCCGTTTCCGAAAAATTTTTCGTGTTTTCTCCGCTGTCCGATATAGCTGTTTCATCACTGTCCTCGGAAGAGCCTCCCGCTTTTCTCGCTATATCCTTCATCAGCATATCCTGAAGTCCGAGCCCCCGTTTTGCAATCAGCTTCGAAAGCTCCATATCAAACAGGCTTGTGTAGGTGCTGGCGCCCAGCCCTTTTTCAGATGAAATATTCGAGGCTGCCCGCATGGCCTTTAAAAGCTCGTTGGCGAACATTGCCTCCATTTCCTGTGCAACTGCCTTGATCGCTTCGGAATCGGTCCTGCCACGGTATTGCTCGATCGAAGCGGTTGAAGCAGTACTTGTTTCCATCGGATAATCGGGAATCTGCATCAGATTATCTCCAGTTCCGCTCTCAATGCACCTGATGCTTTCAGCGCCTGCAGGATGGAAATAAGATCACGCGGCGTGACGCCAAGCGCATTCAGACCCCTGACAATCTCGCTGAGAGTTACACCCGATACTTCCATAAGCGATGCCTTCTGCTCTTTGACCGATACCTCTTTTTGCGGCACCACCACGGTCTCCGCTCCCTTGGGCGCAAACGGCGGAGGTTGAGAGACCTGTAATTCCGTCTTTATTTCCACGGTAAGACTGCCGTGGGAAATCGCAACCGGAGCGATCTTCACGGTGTCGCCGACCACAACAGTTCCGGTCCTTTCATTTATTATCACCCGTGCAGGCGAGTCAACAGCCACATCGAGGACTTCAATGGCCGCGATCAGCTCCACAACCTTATCTTTATAGGAAGGAGGGATCTTGATCTTCACCGTTGCCGGATCCGCAGTCACCGCAGATTCTGAAGCTAATGCCTCATTAATTTTTCGAGTCACCAGAGAAGCGGTGCTGAAATCGGGCCGGCTTAAAAACAGACGAATTTCATTGCCGTCGCCCAGGGTGAATTGCGGTTCGTTTTCAACAATGGCTCCTCCGGGAACATTCCCCGTTGTGAGATGGTTTTTTTGCGTGCTCGTTCCACCGCCGCCTCCGATAAAACCTCCGATGGAGACGGGACCCTGGGCAAGGGCATAGACCTTGCCATCAGGGCCTTTGAGGGGGGACAAGAGCAAAGTGCCGCCCTGGAGGCTTTTCGCGTCTCCGAGAGCGGACACCAGGGCATCTATTTTGATGCCCGGTTTAGGAAACGGCGGAAGCGATGCGGTAACCACAACCGCCGCCACGTCTTTCGTTTTAATATTGTTCGGATCCACGGTAAGTCCCATCCGCTGAAGAATGTTTGCGATCCCCTGCGCGGTGGCAAGACCGGTGTCGCCTGTTCCCGGAAGGCCCATTACCAGCCCGTAACCCACCAGTTGGTTCGATCGCACTCCTTCAAAAGTCGCGATATTCTTAATACGGTCCGCCGACGCCTGAACAGGAAACAAAACGACCGCGGCAACGGCGCAGATGAGCGCGAGCAGGAGCGTTCCTTTTCGCCGTTGATCCGACAAGGATGTTATTTTAAAAAAAGAATAATTGCTGATGTTCATCATGCATGATTTCCCTAGAACGGCCATACATTATCCATGATTCTTACAAACCAGCCCGGCTTCTGCTTGTCCTGCACAATGCCGTCGCCGACAAAATATACTTCCGCATCCGCGATCTTGCTGCTCAGCACGGAGTTGTCCATGGCAATATCATCGGGTCTCACCATTCCCCGAAGTATTAAAATCTGCTTTTCGTTATTGATCGTTATTTCTTTTCTCGATTGCAGGACAAGGTTTCCATTCGGCATGACCTCCACAACCTTGGCAGTTATGGTCCCCACCAGGGTTCCTGCCCGCGTTGTATTGCCGTTACCTGCAAACTCAGTTGCAGCATGACCGCTCGCTGCAGGGATGAAGGCGTTGCCACCGCCCCACAGGTTCTTCAGGCCAAAGTTCAGCGGGCTGCCGAAAATACTGTCAACCCCGACGTCCAACGTTGACGATCCTTTTGTCGCAGTAACCGCGGTTCCTGATCCTGAAATGCTTTCCGCAACCTTGATGGTCACCAAATCATTCAGCCTTCTTGCCTGAACGTTTTCGTACAAACCCGCGCGGTCGGTCCACAAAGAATTGGCTGAAGGACGATGCGCCTTCTCCTGCTGATACACGTATTTCTCTGACGGCGGAGGAAGCTTGGGCGAGAAACAGGCCGGCAAAAGTGCAGCAAGAGTGAACGCGATAACCGTAAGCCGCGCCGGACCGGTAAACAATGCCCCTTCTAAAAGCTGTTTCCTATTTTCGGAATTTTTCATACTTATAACCCCACTCTAACCGTGCGTTCATCCAGAAGCAGTCCGGTCGTGACTTTATGCGATACGGCATTCAGAACCCTGACATAATTCCCCACCTGAGCATTCTGCTGCAGTTCTCCTGCCGCTCTGATGGTGAATCCCGGAGCTTCGACGACAAGCAGCACTTTCTGGCCTTTTTTCACCTCGGGCGAGTTGGACACCATGATGTCCGTCACGACCACATTTGCGCCAACCCCGCGAGAAAGCCCTTTTCCCACGACATCATCTTCGTTTCGCACCGCGCCTTTTGGTATCCTGGCAGTGTCCACCAATGTTGTGTATACGTCTCCCTTCTGAAGAAGCGCGGCTTTGCCGAGTGCCCTGCGGGTCACGACAACGGAATCGAAAGCTTTCACCATGGCGGTCGCGATGATCTTTTTGCCGCCGGCATATTTCAGGGTAAAAACTGTCCTGCCTGGGGGCCCCTGCTCGACGACAATCGTCTCCGGGCTGCCGGCCGGCAGTTCCATGTTGCTCCGTAGGTCATCAACTTGAATCTCGGCCCAGGGATAATGGTCCTTGAGATGTGTTTTTAACATATTCTCAAGTCGTCCTTCGCCTGCGTCGGCGGACGCGACCAGTAAAAGAATTGCTGCGATTATGAAAAAAGGTTTTTTCATGTTTTTGCACGGTTATTTCTTCAGGCTGTTCGTCACTTGCAGCATTTCGTCCGAAGCCGAGACAGCTTTTGAATTCATTTCGTACGCTCGCTGGCTGATGATCATGTTTACCATCTCTTCTACCACATTGACGTTGCTCAGTTCAGTATATCCCTGATTTATGGTGCCGAACCCGTCAGATCCGGGAGTCCCCGTCGCCGCATCGCCGGATGCGGCCGTGGGAGCAAACAAATTTTTCCCGAGCGCACTGAGTCCTCCCGGGTTAATGAAACGAGCAAGCTGTATCTGGCCAACCTCGGTAGGAGTGGTGCTGCCCGGCTGGGTAACAGTGATTTTGCCGTCAGAACCTATGGTTATATTGGTCGCATTTGTCGGAATTGTAATTCCCGGTTCGAGGGCATATCCGTCTGAATTTACAATTTTTCCCGTGCTGTCAAGCTTAAAGGTGCCGGCTCTTGTATACCCGAGCGTTCCATCAGGCATCGTAATCTGGAAAAAACCGTTTCCTTCAATTACCATGTCGAGTGAGTTGCCTGTGCTGACGAAATCCCCTTGGTTGAAAATCTTTGTCACGGCAACAGGTTTGACCCCCAATCCTACCTGAATACCGGATGGGATCTGCAGACTTTCCGCGGATGTGGCACCCGGGGCGCGTACTGTCTGATAGATGAGGTCCTGAAAATCAGCCCGGCTCTTTTTAAATCCCGTGGTATTTACGTTGGCAAGATTGTTTGATATGACATCTACGTTCAGCTTCTGGGCTTCCATGCCCGTTGCCGCGATAAACAATGATCGTAACATGCTATAGCCTCCCTATCTCGTTCGTAACCTTTGATGTCGCGTCATCAAACGTCTGGATCGCCTTTTGATACGTTTCAAATTCGCGGAGAGTTTCGATCATGTGAACCATCTCCTTGACGGGTTCCACGTTTGATGCTTCCACATAACCTTGCCGTACGCTCGCCTGGGATGCCACGGCTTTTTCATTTGTCGCAAAAATACTGTCTCCTGCCTTTGTCAAACTGTCCGTCTTTTTGAAGTCCACAATCTTAATGGTATCTACCTGATCTCCGTTTATGCTGATTTCTCCCTTTTCGCTGATGTCAAGTTTTCCTTCCGGCAATTTTATCGGGCCTTTTTTCCCAAGCACTTTAGTACCGTTGAATGCGGTAAGATAGCCATCTGCGCTTCTTTTGAGATCTCCTCGTCTGGTATACCGGTCCCCTTCGAGCGCAATGAAACCGGTACCTTCCAGCGCAACATCAAATGGATTTACCGTCTTGATAACGACACCGTTCGTAAAATCAGTTTTATACTCTGAAAGGGATGTCATCGCCCTGCCATCGGGTCCGGGTCCTGCCGCTTCCAGGGGCATAAGATATTCTTTGAAGGAAACGTTGTCCTTCTTAAATCCCGCCGTATTGGCATTTGCTAAATTCTGCGAAAGGACTTCAAGCTGCGTCTGCTTGAGTACCGCTCCCGATGTCGCTATGTAGATACCTTTATACATTTCATCTCCCTATCAAGCAAATCACGTGCCATGTATTTATGCAGCGCACGCGTGCGATAAATCGTAGTAAAACCGGTGGAATAGAACACGCATATGTCTAATGTGCATTTTTTCCAGCGCGGCATTCAGGCTTTATCCGGCAAATTTTTCCTTTCTGGCAATATTTGCCGCTCTTCTACTGTTGCAGCCCAAGGATCAATTCCACTTCCCCCACGGGGATATGCAGCGTACCGGCAATCTCACTTGCCTTCAGACCCCGCTGCTTCAGAATCATGACCTCCTGCTGGCGGGTCATAACGGCCGGCGGAGCTTTTACCGATGGTTTTGCCGGAGCAACGGCGGTCCTGCCCTGCACCTGTTCGGCTCGCTGGATGAGTTGAGAAAGGGACGCGATTTTTCTATCCACCGACGCTTCCATTTCGTTCAGCATCACGATTTTATTTTCGATTCTTCTAAAAATGATATCGGAGATTTCGCGAATCTCTGCAACTTCAAGCGATAAGCGGTTCATTTCTTTCTCCACGATGTTCTTCTCTTTTACGGCTATCATAGCTGCTACCTTGTCCTGTCAGATTTTTATATCTATTTTCCCCGGCACTTTCTCCGGTTCCTTTTTCTGCTGTTTTGTTTTTTTCCTCGGCATTGCAGTTGAATGCTCTTCCTTTTTGATAATGGGTGTTTCATACACGTTTTTTGCAGGTTCTATCGGCATATGACCTCCTACGATCTCCCCCCGCAGCATGTCGCAAGTTCGGGCTTTAGCGCAGTCCCGGACAAGACCACATGCTCATAAAGGCTTTTCGGCCCCTGTTCACGTAAATCCAACTGTTCCGTTTCCAGTTCATCCAACATTTTCTGAATGTCTTCAAAATAAAACGGCTTCAGCAAAACCTTGATTTTCTGTGCTGCCAGCATCGCCTCCGTATCCTGATCAGGCACTGTTCCGGTAAGAAGAACAAATTTTTTCGACAGATCGGCGTACAGTTCTTTCACGTGTTCATAGACGGACAAACCATTGAAACCCGGAAGCTGAAGGTCACAAAAAAGCGTCCAATACTGGTTCATTTTTATTTTTTCAATGCCGGCCCAGCCGGAGTGCACGCAGTCAGAGTCATATCCCATTCGTGCGGTAAAAAGCCTGAGTATTTCCGCAATATTCGGTTCATCATCTATAATGAGAATTTTTTTCATATCCTCTGGCGTCCCGTCCGAGTGACTGTTTTATGACATCTATTATTATGAAATGATATTATGCAGGAAATATGCCATGGCATTGGCATACGATAAAATTAAGAAAGTGCAAAGGATTGTGAAAATCTATCTGGATTTTTCAGGGTGAGCGAAAAAAAGAAAAAATGTTTTATATATTGTTTTATAACGATTTTTTTGAGGAAATAAACAAGAACAACATCGCAGCTACAAGTAGACAGTAGCCGTTTGAAGAAACGGAAAGACTCAGCATTCACGTGTCAATATTCTGACTATAGATTGTGTTTTCGCTTAGCCGGAGACAGAAAATTTGAATAGTAAGAAACGGGAGGAATGTTAGTTCAACTGCATTTCCAGTTCTTGAAAAACCTGTTTGATGCTGTCAAAATAAAACGGCTTCGGCAAAACCCTGATTTTTTCCTTCACAACACTTGACTCCGCATGGTCGTCAAGCACCGACCCGGTAAGCAGTACAAATTTCCCGCAAAGAGCGGCATCCAGTTCCTTTATCTTATCATAAAACATCAAACCGTTCAGGCCCGGCATCTGAAAATCACAAAACACCGCCCAATACCGGTTGTTTTTTAATCTTTCTACTGCGGACTCGCCGGAATGCACGGCATCGGATGCATACCCTAACTGTTGTGCAAAGAGACTAAGTATTTCGGTTATGTTAGGCTCATCGGACCTGCCCCCCGAAAATGGTGACATTTCCGATTAGAATGTGACATAATAAT
>CAZPGZ010000035.1:0-26868 GCA_964586075.1 uncultured Nitrospiraceae bacterium | reverse complement strand
CAGCGTGGCCTTTGCGCTCGACGTAACGCTGAGCGGAGAAGCCGCGGTTCGGAGCAGGATGTTCTATAATATTGCCGCATCACCGCAGCCGAACAGCCACGCAGATGCCACAAATGACAATTATACCCAGACACGGTTCTTGCTCGAAGTGAACATCAAGGCAGACAATAATATCAAGGGAAAACTGGCCCTCTGGAACGATTATGATACATGGATTGGCAGAGGGGCAAGTGACGGCGCAGCAAACAGAGGTACGAATGGTACAACAAGCACGACGCTCATCCGCGAAGCATGGATTGATTTCATGATCCCCGGCCTTCCGGTCGGTGTGAAAGCCGGACGTCAGCTTGGCCAGATCGGCCAGGGCTGGTTCGAGCGTTCAACCTATGGCGGTCAGGATGCATGGATTGTGTATGCTAACCTTGGCAAAGCCACGGTTGCTCTTCAGGATGTAAAAATTAATGAAGGCACCACCACGGTGAACCATGATGACGTGGATCTCTACACCGCACTCGTAACTGTGAAACCGACAGATGCAATTACACTCGGTGTTGATGTGTCCTATCTCCTGGACAACAATGCTTCCGTCCTTGCGGCGCCAACTGCTGGCGGCAGCGGCTATTTGATGAACTTTGGCGTGAACTGGAACGCGAAGGTCGGCGTTGCAACGATCAAGGGTGAAGTTGACGTCCAAAAGGGTAAAGTACAGACCACGGCAGCGCCCGGTGGTATCAATTATGACGGTTTCCAGGGCATTATCCAGGCTACCGTACCGGTCAGCATCGTGACCTTTAATGCCGGCGCAGCATACGGCAGCGGCAACCGCCCTGGTTCTTCCAACGTATCACAGGTAGTTACCCTGCTCGACATCGGCCAGCACTATTCCTTGATCTATGAATATCGGTTAAGAGGTGCTGCCAATGCCACGAACCGTGGTTTCCAGAACACCATGATGCTTAATGCCGGCGCAATGGTTCAGGTTGTAAAGAGCCTTGCAGTTGGTTTCGATGCCTATTGGTTCAAGGCAGCTGAGTGGGTAGCCCTGAATGGCGGCACCCCCTCCAAGGACCTCGGCTTTGAAACAGATCTCAAACTTAACTGGCAGATCAGCCCGAACCTTTCCTGGAACTGGCAGGCTGGTTGGCTTGCGACCGGCGGTGCATATCGCACTGCAGCAGGAATCAATTCAGATGCCTATGCAATTCAGGGAATTCTGTCTCTGAAGTTCTAGCATAAAAAGCACAGCGATGTGCTGATGTTCGGAAGCACAAAGCCCCGGAGGATTTCCTCCGGGGCTTTTTTTATTTCTTTCCGGTATGATGCTTCAGTTTACTTTATTAAAGCGGTTTGCATTTTTGCTGCGCGGGCCACATGTTCTAGCAGCACCCGTGTGGTCACGACGCCCACTCCTCCGGGAACAGGGGTAACAGTCCCTGCTATATTTATGGCCTGCACCGTGTCAACGTCGCCGCAAAGTTTGCCCGCTTCCACGTTAATGCCCACGTCTATAACCGTTGCCCCGCTCTTTATGTACTCAGGTGTTACCATTCTGGCTTTGCCGATGGCAACGATCAGAATATCTGCCCTTCTGCACACAGCAGGCAGATCATGCGTTTTTGAGTGGCAGACCGTTACCGTAGCATTCTCATGCAGCAGCAGCATTGACAAGGGTTTACCCACAACCATGGAGCGTCCGACAACCACCACTTCTCTACCACTGAGCGGGATTTCGTAAAAACGGAGAATTTTCATTACGGCCTGAGGGGTCGCGGGAGGAAACCCGGTTACGTCTCCGACCATGACTTTTCCGGCATTCACCGGGTTGAGGCAGTCCATGTCTTTTTCCGGATCGATCGCGTATTTGACCACGTCTTCGCTGATATGCTTCGGGAGCGGCCGCATAATGAGAATACCGTGAATGCTTGGATCGCTGTTTCGCTCACTCAGTGTCTTGATGAATTCATTCTCGGTTGTATCGAACGGCAATTGTTCGATAGCGCAGGCAATACCCAGTTTTTCGGCAATCTTTACAGCATTTTTGGTATACGCCAGCGATTCTGCAGCACTTCCTACGATCAATATCCTGAGAGCGGGAGCAATTCCTTGAGCTTTCAGATCCTGCACTTCGCGCTGGAGGCCTTGTTCAATGTGCTGCGCGACTTCTTTTCCTGTCAAAAGCTTTGCCGGCATTCTCCATTCCTCACACGCTTGTAATTATATTTTTGAATATGTTGTCTCGAGAACTGTTTTTTCAAGGGCAGACACCTGTTCCAGCACGCTTTGCATCTGTTCCCAGGTGGTTCGGTTGTATGCTTCGTCTTTAATGCTGTTGATGTTGATCTTTACATTGAGAGCAGCGCTTTGCGCGCACGCATGGGCAAGAACTGCTGCGACACCGGCATCGCTTATTACCCCGGTGTTGCCGAGAACAGCCGCGCGTTCCGCAAGTCTGGCAATGTTAAGGGATTTTTGACCGATTTCGAACGGGACGCGGCATGCCTCTTTGAGTGCGGCCTGCATCTTCAGAGCGCGACCGGCTTTCTCATCGTCGGTGTTCTTCGGCATTTTATATACAGCGGATAAGGTGCCGTAGACCTCGGTGTCCTTCTGGATCAGGTCCTGCATCTCGGCCCGAAGTTTTTCGGACTCTTTGAGAAGTTGTTCGATCTGCGGGTGGACATTTTTGTATTTTTCCTTGCCGAGAGTAAGGTTTGCAACCATGCTCACGAGCGCTGCGGACAGTGCCCCTACTAATGCCGCCACACTGCCGCCCCCTGGTTCGGGGGAACTGCTTGCCAGCTTGTCCAGGAAGTATTGTACCGGCTGTTTGATATACATGAAGCTGCATCCTCCTGATTGAAGATGCATAACGTTAATGAAATTGGCTGTTTTTGTCAACAGAATAATCCTTCCTACCATGATACAGGAATGAGAAAACTTTATCTTGATAGATTATAAATGCTTTGTTATGATGTCTCGTATTTCTTACAAGGTGAACCTCCATGGACCCTGCACAGGGACTGACACTGTACACGTTGCTGTTTTCTCTTTTTATGGGGCTCACGTCCTTTGTGTCCCCCTGTATTCTTCCCTTGATCCCTTCTTATGTTTCTTATATTACGGGAATCGGCTACGATGATCTGGTGAACCCCGGCTCACGCGGCAGAAACATGAGAATTTCACTGTTGCATACCGGTGTTTTCGTTGCAGGGTTCACGATAATATTTGTGCTTTTAGGGGCAACAGCAAGCATGGCTGGCGGTATTCTGTCACAGCACCTGGAGAACATCCGGATTGCAGGAGGAATCTTTGTCATACTCATGGGTATCTTTGTCATGGACGTGGTAAAGATCCCTTTCCTTCAGCAGGAAGCAAGGCTGCATCTGAAAACAAGGCCTGCGGGATATGCGGGAACTCTCGTTATCGGGATGGTTTTCGCCGCAGGCTGGACCCCGTGCACCGGACCGTTTCTGGGGTCGGTACTGGCCCTGGCCATGGAAACGCGCACGGTGGGCACGGGCATGGTGCTGCTGACGTTTTACTCACTCGGTCTCGGTATTCCGTTTATTCTTTCGTCAATCGCCATCAGCACGTTTCTGACTTCATTCAACATCGTCAGAAAACACTTCAAGGTTATTAAAATAATAAGCGGAGTTATCCTGATTGTCATGGGCGTGCTGCTGATTATGGACAAACTGACGATTTTAATCCCCGCGACATAGACTCCCCCGACGCTCGTCGGGGGAGGAATGCAGTAGGTCGTGCCCTGCACTCGCGCTATCGCACTCGTTAGCACTGGGTACAAGCGGGAAGGTCGTGTCTATCGAGGGGGCCTCCGGCTCCTGCCGGAGGGGACTCCACTACCGGGATGGAATACATATTAAACGCTGGCTGCGCGGAGTGAAACAACGGGGCTGTTCATATTCTGAAATTTATGGATGTCCTTCCACCTAGACTTCTCCTTCAGCGGTGGTTTCCTTTTTCCAGATCGGAGTGATTCGTTTCAATTCATCAATGCAAAAACGGCATGCGCTGAAGGCCGCGTCGCGATGTTCTGCCGCCACCGCGATCAGCACGATATTTTCTCCCACGGGAATTGTTCCTGTCCGGTGGATAATGCACACGTCAATCGCTCCATAATCCCGCATCACCTTGCCACGGATTTCCTGCAGTTTCTTTTCCGCCATGCCGGGATAATGCTCGAATTCCAGTTTGGCAACCTGTTTGCCCTGAGAAATGTCACGCGTAGTTCCCAGAAACGTGACGATTGCGCCGATCGACGTGGATGTTTTTTTTAAGCGTTCCACTTCATCATCGAGCGAGAACGGTCCTGTCTGAACCCGGACATTGTGGGACGGTTCTGCGCCGCCGGAAACAGGAGGCATAAGGGCCACTTCATCTCCCTCTTTGAGGCGTGCATCGGGTTTTGCAAATTCCTGGTTCACCGCGACCAGTACGCTTCCCCGTGAAAGGATATCCGAGATTGCGGGGTGTTCCCGTGATATCTGCTGAAGCAGGTCAGAGACGGTTGCCGGGACAGCGGCCAGCTTCAACTCAGACGTCCCTGCTTTATCCTTCAGTATCGCAAAAAGTTTAATGGTAATCATGATACCTTCCTTTCGACGATTCAGGACGTCTGTGGATCGACTGGTGTTGTCAGACATTGCAGCATGTTCAGCTCGTCCTGATCAAACCAGGTCATGCCGCAGAGGCTGCAGCGGTCAATCTCTACAAGATACGCGCCGCTGTAAAAGCCGCGATACATGGGGTTTTTGCATTTGGGGCAGGGATAAAGCGGTACGGGGCTTTTCCCGGTTCTCGTCAGCTTCTGGCGGGTAAACCTGATCTGGTTTTCTTTCTGCACGGAGCAGGCAAGCGCTTTTATCCGTTCCGAGCAGGGCTGGTCGCGTCCTGTTCGCGCAAGAATTCTGGGGATTTTTTGCGTGTCCACCAGTGTGCCCCCGCAGAAACGACATTGGTATATCTGGGTGCCTTCATAAGTTTCCATCCGGAGCGGCTGGCGGCAGACCGGACAGGTGAAATCGGACGCCGTTTTGTCGTCCTGGGAAAGCTGGGCAACAAAAATGGCATTGATGAGCGGCTGTTTCCAGGCGCGTTCCGCGACCTGCTTATCACCGGTTGTGATCCAGGTGAGCGGAGACAGCCACGGCAAAGCGCCAAGCTCCGGCAGGGTAAAAGGGCCCTGCCATTGCTGCTGTGGGTTCAGGGCGAAGAAGGAAGGCTGGGTTGATTCGGGGATTTGACTTGTTTTCACAGCTGTTCCCACGTTCAATTCCGCGATGCTCATATGGGCCATGCGAAGCAGAATATCGATCCGTTTCCGGATCGGCGGATGGGTGGAAATGAGGTCGGCCCAGAAACCCTCGGATTCGTCGAGCATGACCGCTTTCGGATTTACGATGCAAAGCATTTCGTATCCGCTTCCGATAAAGCCTGATCCGCGCCATCCTCGCGACAGGAGGTGGAGCGTTTCGGCGAGTGCTATCGGATTTCTCGTCATGCGGACGGCGGCCGCGTCTGCGCGGTACTCCCGCTCCCGTGAGATGAACATATTCAGGAGATTGCTCAGAAGGAGCAGCAGCCAGGCGAGGAAAAATGCGGGATGAAAAAAAGAGCGGCCGCGTGAGGTATCGGTGATTTTATCCACAAAAGCGGACAGTGTGCCGAACAGGCTCGCGGCCACGGTAGTCTCCAGACAGTCTCCCGCCAGAACATGATTCGCTTCATGAGCGACGACGGACTCAAGCTGCGGTCGGCTCAACCTTGAGAGGAGGCCTTCCGTGATCGCAATAACGACATTTCCCTTCAAGTCAGCTGCGGCCAGTGCGTTCAGGGAAAGCGTCGGTATGACCGCGCACCGGATGGGGCGTTTGTTGCCGGTGACCGTATGTATCTCCTGCATGACGTTTATCAGCACTTTATGAACGGCATCTTTTGGATCAGGAGGCTGGGCGTCAAGTCCCTGAAGCACCGTGGCAACGGTATCGGAAGCAGAGAACCAAAAATGCACTCCGGCCGCGACAAGAGCTATAAGAAGTGCGGAGAACAGGAATTGAGCTGAAATTGCGGCCGCATGAGGGAAAAACGGCAACGCGCATGCAAGGATGACGGCAAAGTACAAGACTATGAGGACGAACAGAAAAATCCAGATACGCCAGGTTTTCTGTTTTTCTATATCAATAAAAGTCAATGGCATGCGGCAATAATCAGGAGATCAGATGCAAAGCAGGGGTTGCTGCTCTGGCTCCCGACTCACTTTTTCAGGCTTATATTGACAGCGGGAACGGCACGGTCCGCTTCCTCAGCGCCGAAATATTCTTCGCTGTTAAAATTGAACATTGATGCAACGATATTGTTGGGGAATATCTGAATCCGTGTCCGGTAGTTCGCAACCAGATCATTATAGAACTGGCGTGCGAACGATATTTTGTTTTCCGTGGAGGTGAGTTCCTCCTGCAATTGCATCACGTTTTGGTTGCTTTTCAGGGCCGGATAATTTTCCATGAGGGCAAAAAGTTTTCCGAGGGTTTGCGTCAGGATATTCTCGGCCTCTGCTTTCGCGGCCGGTGTGGGGGCCGACACAGCCTTCGCCCTCGCAGAAATGACTTTTTCAAGGGTGTCCTGCTCGAACTCCATCGCCCCTTTCACGGTGGCGACCAGGTTTGGAATGAGGTCGTGCCTCCGCTTCAGCTGGACATCGATTTGCTTCCACGCGCTCTGGACATCGTTGCGCCGGGAAACCAGACCGTTGTAAATCATGATGATCCAGACCAGGAATAAACCGAGCACCGCAAGTAGAATCCAACCGACCATGCTTCCTCCTTACCGTAACGCGGGCAGGCAGCCTGCGAAATAGTGACGCATTGTGCCGATATTATACCATGAAACATTTTTTATTGTAGTAAAATAATTTTTTTTTGACGGTACGATGTTGCGTTCAGTGCCATTCCGGGTCTTCATCGATCAGCTGCTTTCCTGTTCAGCCAGGAGAGGTTTCCCGGAGGGCAGGAAGAGGCCCCGCCCTTCTGACTCCGAAAAAAGTTTTTGGACGGCGGCAAGCCCCTGCTCTCCGATATCGAGGGAAAAGTCGTTTACGTAGAGGCTGATATGATTCAACATTACTTCTTCGTCCATTTCCTGGCTGTACTTTTTGCAGTATTCCAGGACTTCCCGGGGGTGGGCCCGGGCATACAGCAGACTCTCGCGGATGGCTGTTTGCACGCATAATAAGAGGTCTTGTCCGAGAACGCGTTGGCCGAGGATACCGCCGAGGGGAATCGGCAGGCCGGTTCGGCGTTCCCACCATTCACCGAGATCCAGCAGCTTTTCGAGATGATAGCGCTGGTAGGTGAAACGGCTTTCATGAATGATCAGTCCCGCCATTGCCTGCCCGCGCACAACCGCGTCCATGATGCTATGAAACGGTATGACAAGTACGTTTTCGAGTGCAGGCTCAAAAAGACGAAGCAGCAGATATGCCGTCGTAAGCTTTCCGGGCACGGCGATGGTCCCGTTTTTGAGGTCCTGACGGTTGGTCCCCGGTTTTGCCACAAGCAGAGGTCCGCATCCTCTGCCGAGCGCGCCGCCGGAACGGAGCAGCGCGTACTGCTCCCGCAGACGGCCCAGGGCGTGATATGATATTTTGGTAAAATCGAGTTTTCCGTCGAGCGCCAGCCGGTTCAGGGTCTCGACGTCTTCAAGCTGTTCGCGAAAGACAACACCCGGTACTTGCACTTTGCCGTGAACCAGCGCGTAAAAAATGAACGTATCGTTCGGACAGGGGGAATAACCTATGGTCAGTGTTCTGGTCATATGCGAATGAAAACCCGGAAGCTATGCGTTGGTTGAGATTACGTCCCGAAAATATCCAATACCTGAAGTACCGCGTTCTGCGCCGCATTCGCCGCGCGCGGGATGTCCCACGCTGCCGGGTTCCGGTCTTCAACGATATTGGATATGCCGCGCAGTTCAAGCCAGGGGACACCATGCAATTCCGCGACCTGGGCTGCTGCCGCGCCTTCCATGTTTTCACATAGACCATGATACCGTTGTTCCAGTTCGGCCGCACGGGCAGCTGTCCCGGTGCAGGTCGACAGCGTGACAAAGGTTCCGGCATGCACTGTTGCAGCGTTTTGCCGCGATTTCAGCGCATGGAAGGAACGTTTCAGCAGGTCATCCGGTGCAGGATACGTCGTATACACCACGGAAGAAGTTGTTTTGACGAGCGGGATGCCGATGTATTCGGTGTCTTTGAAGCCGTCCCGGGTCAACACGCCCTCATCACCCGCAATTTCCTCCTTTGCAACGGCGATATCCCCGATCTGAGCGCCGGAAGAAGGGTATGCTCCTCCGATGCCGAAGATGATCAGGGCGCTGGGTGTAAACTGTGAAAGCAGCAGCGTTGCCGCGTGTGCCGCATTCACCTTGCCCATCCCGCCGACGCAAAGCAGCACCTGTTTGCCGGCGAGCGTTCCTTCGATTATTGATTTGGTACCCGGCAGTTTCGATCTCGTTGCCTCAATGCGGCTGAGGAGAAGTAGCGCTTCAGCTTGTACGGAACAGAGCAGGGCGATCATGCAAATACTCCCTTGGCCACGTTTGTTGCGGTTTTCCAGCCGTTCAAATCTCCGGGCTTTTGGAACGACGTTCTGGTGATATTTTTATAGCTCCAGCATTACGAGCCCGGTTTTTTCGTTCAACGCTTTTCGGGCATCAACAGCGAGGATTTCCGTGATGATCGCTTCGATCCCGATGAAAACAGAGTTGTTTTTGCGAAGACACCCCGTCAGGATGTCTTTTTCATGCCCCATGGCTCCATGAATATGGATGACCGGTTCATTGTCTTTCCAGAAGATGGTACCGATTCCCAGCATGTCACGGCCGTCATTGAAATTTACCCAAAGCGATTCCGGAGGAACCACAGGTTCTTTCGGGCCGGAGACCATTTCTGCAGAACGCATGCCGCCGATCAGAATGATGGTACCGACCTTTATTGTTTCCTGGCATACTATTTTTTTGACTTCCTCAAGGATATCATCTTTGTCCTCAAATTTAAGTACGAAAACCCGCCCTAATGACCCCTGTTTATACTTCACAGCCATCTCCTTGTATGTAATGAAACTTCAAATTTTTTGTTGAAAAACGGTAAAATACCTAAAAAATACCCTGAATAGTAACATACTTTTGATTGCACTTCTACTGTAAATTTGCTATGATAATCGCGATTTTACGGGAGTTTTTAGCTTTTTCGGGTATCGGCCGCCCTCAGAAGCGCCGGAATACTATTTTTCCCCTTTATTATTAGATAGATAGGGAGGGCTGAAGATGCTACGCTTTCTGACAGCCGGAGAGTCTCACGGAGAACTTCTAATGGGCATCATCGAGGGTATGCCCGCGGGACTTTTGATACGGGTGACGGACATTGACCGTGACCTGGGGCGCCGCCAGACAGGATATGGCCGGGGCAACCGGATGAAAATAGAAAAAGACACGGTCAAGATCTATACCGGTGTACGCTGGGGCAGGACGCTTGGAAGCCCCATCGGTCTTGTTATCCGCAACAGAGATTGGGATAACTGGCGCGATAAAATGTCGTCGGACCCCATGTTTCTGAATTCCACCGGCCCGGTTACCCGTCCCCGCCCGGGACATGCAGACCTGACGGGCGCGCTGAAATACGGTACTGCAGACATCCGGAATATCATCGAACGATCAAGCGCCAGGGAAACCGCCATGCGTGTCGCGGTCGGCGCGGTTGCGAAAAGACTTTTAGAAGAGTTCAACATTGATATCATCAGCCACGTGCTTTCCATCGGCGGGGTCTTTGCCAAAGTCCCGAAATCATCACCGAAGGAAATTAAAAAGAAAGCAGAGGCTTCAGAGCTCCATTGTGCAGATGCGGAAGCCGAGAAAAGCATGATGCGGAAAATCGATGATGCGAGATCGGCGGGTGATTCGCTCGGCGGTGTGTTCGAAGTGATGGTTACGGGCGTTCCCGCGGGTCTGGGGAGCCATACACACTGGGACCGGAAACTCGATGCCAGGCTCGCGGCGGCGCTCATGAGCATTCAGGCCATCAAGGGGGTCGAGGTCGGCGCGGGATTCGGCGTGGCGAACCGACCCGGGTCTCAGGTGCATGATGAGATTTACTGGAGCAGAAAAGATGGCTTTTACCGCAAGACCAACCGGGCGGGCGGCATTGAAGGCGGGATGAGCAACGGCGAAGCTATTACGCTTCGTGCTGCCATGAAGCCGATCCCGACGCTTATGAAACCGCTGCGTTCGGTGGACATGGCGAGCAAAAAACCGTTCAAAGCGAGTGTGGAGCGCTCCGATGTTTGCGCGGTGCCCGCGGCGGGCGTGGTGGCCGAGGCGGCGGTCGCTTTCGAACTGGCGTCCCTTCTCATCGAGAAGTTCGGCGGAGACAGCATGGACGAGATGAAGCGGAACTACGAAGGGTATGGCGCGTATCTGAAAACCCGGATGGAAGTTGAGGAAACACGGGGAAAAAACAGCGGGACCGTTCAGGAAAAGCCGTCGCGGACATAATGGTATGTTAAAAAATATCATCCTTACCGGATTCATGGGCGTCGGTAAAACAAGCGTGGGGAAAAAGCTCGCGAAGGACCTTGGATACACGTTTGTAGACACGGACTCGTGCATCGAAGCCGATCAGCGCACGGATATTACGTCGATATTTGAAAAGCACGGAGAGCCCTACTTTCGCGATGTCGAGGCAAGAATTATCAAAAGGATTTTGGAAGGCGAAAACCAGGTGGTCTCGACCGGAGGCGGCGCCGTGATCCGTGATGAAAACCGGGATCTGTTCAAAAAGACCGGCATGGTGATCTGCCTTGCCGCCCGTCCTGAAGTTATTTTTGAACGCATCAAGCAGGAGACCCACCGGCCGCTGCTCCAGACCGCGGACCCTCTGAAAACGATCAAGGACATCCTCGATATCCGCGCACAATTCTATCAGCAGGCCGATCTTATTGTCGACACGTCCGAAAAAACCGTGGACGATGCGGTGCACGAGATCAAGGAAAAGGTGCGGTATGCACGTTGTTAGAGTAGATCTGGCAGACAGAAGCTACGATATAGAAATCGGCATCGCCCTTGAGCAGACGGGAGAGCGGCTCAGCAAACTCGGACTCGGAAACAAAATCGCCCTTATTACGAACCCCACGGTCGGCGGTCTGTACGGCCGCCGGGTGGCCGACAGCCTCACCGGATCGGGCTTCCTCGTCCTCACGATTGAGATCCCGGACGGCGAACAGTATAAAACACTCGACTCCGCGAACCGCATCTACTCGGAGCTTCTGCAGAACAGATTTGACAGGAAATCCGCGCTTGTCGCCCTTGGAGGCGGCGTGATCGGCGATCTGACGGGTTTTGCCGCGGCCACCTTCATGCGCGGGGTCCCGTTCATCCAGATTCCGACCACCCTCCTTGCCATGGTGGACAGCAGCGTGGGCGGCAAGACCGGCGTCAACCATCCGCTGGGAAAGAACATGATCGGGGCGTTCTATCAGCCGAAAAAAGTGCTGATGGACGGCGGCGTTCTCGCTACACTGCCGAAGGAAGAGTTCCTCGCGGGCATGGCCGAGGTGATCAAATACGGTGTGATATGGGATGAACCGTTTTTTGACTATCTCGACGCCAACCGTGAAAAGCTGCTCGCGCTTGACCCCGGCGCGCTTGAGCAAGTCATCCGGCGCTCCTGTGAGATCAAGGCGGATGTCGTAAGCAGGGACGAGCGCGAGAACGGCATCCGCGCGATCCTCAATTTCGGCCATACCGTGGGCCATGCCGTTGAAACCGCGGAGCACTACACGATGCGCCACGGATACGCGGTCGCACTCGGCATGGTGTATGCTTCCCGGCTTGCGCACCGCATGGGACTGTGTGCTGCCTCGGTGCCGTCGCGGGTCGAACGGCTCATCACCGCGTACGGACTGCCTGCTCATTTTGCAACCCTCAGCAGAACACCGTCTGCGGCGGAACTCATGAACACCATGCAGATCGATAAGAAAACGGAAGGCGGGAAAACAAAGTTTGTGCTGCCGAAGAAAATGGGCAAGGTAATCGTCACAAAGGAATGGGAAGAACGGGTGTTGCAGGAGGTGCTGGAGAAACCCTGACGCCGTGCCGCACATCACTCCTTTCTTGAACTTACCCTGAGTACTCACAATCATGGACAAATTCGTACTCTCATGCCTCTCAGACCTTCTTTCGATCACCACTCAACCGGTTTATCTTGTCGGCGGCTCTGTGCGCGATCTGCTGATCGGGAAGCAGGACATCAATGATATAGACCTCTTGTTTCCGGCAGGTTCAGTGCCCGCGGCGCGCGCATTTGCCGACAAAATCGGCGGCAGTTTCTTTTTCCTCGATGCAGAACGGGGCATTACGCGTGTCGTGAAATATGCGGACAAAGGGGCAGTTCAGTTCGATTTCACGAACTTTGACGGCCCTGATCTGCATGCCGATCTGAGCCGCAGGGATTTCACCGTGAACGCCATGGCCGTTTCTGTGCAGGAGTTCCTTGCAAAACAACTTTCATCAACGGTGATCGATTTGTTTCACGGGAGGGAAGACCTTGCGAACAAACTGATCCGCACGGTGAAGCCGGAAGTGCTGGATGAAGACCCGCTCCGGCTTCTGCGCGCCGTGCGGTTCGCGGCAACGCTGGGATTCGGTCTGGAGGAAAAAACGAACCGGCAGATTCGGGAACGCTCAAACCTGATCGCGCTTCCTTCCGCTGAACGGGTGCGCGACGAGCTGTTGCTTGTCCTGTCAGAACGAAATGCCGGAAAACATCTGTATATGATGGAATCGCTCGGACTGCTGTCGCCGCTTCTGCCGGAGCTTGATCCTCTCCGCGGTTTTGCGCCGGGCAGATATCAGGCGCATGATGTCCTGGCTCATTCCATAAAGACGGCTGAATATATCGACAGTGTGCTGGACGATCTGCTGAAAATATCTCCGGAGCATGCAGAGCTTGTGTTTGTTCATCTGGAAGAACCGCTGGAGCGTCTGGCGCCGCGGAAGGCCGTGCTCAGGCTTGCCTGCCTGCTGCATGATATGGCCAAACCTGAAACATTTACCGACGTGGACGGCCGCGTGAGGTTCCACGGCCACGACACTCTCGGAGCGCGCAAAGCCGGACTTCTCTGTCGCCGGCTTAAGCTGTCCCGGGAATCGGAGTCAGTGGTCGAGAGGGTGCTCAGGGGCCATATGCGGCTGTTCAACTTGGCCACCGCGGCAGGAGTGAGCAACAACGCCATGTACCGGTACTGCCGGGACGCGCGCACTGCCCTGCCCGAAAGTCTCCTCCTTGCGCAGGCGGATGCACGGGCAACACAGGAGATCATGCCCGGCGACAAGTTTACCGACACGGAAAAAACCATGGCAACGGTGCTGGATTACTATTACAAAAAGTTTCTGAAAGCCGCGGCCAGACCGCTGGTGAACGGACAGGATTTGATCCAGCGGGGATTTGAACCGGGCCCGCGGTTCCGGGTGATTCTCGACGAAATCAGGGAACTGCAGGCAGACGGGACGATCAAGGACAGGCAGGAGGCGCTGGAGCATCTCGCGCGATTGAAATGATTTTTACCGCTGCAGATGGTCTACAAGCCTGCAGAGCACGGGATATTCGTTCTGCATTTCGGACAGATCGTTCTTGAGCAAACGAAGCGCTTCCGGAACATGCTTCAGAAAATATGTTTTCCCCTTCACCACCGACAGAAAACCGTACGCGCCGAGCGCCTGCATGTGGCGCTGAAGTCGGCACAGGGCAAGGCTTTCCATGAATATTTTTTCATCGAATTCTGGAGAGCCTTTTTTTCTTTCCTGAATATAATATGCAACCAGCTTTTCCCGGACGCCGTCCTCAAGCCGATGGTATGGATCCCAGAGAATCGACGCCACGTCATAGGCAGCCGGCGCCATGCGTGCGCCCTGGAAGTCGATGACGCGAGGGATGCCGTTGCGTGTCATCATGATGTTCTGGCATTGAAAATCGCGGTGGATCACGCTCTTGGGGAACGAGTCTGTTCTGTGCGCAAGGTGATGGAATTCCTGCTCCAGGTCTTTTCGGTTCTCCAGGGGAGTGTTGCGTAATCCGATGATGAACCGATCCAGAAAATAGCTTGTTTCCCACCGCAGGTATTCATAGTCAAATATGCGTTCCCGAAGCATCGGACATTCATGCACGTGGTTTGTGATGCGGGTATGGAGTTTGAGCAGAATATCAAGCACGCGGGAGTAAATATCTCTGATGTACCCGGAATCACGGGGAGGCTTCATACACGCATACAAACTCGCGTCTCCCAGATCTTCAAACAAGGCGCGTTTATGCGCGGAGTCCGTGGCAAGAAGTCCGGGGACCGGCATGGTATGGGCCGAGAAAAAACGGGTATACATGATATGACGTTCGTAATCCGGGTCGTCCGGGCCGCATTCCATCAGCACCGCGCTGGTGTGGTCGTTGCGCACACGGAAATAACGCCGGTCGGATCCGCCGAAACCGATGAGCACCGCATTTGACCAGATTTCTGCTTTCTGCTTCTGAATCGCCGGTTGTCCGCGCCGGGAAGCATCAGGGCCGGCTGTTCCGGAGGATGTCTCCGTGAAATATCCCGAAAAGAACGGCTCCGTCAGCGAAATCCGCTTTTGCTCCACGGCGTGAAATGACGGTTGCATGTCCGTTTCCGAAAGACTTATAGCGTAGTCCGGACCGAGGATCATGTTCTCTTGTTCACCAGATACGCGTGCGCCCGGCATCACGACGCAGTTTCTGAGGCACGCCCCATCCTCGACCGAGCTTCCCGATTCCAGCACGATGTAGCCGTCGATCGAGATGCGGCCGCAGCGGGCGGACGGTGAAACGTAAACTGTTTCACCGGTATTCCGCAGAGCGTCAAGTATCGCTCTTGCGTAGGTTACGGGATTGCCGATGTCATGCCAGGGACAGCCGGTAACGTCCACAGCGCGCACGTTAAAGCCCGCCTTGGACGCGGCGATCCAGGCTACCGTTGCATGCGAAACACCTGTAGGAAGAAATTCCAGAATTTCCGGCGAATAAACGGCAATGCCGGTGTAGGCAATCTTGTCTGCTGTAGTTGTCGGGTCGGGCCTGGATGTCCCCGCATTCTCGACATCGAGCACCTGGTTGTTTTTATCAATGACCACGTTGCTGAGTTCAGGAATGCGGTGGCAGACGAGGGTCGCTATGTTTCCGGACGAGATGTGCGCGGCTATCAGACCTTGAAAATCTATATCGAGCAAAATATCCGAATTATGCACGATGAACGGCGCGTGGGACAGCAACGGTTCGGCGTTCTTGAGTGCGCCGCCGGTACCGAGAATGGGGTTCTCATCGAAAAAATGTATTCGATCGGTGTACGGTGATCTTTCTGCCCACTCGCGGAGCAATTCCGGTTTGTAGTGCAGATTGATGCCGATTGTTCCGGAGCAGACCGGCGCGATTTTTTCGAGGATCATTTCAATAATCGGCCTGCCCAGGACCGGGAGGAGCGGCTTCGGAAGATGACTCGTGATCGGCCTGAGTCGTTCGCCGAGGCCTGCTGCCGGAAGAAAAATGTTGACGGGGAATGTGGACATATTTTTTATTCGAGACGACGCAGTAAAACGAATTTCCTGGCAGCAAAGAGAACAAAAACCGGCAGGAATCGTGAAACAGCCGCACGGTAACCCTATTTGTAGATCAAGTATTTTCTCCTGATTTTTTCAAAAGCCTTTGTTTCTTGCTTCCACCAGTGTTCCATTTCGCCGAGGTTCTTCCATGACTCTATGTCTTTTCGCAGTCTGTTGCCTCCCGCGAGGACGTCGAAGGGAAGGTTTATCTCTTCATATTCATACGGAGGCTGGTTCCACGCAAAGTCGCGTGGATAGGTATTGTGGATCGCCTTGATGACGGCCACGCCTGTCTTGAACGGCTTGAATTTCTCCCGATCGATCACATGAATCTGGGCGCCTCCGCAGAGGATGCCGGTGTGCTTTTGAAACGTTGGCTGAAATGCAAGCGGACGGAACACCACGCCCGGCAGCCTGAACTCTTTCAGTACGCCGACGATGGTCTCCGCATGCATAAAAGGAGCGCCGAATATTTCAAAGGGCCTCGTTGTTCCCCGTCCTTCCGAAATGTTGGTTCCTTCAAGGAGACACATGCCGGGATATACAAGGGCCGTATCGAGCGTGGGCATATTCGGAGAGGGAAGGACCCATGGAAGAAGCGTTTCATCGAACCACATCGAGCGTTTCCATCCCTGCAGCGGAACAACGCGGTAATCCAAACCGGGATGGAATGTGTCTCGGAGATACAATCCTATTTCTCCGATGGTCATGCCGTGTCGGATGGGCAGCGGCCTGAGCCCTACGAATGATGCATAATCCGGATTAAGGAGCGGTCCCTCGGTCATGCGTCCGTTGATCGGATTGGGCCTGTCGAATACGACGACCGTTTTGTTCAGCTCTTTACAGGCCTGCATGCAGAGCTCCAGCGTCCAGATGAAGGTGTAGTATCTCGCGCCCACATCCTGCACGTCGATGACAAGAATGTCGATATCAGACAGCATGTTCGGTGTGGGCTTCCGGGTCTTTCCGTACAGGCTATAGACGGGTACGCCGGATACCGGATCGCGGAACCCTTCCCATTCGATCATATTGTCCTGGGTCTGGCCCAGAATGCCGTGCTGAGGACCGAACAGCGCGGTGACCTTCAGTTTTTTTGATTTGCGCAGGACTGTTGTTGCGTGGTCGTGCACACGGTTCACCGATGCAGGATGCACCACAAGTCCCACGCGCGCGCCCCGCAGGTCCTTGGGCCAGAGTTTTTCCGCTCGGTCGAGACCGGTGAGCACACCTGTTCGCTTTTTTCGCATGCCCGATTATATTGCCGACAACCGTGAATAGCAACAGAAAATTTCCCGTTTAATACACAAATATTGAAAAAGAGCAGCTCTTCCTCTATAATATCTACATGGCTTACAAAGTTGTCGAAACGAGCACGGTGACCGATGAAGAGATTGAGCGGATACTGAACGAATGGACCGCAAAAGGGTACACATTCGAGAGCATTCAGTTCGTTGTTTCTGTCTCATCCCGCAGGCCGACCATGGCGTTTCTGTTTTTTACAAAAGCAGCATAGAAGACCAACCTTCTCAGGCATCATCAGAGCCTGTCAGGCTTATTGTGTGCTGTATACTGCCTGAAATTTCATAATTCGTTTTTTGTTCTTATCCAATTTTGCTGAAGCCTAAAAAAAACAATAAACAGTTACATAGATTCCATGAACAGAAATGATATGAAAACAATAGACATCGCCAGTTGGAAACGCAGGGAACATTTCGAATTTTTCAGAAGGGTGGACCTTCCTTTTTACAACGTCAACACCGACGTCGAGATTTCAGGCCTTCGGGAATACGCCAGATCTCATTCACTTTCTTTCAATAACATCCTTGTCTACCTTACGACGCGATCACTGAATAAGATCGAGAATTTCAGGTTTCGGCTGCGAGGGGAATCCGTAGTCGTCCACGAAGTACTGCATCCTTCTTTTGCACATCTAAAAAAGGGAGAGGATTTGTTCAGCCTGATCACGGTGGATTTTTCGGATGATATTTTTGAATTTGATCGAACCGTACGTGCAGCCGTCGAAACGTGCAACTCGTATTTCGATCTGGAGAAACTGATCGGTCGGGACGATTTTGTGTTTATTTCCCCGATGCCCTGGATTTCTTTTACAGGAATCGACCATACCCTGAGTCTCAAGAAAGACGATGGAATTCCAAGGGTCTCATGGGGAAAGTACTACGATGAAAACGGAAAAACTCAGTTGCCATTCAATATTCAGGTAAATCATATGTTCGTTGATGGACTTCACGTCAGCCGGTTCTTTGAGGAACTGGACCGGGGCATTCAGGAAATTCGAAAGAAAAACTAACGTATTGCTAGTCAGACTTTGCAATCTCGTGCCAAAATTTCAGGTCGACCAGCGGGATGGTATGAAAGGAGAACTCGCTTGAGCAGAGAGGTCGCACAAACGATTCAAGAGATGATAGATCTCGAAACCGAAGGGTGGAACACGAAAAATTCAGACCTCTTTCTGTCCATGATCCACCCGGATATGGCCTGGCCATGGCCGCCAACGTCCGATGCCCACGATCCCATTGATTGGATTTTTGTAATGGGGCGATTTGACAGGGAACGATGGCGTAAGAGCTGGCAGGACCTCTTTGATTCACATGACTTGGTCCATAATCTCCGCAATACCGTAAAAATTGAAATCTCCAAAGAGGAAGATGCAGCATTCGCGGTTGTTGATATAGACACCCTTTGGCGGCATAAGGTCACTAAGGAAGCTTCCCATTGGAAAGGACGGGTTTGCAAGATTTACTCAAAGCTATCGACGGGTGAGTGGAAATTTTATTTTCAGACCGGAGCTCTTAATTTCCCACCCCGGAAGAGTGTCTAGCCATGTGGACACTAAGTCGCTGTTCTCTTTTGCGACCGTTGAAGGCTGCGACAAACATTAAATATAAATAAAAAATGCTTACGGTACGTAAACCAGATTAGGCAACGTTATAGCCGGACATGCGAGGAGACAACATGATAGTTAAGTCGAACGATGCACAAAAGAAAAACTTCCTGGGTGTTGATTTTGTCTTGCTCTCTCATGGGCCGGAATCTATGGTAACGAAAATGCTTTACAAGAAAGAGGATGCTCCTCCGTTGCATAAGCATCCGAATGAGCAGAGTGGATATGTGATCTCCGGTAAATATAAAATTATTATTAATAATGCCGTATACGAAATGGGTCCGGGTGATTCATACTCTATTCCTCGCGACGTAGAGCACAGTATTGAAATCATGGAGCCTGGAGAAGTATTGGATTTTTTCTGCCCACCGAGAAAAGATTACCTGTGACTATGGATTGGATTTCACAGGTGCTTTATTCAGCTTGTTTGAACGGAGGTTGACCTATGATGAAGGGGAGCGAAAAACGCCGGGCTGACCACCCGATAGACAAACTGTTTCTTGACCGATGGTCGCCCCGGGCGATGTCGGGCGAACCGATCGATCTGGATGACCTCATGGTGCTTTTTGAGGCCGCGCGCTGGGCGCCCTCGTCATTCAATAATCAGCCGTGGCGTATTCTCTTTGCCCGGCGCGACACCGTGCATTGGCCGGTTTTTCTGGATCTGCTGACCAAATCGAACCAGAGATGGGCTGGAAATGCCGCAGCATTGTTGTTGTTTATTTCGAAAACGACCTTCGACCACAATGGAAAACCTACCCGAACGCATTCGTTCGACACCGGTACGGCATGGGAGAATTTAGCATTGCAGGCGAACATGCGCGGCTATATCGCGCACGGAATGCAGGGGTTTGACTACAACCGGGCGAAGACAACACTTCAAATTCCTGATGAGTATCAGGTGGAGGCGATGATAGCAGTGGGAAGACCCGGTTCCCGCGAATCACTTCCTGAAGACTTGCGGGAAGTCGAAACGCCGAATAATCGTCGTCCTCTCGCGCAGACTGTCTGCGAAGGACCGTTTTGCCTGTAACTGTTGGACGGAATAGCGCAGAATGAAAGTCGTTAAATTTTTTTTAACCAGATGATCGTCCCCTTAAGCCGCTCATCATCAATTCTCTTCACGGCGTGTGAGCTCGTCGTCGACTGATAGATAGCAATATTATACAAGACATTTTTTTCACCGGAATGTATGCTCCTTGGGAAATTCAAAGCCTGATCAAACAACAATAGGAGAGATTATGAAAAGTGAAGAGATTGCAACTCGTATGGAAAATGGTTCCACAATCTATCTGAATAGAGAAGATGCATCCAAGGAAATTCCCTGGGAAAAGCATCCCAAATTTGATGGAGTCTGTTTGAAACATCTTATAAAAGGCGCGGATACTGAGGGGAAATTAAGCTGCCATATGGTCCGAATTGATCCCGGCGCCGTTTTAGACGAGCACATTCATGATGTTCAGTGGGAATTGCATGAAGTGATATCCGGTGATGGAGAATTCCTCTTAAACACAAAGAAAAATACATACTACTCAGGGCGCATGGCACTGATTCCAAAAGGAATGAATCACAAAGTGATAGCGGGTAAAAATGGTTTAATTCTGCTGGCCAAATTTTTTCCTGCTCTAATATAGCGTATAGGCAGGTAGAAAGCAGTTTCGTAAGCTGGTTAGCTTGTTTAATCGCTTCTCTTTCATCTTATTGCACCGGGTTGATTTTTTCTCCAATAACCGTATAATTAATTATCAGAAACAACGGGAGTGTGTCATGGCAGTCGGTTGGTCCCGCGATGGGGCGGTGCAGGAACAAATAGATGCCACGGTGGAGTCGGCAGTCCAGTTAGCCAGAAGCCGGATGCCGGATGGTGAAAGCCTGACTCATTGTGAAGAATGCGAGGCAGTTATCCCTGAGGCGCGACGGAAGGCGATGCCCGGAGTGCGTTATTGCGTTCAATGCCAGTCAGAACTCGAAAAAAAGCAGAAAACGCTTGCCTTATACAATCGAAGCGGCAGCAAAGATAGTCAATTGAAGTAAATTCTTCTCAATATGCCGGTTGCTTTGCTCAAGAACAGAGAACGTCCTTAAGCTGTCGGGTTTTGCATTCGCTTCCTGATCTCTCGTGGCCTCCTGCCTGGAATTTCCGAGTATCTTTCCTGCAACTACATAAAAACGAACAATGATTCTAGTGCTATTTATATAAATTACTTTTTTTCTACTTTGATAACTGTCGAAGAGATTGCTAAGCGTATATCCTGCATCAGCTCCAAACCTACCTGTTATGGATCTGTTTATCTGCTGCTTCCTGAATTATTCCAAAAAACGTCAGTTTTTTTGAAATTACAGTAGAGGCGTGCAGGATGGCACATCTGAATTACCTATTTATTGCATAATATTTCATTTGACAGCAGCCCTCGCAAATGTTACCATTTCGAAATTTACCTATTATATAATATGCAAATGTCAAAAATAACATGCCCAAAAGTTATCGATGTTATCCAGCGAAAGAGACTTCACTCTCTTCTCGATGCCGCCGGCAGGAAGCCTGTTACATGGATAGCCGGACCCGGGGGGGCGGGAAAAACGACCCTGGTTGCCGATTATCTGAGCAGACGCAAACTGCCGTACCTCTGGTATCAAATGGACGAAGGTGACGCCGACCTTCCCACGTTCTTTTACTATCTGGGGCGTGCAGCGCTGAAGGCCAACCCTAAAAGTCGGAAACAATTGCCCCTCCTGACACCCGAGTATCTTCCCGGCATCAATGTTTTCGCCCGAAGGTTTTTCGAGAAACTCTATAACAGCTTAAAAGCTCACTCAGTACTGGTCTTCGACAATTATCATAATATCCCTCCTGATTCACTGTTTCACAAAATCATTTGCAATGGGCTGGACGTCCTTCCCGATAATCTGAGGATTATTTTCATCAGCCGCCATGAGCCTCCTGCAACATTTACAAAATTTCGCGCAAACAATGCGATCAGATGTATCGGTTGGAACGATATAAAATTAACATTTGAAGAAATGAAAATATTTCTAGATTTCCGTCTCCATGCAAATATTAGTCGTGCAATGTTAAAACAGCTGCATGATAATATGGACGGATGGGTAGCAGGCTTGATTCTTATCACAGAGAGAAATAGCAGAGCATTTCAAGAACTACAACAAACCGAATTCAATAACCGTGAGGATATTTTCAACTACTTCGCAGCTGAACTGTTTGAAAGCTTGCCGGATAAAACGCGGCAGCTGCTCATGAAAACATCTTTGTTTCCCAGAGTGACCACCAGCGCGGCCTGCAATCTGACCGGTATGGCAGAGGCTGGCCAAATTCTGAATGAAATGAACCGTCAGAATTTTTTTACGACAAAACATTGGCAGTATGAATATACGTATCAGTATCATCCACTATTTCGCGAATTTCTCCTGGCCTGTCTTGCAAAGAATTACAAAAACGGAGAAATAAAGGCGCTTAAGCAAAAGGCAGCGTGTGCTCTAGCTGAGACTCACCAGAGTGAAGATGCCATAATCCTTTTTCTACAGGCGGAAGATTTTTTGGAGGCGGAAAAACTGATCTACAGTCTTGCACAGGACATGTTTTCTCATGGGAGGGGTATTGTCGTTAAAGGCTGGATAGATAAGTTTCCAGAAAATATCCTCAAAAAAAGGCCGTGGTTATTCTACTGGCGCGGGACCTGTACAATAATGTCCCATCCGGTTGATAGCAAAAAAGATTTTGATTCCGCATTTAAGTTGTTCGAATCTCAGGGGGAGCGCGCTGGGATGTTTCTCTCGTGGGGTTCTTCGATTGATGCCGCATTTCTCAGCGGAGATTTACGGTCTTTAGAGTTCATGATTTCGGTATTACATATGATATTAGCAAGGAATCCAGAGTTTCCTTCCCCCGAAATCGAGGCATATGTAACGACGAGCATGTTCGGAGCTCTCTGTCGAAATCAACCGCATCATCCTGAGATAGGTATTTGGGAAAATAAAACACTGAATATTCTCAGAACTAATAATAATCTAACTCTTCTCCGTAAGGCCGGATCATATCTTGTGGCGCACTACCTGCGCTACGGTGCTTTTTCCAAGGCAAGTTTCGCATTGGATTTATTCAGGAATGCGATAAAGTCTACAGCAGAGCATCTTCCAGAAGATATAATGATGATTTCTAAAAGCCTAAAAGCTGTTCATGACATATTTACGATGTGCTGCGATGACAGCCATAAACTCGTTATGCAAATGATTAAACTGGCCGATAGAACAGGCGTATATGTTTGGGAAGTTCATGTCTTAGGGTATGGTATTGCCGCTGCCCTTAGCGATGGCAATATCAGGATTGCTGATATATTTTTAAAAAGAATGGAATCTTGTCCTGACGTAAGGAGTCGTCTCGATAAGTGCTATTATTTTTTTGCAAAAGCATGGAAAGCTATGCTCGCAGATGACGAGGTAAATGCATACCTGTATTGCGAAGAGTTGAAAAAAGCCGCAGAGATAATTGGCGACATCCCTTTTCGAGTTATTTATCATTTAATGTTTTACGAAATATTGAACAAACGGGATGATAGGAGACAAGAAGCTAAAAATCATCTTATGTGGGCGTATCAGATTGCTGGTAAGACGAAAAGCAGCTTTATGCAATATATGTGTCTTATTTCGGAGGTGTATGTAAGAGCTAAATGTGGTAACTGGAGAAAAGCAAAATTATCTTTGGAAAAACTTATGACATTGGGACGCGAGAACGATTTTGTAAATATACTGTGGTGGCGGCCCTCAGTTATGAGTTTCCTTTGTGCAAAGGCGCTTGAAGTGGGAATAGAAGTGGAGTATGTTCAGAGTATTATCAAAAAACGAAAGCTTCTTCCGGATAAGGACGTATTGTTGCTTGACAACTGGCCATATCCGCTCCGGATCTATACGATGGGAAGATTTGAGCTCGTAAAAGATGGAAAGAAAATTGCTTTTTCCCGGAAAGTCCAGCAGAAACCTATTGCATTGCTGAAAGCATTAATTGCATTCGGCGGCAGGGCCGTTCCGGAAGCGGAGCTTACTGATGCGCTTTGGCCTGACGCGGATGGTTACTCTGCACATCGTTCCTTTGAACTGGCCCTGTACCGGCTTCGAAAACTGCTCGGCTACGATAAAGCTTTACAACTTAAAGACGGAGCCCTGACCCTCGATGGCCAGTATTGTTTTGTCGATATCTGGAGATTTCAGCGCCTGATCAAAAAAGTGGAGGATGGATGGAAAAGACTTTTAAAAACGAAAAAAAACAACAAGAATGAACAGGATGCAATACAAGATGTCCTTCAGCTTACGGAACGGGTGTTGGATAGCTACAAAGGACACTTCCTTAACGGCGACGACAGCCAGCCCTGGATTATGTCCCTGCGGGATATTCTCATAAGTAAGACTGTTTATATTATTCTTACTCTCGGATCTTATTGGGAGGAGAAGAAAAAATATAATAGGGCTGCGGAATGTTACCGGCGAGGACTTGAAATTGATAACGGCCGGGAAGTGTTCTATCAAAAACTGATTGTCAACTATCACAAACTAGGACGTGATGCAGAAGCAACCAGTGTCTATCAACGCTGTCATTCCTACCTCAAGGCGAATTTGGATATCACCCCTTCTCTTAAAACAGAAGAAATTTATAAAGCAATTAAGACTCACCACTGATATCTAGACCCGTCAAGCTACTTCTATTACCCCAAAAACCATCTTTTATCAAACACTTCACGTAAAGCCAAACTTGTGTGTAATCTGTGTGTCCGTCGGATGCATCATTATACAACGGAAAGTAAAGGTATTTAACGCAGGAATACTCCAGAGTTTCATCCGTTATCTTCGTGCATATTCCAACAACAAAATACCGTCTATAGCTTGTGTTCAAAGCTAGAATGTATGCGTATATTGTTTATGCTAACCGTACGATTTATAAAAAGAGGTCAGGAATAACATGCTTTCGAGTATCGGCGATAACATCAGATCTTTACGGCACAAGCGGGGATACAGTCAGGAAAAATTGAGCGAGCTGGCAGGAATTAATGCTAAGTACCTGGGGGAGATTGAGCGCGGCGAAAAAAATCCAACCGCATCGGTTATCTATAAGCTTGCCTCAGCTTTGCGTGTCTCGATGTGTGCGTTTTTTCCGATGGACATCTGTCCGCTCATAAATCATAAACCGGTTTCCGATATCCTCGAACTTTTTCCGAGCCACCAGGAAAATCTTGAATAAGAATATTTTGTGTCCGAGTAATTCTGGAAATTTCAGCGGATTGTTATGGTTCATTATCGAAGGGGGGTGATACATGAAAAGTACACGTGCAGTTCTTTTTGTGTTTTATTCTGATTCTGGTTGTTCATGGCTGTGAAAGAGTATTTTAAAGACGAATAGTAATCTCTAACCAAAAAGGGAGAACCTAGCAAATGAAAAAAAAGATACTTGCTACAATATCAGTCTTTGCTCTAATCAGTGCAGCGATAGCAGCCCTTGTATTAAACGCCTGCTCCGGTGGCGGATCGAGCTCGTCCGGAGTAATCTCTGCCGGGACAATGACGGTTCTTAATCCGACAGTGACGGGGCCGATTGCGGCACCGGATAGACCAGCGCCAGGCGCTCTTACAGGTAATCCGTCGCGTAACTATAACTTTCTTGCATCGCAATTTGATCTTGCAGCCAAAGGATATGTAGAAGAAGAATATTTTATCTCTGGAACGGCGACTAGATTTGCCAATACAACTGGTCTGACAACGGCAACAATTATTGACGATGGTCACCCTTATAAAACCCGGATAGTTGTTCGCAAACCATCAGATCCCACTAAGTTTAGTGGTAATGTCATAATGGAATGGTACAATGTTACTAACAATATGGACATGGAATATTGTTGGTATGAACTTTATGACTATTTTATGCGTAGAGGTGATATATGGATCGGAGTTTCTGCTCAGCGTGTTGGGGTGAATGCCTTAGTATCTTGGAGTACTCCGACAACAGCAGTTACCAGCCCACCGAGTAGCCCTACAGCTACTGATCGATATGCAACTTTAGACGTTTCGCATCTTAAAGATGGGACAGCAGTTACGACAGATACATTTCATTTGGATATATTCTCTCAAGCAGCTCAAGCCATTCGTCATCCTGTCGGCGTAAACCCATTAGCCGGTTACACGGTCCAAAAAATTATAGGAATGGGCCAATCTCAATCCGCTAGGATGATGTCAAGTTATGTAAATAACGTCGATCCTTTGGCAAAAGTCTTTGATGGCTTCGTTCTTGAAAGCTCACTAGGAAATGCTATTCGAACAGATCTTAGAGTGCCAGTATGGAAAGTATTGACAGAAACTGATGTCATTAGTTATGAAGGTAACATACGTCGTCCAGACGATAGCAAGTTTGTAACATGGGAAGTTGCTGGAACATCGCATAATGATGGTCGGGCTTTAGACAGTAGAGTCCTTCTTGAACATCGTGATTGGGACGGTTATGCCTTAGAAGATTCACTTGTTTGTTCCTATATGCCTCCTGGCAGCCGAATTCCTTTTTATCAGGTGCTATCCGCTGGACTGGATCAATTTAAGACATGGATTCGCGGCGGTGCCCAGCTTGTATCGGCACCACCTATTACAATTATTCAGTTTACTCCTACTGTAATACCTGCTCGTGATTTATATGGTAATGCTCTTGGTGGTATCCGCCTTTCGCAGCAAGCAGTTCCTACTGGCACAAATTCAGGTATCAACGCAGGTAATGGAGCATGTGCTAGATGGGGCTATACATTACCATTTGTAGATACCACACTTAATGACATATATACTACGCACACTACATATGTAAATTTAGTTACAACGGCCACTAACTCTGCTTTGAATAGCAAGTATATAACGGCTGAGGATTCCGCTCAAAATATAGCGGATGCGACAGCAGCCGTAATTCCGCCAAATGGCCATTAACAGATGATACTCAATAAGCTGTTATGAACTTCATAGCCTTGAGGAGAATTTCAACGAAACCATTGTTTCGGTTTTCTTGACAAAACTCCTCAGGGCTATTTTATTTATTATGTTTGGTTTCGCGCGCGGATTGGTCGCTTTCGTGCGTTCGAGATAACAAAATATAAGTTGGCTGGAGTTGCTCTTTACCTGCTGCATAGTAACTAAAGTATAAAAAACATTGCGCTGTTCCTAATTGACAATGAATATGGTTGAGAGTATAATTTTTTATCAAAATAACAATAAAATATGAAAGAGAATAAAACGACATATACGCTGACCCT
>CAZPGZ010000034.1:0-31044 GCA_964586075.1 uncultured Nitrospiraceae bacterium | reverse complement strand
AAGATCAGTCAGAATCTCTAATTGCAAGTGTCACTATACTTGGGGGTAGCTCCCCCTCGCAGAAAAGGAAATCGCTTTTGAAAAAAGCACGAAGTTCGAATTCGATTTTGCAACGGAGTTTATGGTTGGCAAAAGTATGATCTATTTTGGCCTTTTAAACTCAGACAAGCAGCTTGAAATCCTCGCCGGAGAGGCGTATCGAAAAGCAGAACATGACGCACAAATTATTTCCAAAGCCATCAAGAAAAAGCTTGTCGGCCTTATCAACATCACAGGATGCGGCAATCTAATAGAAGGAAATGTTACGATGCCGGATAAGTCTAATCTTACAGGAAAAGTTCTTGGTCCCCTATCTAGTGACCCAACACGCCTAATGATAAGGCTCAGCAAGGACTTCGGATTCAAAATGGAATAGATTGAGTAATAACCTGCGCCTCGACTGCGACGCGCCAAGGGCGGCGCGTCAGCGCCGCGTTAGCCGCTTGATTTTAAAGGTGCGTAATGAGAAATACCGAAAATAAATCTAAGAAACTTCTTGCCTGGCTTCTCGTTTTCCTTCTTGCGACTCAATTTGCCTTTAGCTGCTCAGAAGCAAATTTCAACTTAGCTCCAGAATCGAGACTTCCGAAATGGTTTAGTCTTCCGTCCGGATTATCTCGTGCAGATGTCACTGTAACAATGGATTACTATATTCCACCAGGTGCTCGCATAGCTGTCTTCACCATGTACGATAAACAAGGCCACAAGATTGGGAAAGTGACGGGAAAGCAAAAAAACTATTCTCCAAACGAATTGAAAAATGCTCCTCCGAGGTTTCCTCCAGGCTACCCATCTTATGAAATTATCACTGTAGATGGCGTGACCGATATAATTGAACATCGAAAGATGGAACCCATATTTTATATAACTGATGATCCGAATGTTTGGAAAGAACTCGGCGTAGCCCAGACAGCAAAATGAAGAAATGCTAACGTCTCCGTCGAGAGGGTCTGAAAAGCACGCTCCTCACGGCGGCGTTTCAAAAGAAACTCGCAACCTTATCAAACAGTACCGACAAATTCACCGAAGTTTTCTGGACAAATCAAACAAAAAGGGCCGCCGCGTTAACTACGGATGCCCTGATGTTTCGTACATAGTGCGCTACCCTTCCATAACTATTTAGACGTGCCCACTGCCTGCTTTTCCGTCCTGAAAGCCAGTTTCCTGCCGCTGCGGTCGACAATGACCTTCGCGCCCTCCCGCACTTCGCCGGAAAGTATTTTTGAAGCAAGCGGATTCAGCACATCCCGCTGTACCACCCGCTTGAGCGGCCGCGCTCCAAAGACCAGATCGAATCCTTCTTCCGCCAGCAGCTCTTTCGCGCCGTCGGTCAACTCAATCTCGATCTTCTTGTCGGCAAGGCGTTTCTGCACCAGCCCGACCTGAATCGTGACGATTTTTTTCAACGTCTCCGCGTCCAGCGGATGGAAGATAATGGTATCATCGATCCGGTTCAGAAACTCAGGCCGGAAATGCTGGCGCATTGCCTCCGTGACCCTTCGCTGCATTTCCTCTTCATTGTTCTGAAGCTCCTGGATAAACTGGCTGCCGATGTTCGAGGTCATGATCACGACCGTATTCTTGAAGTCCACGGTCCTGCCGTGTCCGTCCGTGAGTCTTCCGTCATCGAGGACTTGCAGCAGGACATTGAAAACCTCGGGATGCGCCTTTTCTATCTCATCGAACAGAACAACGGAGTATGGTTTCCTGCGCACCGCTTCCGTGAGCTGCCCGCCCTCATCATACCCCACATATCCGGGAGGCGCTCCGATCAGCCGCGCGACCGTGTGGCGCTCCTGGTATTCGGACATGTCGATGCGGATCATTGCCTGTTCGTCATCGAACAGAAATTCCGCCAGCGCCCGGGCCAGTTCCGTTTTTCCGACTCCGGTCGGTCCCATAAATATGAAGCTCCCGATAGGCCTGTTGGGGTCCTGTATTCCCGCACGCGCCCGGCGCACCGCGTCGGATACCGCGGTGATGGCCTCATCCTGTCCTATTACCCGCATGCGGAGCCGGTCTTCCATCTCCAGCAGCTTCTGCGTTTCGCCTTCAAGCATCCTGGACACCGGAATGCCAGTCCATTTGGAAACAATTTCCGCCACGTCTTCATCATCAACTTCTTCTTTCAGCATTTTCTGCTGCGACTGTATTTCCGCCAGTTTCGCCGACTCGGCTTCCTGCTGTCGTTGCAGTTCGAGAAGCTTTCCATAGCGGAGTTCCGCCGCCCGGCCCAGATTGCCTTCACGCTCCGCCTTGTCTGCATCGATCTTCGCGTGTTCGATCTGTTCCTTGACGCTCCGGATCTTCTGGATCGCGGATTTTTCAGATTGCCATTGGGTTTTCAGGCCGTTTCTCTTTCCGCAAAGTTCCTGGATGTCGTGCTCGATTTTCGCAAGCCGGTCGCGTGAACCGGGATCCTGTTCTTTCTTGACCGCCTCCCGTTCAATTTCCAGCTGGGTGATTCTGCGCTCCACTTCGTCAAGTTCCGTCGGCATGCTGTCGATTTCCATGCGGAGCCGTGAAGCAGCCTCATCAATCAAATCGATAGCCTTGTCCGGCAAAAACCGGTCGGCGATGTACCGATGGGAAAGGATCGCGGCGCTCACCAGCGCGGAGTCCTTGATTTTGACGCCGTGATGCACTTCATAGCGTTCTTTTAAACCGCGCAGAATGGAAATCGTGTCTTCGACCGACGGCTGGCGCACCACGACAGGCTGGAACCGCCGTTCCAATGCCGGGTCTTTTTCAATATACTTGCGGTATTCGTTCAGCGTGGTTGCCCCCACGCAGCGCAGTTCGCCTCGAGCGAGCGCGGGTTTCAGCATGTTCGAAGCATCCATGGATCCCTCGGCGGCGCCTGCCCCCACCACGGTATGCAGTTCATCGATAAAGAGGATCACTTCCCCGCCTGCCTCGGTCACTTCTTTGAGCACAGCCTTGAGCCGGTCTTCGAATTCACCCCGGTATTTGGCGCCCGCGATAAGCGCGCCCATGTCGAGCGCGACCACCCGTTTGTTTTTCAGTCCTTCGGGCACGTCGCCGTTCACGATCCTCTGCGCCAAACCTTCCGCGATCGCGGTCTTGCCCACGCCGGGCTCTCCGATAAGCACCGGATTGTTCTTGGTCCTCCGGGAAAGCACCTGCACCACCCGCCGGATTTCTTCGTCCCTTCCGATCACCGGATCGAGTTTGCTGCGCCGCGCCAGATCGGTCAGATCTCTGCCGTACCGGGTCAATGCCTGATATTTGTCCTCCGGATTCTGGTCGGTCACGCGCTGGCTGCCGCGGATGTCCACCAGAGCCGTGAATATTTTGTCTTTCATCACACCGTGACGGCTTAAAATGTCGCGGGCCGGCCCATCGCCGTCCGCCGCGGCGATCAGAAGATGCTCGGTGCTGATATATTCGTCTTTCAGCCGCTCCGCCTCCTGTTCAGCCTTATCAAACAGCTTGCCGAGACGCGGCGAAAGATAGGTCTGCACCAGACCTTCGACCTTCGGCAGCCTGTGCAGGGCCCCTTCGAGATCAGCCTTGATCTTTCCCGGGTCGGAGCCGAGCTTTTTCAGCAGCGGCAGCACAACACCGTCCGTCTGCTCTATGAGTGCGAGCAGAAGATGCTCCACGTCCACCTGCTGGTGGTGACGCTTGCCCGCCTCTTCCTGAGCCGCCTGGGCCGCCTCCTGGGCCTTCACGGTAAGTCTGTCAAATCGTGCCATAACTACCTCCATCGTATATCTGATTCATGATGCATGATACGCAATGCGGATTTTTTCCCGGCATCGCTTATTCTTCCCTGCGTACCCGTATTCTCTTCACCGGCACCAGGGCGTTTTTTATCTCTTCTCTCCGGCGAATCTCCTGCGCGAGTTCGTCGCGCAGTCTTTCCACCGTTGCCTGCATCTCCTGCTGCATCTGCTCCATCTTCTCCCGCATCGAAAGAATGACCTCTACGCCCGCAAGGTTTACGCCGAGATCCCGCGTGAGCCGCATGATCATCTCGAGTTTTTCCACGTCCTCTTCGGAGTAGAGGCGGGTATTACCCATGCTGCGCTTGGGTTTGATAAAGCCCTCCCGCTCATACAGCCTGAGCGTCTGGGGATGAATGCCGAGCATTTCCGACACAACACTGATCATAAACAATCTATGTTCTCGTGTGACCATACGTTACCTCACCGCGCATCGCAGAGTAAATTTACACTCACCATCATGTCCTTTTCCGAAAGCCCCTGAACGTCACATTTTGCCGGGGATTTGCCGGATGCAATTTCTCAAGCTCGCGGATAAGCTCCTTGCCCCGTTCGGATAACCCCATGGGAGTGACCACCTTAACCGTTACGTAATGGTCACCGACACCCCCGCCACCAAGATGCGGAACTCCTTTGCCTTTGAGCTTCAGCTGCTGCCCTGTTTGTGTTCCCGGCGGTATCGTCAAAGCCACGATCCCGTCTATCGTCGGAATTTCAACCTTTGCTCCCAAAGCGGCCTCCGGTACCGTGATGCTGGCCTCCGAATACAGGTTGTCTCCCTTGCGCTCGAAGTACGAATGCGGCCGTACCTTTGTCACGATGTAAACGTCTCCGGCAGGGCCGCCCCCTTCACCGGGCTCTCCCATACCCGCAACCCTGATTTTGGAACCATTATCAACACCCGCAGGAATTTTCACGTTTATTTTGTCCAGCTTTGGAACAATCCCCTTGCCGTCGCAGCTCCTGCACGGGTTTGGGTTGATTGTTCCGGTGCCGCGGCAGGTCGGGCATGGCTGCGCGAAATGCATGAATCCTCTGCCTTGTGAAACACTGCCCGAACCCATGCATGTGGGACAGGTGCGCGGAGAACTGCCGGGCTGTGCGCCGCTGCCCCCGCACGCAGAACAGGTTACATCCCGGCGCAGATCAACCTGCATGGTTCTTCCGAAAATTGCATCTTCCAAATCGACTTCGACTGCGTAGGTTATGTCCTCGCCTTTTTGCGGTCCACGCGGCCTCGTTGCCCTCTCTCCGAATATGCTCCCGAATATGTCCTCGAACCCGCGACCGGTAAACGCCCCACCCTGCTGACCAAATCCTTCAAAACCAGCACCGGGTCCATGACCGGAACCATACCCCGCCCCCTGGCCGAATCCCTGTTCAAATGCCATATGCCCGAATTGATCATACTGTTGTCTTTTTTTCTGATCAGACAGCACTTCATAGGCCTCATTCAATTCCTTGAATTTTTGTTCCGATCCTTTGTCACCAGGATTAATATCGGGGTGATATTTCCGGGCAAGTTTTCTGAACGCTTTCTTGATGTCTGCTTCGGAAGCACCTTTTTTTATCCCTAATACATCGTAATAATCTCTTTTAGCAGTGGAAGCCATCTGATCACCTGTCTGTAATTAAATTTACTATTATCAACATTATAAAATATGAGTTTAATATTGTCAAGTTTATGCCTTTATTTTCTTCCTTATGCAAATATAATACATAAATCCCACTTTGCTGCTAAATTTGGCGCAAATAACAGACAAGAATAACATTAATAAGGACAAATATTCCTATTAAATAGCATGATTATACCACTTTACATAATTACAAAAAAAATCGCCACTAATTTTAAATAATTTGCCATTACCGGCAGCAATAACTCCTTGATATTTATGTGCGTACCAACTATAATCAAGATATTTTAATCAGGCATTATTACACAATGTTTAAAATGATTTTTGATTTCCTAAAAAAACACCAGATTATTCTTTCAGAGGCACTTTCCTCGTTCAGGAAAAACCGGGGCCTGACTGCTGCCTCTTCCCTCGCTTTTTCAGCCTCGCTGGCAATTATTCCTGTTCTTTTTCTGCTTACGGCCATTTTTGGCGCTTCGATCGGATCCTCTGAACAGGCACTGGCAAAAACGCAGGAACTGCTCAAACAAATAATTCCGACGTACAGCCAGGAGATTATTCACGAGGTCCGTTTTATCACTGACAATATGGGCACCATAGGCATCCTTAACGCACTGGTGCTGCTCTGGAGCGTCACACCGCTTGTGGCGGATATGAGAATATCGCTGGGGGCGATCTTTAAGAAAAAGCCGAACCGGCCTTATCTTCTGGAAAAACTGTTTGATGTTGCGATCAGCATCCTGTTTCTTATCGGATTATCGGCAATAGCGGTAATTGGCGTTGTATTTACCTTGATTGAAAAGCAGAACCTTATGTACGTGCCTTTGGGATATCTGGAAGGCCTTATACCCTTTTTCCTGATTATAGTCCTGGTCTTCCTGCTCTATTTTGCCTTTTCCGATAAAGCGCAAAAGCTGCATCTGCTCGTCGGGGCGTTGGTAACCGCGTTTCTCTGGTTTACCATGACGCCTGCTTTTCACCTCTTTCTGACGTATAACCCGGGATACGGTTTTGCTTTCGGGTCCTTTAAATCCATCTTTGTGGTCCTTATCTGGATTTACTACTCGCTGGTTGTGTTTCTCTTCGGGGCGGAGATTGCCGCAAGCCTCGGTCGGGACGAAGCGGTGTTTATCAAAAAACTGATCGAAGGAGGGAAAAATGTCCCGACAGGAGTTATCGGCAAATACGTCCTCCGGTACGATCAGGGCGACATCGTTTACCGCCAAGGAGACGCGGGGAATACAATGTTCGGCGTGCTGAAGGGCAAAGTAGAACTCCGCAAGGACGACAAAGTCATTGGGACCATTCTGCCGGGCAACTGTTTCGGCGCACTTTCATTTCTCATGTCGGTTCCGCGCGTGGCGACATGCGTGGCCGCAGAAGACACGGAATTGGTCGTTATCAACACTGAAAACATCGACAAAATGATGGATGAATATCCAGAATTCGTCATTGAAATTCTGAAAGAGATTGCACTTCGATTGCGAGAAGCGAGCAAAAAGGCGGTTTAAAACACTCAGCAAACGAGGCCCCGGTTTATTCCGCATACCTCACTCTGCAGGGGCAATACAGGAGGATCTATGCCTGGTCCACTCTCCCGCGAGCAACTGGATGGCATCAATGCCTACTGGCGTGCAGCAAACTACCTGTCCGTTGGCCAAATCTATCTGTACGACAATCCGCTTCTTAAGATTCCGCTGAAATTAGACCATATCAAGCCGAGGCTGCTCGGTCACTGGGGCACCACACCCGGACTTAACTTCATTTATGCCCACCTCAACCGCATAATTAAATCACGGGACCTTAATGTTATCTATATCGCCGGACCCGGGCATGGCGGCCCCGGTCTCGTGGCAAATACATACCTCGAAGGAACCTATAGCGAACTCTATCCGAACATCTCTCAGGACACAGAAGGGATGAAAAGACTTTTTAAACAATTTTCCTTTCCCGGCGGCATTCCCAGTCATGCCGCCCCGGAGACCCCGGGTTCCATCCATGAGGGCGGTGAACTCGGCTATGCCGTGTCCCATGCGTTCGGCGCCGTTTTCGACAATCCCGATCTCATTGCCGCCTGTGTGGTGGGCGACGGCGAAGCGGAAACAGGCCCTCTCGCCGCGGCCTGGCATTCCAACAAGTTTCTGAATCCGCGCCGCGACGGGGCAGTACTGCCCATTCTGCATCTCAATGGATATAAAATCGCGAACCCTGCCGTATTGGCACGCATCAGCGGTGAAGAGCTGGAGAGTTTGTTTATCGGCTACGGCTACAAACCGTATTTCGTGGAAGGATCCGACCCGAATGCCATGCATCAGGCAATGGCCGAAACCCTGGACGCTGTAGCCGATGAGATAAAGACCATCCAAACGGAATCCCGTTTGCGCAATGTGATTAAACGCCCCCGCTGGCCCATGATCATCCTTCGCACGCCCAAAGGGTGGACGGGCCCCAGTGAGGTGGATGGCCTCAAGACGGAAGGCTTCTGGCGCTCGCACCAGGTTCCTTTTGCAGAAATGGCGACAAAACCGGAGCATATAAAACTTCTCGAAGCATGGATGAAGAGCTATCAGCCGGAAGAGCTTTTCGACGAAAACGGCAGGCTCTTTCCCCACCTCGCCGATCTGCCTCCCAAAGGCAACCGGCGCATGGGAGCAAACCCGCATGCCAATGGCGGCATTCTTCTCAAAGACTTGAAAATCCCCGACTTCAGGGATTATGCCGTTACCATGACTGCAAACGGAGAGGTCATCGGCGAAGCGACAAAAGTCCTGGGGAGATTTCTGCGCGACGTCATGAAGCTGAACGCGGATGAACAAAACTTTCGGCTCATGGGTCCGGATGAAACTTCCTCGAACCGGCTCGACGCCGTCTTCGAAGCAACAGACCGGGCATGGATGGAGAAAACAATCCCCGAGGATGTCCATCTTTCTCCGGACGGCCGCGTCATGGAGATCCTGAGCGAGCACACATGCCAGGGCTGGCTCGAAGGATATTTGCTCACGGGACGCCACGGATTTTTTTCCTGTTACGAGGCGTTCATCCATATCGTCGACTCCATGTTCAACCAGCATGCCAAGTGGCTCAAAGTCACCAGCAGGGAAATCCTCTGGAGAAGGCCGATCGCCTCTCTCAACTATCTGCTCACGTCCCATGTCTGGCAGCAAGACCACAATGGTTTCAGCCACCAGGACCCCGGGTTTATCGATCATGTGGTAAATAAAAAATCCGATATCGTGCGGGTCTACTTCCCGCCGGATGCGAATACCCTTCTTATCGTGGCCGACCAGTGCTTGCGCAGCAGAAACAAGGTGAATGTTATTGTCGCGGGAAAGGCTCCCCAGCCGCAGTGGCTCGATATGGCTGCCGCGATCAAGCATTGCTCGGACGGAATAGGAATCTGGGAGTGGGCGAGCAACGACAAGGGCAGTGAGCCGGACGTCGTAATGGCGTGCGCCGGCGATGTGCCTACCCTGGAGACTCTGGCAGCCGTCCGGCTGATCCGCGAGTACGCGCCTGACCTGAAAGTGCGCGTGATTAATGTGGTGGACCTTATGACTCTCCAGCCCGCAGAAGAGCATCCTCACGGACTTTCGGACCGTGAATTCGACATCCTCTTTACGAAAGAAAAACCGGTCATTTTTGCCTATCACGGCTATCCCTGGCTGATCCACCGTTTGACATACCGGCGCACAAACCATCTGAATATTCATGTGCGCGGATACAAGGAAGAAGGGACGACCACAACGCCGTTTGACATGGTCGTACTCAACGATCTTGACCGCTTCCATCTCGTTTCCGATGTAATCGACTGGGTCCCGAGCCTTGCAGATATAGCCGCGTACACAAAACAAGCCGTCAGCGAGAAACTGGTGGAGCACCGGGAGTATATCAACCGGTATGGGCAGGACCTGCCGGAAATCAGGGAATGGAAATGGGCGCCGGCCGGTCCGCAGCAGAATTCTTTGACAGACTGACCACGGTGGATTATAATTGCCTCTCTTGCAGCAGAACACAACAACTACTGGATCAGAAAGGAGATCGGGAATGACAAAGCACTTATATGAAGAATTGGGGCTGGTAAATACGAGAGAGATGTTCAAAAAGGCGATGTCCGGACAGTATGCCGTACCAGCATACAATTTCAATAATATGGAGCAGCTGCAGGCAATCATCGGTGGATGCGCGGAAAGCAATTCTCCGGTCATTCTGCAGGTATCGAGCGGGGCCAGAAAATATGCGAACCAGACCCTTCTCCGCTATATGGCACAGGGCGCCGTCGCAATGTGCCGAAAAGACCTCAAGAGCAATATTCCCATTGCCTTGCATCTCGATCATGGCGATACCTTTGAGCTCTGCAAATCATGCATCGAATACGGTTTTTCGTCCGTCATGATCGACGGTTCCCACCATCCTTATGAAAAAAATGTTGAATTGACCCGCCAGGTGGTGGAATACGCACACCAGCATGACGTCACCGTGGAAGGCGAACTCGGCGTGCTGGCGGGCATTGAAGATGATGTGAAAGCAGAAAAATCGAATTATACCGATCCGAACGAAGTCGAAGACTTCGTGAAAAAAACCGGTGTTGATTCGCTGGCAATTTCGATCGGCACGTCCCACGGCGCTTACAAATTCAAAGTAAAACCGGGCGAATCCGTCCCGCCGTTGCGCTTCGATATTCTTGAGAAAATCGAGAAGCGGCTTCCGGGCTTTCCCATTGTTCTGCACGGGGCATCATCGGTCGTTCAGGAGTATGTGTCGATAATAAACAAATTCGGCGGTAAAATGGAAAACGCGGTCGGGGTTCCGGAAGACCAGCTGCGCAAGGCCGCCAAATCCGCTGTTTGCAAAATCAACATAGACAGCGACGGCCGCCTCGTTGTAACCGCCATTATCAGAAAGATGCTCGCGGAAAACCCCGCGGAGTTCGACCCGCGCAAGTATCTGGGGCCCGCGCGCGAGGAATTGAAAAAACTTATTATTGCCAAAAATACCACGGTTCTCGGCTCAGCAGGCAAAGCGTAAAAGCTGTTCTCAACGCCGGTTTATGCAGGCTGAAGTCTTCAAAAAGGCCTTCCCCAACCAATGCGGAAGGCCTTTTTGTGCGAGACAGCAATTTGTATAATGAGGAGATTGAAGGGTGCAACCATGATGACGTTCAAGTTTCACATCAAAACAAAAGTGCTGTTCGGTAAAAATGCGTTCAAAAATCACAGTACTGAGCTGCTTCCCTATGGGAAAAAGGCTTTTATCGTCACCGGAAAGACTTCAGCGCGATCTTCGGGTGCTTTAAACGACATCGAGGCAGGCTTACAACAACTCCAGATTGAATACCGAATTTATGACCGTGTGGAAAACAACCCATCTCTGGAAACCGCTGCGGAAGCAGGATCCCTGGCGCGCGATTTTCACGCGGACTTTATCATTGGGATCGGAGGCGGTTCTCCGCTTGACGCAGCAAAAGCAGTCGCGGCTCTTGCCGTCAACAGCATGGAACCTTCAGCTTTATTTCAAAATGCATTCACAACCAAACCCTTGCCGGTCATCGCTGTTCCGACAACCGCCGGCACGGGGAGCGAGGTCACCCAGTATTCGATTCTCACCAGAAACGATCTACAAACAAAACAGAGTTTCGGCAATGATGAAACCTTTCCGGCGATTGCGTTCATTGATCCGCGATATACGGAGAATCTGTCCCGTGAAGTAACAATAAACACGGCGGTGGACGCGTTTAGCCATGCTGTCGAAGGGTATCTCTGCAAAAGAAGCATGCCGGTAAGCGATGCACTTGCTGGTGAAGCCATACGGGTGTTTGCTGAATGCCTGAAGCCGTTGTTGAATTTCAGGATCACGGAAGACATCAGGGAAAAACTGCTGTACATGTCCATGCTGGGCGGGATGGTAATAGCCCACACCGGCACGACAATAGTCCACGGTCTGGGATACTCGCTGACCTTTTTAAAAAATATTCCGCACGGAAAAGCCAACGGTCTTCTCATGGAAGAATATTTTAACTATAATTACGAAGTTGCCAGAGAAAAAATCGACGCAATCATCGGGCTGCTTGGATTAAACAGCATCGCGGAATTCGGCGAATATATGCGGCTTCTCCTGCAGGATCGGGTCGTTCTTACGGACGAGGAAGCATCTCTCTATTCCTCCCGGACCATGAAACAACGCAGCACACTCAATAATATTAGAAATGTTACCGAGGAAGACCTGAAAAAAATTTTGCTGCAGGCATGCGGGAAGATTTGAGGCTGCCGCGTTTTCAGCCGGAACCGCGGTTTACACTCGTCAGTTCGGCCCCTTCATCCAAACGCGCTTACCGCTTCATTTCAATACGCAAACTAATCCCCGGCCATTTCTCTGTGGTTTTCTGTTTCTTCTTTATTCCGGCAGGCAAAGGTGGTAATATAAGAAATTGTTCCCCTCAACAAGCGGCAACCTGCTGCCGTGGGACTCAGTGTCTTCACTGATGACCATGTTTTTTGAAAGGACGGAAACAAACAACGATACGGGATGACTGTCACGATCCAGCGCGTGGATCGTGATTTATGATTGTTTTCATCCGGTTTTTCTGCGATTGTTATTTTATCATGGAGTTTAAAATTGACCTGCATGTGCACTCAAAATACAGCGAAGACAATGATGCCGATCCGGAAGAGACTGTTTATCACGCCATTCAACGGGGGCTTCAGGGAATCGCCTTTACCGAACACTATTTCTATTCCGCGTCCGAATTCGTCGAAAAACTGAAATGTAAATACAGAAACAGCATCAGGATTTTTCGCGGGGTGGAATTTTCCGCGGAAGAAGGGCATTGCCTTGTCTTCGGCGCCGACACCGACAAACTCGCCACGCAGGGAACCCCCCTGCAGGACATCATCCATGTGGTGACGGAAGCGGGAGGGGTCGTAATTCCCTCACACCCGTACCGGCCGGGAACCAGCATCGGCGATCTTGTGCACGATGTCTCCGGCATCGCGGCGCTGGAGGGATGCAACGGCGTGAATATGCCTGCCATGAACACCCGGGCCATTGCGGCGGCAAAAGCGCGGAACGTCCCGTATACCGGCGGCTCCGATGCCCATGAATCCCAGGACGTCGGGTGCTGTTTTACACGATTTGATGCGGAAGTAACCTACGAAAACTTTATTGAAATGCTGAAAGCGGGCAACTACCGGGGTGTGGACACACGGAAGGCGTCAAACATGCCCGAAAAGAGTTTTCTGATATTCTAACGCTTGCTCCTCTTCTTCTGAAAAATATTTTCTTCCCTGCCGATAATATGCAGATGGATCTTTTCATCCCTGTACGCCAACTCCTGAAACAATGCTTGAACAGTCGGGGCATCCAGAGCCTCGTCCGCTGCAACTACCAGCCGGAACCTGTTCAACTTCCGTGCATCACGGTCTTCCTTGCCAACGGCTACGAGCGCCGTGAACTCTGATTGGGAGAAGCCTTCAGCACCTGCCTCCACCACATAGATAAGCAGCCGGTCAGCAATGACAAGCATGGCATCCAATACAATGCCTGTCGCTAGCCGCACATTATACCTGCAATCAATGGCTTGAAATACTTCCTCAGGGCATCCGCAGCCGAGCGTGTTTCTGACAAAGCGTTTTATTTCAGCATGTTCAGATATAATCATTGGAATATGATACCTGGAGGCAGGTAAATCACGTGTTGAAGAAATCAGCAACCAATATGAAAATGCGCCAAAAGCGACTGAATGCCCCATGCCATGCCGATGCAGAGGGGAAGAGTAAGAACCCAGGCCATCACTATCTTGCCGGCAATGCCCCAGCGTACGGCAGACAGCCGTTTGGTTGCGCCGACGCCCAGGATGGCAGATGAAATCACATGCGTGGTGCTCACCGGCAGTCCGAAATGACTCGCCGTAATAATGATTGCCGTGGAAGAGGTTTCAGCGGCGAAACCGTGGATCGGCTCAAGTTTGAGCATCTTAACGCCGATAGTCTTTATGATCTTCCAGCCGCCGAAAAGCACGCCGGCTCCCATGGCAAGCGCACAGGTTATGATAACCCATTTCGGCACATCCACCGTCTGAATGACGCCTCCGCTGACAAGGGCCATGGTGATGATCCCCATGGCCTTCTGCGCATCATTCGAGCCGTGGCCGAACGCCATGCAGGCAGATGAAATAATTTGGAATCTGCCGAAGTACTTGCTGATCGTCCCGGGTGAAAGAGTACCAAACAGGGACAGAACCAGTTTCATGAAGAGATAGCCGACGACGAGTCCAAATACCGGGGAAACAAGCAGCGAGGCAAAGATTTTCAGAATTCCGGTCAGATTAAGGATGCTGGCGCCTCCGTAGGCCAGGGAACCGCCGATGATCCCGCCGACAAGCGCATGAGACGAACTCACCGGCAAGCCGAAGAAAAGCGTTAAGAGGTTCCAGAGGATTGCGGACAGCAGGGCTGCGACCAGAACGGTATTCGTGATGGCTGTCGGGTCGACAATTCCCGATCCGATGGTTTTCGCAACAGCGGTCGTTAAAAAGGCGCCGAGAATTTCCATGCATGCGGCTATGGCGACCGCGGCGGCGGGAGAAAGCACTTTTGTCGAAACAACCGTGGCAATGGCGTTGGCAGCATCGTGCCATCCGTTTGCGATATCGAAAACCACCGCCAGGATAATAATAAAAATCAGAAATTCATGCATATTTAAGGACTATGGATTCAAGGACATTGGCAACATCTTCCGAACGGTCAGCTCCTTCTTCGAGCAGCTGATAGATGTCTTTCCATTTGATGACGTACATGGGGTCATTCTGTTCGTTCAGCAGTTTGCCGAGAGCGTCTCGGTATATGCGGTCGATCCGGTTTTCAAGCCGGTTGATCTCAATGCAGTATTCCTGGACGCGGTCATACTGCTTTGCCCGAAGCTCCCGAATTGCTTTCTTAAGAGTCCCCGCAACTGTTTGCATATCCTCTGCCATCAAAAGGATCTCAGGGGTGGGTTTTTCAATTTTAAACACTACCATCCGGTCTACCACTGCCCAGACGTGGTCCATAATATCGTCAATCCTCGAAGCAAGGGCATGGATGTCTTCTCTGTCGATCGGAGTGAGAAACGTCTTATTCAGATTTTTGAAGATATCATGAGTGAGCATGTCCCCTTCCTGCTCGAACTCATAAATTTTCTTCGACGACGCGACAAATTCATCACGGTCGAAGCTGCGCAGCATATCGACAAACAGATCAGCCGCGCTTGAAACATTCTCAAGCGCACGGTCGAACATCTCATAAAAATCTATATTTTTCGGGAAGAGGGCCATGGGGGTAAATTACACTCCTTGAGTAGAGGATAATGACAGCTAAGAGGAGTTGCACCGCCGCCGGTTTTTTTCTGAAAATCAAGCGCGATTAAAATAGCACAAGCGTGGATTTTTTGCAACTAATAACTCTTTAGGAGTTGTGCCGGTGGAAAGAGACAGGAAACAAAAGGCGGTGATTTTCACCGCCTGGTTTTTCGTTTCTGTAACGCTGCCGCATTAAGCAATCTTTGTTTCTTTAAAGCATTTATCGCATAGCCACATCATGCCGCGAACCTTGCCTGTCGTGGTCATCATCTTTGCCGCCTGCATGGGCTTTCCGCAGCACTGAGGTATATTCAAGTTTACCACGGCTTTTTTGGTTGCTGCTTTCGCAGTTTTGCTCATTTCTGCCATTTTGCTTCACCTCCTGATCCTGATGCAAACTTGTGCATTTTAACCATAAACAAGGAAATGTCAAGGATATTTTGCAGGTTCAGACAACGTCCGGTTAGGGAATCCCCTCCGGCAGAAACCGGGGCTCCCATGATAAACACAGCCTCCTGCTGGTACCCAGCGTTAAACGAGTGCGATGCGCGCGAGCGCAGGGCACGCCTTGCTGCATTCCGCCCCCAACAGTAATCGGGGAATTCTCTGCCGAACGGATTAAATCCTGAAAAAATCAGACTGTATCCTCTTCCGTAAACGGCTCCAGTTTGATTTTTCCCGTTTTCCCCACGCCGTACGGTCAAAAAAATTTATTCGTTCCAGCACGCAATCATTCCAACGCACGGTATTCATGCCGTTTTTCTCCATTCGTACTGTTACTGCTCCATCAATATCCGTTCTGCCTATCTCAGCCCCGTATGCAGCATACCGCTCTAAAACCTCCAGTGAAGGATGCCGGTAGCGGTTTCCTCTGCCAACAGTCATCATTGCAAGATGGGGCCGTGTCGCGGATATGAAAAGTTCGCTGCTTGAACTTTTGCTGCCATGATGTGGCACTTTCAGCAGGTCGCACTTTATACCAGGAGCTTTTTCAGCCAGTTTCTGCTCGGCATCGCTGCCGATATCTCCGGGAAACAGAGAAACACGATTATCGAGAACCATTTTGATCACGAGGGAACGACTGTTTTCCGCGGCATACGCCTGGCGGTCGCGTGATACAAATGTTGCGGCAGGGTGGAGCACAAAAAGTTCTGCTTCGCCGATTGCTGCCGGTTGTTCTTCAGCAGAAACAGTCCTTCTGGGGATATTCTTCTCTGCGATGATTTGCCTGAATTCCTTGTATCCCGGCAGATCCGTGTCCCGTTCACTTTCCCACACTTGCAGCACCCGAAATTTCTTTAGGATGTATCGAAGTCCGTTCATATGGTCCGGATGAGGGTGAGAAAGGATAAGAAGATCGATGGTGCTGATCCTCTTGTTCCAGAGATACGGCGCAACAATGCGGCGTCCGATGTCAAATCGGTTGTCATAGGTGCCGCCGCCGTCGATCAGAATGGTTTTCCCGGAACGCAGCCGGATAAGCACGCAGTCCCCCTGTCCCACATCAGGAAAACTGACCTCCGCAGCCCTGACCGGCATGGAAAAAACCGCAAGAGAAAAGACCAGGAAGCAACCGGAGATGATCGCACCCAGCACAGCGCTCCTCGGGACCCGGGTAGTGCTTTCAAAAGGTTTGAAGCGGGCGCGCAGACCGGCTCTGACGGCACTAGCGAGAAAAAGCAGAAAAAGAAAGTAAAAAAACAACCACACCGCATCCGGGGCAGGCGGATGCATTTCCGCAAAGGACAATCGGCCGAAAAAGTCTACGACCGCGACAAAAACGTTCCCCAAAAATTGATTGACGCCGGCCAGAGGCAGATATCCCGTACAAAGAGACAACACCGCCGAAAACAAGCCCAGCGGCACGACAAGCAGGCCTGCGAAAGGAATCACGACCAGATTTGATATGATGCCTGCAAAAGAAAACTGATTAAAGTAGTGGGCGACAAGCGGTCCCGTCGCAAGACTTGTCGTAAGAGAAATCATAATGACCATGGCAATGCTGTTTCTGATTTTTCGTAGTATTCCCTCCTGTCTGATTTCCAAGTCGTTCCAGAGCGTAACGACATAGCCGATAGCAAGCACGGAAACATACGACAGCTGAAATGAGATATCAAAAATCGCCTGAGGACTTGCGATCAAAATCAGAAGTGCCGCGATTGCCAGGGAATTCATGAGCGCGTCGTCCCGGTCGAGGATCAGCGCCAGGAGCCCCGCCGTAATCATAATGAGAGAACGGATTGTGGCCACTTCACAGCCGGCAAGCAGCGTATAAAATGCTACACAGGGAAGGGTAAGCCAGGCTGCCGCTTTTTTGGGATCAAGATGCAGGGTCAGGCGGTTATAATACCGCTCAGGCATAAGAAAGATAATTCCCCGCAGGAAACCGAAACAGAGGACGGCAAGCATTCCCAAATGCGACCCGGAGATGGAAATAATGTGCGTTGCTCCCGCCGCCATGAAACTGTCCCGCATCTCGTCCGTGAGCAACCCCTCTTCTCCTATGATCATGGCCTGAAGAATCGCGGAACCGGCCCCCGTGGTTGATGCGAGAAACGACCGGCGTATGTGCTCGCGCCAGTCCTGAACCGTCCTGAAAAAACCTTTTCCCGTTCCGGCAATCTCAACCATGGTGAAATCTTTGACGCTGACAAGAGAGTAAATCCCGCTTCGCGCAAGATATGCCGGATAATCAAATCCACCCGGATTGCCGGCCCCCCCGGGCTGCAGCAGCTTCCCTTTGATTCGGATGGAATCTGCATAGCCGATCCCTGCGGCTTCCGCCCGCACGCTTACCCGCACGTCTCCGGACACGGGGTAACCATCTATTGTCGAAAGTTTCAGGACAAAACCGGTCCTGTCCTGACCGCGGTCAAGAGGAGAAGCGATAGTACCGGCGATTTCGTGCATCTTGTTATCGTACGCGAAAACACGCGTATAGTGGTTTGGAGGGAGCCAGGTTGACGAAAACAGATATGCAGCCATGCCGATAATGCCTGGAATTGCCGAGAGCCAAAAGAGGCGAGGCGGTATTTTGCCGAACAATGCTGAAATACCGGATGTCAGGATACAAAGTGCTATCACGATGCCGGTTGCATAGGGAAGGTAGAGAAATCCGTGGCCGGCAAGAAGGCCCCCAATATACGCGAGGGTGATCAGGATAACGGGTTTTTTCATGGGCAGCGGGAGTTTGAACAGGCGATGCGGAAAAACATCAACACGTGGTGATGACGTGCTGCGGCATCAACGCAACACTATGCGTTATGATTCCATTCACTTGTTATCCCAGTTTTTGTCTGATGACTTCGGCCAAGTCCTCTGCAAGAGCTTTTATCTCCTGCTGATCCTCGCCTTCGAGCATGACACGGACTTTGGGCTCGGTGCCGGAGTACCGCACAAGGAGGCGCCCGGTACCGTCAAGTTTTTTCTCGATCTCAGATATCCGTTTTGCAATTTCCGGGATCGATGAAAGATCCTTGCGCTCTTTGACTTTCACGTTGACAAGCGTTTGCGGATAGTTTTTCATGCAGGCGGCCAGTTCGGACAGGGGCTTGCCGGTCTGCTTCATGATCGCCAGTACCTGCAGCGCCGAAATGAGACCATCTCCCGTGGTGTTATTATCCAGAAAAATAATATGCCCGGACTGTTCCCCTCCCAGATTATATCCGCCTTCCAGCATCTTTTCCATAACATACCGGTCGCCGACTGCGGCGCGCACCAGTTTGCCGCCCGCTTTCTTCATGGCCAGTTCCAGACCGAGGTTGCTCATGACCGTGGCGACAAGGGTTTTCTGCTTCAGCCTGCCTTCCTGCATCATTTGCATGGCGCAGATCGCCATGATGGCGTCGCCGTCAACCACGGTGCCCTGTTCGTTGCTGAGGATGACCCGGTCCGCGTCGCCGTCAAAAGCTATGCCGATCTGGGCCTGGCTTGCCACCACGGTGCGGCACACGACTTCGGGGTAGAGAGAACCGCAGCCTTGATTAATGTTAATGCCGTTGGGTTTATCATACAGCGAAATAACGTCCGCTCCGAGTTCAAAAAGAATGCGCGGGGCGATCTTGTATGCGGCGCCGTTAGCGGAGTCAACGACCACCCGGAGCCCGGACAGGTCCATTCCGCGTGGAATGGATGATTTTACAAATTCATTGTATCTGCCGATGGCATCGTCGATCCGGTAGGCTTTTCCGATCTCGGCGGCAGTAGGCCGGATGGAATCGATCGCACCGGAAAAAATCAGGCCCTCCATCTTTTTTTCAATTTCGTCGGGCAGCTTGAAACCGTCGCGGCCGAAGAACTTGATGCCGTTGTCCTCATACGGATTGTGTGACGCTGAAATGACCACTCCTGCATCTGCCCGCAAGCTGCGGGTGAGAAACGCGATACCCGGCGTGGGGACCGGCCCCACAAGCAGCACGTCCATGCCCATGGAGCAAAGGCCGGCAGTCAATCCGCTTTCGATCATGTATCCGGAGAGCCTTGTGTCCTTTCCGATAACGATGCTGTGCCTGCGGGGAGAATCCCGAAACACATGGGCAGCGGCCCTTCCGATCCGCATGGCCATTTCCGACGTCATGGGTTCTTTATTTGCCACACCCCGAACTCCATCAGTTCCGAAAAGCGTTCTCATTTTTTTATCCTTTCAATGGTGATGACGACTGCGATACGTTGCTCGACAATTCTGAGTGATTGCCCCTGGTAATCGATTTTAGGGTCCACAACGAGGCTTTCTTTCGCGTCCTGGATATCGATGGGCATGGTTTGAAGCTTGTTAAATGGCGACAGCGCGCTGACCGGCCCCTCGACCGTTATCTGCGCGGGTTCCACCTTCAGGCCCGTGATATAATATCCGGGTGCCGGAGCGCCGTGCAGAATCGGCCGGAGTCTGAAGACCTTCCGCATGAGCGGCTCAAGCTTCACTTTGACTTCCGAGGGTGTAATGTAAGTTACCGCAACGCCTGTCGGACGTCGGATATCGTCCGGTGATATGCGAACGGTATTTTCCCCGGCTTTCGCCATGGACAAGTCAAGCACGCCGCTCACTTTCTTGCCGGTGGTGATGTCCCGGAGAGAGCGTTCCTGCCCCAGCAAGCGCACGTCAATGTAGCCTGTTACATTCCCCACGACAGCCATATTCTGGGGGGTGTTCCTCAGTTCCAGGGGAACCGCAAGCGTTATTTCCGTTTTTCCTTTTGAGGTGACGTAAAACCAAAGCACCACCGCCAGGAAGAGCGACAGCAGTTTGATAGGCCAATTATCATACAGAATGTTCCGAAGGTTCATGGTCTGGTCACCGGACCTTTTTTTTGACGAAAATATCAGATATTGTTTTCCTGAGCGTGAGAGCATCTGCATTATGCTCAATCACTCCGTTCTTCACAACCGATATTTCTCCCGTTTCCTCGGAGACAACAACCACGACGGCATCACTCTCCTCCGTGAGGCCGACTGCCGCGCGGTGTCGCGTCCCAAGGGTCTTCGACAGGTTCGAGGAAAGCGTGAGGGGCAGAAAACACCCGGCTGCTACGATTCTTCCATTCCGGATAATGGCAGCTCCATCGTGGATCGGGGAATAGGGAAGGAAAATACTGACAAGGACTTCTTTCGAAACTTTTGCATCGAGCTCGGTCCCCATTTCAACAATAGTTGAAAGGTCCGCGTCCCGTTCGAGCACGATAAGGGCACCGATCCGCTTGTTTGCCATGGAAACCGCCGCCTTGACTGTCTCTTCGATAAACTTTGAGCTCTCCACAACGGACAGCGAGCGGACCAGATGACGCCGGCCTACCCTGACCAGCGTATTCCTGATTTCCGGTGCGAACAGAATTACGACCGCAAGCACAATCTGGGACCAAAAGCTGTGAATGAGCCAGTCGAGCGTATAGAACTCAAGCAGCGCCGAAGCAACCAGGACGAGCATGATGAGCCCGATCCCGATGAGCATTTGAAAAGCACGCGTTCCCTTGATGACAAGAAAAAGGCGGTAAAAAAGATAGTAAACGCAAATGATATCCAGCGTGTCGTTGAACCAGCGGTAGTGCGTCAGGGCTTCTCGTATGTCGGCGATATTGATCATGCGTTTTAATTAATGTCCGGTGGCGAAGCCGGCATGCGCCGCCTTCACGACAGCATCCGTCATGCGCGCCACCTGCACCATGCGCGCTACATCATGGACCCGTACGATATGGGCCCCGCGCTCAATTCCCAGCGCCACCGTTGCAGCGGTCCCGTCAACCCGCTGTTCCGGCACGGGAATATCCAGAACGGAACCGATAAATTTTTTTCTTGACGTTCCGAGCACGACGGGTTTTCCCAGGCCGCGAAACTCGTCAAGCCGGTTCAACAGCGTCAGATTATGTTCAAGCGTCTTTCCGAACCCGATTCCGGGATCGATAAGCATCTGCCCGCTGCCGACACCGGCGCGTTCGGCCATTTCAATTCCTTCTTCAAGATAGGCCATGACATCAGCCACTACGTCCCCGTAGACGGGAGCTTGCTGCATAGCGCGCGGAGTGCCTTTGATGTGCTGAATAATTACCGGAACGCCATAATCAGCCGCCACCTGTGCCATGTCGGGTGAAAAACGAAGGCCGCTGATGTCATTTACGATAGAAGCTCCTGCCTCAAGCGCTTTCCGCGCCACCGCGGATTTGTACGTATCGATGGAAAGCGGGACCGGCAGCTCCGCGGACAGCTGTTTGATGACCGGAACGACCCTGGCAAGCTCCACCTCTTCCGATACGGAATCGGCACCAGGCCGGGTGGACTCTCCTCCGATATCAATGATATCGGCTCCGGCAGCCGCCAACTCACGCGCATGTGTCAGCGCACTGTCGATGTCGGCATACAGCCCTCCGTCGGAAAAGGAGTCCGGAGTCACATTCAGTATCCCCATGATGTGTGTGCGGCTGCCGAGATCAAGAACCGTTCCTCTGCAGTTGATCGTATAATCCGAACGGAGGTAATTGTCAAGCAGCGTAACTATTCTTTTGCCAAGGTCGGAGAAATGGCCTCCGAAGGAGGCGATAATTTTTGCCCCGCGCATTAGTTCGTGGATTGTGCCGGACAGGAAGGCCTGCTCTGTTGCAGACGGGCGGCAATCGGCTGAACATTCCGGAAAACAGGACGGGACGGGTTCAAACCCCGCCCCGCTGGTGGATGATCGGACTATTTTATACAGAAGTATGACCTGTGCGGATGTCAGGCCGCTCACCGTAATGGTAAGCGACCCGCGGCTGGAAATCCGGAGGACAGGCTCCATCCAAGACTCCCCTACACAGCCGCAGGCGGCTGTGCATTGATTATCGCATCGATATCAGCCGCATCGAGTGTCTCTTTTTCAAGCAATGCCTTGGTAAGGTTGTGCAAGACTTCTACGCGTTCCTGAATCAGAGACTTTGCCCGCTCGTAATTTTCCATGACGATGCGCTTGACTTCCCGGTCAATTTCTATGGCGGTCTGCTCGCTGTAATCACGGTGCTGTGCTATCTCGCGACCCAGGAAAATATGTTCTTCCTTCTTGCCGTACGACAAAGGCCCCAGCGTATCACTCATACCCCACTCGCAGACCATTTTGCGGGCCAGCATCGTTGCGCGGTCGAGATCGTTGCCGGCGCCGGTGGTCATATGCTGGAGCGCGATCTCCTCCGCAGCCCTGCCGCCCAGAAGGATAGCGATATTATTCAGCAGGTGTTCACGATCATAGGAGTAGCGGTCAGCCGTGGGAAGCTGGAGCGTAACACCCAATGCCATGCCGCGCGGGATAATGGACACCTTGTGCACGGGATCAGTGCCGGGAATAAGCTTTGCGACCATGGTATGTCCCGCTTCATGATAGGCCGTATTTTTCTTTTCTTCATCGCTGATTATCATGGTCCTGCGTTCGAGACCCATGAGAATCTTATCTTTTGCCCGGTCGAAATCGTCGTTCTCCACCTGCGTTTTCGACAGCCTTCCGGCAAGAAGCGCCGCTTCATTCACCAGATTGGCCAGTTCCGCACCGGACAGTCCGGGGGTTCCGCGGGCGATGGCCTCAAGATCAACGTCCGGAGCAAGTTTGATTTTCTGCGTATGCACCTTGAGCACGCCGATTCTGCCGTTCAAATCGGGGCGAGGAATCACCACTTGGCGGTCAAACCTGCCCGGCCTGAGAAGCGCCGGATCAAGCACATCGGGGCGGTTCGTGGCAGCAACCAGAATGACGCCGTCGTTGCTTTCAAAACCGTCCATCTCGACAAGAAGCTGGTTCAGAGTCTGCTCACGCTCGTCATGTCCGCCGCCCAGACCTGCACCGCGGTGCCTGCCAACGGCATCAATTTCGTCGATAAAGATTATGCAGGGTGCATTTTTCTTTCCCTGCTCGAAAAGATCGCGCACACGCGAAGCACCAACGCCGACAAACATTTCGACAAAGTCGGAACCGCTGATCGAAAGAAACGGCACCCCGGCTTCACCGGCAATAGCGCGCGCAAGCAGTGTTTTGCCCGTGCCGGGAGGGCCGACCAAAAGCACGCCTTTCGGGATTTTGCCGCCGAGTTTTTGAAATTTCTGCGGATCTTTCAGAATTTCTATGATCTCCTGGACTTCAACCTTTGCCTCATCCATGCCTGCAACTTCACTGAAGGTGACCTTCTTCGCGCTCTCATTCAGCAGCTTTGCCTTGCTCTTCCCGAAGGAAAGCGCTTTGTTACCACCCATTTGCATGTTTCGCATGATAAAAAAGAACCACAGTGCCATGAGGATTAACGGCCCCCAAACAACCAAGAAACTGGTCCAAGCCGATTCCTTAATCGGCTCGGCTTTAATCGTCACGCCCTTGGCACGCAGGTCTTTCACAAGGTCGGGATATTCCGGAAGATTGGTCATGAACGTTTTACCGTTCTTTAGCGTTCCGTACATTTCCAGCCCTTTGATCGTTACGTCGTTTACCTCGCCATTGGCAATCTTATCCATGGCCTCGCTGAAACGGATAACCTGCGAAGACTGGTTGATCGTCGTGGCAAAATTAAAGATAAACACCGACAGCAAGACCAGCAAGAGAACCAAGGCAATATTCTTATACGATGCACCCACTGATGAAAACCTCCCATACCAGCAATAGGGCCATTTGAAAACCGGTGATCGGAGCGTCCAAGCTGCCGGAAAATCAGCGTTTTCAACTGCGGCCCGATACTTCTAGAAAGATAATAGTAACATATTAACGGATTTGTGACAACAGTTTATCTGGTTTTTTCTCTTACCGCTCATCCATTGGAAGCACCGCTATATAGGGAAGATTGCGGTAGCGGTCTTTATAATCAAGCCCATAGCCGACCACATACTTGTTCGGAATACGAAAGCCTACGTAATCTGCTTCGATGGGAACCGAACGGCGTTCCACCTTGTCCAGCAGCACGCATACTTTAAGCGATTCCGGTTTCCGCTCCAGCAGCATCTGTTTCAGATAATTAAGCGTGACCCCGGAGTCCATAATATCCTCCACAAGCAGGACATGCTTGCCTGCGATGTCTTCCTTCATATCGCACAGCATCCGGACCGGGTTTCCATCCGCGCCTTTGGATGAGCTGGTGCAGTGGATAAAATCCATCCTGACCGATATCCTGAGCGACCGGAGCAAATCAGACATGAAGAACAGCGCCCCCTTCAGCACGCCGACGACAAGCAAATCCTTGTCGGCGTAGTCCGCGGATATCCGTGATCCGATTTCCTGGTTTTTTCGCTGAATTTCTTCCCGTGTGAACAGCGGCTTGCCAAAATCGATACCAACCATACAATCCTCCCCATAAAAAACGTACGGAGCGGGCACGCAGGACGCCGCTCTTACCGTTCCCCGCTCATCGACTGAATACCGACCAGCGCCTTTCGCTTTGCACCTGCTCCCGGCAGGAACCGCGCGTCCGTCCTAAAACCCACCACCCATACGATATCCTCTCCCGATACGAGGAGGGGTATCATGTTCCGCTTTCGGCGCGGAACCTTTTCATCTGTAAAATAATCTTGGAGTTTTTTGCTTCTGCCGCCCATGCCTGACGGATAAAACCGGTCTCCGCTCAGTCTGGACCTGAGGACCAAAGGTTTATGTATTTTATCATAATCAAACTCTGCCTGCCAGAGATAATTTTTGAGCGTAAAATCTTCATCCGGTGATTCGGCAATTGCGGTTTCGGCCTGTAGCCCGAGTTCCGGAATCCGGGTGACTCCCGGCAGCGTAAGGACGCGGGAAAAAACCTGTGCATCGGTTTCCCGGGACACGATAAATGCTTCATATTCCCGCTCAAGCCTGACATTGCCGGGAAGTTGCAGGACCCTGCCGCTCCGGGCTGTTTTCATGAAGGAAACGGCTTCATCAATCTGCACGGACGATAGCCACCCGTTCTGCCGGGTCAATCCGGAGATATCCTCGTCGACGATTTGTACTGCTTGTAAAAAAAGTCTGCGTTTAAAGGCCTGCGGCAATGCGTTAAACGAAGCCCTCTCAAGAACGACACCGTATGGCTCCTGCCGCAGAATGCCACCTGAGCGCTCCGCAAGACAAGCTTCCATAGCTTCGTTTTCGTCCCGAAGCAGCTCCGCCTCCGTTGAAAGAGTTTCCACAACCCGGGGATTAAAGTGCCTGAGCAGGGGCAGCAGGTCCCGCCTGATCCGGTTCCGCATATACACAGACTGTGCATTGGAAGGGTCGGTCGCGAATTCAAGGCCGTGTTCTCGGATGTATGCCATCACTTCGCCGCGGGTGACGTCAATAAGAGGGCGGATTATATTATCCCTCACCGGAGGAATTGCCGAAAGCCCGGAAACACCCGCGCCGCGCAGCAGCCGCATAAGAAACGTTTCAGCCTGGTCGTCTGCAGTATGGCCCGTGGCAATGCGGGTTGCCCCGGCTGTTTTTGCGACGTTCTGCAAAAAATCGTACCGCACCGTCCGCGCCCCTTCCTGCGACGACAGCCCGCGCTCCCGGCAAAACGCAGGAACATCAATCTTTTCAACGACTGCAGGAACACCCAGTTTCTTTGCAAGTCCGGCAACAAACAAAGCCTCGTCGGCTGATTCCCGGCCGCGGAACATATGATCAAGGTGTGCGATATGCAGGGTAAAGGCGAATTCCTTCGATAGCGACCACAATGCGTTCAGGAGACAAACCGAATCAGGTCCTCCTGAGACGGCAACGAGAACGCAGTCTCCGGGCTTCAGCATGCCGAAGCGTTGGATCGTTTGTTTGACTTTTGTTGTAAGCATACGACAGGGGAAAATGGTTCTACGAGGGGAAGAATGGTGGCGGTGCAGGGACTCGAACCCCGGACACAGGGATTATGATTCCCCTGCTCTACCAGCTGAGCTACACCGCCCCGAGAAAAAATCAGAGGCATACGATACTGTATCACGGCCCTTTTGTCAAGGAAAACATGCTTGATCGAATGCCGCGGACAGGTTAAACCCGCCCTGATATATTTTATTCCTTAAAGCGGGTTTCCTCTTTCTGGATGCGCTCCATCTCCTCCTTGCGTGTCTTGCAGTCAATGCAGTATCTGGCCAGCGGGTTGACCTCAAGCCGTTTAATATCAATTTCCTGGCCGCACTCCTCGCACAGACCGTAGGATTTATTCTGAAGCTTTCGGAAAGCGTCGGCGATGTCCTTGTATTGTTCGTATTTCATTTCCAGGAGGGAGTAGTCGATGCCCTGGTCCATGTCCAGAGCAGACTGGTCTGCACTGTCCATGGCCGAGTCAATCTTCTGTCCGGTTTCCCGGGACAGCTTGCGTCCCATCTGGCTTTCCAGGCCTGCCACCACTTCATTCCTTTTTTTGAACAGCAATTTTTTAAGTAATTCATGCCGCTTCTGCGTGGCGGCGGATACTCGCGCCTGCGGTGCTGCCTCCGGTGAGGATGGCTTGCCGCTTTTGCGCGCCGGTTTCACTGCTGTTTTTTTTGCCGCAGCCTTCCGCAGCGGTTTTATGCTTGTCTTTTTAACCGGTTTCTTCGACGCGCTGGAGCGTCCAGCCTTGACAGCTTTTTTCTTTGCTGTTTTCTTTGACGACTTTACCGCCATCTGTCTTCTCCTCCTGAATGGAAGTGAGCATCACCAAGAATATTATAGTTATCTATTAAAGCATATTCAAGGCAATTTGTCTGCATAGAAAATGATTTTTTATGTGAGAATACGAGAGCACGGCTTTTCTCAATCGTCCAGGGAAAAGGCAGCTGAAAAAAAAGAAACAAAAATTTTGCAGCAGCCGGCAATTAATGTGTTATTATGGGTAATTAACCGGATCTGCAGGAGGAAAATACATGAAAAAATATCTTGTTTTTTTCTGGATATGCCTTTTTGCCGGTGGCTGTTCTCCGAGCACGGTAACAAAACACTTCAAAGTCATTGCAGACCCGCCGGACTCGGCCATCAGGGTCGTTTCGGGCTCTGGCCAGAAAGAGCAGAAATTCAGTTCGCCTGCCGTGATTGCCGTGGATGTGGCGACAGAATCCGCGCGGGCAAGCAGAGAAATCCTGGAAGTAAGCAAAGACAGGTATAAACCCGTGACCATAGCGCTTCGCCATATCAATGAAGGAGATACGATCAGGATCAAACTTGAGAAAAAACTTGCCTACCTGTTGAAATACCGGCTCCTGGCGCCGGTCCCGTCGGAGGATCTGTCATTCCAGGACAAGATGATTTCAATTTCCCTTATCATCGGCGAAACTTCGTTCCAGGCGGGGATTAAAAATCTTTCCGACCATCCCCTGAAGATTCTTTGGGAGCGAAGCGAATACACGGACATTCACGCGCGGCGCTTCCGGCTTATGAATTCCGGCGTCCGGTATCAGGACAGGAACAACCCTGTTCCTGACCAGACCGTGCTGCCGGGGAAATCCATCCAGGAGACTATAACGCCGATAGAGCATGTGCTTGTGTCTTCCAAAACAGGAAAGTATGAAGTAAAGCCTCTGCTCGATCAAGAGGGATTCAGCGCGTCCGACTTGAAGGGGAAAACCGTTAACCTCTTTATTCCCATCGAGATCAACCGGGCGATCATTCCCTACAATCTGAAAATACAGATTGTCGACGATGATAAGCAAAAATAACACCTCCCTTTTTGGGTCACTCTTGAGAGGCTCCCGCATATGAAAGAGCACTGTCCCGGAAGCAGGGAAATCCGCCAACCCTGGCCTGAAGAAATGCGATGCAGGAAGTGCGGCAAAACACTTGAAATATGGAGTGATGAACCGGAAACCATCTGCAAGGAGTGCGGTGAATTACATACAAGGCCCCTGGGACCGTCGTGCGCGGAGTGGTGTGCCTCTGCCAAGGAATGTCTTGGTGCCGATGTGGTCGATAAAATCAAAAAATCCACAAAGCGTTGAATCACCCAACACCTTCCAATTCACGCCACCGGCACCCGTTCAAAAAACGCAGACAACGACATCAGAAATCAGAGAGGAACAATAATGACCGACACCGTGAAAACTAAACTGAAAAAAGGAGAACAGCTTCTGGGAACCATGGTTGTTCTCTTCGATCATCCGGAAATCGCGAAAATTATCAAAGTCTGCGGTTTCGACTATTTTATTATTGACTGCGAACACGGCACATTCGATTACACCTCCGTCGCCAGGATGCTTACCGTGGCGCGCGAGTCCGGTATCTGCGGGATGGTGCGCATTCCCGAACTTCGACGCGAGGTCGTGCAGAAATACATGGACATGGGGGCAGGCGGGCTGCTGCTGCCGAATGTCGAAACAGCAGAACAGGCCCGCTTGTTCGTGGACCTGGCCAAATATGCTCCGCTGGGCAACAGAGGAGTGCAACTGCTTCGGGGACACAGCGGATTTGAAAAAATTGCCAATCCCGCGGAGTACATGAAAAAAACGAATAACGAAACTATATTGATGGTACAGATTGAGTCACCCGTCGGCGTGCAGAATATCGATGATCTCCTCGCGGTTGACGGAATTGATGCCGCTTTCATCGGTCCCAATGATTTGAGCCAGAGCATGGGCATCATGGGCCGGTTTGAACATCCTGATTTTGTCGCGGCCTTGGACAAGATCATTGCCGCCGCCAAAAAGAAGCAAAAATTCTCCGGTGCGCACTTCCAGACCGTGAACGCCCTCATGCCGTGGATCGCGAAAGGAATGACCCTGAATCTCTGGGCAAACGAGACACTCATGATGATGAATGCGGCGAAGGACGGTATCGCTTCAATAAAGAAATAGTTTCTACCGGCCTCGGCAGACACTCAGCGGCACCCTGCTACTTGACTTTCGAGCGCATTGAATGATATTATCCAACCCTGTCTTACCCAATAAAAAACGAGGGAAATCAGGTGAAATCAAACAAAAAAACACATTCCTGCGGGGAATTGGCAAAAAAAGATGTCGGTACTATTGTAACGCTGATGGGCTGGGTACATACCAGACGGGACCACGGAGGGCTTATTTTCATAGACCTTCGCGACCGCGGCGGCATCACCCAGGTTGTTTTTAATCCTGAAACGTCAAAAGAGGCCCACGAACTGGCGGGCAGCATCCGGAGCGAATACGTGCTCGCGGTCACCGGCAAGGTCTCTCCCCGGCCGGGCAACACCGTAAATCCCAAGCTCCCAACCGGAGAAATTGAAGTGCTGGCCGACCAGCTCCAGATTCTGAACCAGGCAAAAACTCCCCCCTTCATGATCGAAGACGAAACCGATGTAGCTGAGAACCTGAGGCTCAAATACCGCTACCTCGACCTGAGGAGGCCAAGCCTCCAGAAAGTACTGCTTACCCGCCACAAAATAGCGCAGACCGTGCGTCGTTTTTTGGACAACCACGATTTCGTCGATGTGGAAACGCCGTTTTTGACCAAAAGCACCCCGGAAGGAGCACGCGACTATCTGGTTCCGAGCAGGGTGAACCCGGGCATGTTCTTCGCGCTTCCGCAGTCGCCGCAGCTCTTCAAACAGATTCTCATGGTGGCGGGGTTCGAACGTTATTATCAAATCGTGAAATGCTTCCGCGATGAAGATCTGCGCGCGGACCGGCAGCCTGAGTTTACCCAGATCGATATTGAGCTGTCTTTCGTTGAAGAAGACGACGTCATGTCATTGATGGAGCAGATGCTTGCCACCGTTGTAAAAGAGGTGAAGGGAGTGGATATTCCTCAGCCGTTTCCGCGGCTCACCTATCAGGACGCCATGGACCGCTATGGCTCCGACAAGCCGGACACGCGGTTCGGCCTTGAACTCAAAGACATTTCCGATATCGCGAAATCCTCGGATTTCAAGGTCTTTGTGCAGGCGCTTGAACTCGGCGGCCAGGTAAAAGGTTTTGCCGCGCCCGGCATGGCAGGGCTGTCGAGAAAGGATGTCGACGACCTCACCGATGAGGCGAAAATATTCGGAGCAAAGGGGCTTGCCTGGATCAAGGTAACCGATGCGGGCTTCGAATCGCCGATTGCCAAGTTCTTTAAGGAGGGGCAGATCAAATCCATTGCCGACAGGCTGGATGCAAAACCGGGCGATCTCATGATGTTTATCGCGGACAGCCCCAAGATCACGGCGGACACGCTCGGCTATCTGCGGTTGCTCATGGGCAGGCGCCTGAAGCTGATTGATGAAAACAAAATGAATTTCCTCTGGGTGACGGATTTCCCCCTCGTGGAATGGAACGTTGACGAAAAACGCTACGACGCCATGCACCATCCCTTTACCGCGCCGAAAAACGAAGATCTCGGTCTGTTGAAAACCGATCCGCTCAAAGTCAGGGCTCGGGCGTATGATATTGTGCTGAACGGCTCCGAGATCGGCGGCGGCAGCATCCGGATCCACCGGTCAGAAGTGCAGACGCAGATGTTCGGCCTGCTGAATATTTCCGAGGAAGACGCGCGCAAAAAATTCGGCTTTCTGCTCGAAGCGCTGGAATTCGGCGCTCCGCCGCACGGCGGCATCGCTTTCGGTCTGGACCGCATTACCGCGCTCCTGACAGGCGCAGCATCCATCCGCGACGTAATCGCCTTCCCCAAGACCCAGAAGGCGATCTGCCTCATGACCGAGGCCCCGTCGCGCGTGTCCCCGGCACAGTTGCATGAACTCTCCATCAAGCTGGACGTTGTGGAATAACTGCATGCCATCCATGCGGCATGAGAGGTAAAATGATTTTTCCCATTCCGAAAAAGCCGGCACTGTTCTCCTTCTTTTTCTGCTGCTCACAGCCGTTTTTTCAGCATCCGGTTGCGCCAGCTGGTTCAACGTGAAAAACTTGGCATATGTCAGAAACAAGTGATGGTAATTGACAAAAAATCCAATATTATTTTAATCGGCAT